>JAPPLM010000060.1 GCA_028874195.1 Chloroflexota bacterium
ACCAGGTGTTGCACTTGAAATGTGAATCCACCTTCCCGCTTTCGCGGGAATGACGATTTAAAAAACCGCCGCCGGTTCACCTTCTCGACTGTGGCCGCATAGCGGCCACTTGGTACAATGGCCTTTATGAACATGCGCAGACCCTCTGTCCCCACGGCCTCCCTCACCGTCGTCGTCGCGCCTTCCCAGGCCGGCGGCTACTGGGCGGAAGTGCCCACGCTCCCCGGCTGCGTCGTGCAGGGCGATACCGTCGCTGAGGTCGTTGCCGACCTCACCCTGGCGGCGGAGATGTTCCTTTCCCAGGAAGACCCGCCCGCCGATACGCTGGCTCTGCACACCGTCGCCGTGGACGTCGGTGATGCCACGTACCGCCTGCCGGCCGTCACCTGGCACGGCGAGCAACGGGTCTGCGCTGTCGCCGTTCCCCTCCACGACCGGGTGGCGCGCGGCGAAACTGAGGAAGAAGCCCTGGCGCAATTGCGCAATCTGCTCCCAGCCTGGATCGCCGCCGATCTTAGTGAAGGCGAGACCATCCCGGTGGTGGCCGTTGCCGAAACGGCAACAATTCACCCCCGCGTCGGCCAGGCAACCGGCGGGCCGCTCTCTCAATCCGAAGCCCTGAAACCCGAAGTCGTCCTGGTCCTGCTGCGCGCGGCGGGCATGACCAAAGAGCAACTCAGCGAGATGCTGGACTACGACCCCGAGTGACCGTAGCCGCTCAGCCCCGATGGACTCCCGCTTTCGCGGGAGTGACGGAGAGTAGTTCGCTCTTGACGAGAGCAGATTCGGTAGTTCGCGCGTAGCAGTATGTTCGCCCATTCCCTTACTCCTCATCCGCGAGAAAGCGGCGGAAGAGACGCGCGGCGTCTTCCGAATCGAGCCAGCCCTCTGATCGGGCAAGCTGCAACGAACGTGCGAACGATTCCGCGTGCGGCCCCGCCACGTGGGCGATGTCCGGTTGGACTTCCTGAAAGACCACCCGAAACGACGTGTCGACATTCGTTGCGAGCATTCCAGCGTCTTGCTTGGCCTGGATCGCCCGCGCGACGAGACGGCGCAGGTAGCGGCCGAACAATTCCTGGCGGCGCTGAAACCGCCGTAGGGTCGGCAGACCCATCTCCGCCGCCGTCGCGCGGTTCACGTGCCCACCCTCGGCCAGGTAGTGCTCCGGCAGACCCGCGCCCGCCGCGATCATGAGCTTCAGCGCCCGCCCGTCGGCGGCCACGTCGTCAGCGCCAATGGAGGGCTGCACCGGCTGCCAGGTCTCGGCTTCGTTGTGGAAGACCACGGTGCCGGGCGCGGGCGGTTGGGCGTACGCCGCCATCTTGGCGAGCAGATCGTTCCGCGTGGCGCCGCGCACGGTCACGTCATAGATGAAGCTGCCCTTCAGGCGGTTGATGCGGGCGCGGTCGACGAGCCAGTCGCGGTAGCGCTTGAGCCACGGCAGGAGCGGCGCCAGATCGCTGCGGGGACGCAGCGCGTTTGACACGCGGTTGATGGTGAAGTGCTCCATCTCCGCCGCCGCGATCCAATAGCCCGGGTCCTGGCCGATGCCGCGCACGCGGAAGCGTAGTTTCTGCTCGATGTCTTCCGGCGCGGTCTCGATCTGGTCGATCAGCAGCGGATCAAGCTGGCGCAGCCGGATCTCACCCGTGAGCGGGTCGCTGAAGACCCGCACGAACTGCTCACCGTAGAGGGAAAGCTCCGTGTAAAGGTCGTAGACGCGCGTATCCATGGCGTTGTCGGGATGCTGCCAAAAGGCGTCCACCGCCTCCTGAACCACCGCACTTGCGCATGCAACGCGCACGCCGCCGCCCAGCACGAAGTTCGCCTGCACGTCGATCACGGCATACGCCAGCGGATTGGTGACGTAGGCCTCGTAGACCTCCCGCAGCAGCCGCTGCTGGTCCCAGAGCGGGTCGTCCCGGGTCTCGGTGGCGCCGGCAACTTGCCGGTAGCCGATGTCTTCCGCCGCCACGGCTTCCTGAACCCGCGCCTGGATTACGTCGCCAAAGAGGCGTTCACCCAAGCGC
The DNA here is from genome assembly GCA_028874195.1 of Chloroflexota bacterium. Taxonomy (GTDB): domain Bacteria; phylum Chloroflexota; class UBA11872; order VXOZ01; family VXOZ01; genus VXOZ01. Next base: position 2,034 of record JAPPLM010000060.1, read on the forward strand.
TGCCACCACTGTCCGGTCTGTTCTGCCATTGCGTTCGCTTTCTGTTTCAATCTATGTGCGTAAGTGCCGTTTCTCCGTCATTCCCGCGAAAGTTCGCCCCCGCACGGGGGCGCGGAATCCATCTGGTCTTAGCAACCTTTAACCTTCCCCTACAGAGCGGGGGACAAGCCCCCGCGCTACGCGGAGAAGGTCAGTTACTCCGTCATTCCGGCGGAAGCCGGAATCCAGTCTGTTTCTGATCGCGGCAGGCAGGTGCTGTGCCCAGCGCACGAAATGAACCCGCTGCCAACAAACTCTCCGGGTTCTTCGTCCAAGAGCGGGGGACAAGCCCCCGCGCTACACGGAGGGAGACGAGCCTCCGCGCACTTCCGGTAGCGTAGGTTTGCAACCTGCGCCCGTCGCACGTAGTCGTCACCCACAATTAGTACCCTTCCGTCTGTATTTCTCGCGGCGGCAGCGCTACCGACACCGCGGGCGGCGCGCCGCTTTCCACCGTGCGCGTAAGCATTGCCAAGGCCGACACGTAGTCGTCGTGTCCCTGGCTTGCCGGAACGTGAAAGGAGATGCGATTCCCCGGATGCAGTGACAATTGGCACCGCCGCACCTGCCGCCAGCACTCCCGGAACTCGGCAGAACCGTCGTCCGCCCATAATTGCAGGCGTCCGCTGCCGACTAAACTACGTAGGTCGTAGCCCAACGCGCTCTTGGATTGGGCCGTGAACGTAAACGGCTCGATGCGGTCTTCCCCCAGCCGCGCTTGCAAGAAACGCGCCAGCGCATCCCCGATGCCGGTGGCGTCGACAATTGCCCGTTGCACCCGCCACTCTTCACCGAGCAAGCGCACGAGGCGGGCGTACTGCTCGGTGGTGGGAAGACCCGTCCATTGGTACGCATTCACCACGTTGACCGCGGGCAGGGCGAATCCCAGCAGCGGGTCGTGCCGCCACACGCGCTCGCCGATCAAGACCACGGTGCTGTCCCGCCGGGACTGCCTGCTTTCCTGCGGCGCAGATTCCTCCCCGGCCACGTCCACCGCCGCCACGTAATGCGCTTCCGCTCTCGGCCGGTGCTGTCGCGCGTGCGCGCCTTGTAGGGCCGCTCGCAGCGGCGGCGTGAAGAAGCCCGTGGCGTCGTCAATTTCCTCCAGGCAGTACTGGGTGCGAATGACGAGGTCGTCCTCGCCGCGCTGGCGGATCTGCGCCTTTACCGCGGCGCCGTAGCGCGGATTCTCCCGCGCGCCCACCTGCCAGGGATACGAGAAATGCCGCCGCTCGCCGGTGTTCTCTTCATGCGCCAGGTTCAGCGCCTTGTATTTGGCGAGGAGCGTATCTTGCGTCCACGGCGTGCCGTAGAGGACGATGGTGGCGTTCTGCGCCGCCGCCATGGGCAGGAATTCCTTGGCGAACTTCTCCTCGTCCACGTCCTGCGCTTCGTCCACTTCCAGTAGCAGATCGGCAGTCGCGCCGACGACGTTGGCCTGCTCGTGTGCCGAAAGGAACATCACCCGCGCCTTGCCGACCGCCACCATGTTGCCGTGGGCGCGCTGCCAATAGGGCGCCAGCCAGGGACGGTCTAATATCGATTCCAGGCGCAGGCGCGAGATAAGGACTTGCGGCGTCAGCGTGGGGGCGCACTTCACGATCGTGCCGCCGCGCCGCTGGTAGCGGTAGAGCAGATAAGCCTCCAGATGGGCGGATAGCTCATTCTTGCCCATCTGCCGCGCCATCTCGACGGTGAAAATTGCCCCTTTGCGTTGCCGCACGCTGGCGAGCACCGCCCGCGCCACCGCCAATTGATATGACCGCAGCGGCCGCCCCACAAGCACGCGGGAGAAGTGCGCAATGTCGTTGAGGGTGTAGCGGAAGAAGGCGCGGGCAAGCGATCCCCGGCCGCCACCGCGCGGCGTTGACGCCGCCGATGAGCCGCTCTTCTCAGGGCTTCTTTGCAATAGATCTGGTGTACGCATGTTCATTTAAATGCTTAGCGGTGCTTGTTCCGGACACTTGGCAGGCAGCGTGCCGCTGGTGCGGTTCTTGGCAAACTGACCTATTGTCCCGGCACGCTGCGCAGGATGCCGTTGAGGAAGGCCGCGGCGAACGGCGAAGCGAAAATGCCGATCAGAATCACGTTGATCTTGGCCTCCAGCCGGGCGTAGTCCTCCCGCGTGTTCTCGGCCAACTCGCGGGTCACCTGGCCGAAGGCGCAGCCGTGGTGGTTCAGGCGGTCGGCGAACTCGTGCAAGCGCGCGTCGTACTTCTTTGGCGTCTGTGTGGGTGTTTCATTCAGCATGGCGGTATTCCTCTGTGTGCTCTTCCTGTTTTTCCAGCGCTTCGATCTCGGCGACCACCTGGCGCATGGCTTCGGTCAGGTTGTCTTCAGCCCGGGGCGAGAGTTGGTGGCGCGCCTTCAGGGCGTTGAGGAGGATGTCCGTCAGATCCTTGACCGCCTTGATCTTGTCCGCCGGTGCGCGCTCGTCGTCTTCAGCGTTGAGTAGTTGGGCGGCGAGGCGGCGAATGAGCATGCGCAGCAGTCCGATCTCGTCCTGGAGCAGCGGATTGTCGGCGGTGCGCTCCAGCGCCGCCAACTCATGTTCGGTAAAGAGATCGGCGTAGAGGCTCTTGGGGCGTTTCTGTTTGCGGGTCACCGGGGTGTTTTCCTTTGCGTCGTGGTTTTGCGCTTCTTTAAATGGAAGGATCGGGATGTTTTGCAGCCTTGCTCGTGCGTTTCCTTTGGACAGAGAGCGGTGCGCTCAGGGTGCGGCAGTGGGAGATTGGTGCGCAGCGCGGTCGTGACTGGCTCATTTGGGTGCCGGTCGCATAGGGCTGCGGATGGTTTTCCCCATGTTTTTGGGCTGCATAGAGTTATATTCAAAAATAATGTAAAAAATAAGGGGTAAAAGGGGTTGTAATTTTATAAAAGATTTACTATACTGGAAAAAACGCGGTGTCAGGTACCGCTGAGTAACATCTAATGGCGGAGAGGAAGGCGCACATGAAGGAAACGCTCATGGATGAGCACAATACCGGTAAGCCGTTGACCAATAAGCAGCGGCAGGTGCTGACGTTTCTCACGCGCGTACAGCAGGAGGGGCGCTGGCCCACCTTGGAAGAGATTGCCCGCTGCATCGGCGCGCGCGCACCGGCGGCGGCGCACCACCACCTGAAGCGCTTGGAGACCAAGGGCTACCTGCGCCGCACGGCCTGGGGCAGCTACGAGCTGACGCCCCAGGTACAGATGCTGGAGGGTTTAGGCGTCTCGCGCGTGCCGGTGCGCGGCACCATTGCCGCCGGTACCGGCGTGGAAGCGGTGGAGGCCGTGGAGGACTGGCTCACCGTGGATAGCGTCTTCGCGCGTCACCCGGACGTCTACGCGCTGCGCGTGCAGGGCGACAGCATGGTGGATGCCTGCGTCTGCGACGGTGACCACGTGCTCATTCGCCCCCAACCCGCCGCCGATAATGGCGAGATGGTGGCGGCCCTGCGGGAAGACGGCACCGCCACGCTGAAGCACCTCCACCGCGACGGCGGACAGGTGTTCCTGGTCCCCGCCAACCCGTACTACCCCACGCTCCCCGGCGACAACATCAGCATTCTCGGCAAGGTGGTCGGCGTGATCCGCGTATTCGCCTGAGGAACCGCAGGGGCGCGTGCTGTAGGGGCGCCTCGCGAAGCGCCCCTACGTAAAACGACCCCTGGTAAGCACCGTTCGCCCTGAGCCTGCCTGTCCTGAGCCTGTCGAAGGATCGAAGGGTCACAGGATGAACGGGGGACATCCCGGACACGTGAATAAACAACACTCCACGAAACATCCCGACGTTACATACCAGAAACCGTTCCAGCCAACGAAGGAGAGGAAAGAGCGATGGCAGCGACAATGTCCTTGACGAATGCAGCGGCTTTGGCGAGTTCGACGCCGTTGGCAAAATCTGCGCCCGTGGCGAATTCGACGCCGTTGGCCGAGGCACAGCCCTCGGCGCAAGAACCGGCGCCCGTGCCGCCGCGCGGAAAAAGTCTGCCCGACGAACTCTTCGCCACGGTGCAGGCGGCGCAGCAGGGCAACACCACCGCCCAGATGCTGCTCATGGACCGCCTGCGTCTGCCCATGGAGCGCCAGATTCGGCGTCTCAGGCGGAGCTTCCGCCCCTCGGAGTCCGAGGACGCCCGCCAGGAGGTGCAGCGCCTCTTTCTGGAACTGCTCTACGAGTACGACCGCCGGCGCAACGGCAATTTCGAAGCCTACATGTGCACCATGCTCAAGTGGCGCGTGCACAACTTCGGCCGCACCTCCCGGCGCATCGCGCCGCCGGACCCCGCGCACAACCAGTCGCTCAGCGACGAGATTACGGCCTATCTCGCCGAGCAGTGCTTGCGCAAAGGCAAACCTACGGCGGAACCGGCAATCCACGCCGAGCTCGAGATAGCCCTGCAGGCGCTCACGCCGAAGCAGAAAACAGTGCTCTACGCCATCTACTGGCAGGACCATCGCGTGGTGGATATCGCCGCGCGCATGGGCGTCAGCCCCCAAGCCGTGCGCGCCATCCGCCAGCGCGCGGAAAAACTCCTGCGCCGCCAACTGGAAGCCTGCGGCGCCGCGCCGTAGGCTGATATACGGCGGTGGGTGCCGCAACGTAGATGACCTATTCGTCAGGGAAGCGCGAACGCATAAGCAACCGCGCACACGACACAGCACATTAAGCGACGGGGAGTAGGTTATAGTATAGGAAGCCAAGTCGCAGGGAAAAGACGCGGGCATTATCGTGTCAGGGCGGAATTCGAAGGCATCGAAAGCTGCAAAAGCAAGGGGCGCATGTAGGGCAGGCCTACTCGATCTATGACGCCTTGCGGGATGCGCATTCGACCTGACGACCGACGTAAAGATGCGCCGCAACCAAGAAACTGGATGGCAAGCACGAGGAGCAGGCCAGGAACACAATCGCCATGCCGAATGCATCTAATCAGCAGACACAGACGAAGAAACGTGCTCGGATTGTGCAAAACGGTTTGCCGACCAACGAGCTCGTTCTAAGCGCACACGTGGGAGGAAACGAGGACGTATTTCCGCAGATTTTGTCACTTTACGTCCCGAAGCTGAGCCTGATTGCGGATGTAACGTACGGTGAAGGCGTGTTTTGGCGCGAAGTTCCTAAAGACCAATACCGGATTCTTGGAACGGACATCCGTACTGGCGTCGACTGTCGCGACTTACCCTATGAGGACGGTGAGATCGACTGCGTGGTTCTCGATCCGCCCTATATGCATTCCCCAGGCGGCACTGCCCATCAGAGCCAAAGTGCTTTCGAAGCGTATTATCGGAACAACGGGACCGGCAATAACACAGCAAGTAAGTACCATGAAGCGGTCTTGGAGCTGTATGTGGCTGCGGGCGTGGAGGCCTATAGGGTGCTGCGTGACCGAGGGGTCTTTATCGTCAAATGCCAGGACGAAGTGTGCTCCAACCGCCAACGTTTCACCCATGTAGAAATCATGGAATCGTACAGCAAACTGGGCTTCGTCCCCGAAGACCTATTCGTCGTAGTAAGGAGCAACCGTCCAGGCGTCAGTCGCACGGTCAGGCAAGTTCACGCCAGGAAGAATCACTCCTACTTCCTCGTTTTCTGGAAAAGAGGTGACTCCCGGGGCACGTGGGAACCACCGGAATGAACGCAGTTGATTTGCTCGTTACCATCATTCGAGAACATGCACCGGAAGACATCTGGCAGGACTCGCCGCTTATCGGCTATCGCATGCTTGGAAACACAAATCGAGGCGAAATCGGGGAGACGTTCATCCGTCGTTACTTGGAACAGCACGGCATTTTAGTCGGGAATGGCAATCGAACATCCCAAACCGATCTTCGCGTTGGATCGTTATTGCTTGAGGTCAAGACGGCCTCTCTGGGTGCGAACCGCACTTTCCAATTCAATCACGTTCGCTTGGACCGACGCTATGACTACTTACTCTGTCTTGGGATATGTCCGCATCGGGTTGTCTTCAATATGTGGCGTAAAGGCGCCGTTGCGGAAAACCGGGCGGGCACATTGGTGCGGATGGCAGAAGGCCAAGCGGTGACGTACAAACTTACAAAGAAACTTGACGACATGTTGGATATCGTTGAGTTTCCGGCTATGGTAAAAAGTGCTCTGGAAGAGCACAATTGAGAACGCCTGAGACCTTCAGGGCGCTGCAGTTGACCTCATAGACTTAAGCTGGCATTTGAGGATAGCAGAGGCAGATCGGAGCATCGATCAGCCGGCAGAATAACCGGACGTATTTTGTTCGGTTCGGAACGTGAACTTTCAACCTGTAGTCAGACAGAGAAACTGACGAGGATATTGCCAGTGCAGACATTACAACGCACCCGCGCGCAGGCGCAGGTAGCGCGCACCCAAGCAGCCGGCATGGTCATGATCATCCGCGGTGTGCCGCCGGACTGGGCGGTGCCCATTGGCGAGGCGCTGCTGGCGGCGGACGTGGACGTGATGGAGATCACCCTCAACACGCCGCATGCGTTGGACATGATCGCCGCGCTGCATGACGCGCTGGGCGACGAGATGGCAATCGGCGCGGGCACGGTGCTCTCCGTTGCCGACGCCGAAAACGCACTGGCCGCGGGCGCCGCGTTCTTCGTCTCGCCACACCTCGATGCTGAGATCGTCCGTTTTGCCAACGACCACGACTGCATGGTGGTCCCCGGCGCCTTCACGCCCACTGAGGTGTTCACGGCGCTGCGGGCAGGCGCGGATATCGTGAAGGTTTTCCCGGCCAATATTGTCGGACCGCGGTTCTTCAGGGATCTGCAAGGTCCCTTTGGTGAGATTCCTTTGCTGCCAACCGGCGGGGTCACAGTTGAGAACGCTGGCACGTACATCAAGAGCGGCGCCCTGGCGCTCGGCGTCGGCGCGGGACTGCTGAACTGGCAGCAACTCGACGGTCAGTTCGCACGGGTGACGGCAGCGACGCGCGCGCTGCGCGCGGCCATAATGCAAGCGCGACAAGAGAGCGGAAAACGGTAGCGTAGGTTTGTAACCTGCGGCACGGTAGCGCAGGCCCTGCGACAGAGCCTGTACTGAGCCTGCCGAAGTGCTCAAGGCAGGTTTGCAACCTGCGGTCCGGTAGCGTGGTTCCACAACCTGCGCCGGATTACTTACGGATTAGCCGTAGCGCGGGGGCTTGTCCCCCGCCTCCCCGTGTCGGAGCACGGGGCAGGCTTGGCGAGATACATATGAGGAGAACCACACACAACCGATGCCACCTACGTTCAAAGACCTGCGTGAATTCATCTCATTTCTTGAAGACAAGGGAGAGTTGCAGCGCATTACGGCGCCGGTAGACCCTGAACTGGAGATCACGGAGATCACGGACCGGGTCACTAAAGCCGGCGGGCCCGCGCTGCTCTTCGAGAACGTGCAGGGCTCAGACGTCCCGCTGCTCATCAACACGTTTGGTTCAGAGCAGCGCACGGCGTGGGCGCTCGGTTCCGATTCGTGGGAAGAGATGCCGCAGAAGCTGGAGAGCCTGCTTGGCATCGCCCTCGGCGGTCCGCCGGAGGGGTTGGGCGCGAAGCTCCAAGCCGGCGGTGAATTGCTCAAGCTGGCGCGCATTGCGCCCAAGGTCGTCAATTCCGCGCCATGTCAGGAAGTCGTGCTCACCGGCGACGACGTGGACCTCGGCATGCTTCCCATCATCAAGTGCTGGCCGCTCGATGCCGGAAAGTACATTACGCTGCCGCTGGTGTGCAGCTACGATCCCAACACCGGCAAGCGCAACGTCGGCTGCTACCGCATGCAGGTGCTCAGCAAGAATTCGACGGCCATGCACTGGCAGCGCCACAAGGGCGGCCGCGAGCACTACGACGACAGTGTGCAAAAGAAGGAACGCCTGCAACTGGCGGTGGCGCTCGGCGCGGAACCGGCCGCGGTCTACTCCGGCACTGCCCCGCTGCCACAGGGAATCGATGAGTTCCTCTTCGCCGGCTTCCTGCGCGGGGGTCCGGTGGAGCTGGTGAAAGGCAAGACCGTCGATGTGATGGTGCCTGCCAACAGCGAGATTATCTTAGAAGGCTATGTTGAGCCCGGCGAGTACGCGACCGAGGGGCCTTTCGGCGACCATACCGGGTATTACTCGACTGCGGATCAGTACCCCGTTTTTCACATTACCGCCATTACGCACCGGCGTAATCCCATCTACGTCACCATCATCGTAGGCCGTCCGCCCATGGAAGACATCTACATGGGCAAGGCCACCGAGCGCATCTTCCTGCCCCTTATCAAGATGATGGTGCCGGAGGTGCACGACATTGCGCTGCCGGACGAAGGCGTTTTCCACAACATCGTCTTCGTCTCCATCAAGAAGCGCTTTCCCGGTCACGCCCGCAAGACCATGTATGCCTTGTGGAGCCTGCACCAGATGATGTGCGTCAAGTTCATCGTGGTGGTGGATGACGACATAGACGTGCAGGATACGTCCGAGGTGCTCTTCCGCATGGGAAACAACGTGGACTGGAAGCGGGATACGGTCATAGTAGAAGGGCCTGTCGATTCCCTGGATCATGCGGCGCCGCTGCCGAACTACGGGGGCAAAATGGGTGTAGACGCCACGCGCAAGACCGCGGAAGAAGGCTTCACCCGCGAGTGGCCGCCGGACATTGAAATGAGCCCGGAGATCACGGAGTTGGTGACGCGCCGTTGGCAGGAGTATTTCCGCGTGTAATTTCCCCTCACCCCGGCCCTCTCTCCACCAGGGAGAGGGTGCAGAATGCGGAGCCAAGTTAGCGCGGAACGGCTCCAGTTCCCTCTCCGCCTCTGGGGGAGAGGGTTAGAGCCTGCCCCGTACTCGATACGGGGGTGAGGGGTCAATTCTTGCAGAAACTGCAGCAGATGGGAAAATAGGATTACGGGCAATCATGGCGCTGAGTTGGCGCAGGTTGCAAACCTGCGCTACCGGGGAGGCAGCGCCCAGAGTCTGCCCTGAGTGTGCTCGTCCTGAGCCTGTCGAAGAGTCGAAGGGCATCGCGTTGCCCATTTCAGCGACTAATGCGATAGCATTAGTAAGCAACGTGCCTGTTACAGCACGAAAGAGCGCAGGCTGTGCAGAACCTTGTCATTAGTATGCCGCACCCCTGGCTGTTTGTGCCGGTAGTGGTCTTCCTTAGCCTCAGTCTGCTCCTCATCGGCGCCGACTATGTCGTGCGGGGGAGCACGTGGTTGCAGCAACGCTTGCTGCGCTGGCGTTGGCTGCGACCGCTCGTCATCGCGCTTCGTCTCTCTAACGCCTGGATCGAGATCTATCCCATCATTGCTACCGTTGCCATTGCCGGGCTTCTCGCTCAAATCAGCATCTACGCCTTGGTACGCGATGAAGCGGTGTTGGAAGTGGAGTTCGGAGCCTGGCTGACACTCCTCAACAACGCGATCGTATTGGCCTTTCGTCTCGACTCCGTCAGCGTGCTCTTTCTCTGGCTGGGCGCGGCGATTATGCTGTGTTTTCTTTGGATCCTTCCCGCGGCCCGCCTGCCGCGGGACCAAATGGGCAGGGCGCACGCCTTCGTTCTCCTTACGCTCTTTGCGTACGGAGGCCTGGTGCTCTCGGAGAACCTGCTTTTTCTTTATGTATTCTGGGAAGCGCTGGGCTTGATCGGCTACGTCTTCGCTGTTTTGCCGCGGGAGGAACGCCACCAGGTGAACGCGGCGGCAGTGCGGTTGCTCATGGTTAGCCACTTTTCCGGCTATGGGCTGCTTGCTGCCATTCTCATCATCTCGCGTCGCAGCGATCAATACCTGTATGGTGATATTTCCGCCGGCGTATTCGATGCGTTAGTCGTGGGTTTAGTGCTGATTTCCGTGGCCGCCCGGGCAAGTTGGCCTCCATTTCACGGCTGGGCGGCTTCGTTGCGCAGTCACCTGGTGCCAATATATGCCAATTTGGCGGGAGCAATGCTCCTTGGGACCATGTACGTCGTGGCGCGCTTCCTCGTGCTCGCCGGTCCTGAACCGTTCCTACCGTGGTCGAACCCTTTGCTCATTGTCGGCGGTCTGAGCTTGGCGCTCTCGATTGCGGCGATGCTTGCCGTAGGCAGACTGGCGTCATTACTCGCCGTAAGCTGGATCGGTCACGCCGGTATTATCGCGGTAGCGGTTGCCGTAGGCACGTATCAGGCCCTGGCCGCGGCAGTGCTGGTCGTCTTCAGCGGCAGCATCGGCATGGCCCTGACCGCGGCGGCGGGACCGTCGCTCTTAGCGATACACCGCCGGAGTCAGCGCGCAATTTGGGCCTTGCCGGCGGCTACGATCCTCATTGGCATCGCCGCGCTTGCGGGAGTGCTTCTCCCCTTGAGCGCCGCTTCACGCTCGTTCCTCTTCTTTGCGATAGAGAGAGAGGCGTGGGCGATCCCTTTCCAAGCCCTCATCGTTCTTTTTGGCATTACCATAATCGTCACATTCGGTCGCTGGATGCAACGCTTGTTCGTCAATCCACCGCTGACGTCAGTAGGGCGTTCAGAAGCTCTGCTCGGACAGGGGAATCTCGTGTGGCTTCTCGTGGCAGGGGGCATTCTCATGGCTGTACTGCAGTGGCAGTTTCCTGCTCTCGCTTGGCCGGCGGTTAGGGCGATCAGCCATGCCGCGATGCCGGAAGGAACCGTGTTCTCTTGGGCCGCACATCTCGTGCCCAGCACAATCTCAACGGCTGTGGTGGGCGGCGTTGGCGTGCTCGCTGTATTGCTCTTGCGGAGGATGCATCCCCGAGACCGGCGGCAGTTGGTATCGATGACACGGGCAATTGGCGGCGCCGCGGACCGCTTACTCGTGCCGCCTAACGGCTTGCTGCTGTTCTTTGGACGCAGTTTGACTTTCCTTGGCAGGTCTTCGGTCGCGGCGGAGCGGCGTTACTACATCGCAATCGCCTTGCTCGCCTTGCTCGGGCTCTTCATCTTCCTCTTGGAAACGCAAGGGATTGCCCTGTGAGTTGGGAATCCGCCATACTCGCAATCTTGCTGGCCGGGACCTGCACGGTACTGACAGTGCGGCAGTGGCTGGCTGCTTATGTGGGTCTCGTTGCCACATATCTGGGCACCTCGCTCCTGCTTATGACGTACTCGGGCACGGTCGTGGGAGTCACGCGCGTCATCATTGGTCTCACCGTCGCCGTAATGCTCGCCGTAGCCTTATGGATGGAACGGGAACGGCCGCTCCAAAACCAGTCCATATTTGAAACCCCCACCCTGGTCGGCGTCACCGTACTCGGCATTTTGGCGGCATTCCTGCTGGCTGAACGCATGCCTGCGCTGATCCCTCCCATTGCCGCCATGGCGGCGGCAAGCGTGATTCTGCTCGGCTTCTTTACGGTAATGCTGCGCATCAGCATCTTTGGCATGAGCATGGGGGTGTTGTTGGTGGTAGGCGGACTGGATTTCACAATTTGCTTGTTCCTGGGCGAGCAGGGCATGGCATTGCTCACGGTGCAAGGCCTGGTGCTGGTGGGTGTGGGGTTCTTGGCAACGCTGGTGCAAATAATCGACTTTGAGAGCGTGCTGGAGCGCGATGCTCGCGGATAGCATACTGACAACCCCCTTACACCTGCTTATAGTCCCATTTGGCGCGGCGGGGCTGGCACTGCTCTTTCGCCGTTGGGCGGCATTTTCAGGCCTCGTTGCCCTGAGCGCGCTCATCTTCACACTCTTCTTGGGTACTATCCTGGACACCGAGTCCGTCAGCTCCATTCTTACGCTTTCATTGCAGCTTGATGCCAGAGCGCGCGTGCCATTGCTTGCCGTCTTTGCGTTGCTTGCCCTCACACTCGCGTTTCACCTTATACGCAACCAAGGCGAATTCTTTCCGGCAACGACGTGTATCTTGGCAGCAGTGCTCACCGCCGCCGCGCTCATCTATACCCGCTATGTAGTTGCTGCAGCCTTGCTCCAACTAGCACACGTTGTGGCGGCCATGGGCATTCTCGGTAGAGTGCCAACGCAACGCGTTGGGATAACCGTGATCCGCTATGCGCTCATGATGGCTATTGGGGGCGCCCTTGTCGTCCTGGGTTTGCTGTTGGTGGACCAGTATCGTGTAAGCCCGGAAACGGAAATCAGCGTGCAGGTCATTGCCGCCGTGCTTGCAGTCGGCTTTGGCACTCTGCTTGCCGCGGCGCCGCTCTATTACTGGCTGCCCGATGTGGCGTATCGCGCGCCGCCGCTGGGGTTCTTCCTCATTGCCGCCGTACTCCACATGGCAACGACCACCTTCCTGGTTTCGGTCTTGGCCACGTTCCCGTGGCTTACCGGCGACTCACGACTCAACACATTGATTGCCGTAGGAGGACTAGCCACGGTGCTGCTCGGCGCGCTGCTGGCGTTCAGCGCCAATGAACTGCGCGGCCTCTTGGGGTACTCCACAGTCAGCGCCAGCGGCTTCATTGTGATAGGAGTCGCATCCCGCTCGGCGTTGGCAGTAGCCGGCATCCTGTATCAGGCACTCGCAATGGCGGTAGCGCTCCTCTTGCTGAGCATCCTCGTCGACGTGATCGAAGAGCGCTTAGGCGGCGTGACCTTTGCGCAGCTAGCCGGACTGACATCGCGCGCGCCGCTGCTTACACTTGCCTTCGTAGTGGGCGGCTTTTCCATCGTCGGCGTGCCGGGGTTTGCCAGTTTTCCCGGTCGCTGGCTCGTCTTTCAAGCCGCTTCACAACAAGGCGAATGGTTTCTCTTCACCCTGTTGGCGGGGAGCGGGCTGCTCATGCTGGCCTATGCGCGCGCGCTCCGCGCGTGCCTGCAAGCGGTACAGATTCCGGGCAGAGTCCGCCCCTTTTCGCGCCCGGGATCGGTCATGGTACTCCTGATTGCCCTGCTTTGCTGCGGAATGGCCGTCTTTCCATCACCCATGTTCTCCGTGATCCTGGATGTGGTCAAAGACCTCGGTTTCGTGCGCGCGGTGTAGACCGGTCTCCGCGCGCGGCGCGTGCGCACGGACGCTCCCGGTGGAGATCTTTACATAATCCGTCATTCCGGCAAAAAGCCTGCCTCGTGCTCGATGCGGCGTATCGGCACGATACGGGGCCGGAATCCAGAGGCGCGCGGTTGGGTAGCGACGCGTCTATCGTGGCGAAGAGAGTTGACAATTGCCAACCTACGAGTTTAGAGTGAAAGTGAAAGGAGTCTCGTCTCATGGCAAGCACCGAGGAGCGCCTGTCCCGCATTGAGGGCGGTTACGAGCACTTAGCAACGAGGGCTGATATAGGCGAAATCAAGGGCGATATCAAGCTGCTCAAATGGGCGATAGGTGTGCAATTCGCGCTACTTGTCATCATTCTTGGTCGGCTGTTTGAGATCATCCCGGTTGGATAGGGATTACGGATATGGCTGATTCTAAGGACTAAGGAAAAAGCCAAGCGCAAGCCAGGCAGACCGGTATCCAAACCGATGCCACAGCGCATCCCCGTTCGCCGGAGAACGTAGCTCGCGCCCTGCTATCGACACCAGCCAACAAGAAGCAACAATAGATCGAATGAAATCGGCCCGCCTAGCGCAAGCTAGGCGGGCTTTCGCTTACTCTAGCATGTGTTTCCCTGTGCAAGGGTCTCCTCATATCGATGCAACGGCCGCCTGGGCGCGCCGCCGGTTAGACGGTATCCAGCGCCACGATCCGCTGCTCCGCTACCGACTGGTACGCTCCCCGGATGAGGCGCAGCGTGGCGATGCCGTCGGCCAGACCTTGCACCGGGGCCTCGCCGTTTTCCAAACAGCCTATGAAGTGGGCGATCTCTCGCGCAAACGTGTCGGGAACTTGCAATTCCTTGACCGAGGGACTATCCATGCCGTTCAGCTTTATCTCGATGCGGCCCGATCCCGCCGAGATGACGCCGCGGTCGCCGACCACGTGGATGGTATAGCCGGAGGGCAGATTCATGGCCCAAGAACTAAGGATCTGGCCGGTCGAACCATTCTCAAACGCCACCATCACCTGGGCCGTATCCTCGCCGTCGAGTTGCGGCAGGCGGTGATTGGTGAGCAACGCGCTCACGGTCACGGCTGGCGAACCGGCCAGGTAAAGGAGGCGGTAGGTGGGATGGTAGCCGGTGTCGATGAGCTCGCCGCCGCCCATGAGTTCGCGCTTGGAACGCCAGGTGCCGGCCGCGTGCGAAGCGTGGATGGCGGAACCCACTCTGACGTAGGGGCGGGTGATAAAGCAGTCTGCGGAGTGGATCCACATGACATCGCCCACGAGGCCGTCGTCGATGCGAGGCTTAATCTCCTGCACGGACTCCGTGAAGACCTGGTTGTGCGCGCACATGAGCGTAATGCCGCTGGCCTCCACGGCCGCTTCGATCTCCTTGGCTTCATTCAAGTCCAAGCAGAGCGGCTTCTCGATAAGGATGTGCTTCCCGGCATTCGCCGCCGCCACCGCAGCGTCTTTGTGCACGTGATGCGGCAGGCAAATGTCCACCGCGTCCACGTTGGGGTCTTGAAGTAGCTCATTGTAGTCCGCGTAAATCTGCGCTCCGCCTACCTGTGCCGCGCGGTCTTGGGCGGCCGCCTCGACGACGTCCGCTACGGCAACCACTCTTGCGCGGTCATTATTGGCGATCCAGCCGCGCGCATGACCTCTACTAATGCCGCCGCACCCGATAATGCCAACACCTAACATTCGTGAATGCATCCTTTCCCGTACAATTGAACCCATCAACAGTCAGAACCAAGTCCTATTATGGGTCTTTTCGCGGACAGTGCAAACGAGTGTGATTGCAGTAGCATTCGTCACTCCCGCGAAAGCGGGAGGGTGGATTCACATTTCAAGTGCAACACTTGGTTGATGAATACTTCAGCTGGCGTT
>JAPPLM010000072.1 GCA_028874195.1 Chloroflexota bacterium
CTGCCACGCCTGCTCTCATTTTATCTCCCTTTCCCTAAGATATAAGGGCGAACGGCTACGGTGTCTTGTGTCAAGAGTGTCGGAACCTGGGAGAACGCGTTTGGAACCGATCGCAGATTGAGAGAAGTCCACCTAGGCGATTCTTTTTGGAGAAGCCGTAAGAAGCCCGACTCTTACGTACAAGATGCGGCCTTCTAGTCTCAAGAATGCGGTGTCACCACCGCGGGCGCATGGGCAGCCAGCTCGGATCGCGCTCCTGCATGGCGGAGACGTCGTCTCTGCCCGCCGCCTGGTTCTGCAGGTAGCGCTCGTGGGCTTCCTGCAGGCGGTTTTCATCAACCTCCACGCCCAAGCCTGGACCGTCCGGCACGGGGAATGCCCCATCGACGAACTGCAAGGGCGCGCCGACCACGATGTCGTCGTCCTCATTCCACGGGTAGTGCGTGTCGGAAGCGTAGATGAGATTGGGCGCCGCGGCCGCCCAGTGGGTCATGGCCGCCAGCGAGATGCCCGTGTGGTTGTTGCTGTGCTGGGAGACGCCGAGCCGGAACGCCTCGCAGATCTTGGCCAGTTGCAGCGATGCGAGCATGCCGCCCCAGTGGTGATGATCGGCCAACACCACCTGCACGGCGTCCATCTCAACGGCCGGCGCGATGTGCGGAAAAGCCGTCACGACCATATTCGTCGAGAGCGGAATAGGCGTGGCCTGCGCCACGGCCGCCATGCCCGCCAGGTCCGGCGCCGGGTCCTCAAGATACTCCAGGTCCACTTCCTCCACCCAGCCCGCGAAACGGATGCTCGTCTCCACCGACCAAATGGCGTTGGGGTCGATGCGCAGTTCGTGGTCGGGGAAGCGGTTGCGGAGCTGGATCATGGTCTCCGCTTCTTCTACAGGCGGCAGGACGCCGCCTTTGAGCTTGAGCGTCTGAAAGCCGTAGCGCTCCACAAAGGTCTCCGCCTGGGTCACGAGTTGCTCCGGACTCATGGCCTCGCCCCAGTCGTCGTCGCCCTCGTATTTGTAGAAGAGATACGCCGAGTAGTCCACGGCATCGCGGATCTTGCCGCCGAGCACGTCGCAGACGGGCCGTCCGGTCTCTTTGCCAAGAAGGTCGAGCATGGCCGTTTCGTACGCGGCAAAAACGTCTGGACTGTTAATGAGGATGCGCGTCCGATTGAATTGCGCCGGGTCCTGGCCTTGAACAACGGAAGCGGCGCTCTGCAGCTTGCGCACCATTTCCTCGCCGCCGTGGGTCTCGCCCCAACCCACGCAGCCGTCGTCTGTTTCAAGCCGTACGATGGAACGCAGCGCAACGGGCTCATGGACACCCCACGAGTTGCGCAACGGAGGATCGCTTATGGCAATTGGGATTATGTCAATATCTACGATGCGCATTGGTTACCTTTCTCCTATTTGACGCTAAGCCTTCTTGCTCCGATAAAGGACTCTTAAAGACTGCGAATAGCCGTTCGTGGTGAGTGGTCTTTGCCAAGCCCGTGTCGAACCATGAACGGCGCTTCGACAGGGACTTGGCGTAGGCCCCTCAGCGCGAACGGAAGTTACGGTCTTACATTAGGTTTGAGAGTTCCACCCGCTCGCCGGTTTCTCCCGACTGTTTCGCCGCCACAAGCATGCCGATGATCTCCAGCATTTCCTCGTGGGGGATTGGATTTTCGCGGGTCTGAATCATGCGTACCACGGCCCGCATCTGTTCGGCGTAGAAGAAGTTGGCGTCGCGCACGGAAATCTCAGCGGTTCCCTCCGTGCCGTACACATTGAGCAAAAATCCATAGCGGGCCGTGCGGATGATCTGCATGGTAACGGCGCGTCCGTCCGTGTAGCGCACGTGGACAAGGTCGTATTCGTCCGTGTACTCGTTGCGCACCCAGGCGATGCCGGGGCCCATCACCGTGTAGAAGAGCTCCGCCGCGTGGATGCCGTAGTAGACGAGTTCGTTGGGTCCGGTGGCCACGGCGACCCGCGTCTCGCCCACCAGGTCACTCTCGTTCGCCTTGAAGTCGATGACCTCACGGGCGTAGCGGAGGGCCGACGATGACATGAGCGGCGTGTTGTGCACCTGCGCCAGCCGCACCATCTCCTTGGCGTGGTCAATGCCCAGCGCAAAGGGCTTATCCACAAACGTCGGCACACCGGCCTCCAGATACGGCCGCGCCAATTCCAGGTGCGTGTCGCCCGGGTCTTCCAGCACCAGCACGCCGTCGGCCTTGCCGATGGCGGCGGTGGGATCGTCCAGCACGATGTCCAATCCATGCTCAGCTACGAATTCCTCGGCCGCGGCGCGGTCGCGGTCCCAGAGCATGGAGATGCGGGCCACGCCGTTCAGGCCCTCGCCGTTGGGGTTTTCCTTGTTGATCAATTCCGAAAACGACCGGGGATGCTGGGGACTAAGCCCAATGATGGCAAGTTCGAGCATGGAGCGCTTCCTTTCACGCGGTTACCACAATTCGGAGATATGCTTTGTGCACTGGCCCTATGATACTGTACCGCGAAATCTCTTTGTGTAGACGTGATGTGGCGAGTCGCTAGCTTATTGGGTCAAGAGTCCCAACGCCACTCCCGCCCACCGTCTGGGTCGATGCGCATACGCATCCCCGCCAGCCCCGGCGCAGCCATCGCAGCATATGTCCATCTTGACAGTATCATTGTAGATACCAGTGTTCTTGAACACAATTGGCGTCGCTGCCAGTAGTCACGCGCTCTCGTGTAGTCAACCTCCCGAGCTCACCTTTTCGTAGACAGACACGTGAGAGCCGCTCTGTGCGGTGAACGGCGCGCGTTGCCAGTTGCCCCACCGCGCGCGCAGGCGGAGCCCGGCGAGGCGCGCCATCAGGTCCAGCTCCGTCGGCCAGACGTAGCGGAGACGCCCGGGATACATCTTGATCCCGTCTTCAGTTAGATGCACGTGGCGAAAGTCTATACGCTGGTTCACGGCATCGTGGACGGAAACGTCCAGCCGGACGGAGGCGAGGTCTGGCAAGCTCGCGCGCAGGTGTTGGTTTTCATCGTAGCGGGAGACGTCCGGGACAAACGCGTGTACCAGAAAGACGCCGGATTCATGCAGATGCGACGCGACGTTTTGAAAGCACCTGATCTGCTCTTCCTGTGTTGTAAGCATCTGGAAGGTGTTGTTGATGACGAACACGAGCGAAAAAGTGCCCTCGACCGCAACGTCCGCAAAGTCTCCGCCAGCCACCGGCAGCGAATCCCCGCCTTCTTTCGCGCGGAGCCTTTCGACCATTGCTTCGGAAGCCTCTATGCCGTGTACCTCCAAACCTCGCGCCGCGAGGGGAAGCGCATATGTGCCCGTCCCAACCCCTAGCTCAAGCGCCCGGCCTCCCGCCGCCAACTCTGCGAGCACATCGACACGTTCCGCTACGTTTCCCGGTCTGTAGAACTCATCGTACACGCCGGCAATGCGGTCCCCATACGTAGCAGCCGAGTAGTCTTTCACAATCTTTTCCTTTCTTCATGATCGCCCAAGCTGAACACCCAACAAAACAAAAGGCCTCCCATGGTACGGGAGGCCTTGAAGACTTTGTTTTCGCGTGCGAGGTCGCTAGGTCCTCCCCAATATGCATAGCCCCGGCAGCGCAGCCGCCGCGGTGAGATTGCCATGTGTCGGGAAGTAGCGGACCGTATATGTCATGCCCGTTGTCCTTTTTGAGTGCAAAGGGACTATCGCACAGGTCACTCTTGCTTGACAACCATCAGTCATCCTCGCAGAACCCAGCCTGCTCATACTGGAATCGAAGCTCGGCGAATGCCCGTCAGTCCGTCCTTGAACTACCGGCTGAACTGCGCTGCGGGTACCCGCGCAGCGTTTTTCACGGCCAGATGCCGGCGGCAGAAGGCGGCGGCCTGGTGGATGCGGTTGCGCACCTTCTCGTCAGAGCGGCCCGCGTGGAGAGCAAAGGGATGGAGTTCTGCAACGACGATGCCGCCAAAGCGGCTGCGACCAAGTTTGCCGAGAAAGTCGGCCAGCGGCAGCGTGCCTTCACCGGGAAACAAGTGCTCGCGCCCGTTGTATTCATCCGACAGGTGGATGTGCCGCACCGTGGCGCTCAGTTGCTGCCAGGCTGCCAGGATGTCGATCTGCGAGACGCCGAAGTGTGTGGTATCCATGGTTAACGCGGCAAAGGGACGCATGGCGTCCGGATGCCAGAATTCGTGGAAGTCCTTCTGCAGAATACCCAAGCGCTTCACCAAACGCCGCGGCAGGTTCTCGACCGTGAGCAGCACCGGCGTCTGTGTTTGCAGGTCGGCGAGGTTCGCATGCAGCCATTGGGCGAGATCCGGCGCGCTTCGCGATATGGGATGAATGACAACCGTGCGCGCGCCGACTTCTTCAGCCAAGCGAATTGTCGCTTTGAGCGTGCTGGGGTAGTCCGGTCCCATTTCCGAGATGACGCCAAACGGCGCGTGAATGCTCTGCACAGGAATTCCCCACTGGACGGCTAGGGAATTGATGTACTCCGCTTGGCGGGTGTCCCACCGGTTGTCGACGATGATCTCCACACCGTCGAACGCGGAACCCTGCATCAACTCGAAGGTCCGTGCCAAGCCGTACGTATAGAGCGAGCCGGTGGAGAGTGTAACCAACGGAGCTTGGTCGGCAGATTTGTATTCGTCAGCCATTTAAGTACGCCTCTTCAGAGTTTAGGGTCTATGAATACTGCACTCTGCGCTTTCGCGCCGCATTGCTTTCCCTTGTGTGGATCAGTCTGCGATTGCTGAAACGGCGGACTGTGCGGCAGCTACGCGCCAGCCTTTGCTCAGCAACGCCTTCATTACTTTCATTATAGCGGCGTAGCTTCTGCTACGCCTATAGCGCCGCGGCCGCAAACGTGATCCACGGTGGGCGGCAAACCGCCTCTTGCTGAGCAGTCGGCATCCCGCTATTCTGCCTAGTACCGGTTTCGGTTGTGTGCCGGTATGCGGTGGTGGTTCTTACGACATACGGCTACCTTGCCGTGCGCAACGGGAGCGCAGACGGCCGCCGGAGAGAACGAGGTGGCGGGCATGCCATAGAGCGCAGGCGGCATGAGGTGTTCATTGGTTGCGCCAAGAGGCGGGGGACAAGCCCCCGCGCTACGGTCTTGGAAGTACGGAGATGGATCCCCTGCGCTGCGTTTGCAGCCTGTGCCTTGAAAGAAACGAGCGTTGATACCTAGCATTTACGACGTACAGCGGCTGCGCGCCTGGCACGCGCACATCGCGGCTATCGCCGACGTTAATGCGCCTGAAGCGCGGGCAATAGCACCACCAAGGGAAGAGCCTTGCGGTAGCGTGGCAGTGGTTGCCGGGTCGTTCAATCCGGCGACCACCGCGCATCTCAGTCTCTGCGACGGCGTGTTGCGGCAACCGGATGTAGGTGTTGTCTGGCTGTCGCTCGCAGTCCATACGGTAGATAAAGAGCAGGTCACCGGCGCGACGCTGGAAGACCGCCTCTGCATGCTGGAGATGCTCGTGGATTCGCGGCCCAACGTTGGCGTGGTGCTCTGCAATCGCGGCCTCTACGTGGAGCAGGCTGAAGCCTTGCAACGGTTGCTCGTCTCCGCCGGGCAAGAGCTGGTATTCGTCGTGGGATTCGATAAGATCGAGCAGATTCTCGATCCACGCTACTATGCGGATCGCGCGGCTAGCCTGGATACGCTGTTTGGCCTCGCGCGCTTTCTCGTCGCGAAGCGCGGTGCGTACGGCGCGCAAGCCTTAGACGACCTGCTGGCGCAGAAAGCTAATCGGCCGTATCGTGGGCGCATCGCGGCGCTGACCACCCTGCCCGCCTACCATGACCCTGCCGTCTCTTCAACGAGTGTACGCGCGACGTATGTCCAAGGTGCGCAGGGGATGGCCGGGGGGGAGCAGATACCGACACCCGTGCGGTCATTCATCGCGGCAACGGGTGTATACGAGCCACCGTTAGCTTTGCCAAGCGGCGAGACGATTGACCGCTACGCGCTGCGGTCGCGGCTGCGAGACGCGCTTCTCGCTGAACCGTCAAGCCAAGTCTCAGCGTCTGAGTTTCACGCTGCGGTCACTCTGGCCGCCACAGACTCGGAAGCCGGCCGATCCATGCGGCGGTTACTCGTGCAAGAGGAAACAACCTTGCGTGAGGTCCGCAGACTTGTAGACGGTTGAGCCCATTGCGGAAGAGGACTTGGACAGGTGTGCAGCCATGAGCGTCTGCGTTTGCCGTTTCGCGACGTTCGTACAGTGACGTGTCGAAACCGCTTGCACCAAGCTGCTGAAAAGCAAAACGCCCCGGACTGCAATAGCCGGGGTGCATGACTTTTTTCTTCCTCAATTAATGAAGGGGTTCCTTCAGAGCGATCACTCCTGCTTCGGCTTCTCCATGTCGTCCGCGTCGAGAGAGTTGATGAATTCGCGGAAGAGGCCAAGCCGTTCTTCAAGTTCGGGGTCGGGCTCGCTTACCTGCTCGGATTCGCCGTCGCCTTCTTCCTCCTCGGCAGGCGTGAAGCTCGCCACTTCCAGCACGCTTTCCGCAACGAGGATTGGCGCATCCACGCGCACCGCCAAGGCAATGGCGTCGCTGGGCCGCGCATCGATTTCCACGTGACGACCGTTGTGGTCGAGCACGATGCGCGCGTAGTACGTGCGGTCTGCCAGATCGTTGATGAGTATGCTGACCACCGTAGCGCCGAGGGTCTCAATGACGGTGCTCAGGAGATCATGCGTCAACGGTCGCGAGAAGGTGTGCTTGTGGAGCTTGATGGCAATCGAATCGGCCTCGGCAATGCCAATCACGATGACGAGATAGCGTTTCTGGTCTTTTTCGCGCAGCACGACCATCCGGGTCGGATTTGCCGGATTCCTGCCAACGCTTTCGATCACCATCTCAATCATCGCAAACCCACCTGCGCAGCGCCCCAACGCTATGCGGCCTTAGAACCAGAGAACTATGCATTCTTCGCAGACCGACCGTGCACATGCGCTCCGTACCTTCAGTTTACTCTTCCGGTTGGTCTAGCTCAAATGCCTGGTGCAGGGCTTGGGCCGCCCGCCGGGCGTCGTCTTCGTGCACGAGGCACGTAATCCTGATTTCGCTCGTCGTTATGCTCTCGATGTTGATGCTCGGCTCGGCAAGCGCGCCGAACATGCGCGCCGCTACGCCGGGCGTACTCTGGATGCCAGTGCCTACAATCGAGACTTTCGCCAAGTTGGCAAAGTGCAGCACGTCGGCGGCGCCCAGCGACTGGGAGGCATCTTCCACCAACTCCAGCGTCTTCGTCAGATCGTCCCGCGAAACGGTGAAAGAAATATCGGTAATACCGTCATGGCTGATGTTCTGCACGATCACGTCAATGTTGATGCTATCATCGGCGAGTGGTTGAAAGAGCCCGTGCGCAATGCCGGGGCGGTCCGGAATGCCGAGCACAGAGATTTTAGCGACGTCGGTATCTACCGCTATGCCGCGAATGCGTTGGGCGTCTTTCTCCATATCTTCACCTCGCGTGATCACTGTACCAGAATCGTCGTTAAAGGAAGAACGCACCACGATGGGCATGTCGAAGAGTTCGGCCAACTCAACTGCTCTGGCGTGCATGACCCGCGCGCCGAGCTTGGCTAATTCCAGCATCTCTTCATGGGCAATCCGGCTGAGCTTGCGCGCGGCAGGTATCACGCGCGGATCTGCCGTGTAGATGCCGTCTACGTCGGTGTATATCTCGCAGGTGTCGGCCTTTACCGCAATCGCGATGGCGACCGCCGTCGTGTCTGAGCCGCCCCGTCCCAGCGTGGTCACGTCCAGATCATGCGTCACACCTTGGAACCCGGCAACGATGACGATGCGACCTGCCGCGAGTTCTTGCTCCATGCGCGACGGATCGATGTCAACGATGCGCGCGCGGGAGTAGAAGGAGTCGGTGCGAATGCCCGCCTGCTGGCCGGTGAGCGCCACCGCGTCATGGCCCATGTCGCGGAGGCACATGGAAAGCAGCGTCGAAGAGACGATTTCGCCGGTCGAAAGGAGCAAGTCCAGGTCGCGTCCCCCCGGCGTGCGGGCTACCTGATTCGCCAGAGCGATGAGGTCATCGGTCGTATCGCCCATGGCGGAAACCACGACAATCACGTCATTGCCGGCAGCGCGAGTCGCAACCAGGCGCGCCGCGACGGCCCTGATGCGTTCCGCCGTCGCTACCGAACTGCCGCCGTATTTCTGCACCACTCGCGCCATGCGCGCGTTTTCTCCTAAAATAGAACGCCCTTCGACGTGCTTCACGGCATCTCTGCGAGCCATTCACAAAGGGGCCCGCCTGCGCACATTCTGGCTCAAAAGTAGCAAAACACGCAACGAATTGCGTGTAACTGACATACTCCCGGAAGGTTAGCGCCACAGAAATACGCGCAGGCCGCACCTAGCGGAGAGCGGGAACTTTCTGCTACATTATAGCATGCATTCGGCGCGGATACCCCTTGAGTACTGGGCTCCGCCGCCTCTCTGGAGCATGTTCAAATGACATACACGGTCGTGTTGGCCGATCCTATACACGAACAAGGGATCGCTATTCTGGAGCAAATCGCAACGGTACGCCAGGCGAATCAGAGCGGCAGCGTGCCTTTGACAGAGCAGATTCGTGATGCCCACGCCATCGTCACGCGCCTCACCAAAGTGACGCCCGAGCTCATCGATGCGGCGCCGTCGTTGCGCGCAATCTCCCGGCACGGCGTGGGCGTGGATAGCGTAGACGTGGCGTACGCCACGGCGCGCGGCATCCCAGTGCTCTACACGCCTGCCGCAAACGCCGAGTCGGTGGCGGAGCATACGTTGGGGATGATGCTGGCAGTGAGCAAGATGATCCTGCTCGGCGACCGCGCGCAGCGCAATGGTGACTTCCAGTCGCGCACGCGGCTCATCGGCTTGGAGCTCTACGGCAAGACGCTCGGCATTGTGGGCGCGGGCCGTGTCGGCAGCCGGGTGGCGCGCATGTGCCGCGCCGCGTTAGACATGCACGTCATCGCGTACGATCCGTACCTCTCGCCTGACGATGCCCGTCTGCGCGGTGTCGAACTCGTCCCGGAAGTCTCGGTTTTGCTGCAAGAGGCGGATTACATCTCGTTGCACGCGCCGCTAACGCCGGAGACGCAGGGACTCATCGGCTCCCGCGAGTTCAGCATGATGAAGCCGACGGCCATCCTCATCAACTGCGCTCGCGGCGGCATCCTGGATGAGGATGCGCTGGTTACGGCCCTGCTGGAAGGCCAAATCACCGGAGCGGCCATCGACGTCTGGCAGGAAGAGCCACCGCCTCCCGACCACCCCCTCTTTTCTTTGGAAAACGTGATCGTCAGCCCGCACATGGCCGCGCATACCGAAGAAGCGATGATCCGCATGGCGGCGACGCTTGCCACTGACATCACCCTCGTCTTGCAGGGAAAGCGGCCCCATTTCTGCGTCAATCCGGAAGTGTTTTGAAGGTGATTGGCCAACAACGACATAGGAGCAAAAGATGGAGACAGCGTTTCAGGAAGTAGTCGATTGCCTCTATGCACTGCGCGAACTTGCCGATGAGGTCGTTGTCATCAAAATTGGGGGCAACGTCCTGCCACACCACGAGGCGTTCTGCGAAGACATTGAATCACTCGTTCACGCAAGCGTACTGCCCGTCATCGTGCATGGCGGCGGCAAGGCGGTAACGGATTGGGAGCAGACCCTGGGCCGGGAAGCGACGTTTGTCGAGGGATTGCGGGTCACGGACGCAGATGCCTTGGAGTTGGTGCAGATGGTCCTCGCCGGCAAGGTGAACAGCGATCTGGTGGCGATGCTGAACGCCCGCACTATTCGCGCCATCGGTCTCACGGGCGCCGACGGCGAGTTGCTACTGGCGAAGCCGCGCAAGAAACCCACCGGGCTTGGCTTCGTCGGCGAAGTTGAAAGGGTGAATATATCGACGTTTGTAGCGTTGGGCGAAGGAGGGTTCGTGCCCGTCATTGCCCCGCTTGGGATGACGGAAACAGGACAACTGCTCAACATCAACGCCGATACCGTGGCCGGCGATATTGCCAGAGCCCTTCAAGCACGACATTTCCTCCTGCTCACCGACGTTCCGGGCGTGCAAGACAAGGAGGGGACTGTGCTCCCCGAACTCACAGCCGCCAAGGCGCGGCAACTCATCCGCAACGGTACGATCAGCGGGGGCATGATACCTAAGGTCACCGCCTGCCTGGACGCTTTGGCGGGCGTGCCCAGGGCCCACATCGTCGACGGCCGCGAGCCACACGCCATTTTGCGCCAATTGCTCACGTTGGAACCCGTCGGCACCGAGTTCAGCGCCAAGGGTCAGTAGAGCTTGGCCTTGCCGAAGGGTTATGCGAGAGTGCTGCCCGTTAGCACCATGTAGCGCGGGGGCTTGTCCCCCGCCCCTGACACATCGCCAACCTGCGAGCTACCAAATCCTTGAACCAGGTATTCTGCACCTCGCATCACGCGCTCAACCGCAGGAAGAGTACCCTCACTTCCTCATTCCAGCCCGAATAAGCGCACGGCGTTGCCTTTCACGATCATCCGCCGCTCATCAGCGGTGATCTTGGCGTGCTCAACCGCCAGCGTGGCGGCTTCGGGCACATGCAACGGCAGATTGGTGCCCAGCAGCACCCGTTCGGCGCCCATTGTCGCGCAGAGCTTCTCGATGTCCCCCACCGGCCCCTGCACGCGCGAAATTTCAAAGTGGAGGTTCTGTGCCGGCGCGCACTGAGACCATATAGCGTTTATTCCTGAGAAATTCGCCGCCGCGACCAGGAACTGTACGTCGGCATATGCGGACACCGCCGCAGCCACCTGTTCGGCCGGCACATCGGGAACCTTTACCAAGGGATGGTGGTGGCGTGTGTCTTCCAGACCGGTAGCAATGATTACGACGAAATCGTGTGCGTGTGCGGCTTCCAGCACCGCTGTGCCTGCTGCCGAGTCAAGCTCGAATTGGTGATAATTAGGATGCAGCCGCATGACGCGCATGCCGAATTCCTCCACGCAAATCGCCAAGTCTTCTTCCCAACCGGGAAATGTCGGGTTTATCGTATACGCCGGAAGCAATTGATCAGGATGGTGGTTCACCTCGGTGTGCAATTGGCGGTTGCCGGCTAGCTGGTCCTTGTAGAAGACGTTCTCAAGCGGCGACACGACGGACTTCTCAATGCCGAGCGCGTCCATCTTTTCGAGAAACGCAAAATGCGTCGAGTAGTTCAATTTTCGAAACGGCCAATTGCCCAGATACGCGTTGGCATCGATCATAACGCCGCTCCGTGGGTGCGTTCTTGCCGGGCGAACAGCGCTCGCGCATTGCCGTAGAGGATCTTTTCCTTCTCTTCGTCGCTGAGGTCCGCGCCGTATACCTTGGCAAGCTGAGAGACGAGAGATCGCCCCGGCGCGTCGCTGCCAAAGACGATGTGATCCGCAGACTCGTGCTCCGCCAGGATTTCGACGTAGCCGTTCATGGCCTCGCCGCCGCCGAGATCCATGTACACGTTCGGCAAGCCGCGCGCGCACTTGGCGCCATACTCGTAATCGCCGCCGCAGTGGCCCCAAAAGAAGCTCACATCCGGATGCCGCAGCGCCAGCTCGCGCAGGTCCATCGGTGTGGATTCGCCGGGCAGGTTGCCTGTGATCTTGAACCACGTGTGCTGTAGCACCGGCAGCTTGTATTTCGCGCAGAGACGCATGATGGGATCGAGGCGCGGATCGTTGCAGCGCACCGCTACCCAAAGCTTGACGCCTTGCAGGCCTGCGTGCGCCGCCACCCGCTCCTCGAGTTCCCGGCAGGCGAAGTCTTCGTGCGCCGGATTGAGGTACCACATGGGGATAATGCGCTCCGGATGCGCTACGGCCAGTTCGGCAGTCCAGTCGTTGCAGCCCCTGATCTCGTCCTCCGACGGGCTTTGGGGCATGCCCGTGCCATCCTTGGGGCTCAGGCTGTTGACGCAAAGCGTCACGTCGAGCTCCGCAGCCTGATCCAGCAAGTACGCAAATCCATGCGGGTCCGGCCCCAGCCGCGTATGAACGTGAACGTCAATGATCATCGGTGAACTGCCATCGTGCTGTGATTCCTCGCTCTCCGTACCCAATTATAGCGTAGACCCATGGCTGGCTCCGCTTCCCGTAAGCGCCACCTGTCCGCAAGAATTCGCATGAGCCCCGGGGACGTTAACCACTCCGGATACTCCCTTTCCCAGTTGAGAACATCGCGATTCTATCGCTGCAGCGAGGACGTCCCCTCTCCCGTCGCGGGAGAGGGTTTGGATGAGGGTCTTCGCTAGCTGCAAGGATTCGACCATTGGGCCGGCAAAGATGATTTCCAACTAGCCCGGCGCGGCGGCTTCGCTATCGGGCGCGCGATGATAGCCCCGCGCGACCCTCATGGCGAGCAAGAACATGGGAACGGTCACAATCACGCAGATAATGAACGGCAGTTGCAGAAATACCGACACCAACGCGCCGGAGATGAGTGTGCCTCCCAGTATGCCCACCGCCCAGAAGAACTCCGTGATGGCGATGAGGCGGCCCTGTTCCTCCGCTGAGCCGGCCTCCACCACGAGCTTTGGATAGAGGCCGGAGAACCACCACAGACCCATATTTGCCAGCAAGCCGCTGACTGCCAGGCCCCATAGGTTGTTGATGAGCAGCGTGACGAATACTGCGCCGCCCAGCACGAGCACCGCCGCCAGGCGCACCGGCCAACTCCGACCGTATTTGTCCGCCGCCCAGCCGATGACGAGCTGGGTGGGACTGATGATAAAGAGAATGGCACTGCCGTAGAGTCCCACAAATGTCACCGAATCCGTGAGCCGGAAAAGCTGCAGCACGAGCAGCAGGTTCATGGTGCCGTAAAAATACGTGGCGCTGAAGCGCAAACCGCAGAGAGACAGAATGCGCGAATTGCGCAAGAGCGCCAGGTAGTCTGAGAACGAGGCCTTAGGCTCTTCCGCTTCCGTCGCGGGTTCGGATTCGTCTCGCTTCGCTTCTACGGAAGGCAGCAACCACGCGGTGAGCGGCACGAGCACCAGACCGGCTACGATAGCCACCATGCCCAAAGTGCCAAAGCCTGCCGTATCGGCAATCCTGCCGCCAATCGCGCTGCCCACCGCCATGGATATTGTGAGGCACAGGAAGTAGTAAGCGCCGCCAATCCCCATCTGCGCCAAGGGGAGGCCGCGCGCGAGGTAGGTACGGCTGCCGATGGTCGCGAATGAGAAGAGCAGGCCGTACACCGGCGCGATGACGAGTAGCAACACCGGTGACTGCAAGCGCAACATGAGGCCCACCGCGACGGCCCCGCAGAATCCCAACACCAAGGTCCACTTCGCGCCCAGCCGGTCGGCCAACACGCCGCCGACGAGCAGCATGACCCCGTAGACCGCCGTGTTCAGCGAGACGACGATTGAGGTAAAGAAGGGCGGGCGCTCAAGGACTTTCTCCACGAATACCGGCATGAGACCGAACACCGGACTCATGAAAACGAAGTTCACGAACAAGAAGCCGAACATGATTAGGACCGAACGCCACGAGGCGAACTGGCCCATGCGCGCGCGCAAATCTGCAACCATACGCTATACTTTCCTCCTGCTCGCTTTGCGTATTCTAGCCGGTTTCCAGTGCTGCCACAGATTTGCCGGTCACCGCCCGGTGTCCGCCGCTCGCGACAAGCATTGCTATAAAGAGCGTGGGAATGTTCAGCCACGCCGCCACCAGGAACGGCGCGCTGAGGTGGACGGTCAAGAGCGCCCCGGCTCCCAAAGCGCCCACCACCGCGCCAATGTTCCAAGCCATCTCCGTGACGGCGACGAGGCGACCTTGTTCATCGTGCGTGCCGCTTTCAGCGACCAGGAGCGGAAAGAGCCCGGAGAGCCACCACGCGCCCAAGTGCCCGACGAAAGCCCCACAGACGAGTCCCCAGACACTATTAACGAAGATGGCCGCCAATACCGCCCCGGTTATTACGAGCACAGAAGATACGAGAACGGGCAGGCCGCTGCCCCACCGGTCGGCGGCCCAGCCCACCGGCAACATGGTGGCGCCGATCGTCAGGAGGCTCACCGCGTAGAAGAGCGCCGGCGCAACAGGTGAACCCGTCAGTCGCAGGAGTTGGATGCCAATCACCAATTGCCCAGTGGCCCAATAGATCGTCGGCAAGCCGCGGAGCAGCAGCAAGAGTTGCACAGAGCGGCGGCGCGCCAACTGCCAATAGCTGCCCAGGGTGACAGGCGCGGCACTCACGACCTTGGGCGCGACCGGCGGCAGCCAAATCTGCGCGGCAACTGCGGTGGCAATGCCCAAGACCACGATGATCATGCCGGCGAGAGGAAACCCGGACCGCGCGGCGACAAAGCCAACGGCGGCGTTGCCGATGGCCGCGCCCAACGTAAACCCAAGCTCATAGAGGTTGCCAAGCACTCCCATCCGTTTGAGCGGCACCGCGAGCACGAGATAGGCCCGGCTGCCGGCAGCGTGGAATGCGAAGAACGTGCCGGTAAGCGCGGCCACGATCAAGAGGATCCAAACTTCTTGGGCGATCAACAGGAAACCGGCAATCGCAGGCGTGAGCAAGCCAATGATAAAAGTCCGCTTCGGGCGAAACCGATCGGCGAGAAAGCCGCCCAGCAGCAACATTGCCGCAAAGACGACGTGAAACGTAGATTGGACAATTGAGGTGACGATAGGCGCTGCGGCCAATTCACTCTCTACGTAGACCGGCAGTTGCGCGCGTGGGGGATTGGCAGCGCCGACATTGAAGAAGAGGATGACGAAGAAAGCCATCATCGCAACCCACGTAAGGGCATAGACGCTTGAAGAAGACCGTGCCGTGGATGCCATGGGTTGCGCTTGATCGGACGATGAAGGCTGATGTCGTATTGGTACGCTGCGTTGAGCGCAAGTGTACTCCGCTTGCTGGCTGCGGGCAAGTTAGCTTAGGGGCGGTAGCTAGAGAATTGAAAGTGCAAGTGGCAAGACAATCTGCGGGATTGAATGCCAAACCGGTGAAGTGCACCGGCCGCAGTGGGCCGTCACTCCCGCGCAAGTGGGAACCCATCTTGTCAGAAGTGCAGGGCAATCCTGACGAAATTGGTCTGAAACTTAAGGAGTGCCTCCGTTGGCTCTCGACCGTCACTCCCGCGAAAGCGGGAGTCCATCTTTACAGACAATATGCACTTCAGCTTGCTATCGGGAATGTGTGCCCAGCGCTTCAGCTTAAGAAACTGGATTCCCTAGACTCACAAACGAAGTGCAACACTTTGCTAAGGTGTTGCCAT
>JAPPLM010000056.1 GCA_028874195.1 Chloroflexota bacterium
CGGTCACCAGCCCTTGACAGCCAAGACAGTTTCTGAGCTTGTCGAAGGGTGGACGCAGCAGCTTCACTTCCTGGGGCTAATCCGTATTCAAACGGCGTCCGATTAACGGCATCCGCTGCCACACCGTCCGCGCTTCCGGTACACCAAGGAGCAGCGCGGCAACAACGTAGACGCCAAGCAATACGACGCCGTAGAGGACAAGGCGGACGATTGCGGGCGATTCGGTAAGGGGAATGAGCCACTGCAACGCGCCGCCCACGCCTGCCGCGAGCAACGTGCAAAGAATCAGCGAAGGCATACCACCAAGAAACCGGAAATCCGGCACCCGCCGCGCCAGCAGCACCCACAGCCACACGGCCTCCAGCAAGACGGCAAGCGAGATGCCCAGCGCCAGGCCGCCCTGCGCCAGCGGACGCATGAGCAGGTAAGCGAGCACGATGCCAAGTCCCATGCTCACGATGGCGATCAACACCGGCGTGCGTGTGTCCTTGAGGGCAAAGAAGCCCCGGTTCAGCACTTCCACCGCGCCGTGGCCGGCGAGGCCGAGACCAAAGAACAGCAGCGCCCAGGCGGTGAGTTCAGTGGACGTGGCGTCGAATTCGCCGCGCTCGAACAGCGCGGCAACGACGAGGGGCGCAAAGAGCATCAGTCCCGCCGCTGCCGGCAGCAGGAAGAAGAGCACCGTGCGGATGGCCGTGGTAAGCTGACCGGCCAGCTCCGGCGTGGGGCCGTCCACGGCAGCCGCCGCAAACTGCGGAAACCACGCCCGCGCCACCGACATGCCGAACACCCCCAACGGCAGCATCATCACGATCCAGGCGTAGTTCATTGCCGCCACCATTTCCTTGCCTAGCGTGGAAGCCATGGTGACCATGATGAAGATAAGGGAGAGATGGACGACAACGAGCCCCGCCATGCGCGGCACGGTGAGTTGGATCAAGCGCTTCAATGCCGGCAACTCGACGTTGAGTAGCGGCCGGTAGCCCGGACCCAAGGCGCGAAAGGCGGGAATCTGGACGAGGAAATGCAGAGCCGCGCCGATTACAACTCCCGCCGCCACACCGAGGATGCCCCACCACAGCGCCAGCACAATCGCGCCTATGACGATTGCGAGGTTGTACAGCAAGGGGGAAAAGGAGGGCAACAGGAAGTGCTGCCGAGCGTGGAGGGTCGCCGTCAGCACTTCGCTGGCGGCAAGTAACAGAGGCGAGAACGCGACAATGCCCAGGAGCATAACGGTGAGTCTCTGCCCTTCGCTGTCAAACCCTGGCGCAATGAGCGGAACAAGCCACGGGGCGAGCAGAATGATTACCGCGACAAAGAAGGCGAGAGCGATGATAACGGCATTGAGTACCGAGCTGGTAAAGGCACGCGTAGCGACGGGATCATCGCGCGCCAGCGCCTCGCGATAGAGCGGTATGTACGCGGAACTCAACGCGCCGCCCGCAAAAAGCAGGAATGCTAGGTCCGGCAACCGAAATGCCGCCACATAGGCGGCAAGTTCATCGGAAGTCCCGAAACGCGCGCTAATGGCAACCTCTCGCCCCAAGCCCAACACCCGCGAGAGCACATAGCTCACCATCAGGATGGTCGCGCCGCCGGCCACGGTGCTGCGACCGGTCCGCAGCCACGCAAACCTGCCGGAAGAATTCGCGCTATCGGAATCTGACATGATCTAACCGGAAGCGAAAGAAAAAATCGCGGAAAGTAGAACGGCAAAGACCTAGAAATCACTACGAAAAGCATAACCCGTTCGCCCAGAGCCTGTCGAAGGGTGAACGGATACCGGCGGTAACAGATCGCATCCGGCGTTCCCGCGGACTCCAAGCCTTTCATTGAGGACGTATCGGAAGGAAGCGGTTTGGGAGGTTGGTGAAACTGGGCAGTCCCTAGTCCGCTCTTGACGGTGCATTTAGGGACGAATCTCACTGCTCGAAGGCTCATTTTAAGAAGATCAAGGAATGCACCTAATGTGCCTTAGGGCCGACAAAGTCCAGGTTTGCCCGTTGTGGCTGTGTAGTCGCGACCGGCCCGAGCGGTAGTGCCGCCTAGAGCGAGGAGACGGAAAGAGAGGATAGCGCTAAGGCCAGTGACTGGCGTGCATCAAAAGGTGATCGAACCGAGGATTGCCCCGCAAAGGGTCAAATACCTGAGAGGTCAAGAGGAAGAGGAGGGTCTTACCAAGATCAACGCTTGGCTCCCTTTCACTCAAAGAGGCTTCTAAATGCTGAAAAGCGCCGTCAAGATCGCCCTTCTCCAGACAACGTTTTGCCTTCCGGTAATGCATCAGGAAGTCTTCACCGCCCCCGGCAAGACTGTCTTGCAGCGCCTGCTCAACCTCAACGTCACCGGCCATGGGATCGAGTGTGCCCTTCAGGTCTCCGTAGGCGCGTTGCGCAAGCGCACTGAAACGGGGATCCTTGCGCGCAGGGTCATACGTATCCGTGCTTAAGACAAGCAGGAGGGTTTCACCATGATCGAATTTGCCGACGACGGTCGTAGGATCTTTCAGGGATACGTCGAGATGCTCCAACGCTTCGCTTATGTCGCCGCACCCTACCAGGAACTTCGCCTGTTGGTAATTCAACATGAAGCTCCTGCCGTGCGCCACAAGTCCGGCGCGCACCGCCGACGCGGCCTCGTCATGCCTGCCCAGTGACTCCAAGACTCCAGCCAGATTGCTACAGGCGTTTGCAAGTACCACGTCGCGTTCTTCTGGAGACGTTTTCGGCTTCGCATGCGCTCTACGCAAATCTACCGCTGCCTGTAGGTGCGTTAGCGCACGCTCGTAATCGCGTATAGCGTTGTAGGCCAAGCCAAGTTCGTGGTGAATGTCGTCATTCGGCCCGCGTGAAGCAAGTTCTCGTTCCAAGCGGGGGAATGATTTCGTCATAGCGGCCTTCGGCATATTGATGGGGATACTTGCTGGTATGCGTCCAGATCATGAACTTCGGCCGGAATTGGATGTGACCTAGTTCAGGCAGCCACCAACTGAGTTTGGAGTAGAGATAGCGCAGCACCCACATCTTGCCAAAGTGGGCGCGAAGCAGGCCGCGGTTGAGTTCCGCAGCGTCGCCAAGCGACGCCACGGCTTCCCGCTCTGCACGCTTGCGCTCACTGCCCTGCGCTACCTTTTGCTCTATCGCGTCTTCCAGGTGCGCGCGCAGTTCGTCTCTGGCCTCACCGCGTTTTCGGAACGGCAGTCCCGCCACGGCTTTACGGAGAAACCGTTCCGTTTCCGGCGTCAAGCGCGCCATTGATAGCCTCCACCAGTGTGTGCCAGTGCTCGCGGCGTTCGGCCAGCGCCTTGCGGCCCCGCGCCGTCAGGCGATAGTAGCGGCGGCGCGGTCCGCGCGGGCTGTCTTGCCAGAAGGTCTCTACCAACTCTTCCGCCTCCAGGCGATGCAGCGCGGGGTAGAGCGTGCCCTCTTTGAACGTGAGCACGCCGTTGGTGCGCTCGCGCAGCGCCTCCGCAAGCTCAAACCCATACATCGGCCGCGCTGCCAGCAGGTCGAGCAGCAACAGGCTGGCCGTGCCTTTGCGTAATTCGCGTAACATGTATATAGAATATCTAGGTAGCGGCAAGAGTGCAAGACCTTCGAGGAAGTTTTCGCACAGGTTCTTCGGTCACATGCCCAGGGACACAGCCCGTTCACCCTTCGACTGGTTAGGGACAGCATGAATCAAGGCCTGCCCCGCAAGAGATTCGGGGCAGGAATCCAGAATATGCGCAACGAAGGTAGAAGCCGCGCCCCCGTACGAGGGCGAGCTTGCGCGGGAATGACAGGATTGACTACGATTCATTTGCACAGTAATGACGGCGCACCAACGCAAGAACGCGATCAAGCCCGAATCTACTCATACCGCAAATAAACCTATATGCGAACGGTAGCCTATTCTTGAGACTCGAGGCAGCGCTGAGAGGAGCAGGACGATGCTTGGACGCAGAGCTTTGATGGCGAGTGCGGCCGCGCTGGCAGGTGGGTGCGGGCCTTTCGGATCTTCCATGACGGTCCCGAGCCGGCCACAAGCAACCGCACTGACTTGGCACACGCTTGGTTTACCCGATCTCCTTGACCTGGGTGGAAGCCTTGAGGGTCACAAGCAGAGAATCCAAGAGATAGTGGTTGCATTGGAGGAAGATGGAGAAAATCCCAATGGCCCGGCACGCGGAAGCTACACACTGACGGCGCGCATACCAGAGTATCCGGAGGAATTTTCAGAATCGACTTCCTTTAGCTTTGATGAGCTTGCAGAGTGGTTGGGCGGCCTTGAAGCGGATCTCTTCAGTGTGGATTCTTGGACGGCCCGAATCTTGGGGGAACGGGGCGTGATACTGCCCTTGGACCGGTTCATTGCCAATGATGAGCCGAAGTTTAGCCAGGAGTTTTACCCTTACGCGCTTGATCAGTTCCGGGAAGATGGCAAGCTCTACGCCTTGCCGATAAACGTGGATCCGCAATTGCTGCACTACGATGCTGCCTACTTTGCAGAGCAGGGGGTGCGGCCGGTGGACGAGAGTTGGGACTGGGACGACCTGGTGGAGAGTGCGGAGAGGCTGACACGGCGCGGTGAAGATGGCACCGTGACGCGCTGGGGGCTCATGCCGCAACTGAATGGTCTTTGGTGGGCGCTGTGGCAGAACGAAGCGGAACTGGCTGACCCGATAACGGGGCGGTGCCGCTTGCAGGATGCCACTGCCGGCGAAGCCCTCCAGTTCTGCCGCGACCTGCTGCACGAGCATCGCGTCGCTCCACCTGTAGGAGGCAACGACGTGTGGAGTGTATTCTCAGCGCCAGATATATTGTCTACACCACGGGATTCGTTGCCAGCGATGATCTTTAGTCGGCACAATGTGTCGCCCCGCCCCGCTTACCGCTGGGCGGCCTTGCCTCGGGGCAGAGTGCGCAGCGTGCCGGTGGCTGCCGGCATGGGCCTCGCCATTGCCGCGCAGACAGAGCACACAGAGAAGGCGTATACGGCGTTGAAGGGTCTCCTCCAAACCCTGCAACGGTTTGTCGCCGTGCCTGCGCAGAAGGAAGCGGTCGCGCGTCTGGGGGAAATTCACCCAAGCCTGCTGCCGGAGGAGGTGACGGCGGTGCAGCGATCTTTGGAACATGGGCGCGCGATACCAGAAGACCTGCAGGCCTGGGCCGCTATGCACGACATCGTCGATGGTCTCGCGCGCGGTGACGAGGTGTCAGCCGTCGTCACCTCGGCCTGTACTACATTAGAGCGGGCTGTTCTGCGGTAGATAGAAAGTGAAATACTTCATCATTGCAAGTTTAGCAACATCTTCGAGCGCTTATAGATGCTTTTTAGACCCAAGAGCGTCGGCACGCGATCGCGTGGCTAGGAAGTCTGTATCCCTGTTTCGCATTCGAACGCCGTGCCGTATAATGGGGGCAAGAGGACACAGCGAGCGTGAGCGTTTACTGCACCAGAGGAGGGACTGCCGGTGATACGGAATGATACCGCCGGGAGCGAGGGCATAGACACCACTCTTGAGCCCCAAGCTCCGACCAGCGACCCCGTGTCCAATGCTAAGATGCTAAAGCACGGCCTAACCTTTGACGACGTTGTACTCATTCCCGACTATTCCGCTGTTCTGCCCAAAGACGCCGATACCCGCACGTGGCTGACTCCGTCCATCGCCCTCAATATCCCGCTCATCTCCGCCGCCATGGATACCGTGACCGAAGCGCGCCTGGCAATTGCCCTGGCGCGGGAAGGCGGCATTGGCGTCATTCACCGCAACTTGGAAATTGACGTGCAGGCTGCCGAGGTTGACAAGGTCAAACGCTCGGAAGCCGGTATGATTGTGGACCCCATCACCCTGGGTCCCAATGCCACGGTGCGCCAGGCCGTGGACCTGATGGAACGCTACCATATCTCCGGCGTGCCCATCACCGAGAACGGCAAACTGGTGGGCATTCTCACCAACCGCGACATCCGCTTCGAAGAGAATCTCGACCAGCCGGTGCAGAACGTGATGACCAAAGAGGGTCTTATCACGGTTCCTGTTGGCACCACGCTGGAAGAGGCCAAGGATGTACTGCGCCGCCACCGCATCGAAAAAGTGCCGGTAGTTGACGGCAACTTCATGCTCAAGGGCCTTATAACTGTTAAGGATATTGCCAAGAAGATCCAGTTTCCGTTGGCGACCAAGGACGAAAAAGGACGCCTGCGCGTGGGCGCGGCCGTCGGCACGAACGTCGAGGGCGTCAAGCGCGCGCAAGAGGTCGTTGAGGCGGGCGTTGACGTGCTGGTGCTCGATAGCGCTCACGGCCACTCGGCCGGCGTAATTGAGACGCTGCGCAAGTTCAAGACGTTGTTCGACGTGCCGGTGATCGCCGGTAACATCGCCACCGCAGCCGCGGCGGAAGACCTCATCAAGGCCGGCGCCGATGCGGTGAAAGTCGGCGTGGGGCCCGCTTCCATTTGCACGACGCGAGTCGTGACCGGTACCGGCGTGCCGCAGATTACGGCAATTGCCGACGTGACCGCCGTTGCCTCCCAGTACGGCATCCCCGTCATTGCCGACGGCGGCATTCAATACGCGGGCGACGTGGCCAAGGCCATCGCCGCCGGCGCGGACTCGGTCATGATCGGCTCCCTTTTCGCGGGTGTTGAAGAGAGTCCGGGCGAGGTGGTGCTCTACCAGGGCGAGCAGTTCAAGGAGTACCGCGGCATGGGCTCGCTGGGCGCCATGAAGGCGCGTACCGCCAGCCGCGACCGCTACTTCCAGGACTACATCGGCGAGGAAGCCAAGCTCGTGCCGGAAGGCATCGAGGGCCGCGTGCAGTACAAGGGCCCGCTCTCAGCCATGGTGATCCAACTCGTCGGCGGCCTCCGCCAGGCCATGGGCTACTGCGGCAATGCCACTATCCAGGAGATGAAGGAACACGCGCGCTTCGTCCGCATGACCGCCTCCGGCCTCCGCGAAGCCCACCCCCACGACGTGATCCTGACCAAGGAAGCGCCGAACTACTCGCGGTAATTGGCAAGATTGCTTCTTTTGGATAGGTCGATCTCTTACTTGGGTAGGCTGATCTCTTAATGGGAACTTGACCAAATGAGTGTCCAGGGTGTATTGGAACTTGATGAGAAATCCTTCCGCGACCCCGCGTTTACTTCAAACCGTGAGGCGCCTGTCCATCGGTGGGTTCCCTGGATCGCAGGATATTCAAAGCATTTCGTTGCAGACGCAATCGCTCGCTACGCGAATTCGCGTAGTATCGTCCTCGATCCGTTTGCAGGTGTTGGAACCACGCTTATTGAAGCGGATCTCGCAGGGCATGAAGTCATTGGCTTTGAGATAAATCCCTATGCCGCTTTCGCCGCGCAGACGAAGCTGAACGCACATCGCGTAAGCCCTGACTGTTTACGTAAAGCTGTGCAAGGATTTGGCACGTTCATGCGGAGTGCTCTCCGCAAGGGCAGAATGCCACACTCGAAACCCCCTCAGGGTTTTCGCACGCGCTCCCCGTTTTACAGTCCTAGAGTTCAGCATAAAGTGCTCTTGGCGCTAGATTTCATTGGCGAACAAGACACTCCAATTGCAGACCTCTTCCGGCTCGCGTTCGCTGCTTCTATGGTTGAATATTCCAACTATTCGTACGAACCAAGTCTAGGCCGCAAGGTGACCGTGGGACGTCCAGAGGTAGAAGACTTTCAAGTTACGGAATTGCTCGCCAAGAGAGTGTCGCAGATGGCAGATGACGTTGATTGGTATCGTCACACAAGACTGCCTGGTAAGCGACGAGATGGTCGCATTATCGAAGAGTCTTTCTTCGATGGATACCAGCAGATTGAAGAGCATAGCGTAGACCTGCTAATCACTTCGCCTCCCTATCTAAATAACTATCATTACAACCGAAACACCCGTCCCCATCTGTATTGGTTGGGCTATTGCAGTTCTCCGCAGGACTTTAAGCGCTTGGAGAAACTGAACTTTGGCACCTACTGGCAGAACGCCCGAGATCAGGAATATATCGAACTCGATCCATCGATTGAGGATGTTGAAATTCGCCAGACGATTGAGTCGGTTAGGCAGAAGAACCCTGAGAAAGGCATATATGGCGGAACTGGTTGGGCCAACTATGCAGCGCATTACTTCAACGACTGTCTACGCTTTGTTAACGGCGCAAACTGGTGCCTCCGGTCTGGTGCGACCGCGTTAGTAGTGATTGGGAACAGTATTCTGCAGGGCGTACCTGTTCCAACTGACCAATTCCTTGCAAGAATTGCAGAAGCAAGTGGTTTCAAAATCGTTGGCATCCACGTTCCAAGAGAGGCTAGAGTGGGAAGTAGTATCGTTGATTCTAGCGTGCGTGCGGGATCGGGTAATGGCCACGGACTTTACGAAGCAATTGTTGAAATGCGCCGACTATGACCGTAGAACTCTACGATCCCCTAACCTACGACAACCTGATGGCCGGAATGGTTCTGCAATTTGAGAAACAACCCTTGGAACCGCTGAAGTCCATTGAGATTGCAAGTGGGCCGGGCATTACTCTCTGTTCTATACCGGAAACTTACCTGTCTACGATTCGATAACAGGGAGCGAATCACCTATATATGTGGGCAAAGCTGTTCCTCCAGGATCTCGCAAAGGGGAGGACGTAGATGTAAGCAAGCCAGCATTGCGAGGCAGAATCAGAGAGCATGCTCGGTCCATTGGACAGGTTCGAAACCTTGATGTGTTCGACTTCTCGTGCCGATATCTGATCGTAGTTCCCGTTTGGATCACGTTGGCCGAGCGTTTCTTGATAGATCACTACAAGCCAGTTTGGAACCTGTGTTTGGAAGGCTTTGGCGATCACGATCCAGGTAGTGGTCGGCGGAATAGCCAACGCAGTTGGTGGGACACGCTTCATCCTGGACGAAAGTGGGCTGATAAGCTCGCTATTGGTAGAAAGTCCGATGACGCCGAGAAAATGGTGGCCGACTTCTTCTCTACGCTGTCCAATGAGCGCGTGTAGTTGGCTCTGATCTCTTAGCCGTGTGAATCGACTCGGCCAGTGTCCTGTGTGACAACGTTGCAACGTGTTATGTGACTCCCAATTGTAACGGGTCAAACGGCGCAAGAATCTGTGTGACTTGCTAATGGAAGCCATATAAGTTGAAGACTTCTCTCAATCCACCTCCTGAGTGGTACATACCTCGCATTTCCGCTATCAGCCCAACCGGCCCGGAGATTGCGCTGGAGGTGGGGGAGACGGTTGAGCTCAGCGTAGAGATCGAGCCGTGGCAGACTCTGCCTGCCGAGCAGGACTGGCAGCGGCGGGCGGAGCCGGTGCTTTCCACGACGAACACTGCGCAGGACTGGTCGCGGGTGATGCTCTACATGCCGCGCGTGATCCGCGCCGACGGCGTGTATAAGATGTGGTATGTGGCCACGTCCGGTCCGCCGCGGCCCGCCAACTGCCATCTGGGCTATGCCACGTCGGAAGACGGCATCCACTGGGAGGAGTATCCCGGTAATCCCATTGTCACCGATGAAGACTTGCAGAACGCCGGCGGCTGGGGGTGGTGCTTTCAGAGTCCGTTCGTGCTCTACGATCTGGAAGAGCGCAAATATCGCATGTGGTTTTCCGCGTTGACACATTGGGAGCAAACGCAAGACGGCGAGCTTGTGGAGATGACGCAGCAGGTGGGCTATGCCGAGAGTCCGGACGGTATCGCGTGGGACATTCACCCCGAGCCGGTCACGCGCAGCGGGCGTTGTGCCACGGTGATCCAGGAGGCCGACGGCACCTTCAACATGTGGGCGAACGCCCGGCCGGACGGCGATCCCGATCCCAGTTCAATCTACGGCCACATCATGCTATTGCGCTCAGCCGACGGCATTCATTGGGAGGAAGTGGCCGATGTGATCCAGCCGCAAGGCATCTACAAGTCGTGTGTTTATCCTCACGTTATCCGCGACGGTCCGGGTTTCGTATTGTGGCACGGCGGCCACCGCGAGTCTCTGCGCGGCGACGTCGCCTTCGCCCGCGGTGCATTGGACGACGCCTACGGCGACTGGTTCGACCTCACGACCGCCCGCTCGGCAGACGGCCTGGCATGGACCGACCGGCCCGGGCTCCCCGTGTTTCCACCGAACGACGACAAAGACGCCTTCGACGCCCGCTACACGTCCACGCCCCACGTGCTCAAGCTGCCGGGCTGCTACGTGCTCTACTACTCCGCCCGCGACATGCTGGAGGGCTGGCTGCAAGCCGACGGCACGCCTGGCCCCGGCCGCGGCTTCGCCTACCGCCACATCGGCTACGCTTCATTGGAAGCTGAGGAGCACACAGATTCAACGCTCAGCTATGCGTGGTCAATCGATGGGGTACCGACCACAGGGAGTACGGCCTCTCTCCCATTCTCTGCGCGGGAGGCCGGAAAGCACGACGTCACGTGCCGCATCCAAAACGCCAATGGCAGTGCCGAATATACGTGGAAACTCATTGTGAACGATTAGCCTGTGGCGTCCCCTCTGTCGTACATCAAAAAGGGATCGCCAGCCACCTATGCATTGAGAGCGTAGGGGCACGACATATCGTGCCCCTACAACGGTTCAAGCGCGCTTTCGACAGTGGGCGGAAAACAGCTACCGCTGCCGCGTGTCTTCCAATTCGGACTGAATCTCCTGGATATCCGCCGGCCAGGTGCTCTTGATGAAGGCGAGCACCGCCCAGATTTCGCCATCGCTCATTTTGTCTTCAAAGCCGGGCATGTTGCTCTTGTAGTCGCTGCCGACAACGGCGGTTGAGCCGTACTTGGTAACGTCGAACAGCAGCGCATCCGTGTGGTGCCAGGTGTGTCCGGTCACATCATGGGGCGGAGCGGGCAGAAAGCCGTTTTCATCGCGCTCGCGCCAGTTGGGCTGCCCTTCCAAGTTGGCGCCGTGGCAACTCGCGCAATGCAGTTTATACTGGACTTCACCGCGCCTCACCAGTTGCGCGTCAGTGGCATCCGCCCGCATGGGCTCGCCGCTGCCCCAGACGAACAGCCATAAGGCCGCCAGGACGATTGCAACAACAACCAAAGCGGCAACCGCAATGAGAATTCTGGTATTTGGGGGCGGTCGACGCCCTTTCGCGGAGTTGCTCGTACTCATATGCCATCTACACGCAAGACGGTGCTAACTCAACGAGATTACGCTGAGATTTGTCTCGTACCAAGCCCAATACGAACGCTTTCACAGGTCAACGCCAGTCTCTCTGCGACCATAGTCAGCCAAGATCATTGTACTATGCCAGAGTATTCCAATACCTGGGCGGGGTATTAGTCAGGCGCATAACTAAAGCCCCCTTTGGCATTAGGCGGGCCGATTAGACGCGTTCTGCCGCGCACGCGCTTCTTTTAAAGGAATGCATGTTAGCAGATTTCTACTAGTACCTGCCGCATTTGCGTGGCAAGCCTAGCAAATGATGGCGTACTATACA
This sequence comes from Chloroflexota bacterium, assembly GCA_028874195.1. Lineage (GTDB taxonomy): Bacteria > Chloroflexota > UBA11872 > VXOZ01 > VXOZ01 > VXOZ01. The sequence continues at coordinate 11,439 of JAPPLM010000056.1, forward strand.
GACAACCTACACGTTAGGCAGCAATATTGAACGAAGAAAGCGAGCAACCATGGCGACAACGAGCAGACCGATTGGGGTAGCCGTCCTCGGGTGCGGCAGCATTTCCCATCCTCATCTCGATGGGTGGCAGCGGTTGGCGCGAGACGGCGAGGCTCGGCTAGAGGTGGTTTGCGACACCGCGCGCGAGCGCGCCGAGGCCCAAGGGCAGCGGTATGGCGCGGCTGCTGCCGCCACCGACTATATGGAAGTCTTGCAACGTCCGGAAATCCAGGCCGTTGACATCTGCCTACCTCATCATTTGCATCTACCCGCCATACTGGCGGCTGCGGAGGCCGGCGTGCACGTGCTCTGCGAGAAGCCGCTGGTGCTGGATATGGACGAGGCTGTGGAGGCCATTCGCGCCTGCCGCGACGCCGGCGTAAAGCTCATGACCGCCGACCGCGACCGGTTCGAGCCGCCTGCCCGCGCGGTAAAGCGCATTCTCAACGCCGGGCTCATCGGCGACATTTACCATGTGCTCGAGCGTCACCTGCTCCACAAGGATGTAATCAGGCAGGGAGCCAGTGCGAACATGGGCTGGAAGCTCGGCAAAGCCACGGCGGGCGGCGGCGCGCTGCATCGCGACGGCTGTTATTACATCGACACCTTGCTCTTCTGGGAGGGCAGCGGCGTGAAACACGTCGCGGGCGCGGAGATCGATAATTTCCTCTGGGATACGGCGGAGATCGAGACCACCTCCCACGTGTTGTTCCGCTTCAATAGCGGCGCAATTGGCGTGTTTGAAATGGTGTGGTGCCTGCAGGGTCCGCAGCACCGCGAAATTTTTGTGTCGGGTAGTGAAGGATATATCAAGCTGGAAGGTGGAATCGGCCACGGCTCCGATGCCACGATCACGCTCTATAGCAATAAGATCCCGTGGCTGGCGTTTGACGATCCCCAGGTCGCCCAAGCCTTTGCCAATTGCACGTTCGAGCAACCCAGTCGCAACAATCCGGAGATGGCCAACGAAAAGCTCGTGATGCACGTGCCGTATGCGGGCGGCTTCACCGCCCAGGAGAAGGAGTTCCTGGCCGCCATCCGGGAGGACCGCGAACCGGAATCTAACGGCATCGACGGCGCGCGGTCGCTGGAAGTGGTGGAAGGCGCGTATCTCGCGGCGCAGGAGGGTCGGCGCATTGACTTTCCACTGCGGGACTGGGAGTCGCTGCGGTAGCTTTAAAAAAAGACGACGAGGAATACCGTCCCGCAGTTTGCTAGAGAAATAATCCGCCTGGAACACGTGCTTTCAACCTACGAGTGCAAGGACTTTCGTGGGATTGCCTTCAATCTAAAATCGCCAAGAGAGGGAGTTGAACATGCGCTATCGTCCGCTGGGCAACACAGGGCATCATGTTTCGGAAGTCGGCTTGGGCACGTATCCGTTGGGCGGCACGCTTATAACGAGCGGCAGCTACTGGACGGGCCCGGCCACGTACGGCGAAGTATTGCTCGAGACCGCGGTGGAGACGATCCACCACGGGCTGTCGCTGGGCGTCAACTTCATCGACACCGCGCCGGTGTACTCGGAAGCTGAAGTCTACATTGCCGAGGCGTTGCGCCGGCGGCCCCAACACCTGAAGCACATGGAGGTCTTTGTCGAGACCAAGGGCGGCGAGCACGTCAGGCCGGTGGCCGACGGCGGTGACCCCGTTCTGGCGCGGGACTTTAGCCGCGAGGCCTTACGCGCCAGCGTGCTGCGCAGCAAGGAGCGCTTGCAGACGGACCTCATCGAAGCTGTGCTCCTGCATAGTCCGGTCGCTGAGGAATTGGCAGAAGACCCGCTGGGCCTGCTCGTCGAGATGCGCGCAGAACGGCACATGGGGCACATTGGCGTCTCTGCCAGCGACACAACGGAAGCCATCCGCCTCATTGAGGAAGACGGCCGCGCGGAAATCATACAGATCGGGTTCAGCCTGCTGGAACCGGATCCCACCGAGCGGCTCTTGCCTCTGGCGGAAGAGCGCGGCATCGCCATCGTCATCCGATCGCCGCTGGCCTCCGGCTTCCTCTCAGGCTCGTTCACGGCGGACCATGAGTTTGGGCCGGACGACCACCGTAGTCTCATTCCGCGGGAACGGCTCGCGGAGCGTCTGCGGGAGGCGGAGTCGTTCATGTGGCTGGTCGAGGAAGGGATTGCCGAAAGCCTGAGCGAAGCCGCCCTGCGTTACATCCTCAGCTTCTCCGGAGTGACCTCAGTGATTCCCGGCGCCATGAATCCTGCGGAGCTCGAGCAGAATGTGGCGATTTCCGATCTTGGCCCCCTGCCGGAGGCGGCGCTGGCGCGCATTGTGGAGACGCAGCGGGAGTTGGGATTACTGAGTTAGGGAGGACCAACGTCCTTGTATGAGGCCAGTGCGTCGGAATCGACTTCATCGCGGGCAGTGCACAATTGTGCGATGAGCGAGTTTTCAGCTCACGATTGTGCTTGCCTCTTGCGCGCAGAGCGGGGGACAAGCCCCCGCGCTACAAGGGAAGCGGTCTGGACCGGTCATTCTTACGCAAGCGGTCGAAATCCGTCATTCCCGCGAAAGCGGGAATCCATCTTCTCTTGCCCCCATAGCGCCGCCTTAGTGGGTAAATGCTCCTCGAAACGGCCTCGTGTCTTAGGCAGATTGCAATCGCAGCCCACGTGTGCGCACATCCAACAGGTTTGACTAACGCGAATGCATTGCATCTATCCACCGCTCCCGCCATAATACACTTACGGTTCACCCCCAATTCATTTCGCGGCACGAAAGGAGGGCGCACAACAGGCAGGAATCCTATGGAGGTCCGAACGATGCTCTTACCAATCCGTGTTTGAGTACCGCTCTTATACACGTGTGACTTGACCTAATGGCAAGTCCCGGAGGTGAAGCAAATGAAAACTGATGAACGCAAGACCAAATTGACACGACGCTCGATGCTTTGGCTGGGCGGCGGCACGCTCGGCGCCATTGCCCTGGCTGCCTGCGGGCAGGCGACGATGCCCGCCGCGACGGACGATGCACCCGCGGCCGAAGAGAAAGAAGCGGAAGCCAAAGAGCCGGAGCCGCAGGCAGAGCCCGTTACCCTGGATTGGGCGCTCTGGGGCGACTCCACCTGGGTGGAAGCGGCGCAGGCCGGCGCCGATGCGTACACGGCAGACAACCCAAACGTCACTCTCAACGTCCTCGGCGTGAAGGACAGTCCGTCAGTCTACATTACGTCCTGGGTGGCCGGGTCCGGCCCCGACATTGCGATGACGTGGGGTGTGAATCTCGTCCAAGCGGGACGGGAGGGACTGCTGCTCGACATGGATCCCTTCATCAAGCGCGACAGCTTTCCCATGGACGACTACATTCCCTTCCAGCTCGGCGCAATGCGCTGGCCGGAGACGGGTCAATACGGTCTGCCCATGTACATCAATGTCTACGTGCTCTGGTATAACAGGCAGGTCTTCGATAAGAAGGGCCTGGCGTTCCCCGATGACAACTGGGGCTGGGACGAGTATCAGGATGCGATGCTCAGGCTAACCGACCGCCCGAACACCGTCTTTGGCGGCGTTGACGCGGGCTGGGGCCGCGGCATATGGAAGATCGTGCAAAACGGCGGCACTATTGTCGATCCGGAAAACGACCGCCACGCCACCTTCGATAGTCCGGAAGCCATTGAGGCCATGGAGTGGGTACACGCCCGCTTCCACCAGGACCGGAGCATGGTGCACGGTGAGGAGTGGGCGGCGCTGGACCGAAGCAAGGTCCAGGCCCTGATGCAGGGCACCTTGGCAACCTGGGAAGAAGGTTCGTGGGGGCCGGGGCAGTACTCGATAGACTACCCTGATAACGTCGCGGACTGGGACGTAGTCCCACTGCCCCAGGGCCCGGCGGCCCGCGCTACCCAGGGTTCCATCGACGCGTGGGTGGTTTGGGGAAACACCAAAGACCCGGATACGGCGTGGGACTTCATGAAATTCCTGCAGACCGATACCTATCTGGACTTGCAGTGCCAGATCGCCAGCATCCAGCATCCGCGCGCCTCGTTGCAGGACCGCTACATCAGCATCATGAAAGAGAACTTCCCGGCGCTCGCGGACAAGAACCTCGACGCCTTCGCGCACCCCGTGCGCGGCAAGTACGCCTGGCCGAACGGCGGCCTGTTCCGCAAAGATGCCGAGGTCTTCGGGATCCTCGCGGAGGCCTGGCAGACAGCCATCGTCGAGGACAAGATCACGGTGGCGGAGGCGTTCACCGATGGCGCCGCGCGCGCCAACGCGCTGATGGCGGAGTGATTAGGGTAGGCGCCCAAACTCAAGGCGCTTGGCGGGTGCTCTGCATACGGCCTGCGCTCATTGGCGGCGGTGGGTATGATGTATTTGATGAACCGCCGCTAGGCGCGCCGCTCGAAACATGACGCTCCTGGTAGGGGCACGACATGTCGTGCTCACGTACAATGCGGTCGTAGGGGCACGATATATCGTGCCCCTACGTATGCGCGGTAGTCCGATTGAGAGAGATTGTTACGAATGCTCGTTACCACTTCCGGTCGATTTCCCATTGTGAGCAACGGTCAACACCCTTTGCGTGCGGCCGTTGAGGAGTGGCGGGCGCGGGTGACACCGACCCCCGAAGCCGCGTGGCAAGATACAGAACTGCGCGCCGTGCAGGCGGAGACCCAAGCGGAACTGCTGGCGGCGCAGAGCGAGGCCGGTGCGGACATCCTCGATACGGGCTATGTGCCTGTTTACGACGAATGGTTCCAAATGGCGCGGGCGGCGCCAGACCTCGAGGTCGCCGCCCCGCTGCGCTACCTCGATACGAACACGTACTACCACCATTGGGTCTTGGATAAAGTGCCGAAACGCAATGGTGAAAGCCCCATTGTAAGCGCTTACCGCCACGCCGCATCGCTTACTGATGTGCCGCTCAAGCCGACGCTCTTTGGCCCGTATACAATCTATGCGTATGCCGACCGGCAGGGGCCAGGGGATACACCGGAGGCTTTTGCTGCGCTGGTGGATATGTGGGCGGCGGACGTTGCTGCCTTGGCCGCGGCCGGAGCAAAGTACGTGCAGATCGAAGAGTCGGTAGTCCTCCGTCCCAAGCACCGGGCCGACTTTCCGCTGGTGGCACAGGCCGTGGAGCGCATAGCGAGCGCCGCCCCGGATACCACAGTTGTCGTACACCTGGCGTGCGGCGAGATCGGCGATCTGCTGTTGCCGTTTCTCGAAATCCCCGGCCTGGGCGGGTTGGGACTGGACTTCACCGACGCGTACCGCGCGCCGAATCTGGCTGCGCTCAAGCAATGGCGCGGCGACACATTCCTGCAGGCCGGCATTGCCGACGCCCGCAGCATCCGCGTGGAAACCGAAGCGGACCTGCACGAGACCTTGAACGCGATTTCGGCAAACGTCCCGGCCGAGCGTTGCTGGGCCGCGCCGAGCACGACCTTGCTCCACCTGCCGCGCCATGCCGCATTCGAGAAGCTTGCCAAACTGGCGAGCGCGGCCCACTCATTCAACGGCAAGAGGACGCTGCCATGAGCCAACTTCCGATTCTGCCCATCTCCAGCATCGGCAGCTTGCCGAAACCGCCGGATCTCTTCCAAGCGGAGATGGCGCCGCTGGAGCAGCAGGACCGCGCCTGGATGCGCCAAGCCCAAGAAACGGCGGTGGCAGACTGGCTTGCGACCCAGGAGTCCCTCGGCATTGACGTGCTCGTCGACGGCGAGCAGTACCGGCGTTCCATAACTACCTATTTCCTGGAAGGCTGGGGCTGCGCCGACATCGATCCTGATGCGGTATGGGTCTTGGACAACATGTACGGCCAGCGGGCCGTCATCAAGCGCCCGGCCACCGAGTCGCGCACGCTGCTCCTCGATTGGTACCAATTCGCCGCCGCCCGCGCTCAGAGCGAATTGAAAGTCACCGTCACCGGCCCGTACACCTTGCGGGACTGGGTCTTCGATCTCCACTATCCCGACCGCGCCGCTGCGGTGCTAGCTATGGCGGAGTACGTGCGGGAGGAGGTGCAGGCGCTCGTCGCGGCGGGCGTGCGCTACCTGCAAATCGACGAACCGGCGTTTGTTACCCGGTACGATCAGCCCGCCGAGCTTGACGTTGCCATCGAGGGCATGCGGCGCATCTGCGCCGGGCTGCCGGAGCACGTCACCATCTTTACCCACATGTGCTACGGCGCTTTTCACGAGGTCTATCCCAAGATGCTGGAGTTGCCAGCGCAGGTCTTTTGCCTGGAGCTTGCTCACGTCGCGCCGGAAATGCTCGACATCCTGCGCCAGCATCCCTTTCCCGCCGACCGCGGCATGGGTTATGGCGTTGTGGATGCGCAGGACCCCCGTGTAGAATCGGTGGAGGAGATCGAGGCGCGCATTCGCTTGGCGCTAGAGTACTTCGCGCCGGAGCAATTGTGGATCAATCCTGATTGCGGGTTGCAGGTAGTTCCCCGGGAGTCTGCCGTTGCCAAGCTGGAGAATCTTGTGGCAGCGACACACCGCGTGCGCCAATCTCTGGCTTGAACGCCGGCATTGCGCAGTCTCTTCACGCCTTGAAAGTGCATAAGACCAAGGCTGAAGGGTATGCTGTAGCCTGGGGGCTTGTCCCCCGCTCCGGGCGTGGCAAGCGCAACGATGTCAAGAGAAGATGGATTCCCGCTTTCGCGGGAATGACGTGGAAGCAAACCTAGCCAGCCCACGTGCGCGGGAATGACGCAAATCATCTACAAATCTGCGTAACCATCGAGAATGCGAAAGGATGCCGAGATGAGCCGACAAGACAGCGAGACCCATGTCAAGATTGTGGCGTGGTTGCACATTGTTCTCAGCGCTTTGGTGCTGCTTGTGACGGCGCTAGTCTTAATTGTGTTTTTAGGTATCGGGCTGTTGCTGGCTACCACCGATGAAGCGGCGGCTATGGGAATCTTTGCCGTGATTGCCACGATAGTTGGCGGGTTCCTCTTTCTCGTCTCCGTTCCAGGGCTGATAGGCGGCATCGGCCTGCTGCAGCGGCAGAACTGGGCGCGCATTCTTGTGCTCATCCTGAGCGTGCTCCAACTTTTCAACGTGCCCTTTGGCACGGCGGTTGGCGTATATTCGCTGTGGGTGCTCACGCGGGACGAAACGGCGGCGCTCTTTGGCGAATCGAGAGGCTGGAGTGAATAGACAGCTCTTGCCGTAGCATACTGTAAGTCCAACGGAATTCCCTGCCACCCGCAAGGAGAAAAAGCACATGAGTGTAGCTTCGCGACCGTATATCGATCCCGTGGAAGGGCTGATCGCCCGCGCCAAGGCGACCGCGGCGCCTATGAACCTGCCGACCGATGCCGCCGAATGGCGCGCGTGGCACGAGCGCACGCTGATTCAGGTGCGGGAGATGATCGGCCCCTATCCCGACCCCGTGGCACTCAACGTCGAGGTGGTCGAGCGCCACGATGAGGGCAGCTATATTCGCGAGAAGATCTACTATGATAGCGAAGCCTTCGCCACCGTGCCCGCTTGGCTCCTCACGCCTAAGGACATCAAAGCAGGCGAACGGCGGCCGGGCATTCTCTGCGCCCACGGTCACGGGCGCGGCAAGGATGACGCTGCCGGCGTGCTGCCGCCGGCAGACCACCCTGACTACGCGGGGCAAGTGAAGCGGAAGTCCGGCGTGGATTATGCCCATCAGCTCGCCGAGCGCGGCTACGTGTGCCTCGCACCTGACTGGCGGGGCTTCGGTGAACGGTTGGGCCCGGAGGAGTGGCGGCGCAATTCCCGCGACGGTTGCAATGCGCTCTATCTCGGCTACGGCTATCTGGGCTTCCAGTTGCTCGCGCTCGATATCTGGGACGGCATGCGCGGCATCGACCTGCTGCAGGGTCTACCAAATGTAGACGCCGACCGCATCGGCATGATCGGCCTTTCCTTTGGCGGCACGATGACCACATATCTCTCGGCCTTGGATGAGCGCGTCCGCTGCGCCGACATTGTCTGCTACCTCAGCACGCTGTGGGATGCCATCGGCCATCGCGGCCGGGGCAATACGTGCGGCTCGCAGTTTGCGCGCGGCCTCCTGACCTTCGGCGACATTGCCTCCGTGGCCGGTCTCATTGCGCCGCGCCCGTGCCTCGTGGAGGTCGGCGAACTGGACGACTGCTTTGTGAAGGACGATGCGCTGCGCTGCTATGCCGACGTGGAGCGCATTTACGCCGCCGCAGGAGCCGCTGACAGACTGGACTTGGACCTGCACCCCGGCGGCCACGCCTTTAGCGGCGCGAAGGCCTTCGACTGGTTTGCGCGGTGGTTGTAGGTTGACCTGTGTATAGGCCGTCCAATGTACTGGTGGATTTGACCGCTAGTACAAGCCAATAGTGGCGCCGTTGCATAGTTGGCACTGAAATTCCAGCTTGACAGTAAGCATTGCCAGTTCTACCATCAAAGGCAAGTAGACCTCCAATTCCCCAGTATTTGGCCGCATGAGGACAGCACAATGGTACAAGCGCAGGATGCGGGAACCGCCACGGAACTCAAGTTCGACCAATATGAGGGCGATCCCTACAACGATCAACTCTACCGCTATGACAACTGTGCCGCTGGGCTGGCCAGCATCGATGAATTCTCCGAAGAGCACGTGGCGTTCTATCGAGAGACTGGTTTCCTCGTGATTCAGCAGGTGTTTACGCCTGCTGAGGTAGAGGATGCGCTGGCGGGCTTCACCGATCTCGTGATCGGCAAGCACCCCGAATTCGTAGGCGTGCAGTTCGAGGCTGCATCTAAGAAATATGTCCGCACCTTGTCGCAAGAGCAGCAACTCGATTGCGTGCGCAAGCTGCAGCTCTTTGTGCAATTTGAACCGCGCATGGAAGCCATGGCGTGGCATCCCAATTTGCAGCGGGTCGTTAGCCGCCTCCTGGAAGCTGAGCCCGAGCTCTTTGCCGACCAGGCGCTGAGCAAGCCCCCCGGCATCGGACGCGAAAAGCCCTGGCACCAGGATCACGCCTTCTTCAATCTGCCCATGGGCACGCCCATCGTCGGCACGTGGACGGCGCTGGACGCCGCCACCCTGGAAAACGGCTGTATGCACGTGAAACCCGGCACGCACAAAGAAGGGCCGGTAGTGCATTTCCGGCGGCGCGACTGGCAAATCTGCGACGACCACCTCGACCTCAACCGTGACGTAGCGGTGCCGCTCCCACCCGGCGGCGTGCTCTTTTTCGATGGTCTCATGCACCACGGCACACCCGCCAATCGCAGCGAGAGCCGGCGTCGCGCGCTCCAATTCCACTTCATTCCCGCAGGCACGGAGCGCATTGAGCAGGAAGACCGCATGGCGGTGTTCGGGAGCGAGGGCAAGGACGTCGATTGCTGATTACGTTTGTTGACGGAGTTGTCCAGGCCGCGCGCTCCATGTCATACACTTGACAGCAATGAGAGTCCCCCACACTGTCCGTGACCGGAACTGCTGGCGCAGGCCATAACCCCTTAACCAGAGTCGTATGCGCGCTGGCACGGTATCTGGGGGGAGTATCCATCGTAGCGCGGGGGCTTGTCCCCCGCCTCTTGGCGGCGTGGGGGCTGGAAACAAGCAAAGCGAACTTCATCTATGCTGGCAGTCTTGCAGAGCAACCCCATGCGCACCGCTGCTTACGCTGCGGCTTTCGCTCTCCCAGCAGCAGTGCATGTCACGCGCTTCAGCGCCTATGCGACTGCCGGCGAGGCGCTCTATGCCTTTGGCGGCATCCTGACGGCAGCGGTAGCGCTGGTGTGCGGGGGACAGGCTTTGGAGCGCTTTCGCGCGACGCGACGCGACGCGTTTCTGCTCGTCAGCGCGGGACTGTGGACTGCCGCCGTACTGCACCTGCTTCACTTTGCGGCGTCCTCCGGCGTACTCGGCCCTGCTGGATCCACAATCCTGGCAGCCGCACTGCTGAGAGGCGCGCTGCTTCCGACGCTTTTCTTCAGTCTCTTCCTCGTCTTGAGCCTCCTCGCGAGCAGGCAGACTCGGCCATCCACCGCGCAGCCGGGCGGCGTATACCTGGCTGCCGCGACGCTGGCCTTCATCGTAGCCGTCGGCGCGCTGGTGATCCCAATTCCGCAGCCAGCCGATTTGCTAACAGTGCTGGGTCAGCCGTTTCCGTCCCTCACGGCCCAACCTGGATTCTTTCTCGTTGCCGCTCTCACCATCGTTGGCATTGCTGAGCTACTGCGGCGCGGCAGTTGGCGCACGGAGCCTTTTGCTCGCTGGCTGCTGGCCGCGCTGTTAGTCTCACTTGTGGCTCTGGCACGTTTTCCGCTGCTCTTGGCATGGCCGCTGGAAGTCATGCTTGTGCTCGCGCAGGGCCTTACCGTGGCGAGTTACATTTGCGCAGTCGTGGGAATGGTCGTGGCAGCGCCCGCGCGCGCAGCTACCGCGCAGGCAACCGTGAAAGCGCAGAGGCCGGAGCCGGTTGACACCGCCGCTCAAACCAGCCCCAGCCAGGCGGACGGGCAGCCCGTACGCGCGCCGGAGCTTGCCCTGCGCGACCTGCAAGCCCGCCATCGCGCGCTGCGCAACGCTACCGACGGCTTGCTCGTCGGCGTACGCCAAGACGGCACTATCACTGATTGGAAACCGGCCGCAGACTTCGGTCCCACGGCCTCACCGAGCGACCTCTTGGACAAGCATGTTGCAGCAGTCCTGCCTTCCGACCAGGCCGAGACGATACTGCGCGCCGTTGCAAACGTCTTTGCATCCGGCAAGACGGAGCGCCTGCACTACAGTGTCGCAGACGGCAGCCTGGCCCTGGAAGGTCTCGTGGCGCCGCACGCTGCCGATCAAGTGCTGTGCATCATCCGAGACCATTCCGCACAGGCGCGGACTCTCCAGGAGTTGGATGAGCAGCGCCGGGCGGCAGATTCCTTGCGGCGGGTTACGGGAGACTGGCTCATTCGCATCACGCGGGCGGGCATCATTCAAGACCTACAGCCGCCGGCCGCTGCAGAGTTGGCATCTTACGCGGAGATGTTCGCCGGCAAGCACCTGCAAGAGGTCTTTCAAGGCGATGATGTTTCGCCCCTTGTCGGAGCAGCGGAGACGGCGCTGACAAGCCGCGAGCTACAAGAGTTCACTTTCCTGAGACAGAGCGGCCAGGTGCTGGCGGTACGTATTGCCTCGTATGACGATGAGTCAGCGCTCTGCCTGCTCCGTGATACTACGGAACTGAGCGACTTATCGGCCCAGCTCCAAGAGAGCGAGGAAACGAACCAAGCGCTGCGCGCGCATCTCGACCAACTACAACGCGAGCAAGTCGCTGCGCTAAGTCAGGCAGAGACTGCAAACCGCGTCCTGCGCGAACTGCTGCCGGACCTCGTGCTCCGCGTGCGCGCTGACGGAACAATTCTAGAGTGGAAGCCAGCCGAAAGCTTTGGCCCGCGCGAGTCCGCCGCTATCGTAAGCGCCAAGGTGCGGGAGGCGTTGCCGGTCGATCTGGCATCGCAAATCATGGCAGCTATGGAGCGCGCGCAGAGCGACGGACAGCCGCAGCGTTTCGCGTGCCATCCGGTGGGCGGACAGGTGCTGGCAGGCGGCGTCGCCGCCCTAACGGACGATCAGTACCTCTGCGTGGTGCGCGATCAAACGCAGCAGAAGCAATTGGAAGCAGCCCTCGTGCAACAGGCGGCGGTGCTCGCCCAGGAGATACGGGCGAAGCTCGAGGCAGAGTTCCTGCGCTCACTGCGATCTGAGAACGACGTATTGCGGGCGCACTTGCTGCGCATCGCGGACCTGGCACGGGAAAGCGGCAGCGGCGCTGACCCCACGGTTACCGGCGGCACAAGGGGCACAACCGCTGCGGTTCCGGAACAATCCCAGGTTAGCGGTATTCCCGCGCAGGAGAGCAGCCAAGCGACTGAGCCCGCGCCACAACCCCGGAAGCCGGCCGGATCGTCATCGCTGCCGCCGCCGCCGTCGGCACTGCAGGCCGCAGCCAGACCCATATCTGCGCCCGATCCGACGCATAAAGTCGATAGTCTTGCAGACGGAGAAGCACCCGAACGCGCCGCCGCAACTGTCGCCGACAACGCGCCGCGCATCCCCGCCGGCGAAGAGTCGGCAGAGGCTTTGGCCGAGGCGCAGACGGCCGTGGCAACACAAGAAGAGACGTTGCCCAATTCAAGAGTGACCGCAAACGGACAACAGGAGAGCAAGGCAGCGACCAACGGACAACCTACGGAGGATGAACGCCCTGCCTAGCGGCGGCGATGTGGTTTTCAGTTACAATACGCTGCAAGAGCATCAAAAGCGACCCTGAGCCTCAGCACATTTACGAGGAGATTCGACAAATGCAACTCGCATTACATTCGGTGAGCTACGCCGGCGTATGGCCGGGCCAAGAGCGACTAACTTTGGAAGAGTTCGTTCCCCGCGCGGCGGCGCTGGGTTTCAAGGGCGTCATGCTCGTCGCGAAGCGCCCCCATCTATCCCTGCTCGACTATCCCTCGCATCAACCCGAAAAGCGTCAGGCTGTGCGCGCGCTGCTGGCAGAACACGATCTCCGCGTGCACTCGCTAGCGGGCTACAACGACTTTACCGTCGGCCCTGACCGGCCGGACGTGCCCTTCTGGGAGCATCAGATCGTCTACATCGCCGAACTGGCGGCTCTGGCCCGCGATCTCGACTGTCCCGCGATCCGCATCTTCACCGGCTACAACCGTGACGGCCTTTCGTACGACGCGGGTTGGACGAGCGTGGTCACCGGCCTGCAAGAGGCGGCGCGCTTGGCCGCCGATTTTGGTGTCGTCCTGACAGTGCAAAACCATCACGACATCGCCGTAGACTACGAGAGCATGTATCAACTGCTCTCCGAAGTAGACCACCCCAACTGCCGCGCGGCCTTCGACGCGTGGTCGCCGGCCGTGCAAGGGCTGCACAGTGATGAACTGGCGGCAGCGGTACGCCGCATGGCCCCCTTCACTGCCTACACGACGGTTGCCGACTACGTGGCCCTACCGCGCTACCGCTACGAGCCCGCACTGGTGAACTACGTTGAGGAACCGGCGCGCATGTTGGGAGTGCCGCTGGGTGAAGGTCTGATAGATTACGGCACCTTCTTCGACACGCTCATCGAGACGGGCTACACCGGCACGGTAGCGTACGAGATGTGCTCATCTCTACGCAATGGCGGCAGCCTGGAAAGTCTGGACGCCTACGCGCGGCAATTCCAGGAATACATGGCGCCATATGTCGAGAAGGCAACCACCGGAGTCACTGCAGCGGCAACGCGCTAGGCGCTCTCGCCTCAATTGCGAGGCCTCGGGGAATCTGAATCCGGATCATCACCTGAGAGGCTGTTAGTTGAACACGTCCCGAAAGCTCGTTCTCGTCACCTTCCTGGCGCTCGCGCTCGTTGCGTGCGGCGACGTAGGCATGGCGCCAGTCACGCCCGCGACTCCTGAGGAAGAGCGCGTCCTTACCATTCGCTATTGGCAAGCGCCTACCTTGCCGTTCCCGTACCTCGCCGCCGGCTTCAAGGATAGAGACGCGGGTGCGATTACTTTGGAGCCGCTGGCCAACTACGCTCCGGACGGCAACCTCGTGCCAAGACTAGCCGTGGAAATCCCCACTCTGGAGAACGGCGGCGTCTCCCAGGACCTGCTGACGATCACGTGGAGGCTGAGAGAAGGCGTGCGCTGGTCGGACGGCAGCGCCATGACGGCCGAGGACGCGGTGTTTACGTGGCGGTACTGTGCGGATGAAGCGACCGGCTGCACCAAGCGGGACACGTTTGGCGGTATCGTCGCTGTCGAGGCTCTCGATGAACGCACGGTGAAGATAACTTTCGACAAACCAACGCCCTATCCCTACACGGCCTTCGTCGGCGCAAACACGCCGATCATAAGCAGAGCGCAGTTCTCCGGCTGCGTTGGCGCCGCCGCCAGGACCTGCGAAGCGCAGAACACGCTGCCAATCGGCACCGGCGCGTACCGCATCGTGACGTTTGCGCCCAACGAAGGCGCGGTGTACGAGCGCAATCCTCACTACCGTGGGGAGCCGGCCTACTTCGACCGGGTGGTCTTGCAGGGCGGCGGGGACGCGCTGGAGGCGGCGCGGTCCGTCCTCGTGACCGGTGAGGTCGATCACGCGTGGAACATGCAAGTGGAGCCGGACGCTCTGCGGGAGATGGAAGCGAACGGACTCGGCAAGGTTTCTAACGTGTTCGCCAGCCGGGTCGAGCGCATCGTCTTGAACCAGACAAATCCGGACCCCGCGCTGGGCGAAGACCGCTCGGAGTATCTCGATGGGCAGAACCCCCACCCGTTCCTGACCTTTACGCCCATCGCCCAAGCGATGTCCATGGCGATAGACCGCACCATCATCGCTGAGCAACTCTATGGCTTCACCGCGATACCCGCGTGCAATCTCATTACTGCACCTTCCCAATACTCTTCCACCGCAAACGACGACTGCCTCGTCCAGGACATCGATGGCGCTAAGAAGCTCTTGGATGATAACGGCGTGGTCGACAGCGACGGTGACGGCATTCGCGAGTACAATGGCATTCCGCTGCGGATTACCTATCAGACCACTGCAAACCCCATCAGGCAGGCTACCCAAGCCCTCATCCAAGGCTGGTGGCAAGAGATCGGCATTGAGACCGTGCTCATTCAACATGACGCCGGTGTCTTCTTCGGCGGTGACCCGGCCGTCCACGAGGAGAAATCGTATCTTCGGTTCTTCGCGGACGTGCAGATGTACACCGAGATCTCTGGAGTAGATCCTCAGCAATACCTCTCAAGAGGACTTTGCAGAAATGTCCAGACACGTGAGAACGGTTGGTCCAGTGGCAATAACACCCGCATGTGCAATGCGGAGTACGATGAGACCTTTGCCCAACTTGCCCAAACCCCGCTGGGGCCGGAGCGCGAGGCGCTGGTACAGCAACTCAACGATATCCTCATTCAGAACTACTACGTGATTCCCCTCGTAAACCGGGGCTCGGTGTCGGCAACCCTGAACACGTTGCGAGGGGTCCGGAAAAACGCCTGGGACAGCGAGACGTGGAACATCGCCGAGTGGCGGCGCTGAATGGTGTAGTTCAAGACTCAAGACCTGAACAGTTTAGTTTCACAGATTCGCGCTTGCCCGACTATGACGGTTTGAGCGCCGCTTCATCTTTCGTAGCGCGGGGTTTGTCCCCAATGTTGTCGCATTAACTTTCTTGGCAAGGAACATGGCACTCTCATTGCCTTACATTTCCGGTAGCGCAGGTTTGCATCTCGCCGGGAGTGCGGGCGTCTCGCCCGCAGACGTCTTCTCCCCCGTAGCCCGCAAGTTTGCCACCTGTGGACGCGGCGCACGATCAAGGACAGTGCCAGCAACCCCCTCAATCCGCTGCGGCGATGCAGTTTTGCAAGCCGCATGATGCCAAGAGGCGGGGGACAAGCCCCCGCGCTACTTTAATGCGACAGCATTAGGGCTTGTCCCCCGCTCTTTGCTATCCTAGCCTGGCTACCTTGACAGATAAGATGGATTCCGCGCCCCGGTACGGGGCGATTTTTCACGGGAATGACGGACAGTTCACTGCCTGCCCCTGATATCATTGACGAACCACCTCTCTTAGAGTCACCATTACTTCAACTACTCACAATCGATCACGGAGGAATGCTATGTCTGAGGAAGTTGGTTTCGTCACTATGGGGCAATCGTCCGGGCGGGAGGACGTGCCGGAGATAGGCGTGGGGATGTTGGGTTACGCCTTCATGGGCAAGGCGCATAGCAACGCTTTTCGCAAGATTCCCTACATGGTGGAGCCTTTGCCGGCCGTGCCCGCGCTCATTGCCCTTTGCGGACGCAACGAGGCCGCGGTACAGGAGGCCGCCGCCCGCTATGGCTACCAGCGCCATTGCACCGACTGGCGCGATCTGATTCAAGATGACTCCATCCAGCTCTTCGACAACGGCGGCCCCAACGACACGCACGCCGAGCCGTGCATCGCCGCCGCCGAGGCCGGCAAACACATCATCTGCGAGAAGCCGCTGGCGCGCACGGCCGCGGAAGCCAAGCCGATGTTGGAAGCGGTGCAGAAGGCCGGCGTGAAGCACGCCTGCGCCTTCAACTACCGCTTTGTGCCGGCCCTGCGGCTGGCCCGCGAGATGATCGAGCGCGGCGAGTTGGGGCGGATCTTCCACTTTCGGGCGGTCTACCTGCAAGAGTGGATCATGGACCCGCAGTTCCCCATGGTCTGGCGTCTGAAGAAGGACATCGCCGGCAGCGGCGCGCTGGGCGATCTCGGCGCGCACATCATCGATCTCGCGCGCTTCCTCGTCGGCGAGCCTACCGCCGTCTCCGGCCTCACGCAGACCTTCATCAAGGAACGCCCCACCGACGACGGCGGGCGGGACACGGTGGACGTGGATGACGCGTTTGTCTCGCTGGTGCAGTTTGAGAACGGCGCGATCGGCACCCTGGAGGCGAGCCGCTACGCCAACGGCCGCAAGAACCACCAGCGCATCGAGATCAACGGCTCCAAGGGCAGCATCGTCTTCAACATGGAACGGCTCAATGAGTTAGAGGTCCATCTGAGTGATACTGAGCCGGGCAGCCATACCCAGGGATTTCGGCAGGTGCTCGTCACCGAGGCCGATCACCCCTTCTGGAAGTACTGGTGGCCCCACGGCCACATCATCGGCTGGGAACACACTTTCGTGCACGAGCTCACCCACCTGCTCGACGCCATCGTGAACGATACGGAAGTCGCGCCTTACGCCGCCGACTTCGAGGACGGCTACCGTGCCGCCGTAATCTGCGATGCAGTGCTGGAGTCCAACGCCAACGGCGGCGGGCTGGTGCCGATTCAATACTAAGGATGGCGGTTTTGAAAGAGATTGAAGCCGCAGAATTCAAGAAGCACTTTCTTGAATTGCTGGAAAATTTAGGCTCAGACGGCCTGATCATCACGCGAAAAGGCGTCCCCGTGGCCCGAGTTTTGCCATACAGCGGCAATGATGGCGACCTCATTGGCAGCCTGCGAGGCAAACTGAGCATCAAGGGCGACATTTTCACCACAGGTTGCCACTGGAAGGCAGACTCAAGCAACAAATGAGCGTGAAGGCAAGGAAATATTCACCGCAACAAAGCGCAAGTGTAGCAGGAGGCACGAACGATGAAACTCGGCGTATTGACGGTCTTGTTGGGCGACCTGCCCTTTGAAGAGGCGTTGGACTACCTCCGCGACCTGGGAATACAGGCGGTGGAGATCGGTTGCGGCAATTACCCCGGCAACGCGCATTGTGATCCCGATAAGCTGCTTAACGACGACAAGGCCTGCGACGCGTTTCTCAACGCCGTAACCAGCCGCGACATAGAGATTTGCGCCCTGGCCGCGCACGGCAATCCGCTGCACCCCAACCCCAAGATTGCCCGCGCGCACATCGAGACCCAGCGCAAGACCATTCAATTGGCACAAAAGCTGGGTGTGGAGACCATAGTGGGCTTCTCCGGCTGTCCCGGCGACTCTGAGGGATCCAAGTATCCCAACTGGGTCACCTGCCCCTGGCCGACGGACTATCTGGAGATTCTGGAGTGGCAGTGGGAGCAGAAGGTCATTCCGTACTGGAAGGAAGAGGCCGACTTCTTGCGGGAGCACAACGCGAGAATAGCCCTGGAAATGCACCCCGGTTTTGTGGTCTACAATTCCGAGACCTGCCTACAGTTGCGCGATGCCTGCGGCCCCGAAATCGGCGCCAACCTGGATCCCAGCCACCTCTTCTGGCAGGGCTGCGACATCATCGCCGTCATTCGCGAGCTTGGCGAGGCCGGCGCGCTCTATCACTTCCACGCCAAGGACACCAAGGTGCATCCCCTGAACGCGGCCAAGCACGGCGTGTTGGACACGAAGCCCTACACCGATGAGATCAACCGCTCGTGGCTATTCCGCAGCGTCGGCTACGGCCACGATTACGGCTACTGGAAAGACATCGTGAGCGAACTCCGCCTCGTCGGCTACGACGGCGTGCTCTCCATCGAGCACGAGGACAGCCTGATGTCATCCAACGAGGGCCTGGAAAAAGGCGTCAAGTTCCTCAAAGACATTCTCATCTTCGAGCAACCCGGCACCGCCTATTGGGCCTAGGGGCTTTCGATCTGCGCCGCGCACTCGCGGAGATAGCGAATCCCCTCACGCGCCTGCACTTCCGCATGAGGCTCGAACTCGAAGATCTCGATTGAGACGTAGCCGTCGTAACCGGTGTCGTGCAGGGCCTGCATGATGGGCACGAAGTCGGTATCGCCGAAGCTCGGCCCTTTCATGTTCTCATCGTTGGCGTGAAAGTGCGGAAACTCGCCGGCATGCGCGCGGATGATATCGGCAGGCGGTTCATCTTCGCCGCTTTCCATGGCTTTCACGTCGAGGTGGAGCTTGAACGCGGGGTGGTTGACACGGCGCACGAGGTCGGCGCCTTCCGCCGCTGTGGTAATGAACTTGCACAGTGGCGGGGCCAGCGGCTCGATGGCGATGATGGTACCGGCTTGCTGTGCCTCATCGCAGACGCTCTGAAAAACGTCCGCGGCATACGCCATGCCCTGCTCGTAGCTCACGCCGTCCGGCAGGTTGCGCTGGTTCGGCGAGCCGAAGATCAGGTACGGCGCGTTCATGTCGTGACCGAGGGCGATCAAGCCGCGCAAGTAATCGGTAGTGCGCTGCCGCACCGCCTGATCGGGGTCGGTGAGGTGCAAGCCGTCGGGTCCGACAAGCAGCCAGTGCAACCCTATGATCTCGATACCGGTATTGGCCGCGGCCTGCCGCGCGCCTGCCCGCTGCTCAGCGGATATGTCAAAGACCGACTGCTCGAACGTAAACGGCGCGGCTTCAACCCCCTCATAGCCGAGTTCTGCCAGATAGTCGCAGATGCGGGCGAATTCCCAGTCCTCGAAGGCTTCGTTGCAGAACGCATACCGGAATGCCATAACGTATCTATCCTTGCGTATCGTCAGATGTATCTTGGCGGCAATAATACCATGATGCCCACAGCACCGCCGGGTCACTGCGGCGGGCATTCGTTTCGTCAGGGACGGGCTTTTTCGTCCCTTATGTGCGCCATCAGGAGATAGCGCGAACAAGCCCGTTCAATCCGCCGTAGCGCGGGGGCTTGTCCCCCGCCTCCTGTGCCGGGGCGACGCCATGCGCCGCGCGAAGCGAATTCGTGAAGTTAAGCAATCCGCCATGCGTGAGATTCAGAATTCCTGAGGAATTCGGAGTCCCACCGATCATCCTAAAGGGTGACTTCCCGGTCCTCGCGTGCCGACGTATACATGGCTTCCAGCAACTCCACGGACCGGCGTCCTTCCGGCCCGCTGCAGGCGACCTGCTTGCCGTGAACTATCGCGCCAATCATGTCCTCGACGATGTTTCCTGGTCCGGGCGGGAGTTGCGCCGGATCAGGTAAACCGCCGTCAGGGTCGTCCACGAACGCCCACGTCGTAATGTCCTCTTGCCGCATCTGGATGGTGCCGTCGGTGCCGTGGATTTCATGCTCGTGGCCCAGGCCGCCGTACACGGTAGTTGTTGTCTGAATGACGCCCCACGCGCCGGACGCATAGGTGACCAACGCCTCCATAGCGTCTTCGGTCTCGATGTCGTGGTTGAAGACATTGATGCGCGCCCGCACGCTTTGCACGGGCCCCATGAACCAGAGGGTCTGATCGATGCCGTGAATGCCCTGGTTCGCCGCCGAGCCGCCGCCGTCGTACTGCCACGTGCCGCGCCAGCCCGGCGGGTTGCCGCCGGCGAAGTAACTGTCTGCGCGGTACCACTTCAGCCGGAAGTCGCCAAAGATGGGGCGGCCGAGCCTGCCGGCATCGATGGCCTGCTTGATCAAGCGCGTGCCGAGCTCATAGCGGCGCTGGAAGTCCACGGCCAGGATCTTGCCGCTCTCCTCACCCGCGGCAATCACCTGGTCGATCTTCGCCGTGGAGACGTCCATGGGCTTGGTCGTAAAGGTGTGCTTGCCCGCCTGGAGGCTCTCGATAGCCAGGTCGCCGTGGGTGCCGCTGGGGGTGAAAATGCCAACGGCGTCGATATCCTGCCGCTCCAGCAGCGCGCGGTGGTCGGTGTGCCACTCGCACCCGTATTCCGCCGCCTGCGCCGTGGCCAGCGACTCCTGCAGGTCGCACACCGCCACCAACTCCGCCCCCGCCGTCGTGGCCGCCTGCTTCACCCGCGACTTGCCTACGCCGAGGCCGATAATGCCAAACCGAACCGGATCATGCTGTGACGCCATGACAATTGAACCTCCTCAAAGTGGACTCAAGTTAGATGTGATACAGACCAATTTGGTCGCGCCTCTACTGCGATCTACTCCCTCCTATTCAGGGAAAATACTACCATAGTCGTAGTTGACGGCTCTGTAACTGATCGCAACTGCATACATTCCAGTTGGAACTACAGGTGTGGTTAGCTTGCAGGCCGTGATTCCTTGACAATCGGGAATGGTAGCGGTTGTATAGGAATACTGGCACATAACAGTAACAGCACATTTCTAGGACGTAATCTCAATACTCCAAACTTGGCTGCAACAGATTCAGGGAATTGTCGATGGATGGTACGAGAGTTATCAGATCAGTTCAATTGCTGAACATCCTCTCCTATGGACCCAATACTCCTGAATTTGAACTGGGGCCTCTCAACGTCATCATTGGTCCGAATGCTTCAGGTAAGTCAAACCTACTTGAATCACTGTCACTCATTGCCGCCGCACCCAGGGACATTCAGGCGCCACTGCGTGAGGGCGGGGGCATACAGGAGTGGACATGGAAAGGAGCCCCTGAGCCCCCTGTGGCAACTGTTCGAGTTACCGTTGGAGTCCCCAATGGGACTATGCCGCTAAGATATGGGCTCTACTTCCGCGAATTTGTAGCGCGATTCATGCTGCTTGATGAAATTGTCGAGGATGCGGCCTCATCTACGCCCGGCAAGGAGCCCTACTCCTTTTATCAGTTCAATCTAGGCATACCGGAATTCAACGTCATTGATAGAGAATCATCAGTGCGGCGCTTTATCCGGGACCAAGACGTAAGGCAGGATCAGTCAATACTTTCACAGCGGCGAGACCCATTTACTTATCCAGAATTGACGTATCTAGCAACTCTGTTTGAGCGCATGCGCTTTTACCGAGAATTTCAACTTGGACAGAATACGCCGCTACGCCGACCGCAACAGGCCGATCTTCCACAGGATTATCTGTCGGAGGACGGTTCCAACCTCGCAGTGGTATTGAGTCATTTGCTAAACCAGCCACAATTCAAGGCGTGGTTGCTTCACCAGTTGGAGGACTTCTATCCATCGGTCAGGGACATTCAAGTCGTCGTTCTAGGTGGCAGCGTTCAAGTATCCTTCCATGAAGAAGGGTTGCAACATCCCGTACCATCTTCTCGTTTGTCCGATGGAACACTACGTTTCCTCTGCTTGCTCGTTACTCTCTTCAGTCCTGAGCCGCCTCCTGTCATTTGTATCGAGGAGCCTGAAATGGGGCTGCATCCTGATGTAATTCCGCACTTGGCGAAACTCCTGGTCGAAGCTTCCAAACGCAGCCAAGTCATCGTTACAACGCACTCCGACATTCTCGTCGATGCGTTGACCGATACGCCAGAGGCCGTGGTCATTTGCGAGAAAGTCGATGGGGCGACGCAACTTCGGCGCCTTAACGCGAACGATCTCAAAGTCTGGCTGGAGAAGTACCGGCTTGGCGAACTCTGGACAAGCGGACACCTTGGGGGGAACCTCTATTGAGCGTCAAAGTGTATGTGGAAGGCGGAGGCAATAGTAAGTCGCTCAAGTCATATTGCCGTAGAGGCTTTAGTGAATTCGTTGCAAAGGCGGGGCTGGCTGGCAACATGCCTAGTATCGTGGCCTGCGGCAGTCGGAACGACGCATTCGACGACTTTAAGACCGCGCTCGCTATTGGAAGCGAAACCGCCCTGTTGCTAGTCGACGCAGAGGGGCCGGTAAGTGTGCCGGCAACCGCTGCAAAGCCTTGGCAGCATCTTAATGTCCGTGACAATTGGAATAGACCAAAGAATGCTGCCGACGACCAGTGCCATCTCATGGTGCAAGTCATGGAATCGTGGTTCCTTGCCGACACCGCCACACTCAAGGATTACTTCCGCCAAGGGTTTCGAGAGGGATCACTACCACAGAATCCAAATGTAGAGGAAATCTCCAAGCAAGACGTTGAGCGAGGACTAAAGCAGGCGACGCGTACTTCTAGCAAGGGCGAGTATTCCAAGGGAGGACATAGCTTCGAAATCTTGGCGGATTTGGATCCTGCAGAGATCCGGACTAGATCACAATATGCAGACCGCTTCCTCTCTACTCTTGAGCGTTTGTGCCAAACTTGACCCCCCTTATCCTCTGCCAGCCTTCTCCCTCCCACTAAATGCAAGAACAGAATAGAGAGGGCTTGGCCTTGCCCTCCACTATTCTGCCAACGGCGCGGCGGTGTCGGCGTCGGCGGTGATCAGGGCGTCCGGGTGTTCTTGCAGCAGGGTGGCAGGGTAGGCGTTGGAGACCTCGCCGAGAAGGGCGATGCGCAGTATGGCTTTCTGCCAGTCGCCGCCGTCGCAGTAGAGCCGGATGCGGCGGGATGCCAGGATGTCTTTCATGCCGATGGTTATCGCCATAGGCGGAAAGGTATGGAAATTGCCTCCCACGCGGCGGATCGAGTTCATCACCATCGTTTCCGGCGCCAGCGGCAGGACGCGGGTGCGTGAGTTGCGGAATTCTTCCAGCGTCACCTGATAGAAGCGGCTGATTGGCGGTTCGTTGAAGGCCACATGGCCGTGGATGCCGATGCCGCCGTAACAAGAGTCGATGCCGCCGAGCGCGGCGATGGTCTCACTCACCTCATCGATGCGCTCGATGCGCGGAAAGTAGACGTGGTCGTCGGGGATGCGCAGACCGGCATCGAGCCGCGCGAAGAACTCTCTGCGCATGTACCCCTCGAAACTCAGCGGATGGTCGAGCGGGATGGAGCGCCCTTCCCAGTCGCAGTACTCGTCCATGTTGAACGTCCACACGTTCCGCCACGAAATGCGTTCGCGATTGCAGAGCTCGGCCAGCACGGGGAACTGCCCGATTGGTCCCACGGGCAAGATCAACCGCGTCGGCTCACCGGCGGCGTTGCGGGACTTGATCTCGTCGGCAATCTCGCGGGCAAACGCCGTATAGAGCGCGGCGCGGTCCGGCACGACGCGCAGCGCCGCCTTTGCCTGGCGTTGCAGGGTTTCCGTAGGAAGCTGCATCCAGGTGTCAATCATGGGACTAATTTCCCTGCCGCGAACCACTTAACTTAGTGTGAATTTCAAGCGCCAAGAGGTGTGCCGTCTAACCGAAACTTTCGATCTCTGGCAATTGCGCTCATATCCCGAGCGCGCCTCTATCGCATTAGTCACCTAAGTCTGTTATCCTGTGGTGGGCAAACCGTCACAAAGACCCGTCCGCAGATCTTGAATGACAGGATGTGCGCAGAGTAGTGAGGTTTGCTGATCCCGTCGCGCTTGGGCGTTTCTATTTCATAAGGGATTATAGCGCATTGAGCAGTTCGCGCGTGCGCTTGTTAGTTCCGTGTCAATATGCCTGTCGCGTGACTCTGGATATATCGATACGTGCCAAAGCTAAGAGTGCTGTACACTGGTGTACTGACGTGACTCGCTTGATCGCAGGATTCTCCCACGCAGAAGCCCGGCCACTGGTCAAGTACACAGGCTGCCCTCACTTTCGTACAATGAAGTTGTTGTACGGTCCTGTTTGGCAAGAGACGTAGTCGGCCACCAACATAGGCAAGGTAGCGCAGCCAGTTAGCGGTTAATAAGGGGGCGCTCCCGGTCTGCCGTGGAGTGGAATGTATGCAAGAGCTCCAGCGAATTGGAGAGACGCTACGCGTGGCGCGGTTGGCGAAAGGTGTCTCACTGGAGGAGGCTGCCGCAGCCACGCGCATCCGTCGCTCCGCATTGCAGGCATTGGAGTCCGACGATTTCGATGCGCTGCCCGCATCCGTCTACACCCGTGGGTTTCTGGTCAACTATGCCCGCTACCTGGGACTGATTGCGGAAGAGATCGCTGAAGAATTCGACCGCCAGCAACGCGAGCGCGCCGAACCCTTGCAATCAGCGGCACAGGAAGAACCGGAGCAGCGGTTTTCTCTGTTCAGTTCCAAGTTCCTGTGGGCGTTTGTGCTCTTGATTGCGCTTGGCGTTATTATGAACTTCCTCTACCAGGAGTTCTTGTCAGCAGGCCCGGCGCCTGAGCCCACAGAAGTTGCGGAGGCTCCCACCAGCGCACCCACGCCGGTAGCCGAGACAACCCCGCTTCCCACTGCGACCCCTATTCCTACCCCTTCGCCGACGCCATTGCCGTCGCCAATACCCACGCCAATCACCGGCGTAAACGTCACCCTGCGGGCGACGACCCAGCAGGTCTGGCTGGGCGTGACGGTAGACGGAACGACCGTGTTCGCAGGCACTATCGGCCCCGAGACCAATCAAGGCACGGAACCGCTGTCGTGGTCCGCCGGGGAGAGCATATCCATTCTCTTCGGGCGCACCGGTGGGGTCGAACTCATCCTAAACGAGCGCGAAATCGAATCATTGATAGAAAGCCGAGACCCGGTAACTTTCCAGGCGGTCAAAACAGACGCTGGAGAAATAGAAATCACCGTCAGCATACGTGGCACACCGGTCCCAAGTTCGCAATGACAATTGCGCGGCAGCGCGCGCCTGCAGGTAGCGGCAGTCTGGCCGGGGTGTGAGCGGGAATGGGTAGGAGACGTATGCACCGCCAGGCATTCCCTATCCAAACTGGCGAGTGATTTTTCGTAAACCGCGGCTATCCGCGTTCAGCACCCCCTATCTGCTCCGCGCGACGCCGGTATTGGTGTGCAGGTGGCGGATCGCTGTCCTCTCTTACCAGCGCCAAAGCCTGTGCCTTCACACAAGTGCCTCAAACCCAGTGTCCGGTCAACGGGAATAGACTACGTTGCGCTATTTCCCGTCGCAGATTCGCGCGAGTGCAGCACACTGAATGCAATAACCTGCTGAGCCGCTGGGCAAAGCTGGCGGGAACGGAACCGTTCAAGAGTTGGTGCGCCTGTGCTTGTCAGGCTGTGCAAGCGCCGGCCGCTGGCATCCGCTTGGGGTTGCCGCGCCGCTGTGATAGCGGTATCGTGAGAAGCCAGGATCAAGCAGCACGGCAGGCGGCACAGCGCTGTACCGTGAGAGGAATCCTTTATGCCGGTTGGCTATGCCACGCAGTTGACGCTGTTACGTATCGCGCTTGCGCCTCTCATCATGTATCTCGTCATTTGGGGCGAGGGCACGCCGCGCTGGTATTGGCTGGCAGCCGCACTACTCGCGGTAGCGGCGGCAACGGACTGGCTTGACGGTTTCGTGGCCCGCCGCAGCGCGACGGTCACGGCGGTCGGGGCCTCGCTCGATCTCGTGGCGGATAAGGTGCTCGTCGTGGTCGTCTTGATCGCGCTCGTGCAAGTTGGGCTTCTACCCGGCTGGTGGGCGGCGGTAGTCATCAGCCGCGAGATGGCGGTGACCGGCCTGCGCGCGCAAGCTGCCGAAAAAGACATTGCCATTCCGGCAGGCCGCGTGGGCAAGCTCAAGACCGGCGTAACGTTCATCGCGTTGGTCGTGTTGCTCGTCTGGCAAAGCATCGTGAGCGACATTCTCCTTGGCCTTGCCTTAATCCTCACGGTCTATTCCGGAGCGGAATACTTCTATAGCGGAATTCGCAAAATTCGCGAGGCAGGCAGCGCCCCGCCCGCAAGTTCTGAAACACAGACGACTCATGAGGAGGTACGTGTGAAATGAAAGTCGCCTTCATCGGTCTCGGCACGATGGGCATGCACATGGCGGTCAACCTGCGCAAGGCGGGTCATGACGTCTATGCGTATAACCGTACGCGCAGCAAGGCGGAGGCGTTTGTCGCGTCCGGCGGCACGTTGGTGGAAAGCCCCCGGGAAGCGGCAGAGCGCGCCGACTTCGTGCTCTCCTGCGTTTCGATGCCGGAAGACGTAGAGGAAGTATTCTTAGGAGACGCGGGCGCTATTCACGGTTCGCGTGCGGGACAGGTATTCGTAGACCACAGCACCATAGACCCAGCCACCGCCACACGTGTAGGCGCCGTGCTTGCCGAGCGGCAAGTACAGTTCATCGATGCCCCCATAAGTGGTGGCCCCATGGGAGCAGAGGCGGGAACGCTTGCCATCATGGCGGGAGGGGACGCGGACGCGTTCGCCAAAGCCGAGCCGCTCTTCCAGGCCATGGGCGAGAACATCTTTCACGTCGGCCCTCTCGGCGCCGGCTCTGTGGTTAAACTGCAAAACCAATTGCTCGTCGGCATCAATCTGGCCGGTATTGTGGAAGCAATGGTGCTGGGAGCCAAAAACGGCGTAGACCCCGAAACGTCCTATCAAGTGCTCGGTACCGCCATGGGCGATAGCCGCATGCTGCATCGCGCCATGCCCGATTTTATCCTGGAGCGCAACTTCGACCCGGCATTCGCGATCAAGCTTCTCGTAAAAGATCTGCGTCTCGCCACGCAGCTTGGGCAACAGGCGAGCGTACGCATGCTGCTCAGCAACCTTACGCAGCTAGTCTATGAAGAGGCAATCGCGCAGGGACTCGCCGACGAGGACCAGACGGCGGTCGTTAAGCCTTTGGAGGAGCTTGCCAAGGTGGAGGTAGCCAAGGCGTGAGCGCGCCGAGTACAGGCGCGAGCGCGCCCGGCAAGGGCGCGAAAGTACCGCACGCGTCGCCAACTGCCACGCAGCGTATTCCCGCACCACGCCTTGAGCAATTTGCGCGGGACGTACTTGTGCAGGCGGGCATCCCGGTGGAGCATGCGGCACAGTCGGCCCGTCACCTCGTGCTGTGCGACCTGCGCGGCGTTGAATCGCATGGTATAACCCGCCTCTCTGCCCTGGTGCAGCGTATCCGCAACGGCGTCGTCAACGCCAACGCAAACATCCACGTGGAGCGCCAGCGCGCTGCCTCCGCGTTGGTCAATGGCGATAATGGGCTGGGCGTGCCGGTCAGCACGTATGCCACACAACTGGCCATTCGCCTCGCGCGGGAGCAGGGCATTGGCACGGTGGGCGTCCACAACAGCAACCACTTCGGCATGGCGGCCGATTACGCCCTGCAGATGGCGGATACCGCGTGCCTCGGGATCGTGACGACGAATTCCAGTCCGGCCCTGGTGCCCTGGGGCGCGGCCAGGAAGTTCCTGGGCACGAACCCCGTCTGCTTTGGCGCGCCGGCCCACGAATCGCCGCTTATCCTGGACATGGCGACGAGCGTCGTGGCTATGGGACACGTCGTCCTGGCGGAAAAGCGCGGAGAATCCATTCCAGACTCCTGGGCGGTCGGGCCCGACGGTTTGCCGACTACCGACCCTACACTGGCCAGGCAGGGAGGGGTGCGTCCGCTGGCAGACTACAAAGGCTCCGGACTGGCGTTGATGGTGGAGGTCTTCACGTCGCTGCTCACCGGCGCGACCCTGGGCATACATGCCGCGGGCTTCTTTAGCGACATGACCCGGCCCGCCGACGTTGCCCACCTCTTCATTGCCATCGACATTGCGGCATTCGTAGACCTCGAGTCTTTCAAGGAGCGCATGCAAACGCTCTTGACGGAAATGCGGGAGTTGCCCCTGGCGCCGGGATTCGACCGCGTCACCCTGCCCGGCGAAATCGAGCACGAGCGTACGCAAGAGCGGCTGGCGGCAGGTGTCCCACTTGACCCGGCCGTGCTCGCCGACCTTCAGCAACTCTCTGCGCAGACCGGCGTGGCCTTGGAAACATAAGCGCTGCGCGGTCGTGACGCGGAATTGCCGGCAGCGGCCCACGGGCGGCACAGTAGCGCGGGGGCTTGTCCCCCGCTTGGGACACATTAGCCGTAGCCCCCGTGCCCCGACACGGGAGGGGGTGCACGAGCGTGGAGGGGATGGATTCCCGCTTTCGCGGGAATGACGGACGAGGGCGCTGATTGGTCTGTCCATCAAGACAAGAGTGTTAGACCAATAGAGGCATTCGGTACATCTGCACAGCAGAGAGGGAATAGCCCTTGCAAAGCCAAACCAACATTGTCCGCAACCCCCCGGTCTGCGTGTAATGGCACTCCCAGCCTTTGAACGCCAGGTTCTCGTCGAACGCGCTTTCCGTGTCTTAGAGGAAGGCGCGAGCGCGATGAGTGTTGCGGCTCTTGCACAGGCCGCGATGCAAATGAACGGTGAACTGCCTGCTCCCCTGCTGCGCCTCATCGAAGAGAAACTCGTTGCCGACGGCCGCTTCGTCCAGGATGCCGCCGGCAACTGGGGCTTGGCGCAGTGGCAGCAGAATACCGAAGACTCGCTCGCCACACAGGTTTTCGTGGTGCTCGACGTCGAAACCACCGGCGGCATAGCGGGACGCCACCGCATCATCGAGTTGGGCGCGGTGCGCATCTGCAACGGCGAGGAGATTGCTCACTTCAATTCCCTCGTCAATCCCGGGCAACGGGTAAGCAAGCGCATCTGGCAGCTCACCGGCATTAGCGACGACATGCTGTGCGATGCGCCGTCAGCCGGTCCGGTGCTCGATGAACTCTACGCCTTCATCGACCACGTACCGGTCGTGGGGCATAACGTCGCCGCCGATCTCAATTTCCTGCTGAGCGAGGCGCTTTGGACGAAGCGTCGTCCGCTGGCCAACCTCACCATCGACACGGTGCTCCTGAGCGCGCGGCTCTTCCCTGAGATCAAGCGGCCGAGCCTGGAACGTCTGGCGCGCTACTTTGGCCTGAACGATGCGCCTAAGCACCGCGCGCTCACCGATGCCCGCGTCACCGCCCAGTGCTTTGCGCGTCTCCTCGCTCAGGTTCCCGATGGGCACCGAGCGAGCATGCGGACGTTCGTGGACTGGATGGAAGACGGTCAAGGGCAGCGCCTGCCCGTCCGCCGCGCCGCGCTGCAGGCCCAGATTCGAGTCATTCCCGCGCTGCCTGGCGTCTATATCTTTCGGGATAGCGACGGGGCCGTGCTCTACGCGGGAAAGTCGAAATCGCTCCAGCGTCGCGTGCGCAGCCACCTTTCAAACCCCGACCGGCTCTTCGACGGCATGATTGAACGCCTTGACCGCATTGACTTCGAGATTACGGGCTCCGAGTTCGAGGCGCTGCTGCGCGAAGCGCAGATCATCCAGGAGTTGCAACCTGTTTATAACGTGCAGCAGCAGTACCGCCCGCTACAGCCCTACGTCCGCGTGTGGCGCAGCCAGCAGGCCGGCATAAAGGTGCGCACGAGCAGCCGGTTGCGGCCGGATGATGCGGCGTACTTTGGTCCTTACCGCAACCGGGCGGCCGCGGCTTGGAATGCGCGCGTGGCCCGCCGTCTCTTGGACGCCACAGCCGCTCTTTCGGCGCAAGATCAGGCGAACCTCGTCTTTCAGTTCCTATCCGAGGGGCCGGAAGCCGTCGTTGACCGGTGGCAGGACCGCGATTCTCCCGCTGCTGCCGGGGCGCTGCAAATCCTGCGCCGCCTCCGCGCCCACCACCGCCCGCTCTCAGGAGGGTTTGCCGGACACACCATCCTACTCATCTATCCGGCGGATCCGCCGGGCAAGGTGCATCTCTTCTTCGTGCGCAACGGCCAGATGCTGGGACGGGAAACCCTCGCGCCGGCAACGGAAGCAGTGCTGGAAGAAACGCTGCGCGGGCATTTTGCCCACTACCTCTCGTTGCCCGAAAGCGCGGCGTCTGCCGATACCATTCGCCACTTCATACTGCAGTGGGTCTATCAGCACCGCGACGATCCGGCCGTCATCCCTATCAATCCCGCCTGTGTGCAGGATGCCATGGCAGCAGCAAGCAAACGGCTGGAGCGCCTCGGCGTGGTGGAGCCTGTCACGATGGGTGGTTCAGCAACCGTGCAAGAAACGCTGCTTGGCTAGAGAAGCGTAGCGCGCCTCGCGTCCCCGTAGCGCAGGTTTGCAACCTGCGTCCGCCTGTCGCACGTTGTTCCTGTGATTGGGTGCTTCTCTTCACTGCCACAACGCTGGGGTTGCCCCTCACCCCGGTCTATACACCACCCCAGGGGGAGGGAGCAATGTGCCCCAATGAGCGTACCGCCTTGACCTTAATGCGACAGCATTGGGGCTTGCCCCCGCTCTGGACCCCGTGCACGCGGTGCGGAGAAGATGGATTCCGCACCCCCGCACCGGGGCGAGCTTGCGCGCAAAAGACAGCCCGGAGTGCATCGCGCCTGACACCGGTGCGCGTGCTGTCTCAGGAACCATCCTCAAGGCTAACCTGACGCCTCACCGCCGGCGCTTCTGTATCTCGGCGCGCTCCTCCGGCGTCAGATTGACGATGAAGAGAATGCCCGTAACCAGCGCGGGAAGCGCGGCGAAGCACCAGACCAGCATGTCCGCGACGCTCTGCATCCGCACGACGAGCAGAGAAGAGAGCAGGAACCCCGCGATCAGCCAATACACGCCGCCCGCCAGCGGATGACGGCGGGTCGCGATGCCCCCCGCAATCCCAATGCCTACCGGTATGAAGTGCACGACCAGGCTATCCTGCGGGAGGTCGGGGATGCCTATCCACGGACCCACCCCCACAATGCCCCAGACAAAGATCCAGAGCAGCATCAACGCCCAAGCAAAGCGGCGGTAGTGCTGAATGCGAGGCGACGGCTCTGTGGCGTTCTTCTTTTCTCCCTTGGGCATAACTGCCACTGCCTTTCGTATACTTTGCTGCTCTGTCCTTATTGCTACACTGCATTGTCTATTCTACATTGAGGACAGAGGGGGCTCGCTTTCGTCATTCCCTGTAAATGTTGACTAATTCGTTGACAGATTTGGAGAAAGTAAACGGTAGTTCTCGTGTGGTTTCTTGACCACAACACATGTCATTCCGAACGAAGCGCAGCGAAGTGAGGAATCTAAAGCACTGCCCTGCACTATCAACATCTCTAGATTCCGCGAACCCTGTTCGACGCTACGCTCGGAATGACATTTGCCTACATCTGTCAGCTGGGGAGAGGGCCGGGGTGAGGGGAGATTAGTGTCGATCCGGCCTACTCAACCGGAGCCAATGCTATCTGCGCCGTCGTGCCGCCATCCACGTAGATCACTTGCCCGGTGACGAAGTCGGCTCCGTCGGATGACAAGAATGCCGCGACTTTACCGATGTCCGCAGGCCGGCCCACGCGTCCCCACGGCACCTGGCGGGCGCCTTTCTCAGTAGTGTATTCCGGTTTGTCGAAGTAGCGCGGCACCTCGATGAGACCCGGTCCAATGGTATTCACCCGGACACCATGCGGCGCGAGTTCGATCGCCAGCGTGCGGGTCAGCGCGTTCACGGCGCCCTTCGTACCGGCATACGCCACGTGCAGCGGATAGCCCGCGTACCCGTGCACGGAGGAGATGTTGACGATACTGCCCCCGCCGCGTGCCAGCATGTGGGGCAGCGCCTGTTGCGCGCAGAAGAAATACCCGCGCACGTTCAGATCGAACATCAGGTTATAGTGCGCTTCCGTGGTCTCCGCAAACGGTGTCTCCACGGTGACACCGGCATTGTTGATGAGAATGTCGAGGCCGCCGAGACCCGCCGCGGCCTCGTCCACGGCGCGGCGGCACTCGGCAACGTCGGTCAGGTCAGCCTCGATTGGGATGGCCGCGCCGCCGCCCTTCTCTATAGCCGCCACGGTCTCTTGCCCGCCGGCCACGCTATCGGCATAGTAGTGCACCGCCACCACCGCCCCCTGGCGGGCAAGCTCCAACGCAATGCCCTGACCGATGCCAATGCCCGCGCCGGTTACTAGGGCACGTCGCCCGTCAAGTGCGCTCATCGTAAACTCCTTTGCTCATCGCAAGTCAGGAATATCTGTTAATTGGGACTCTTCCTATCGTCAACTTGCCAGAAACGTCTCTTGTGATTTTACGCGATAGACAGGATATCACTTGCACCGGAAGTACCGACTCATGCGCCTGCACAATGTGCGTATCAGCCTGCCGTCTCCGGCAACGCGCAAATCAATATATCAGGATTGAGACGATACTTGAGCGACGAGCGGGCGGATATCGTCCCACTCCTCAATGTGTTCAAGATCGGTAAAGACGGATTCTGCCGTTTCTGCGTCCAGTGGATGGTGTGCGTACACGGCGCACGCGAGGAATTTCGCTAAGCGTTCCGACCGCGTCAGCGGCAAGCTCGGTTCGCCCTTGATGTCGGTGTGGGTGATGGCTGCCTGTCTCCCGTCTTGCAGCCGCAGCGTGAGGCGTTCGTGCGTGCCGGGTTCGGCGTCGGACAAGCGGTGCACGCGAATCCGTTCGGCTAGCATTTGCACATCCGTCGCTGCGCGCACCGCTTCAGGCGCGAAGTCGGGAAGTCCAGGCGGGCCGTGCAACAGCGCAAAGGCCACCGTCCACTGCGCGCTGAATTGCGCGTCCACCTGCGGATTCTGCCGTATGCGGAACGGCTGACCGATTAGCGCGTGGGCGCGCGGATGCAGCCAGGCATCCACGGCGACAATGGTTGTCGGATCGAACGGCTGCAACTGCGCTTTGGCCTCCAGCGCCATGTCAATCGGCCGGTGCGCCGCCCGGCAGCACGGGTACGGCTTCAGGGCGATGTCGTCCACGGAGAAGCGCTCGCCGAGTCCTGCCGTGAGAATGGCCGCGTCACCCTTGCCGCCGCCAAAGAGCGCGTGGAGTCCAAAGGCGCCTGTCATAAGCGCACGCGGGCCGGTGACGCCAATTCCCGCTAGCGCCGCGGCATGCACCCCCGCCCGCGCGCTGAAGGCCGGTGTCAGGCGCTTCGCGATAGTTCCTTCCAGCAGCCCCTGCCGGTTGCCTTGTGCCTGGGTGTAGGCCAGCCCGACGGCATTGGCGATACCCTCTGCCGGCAAACCGAGCAGCTTCCCGCTGACCGCCGCTGCGCCCAGCCCGCCAAAGACCGCCGTTGGCAGCCAACCCACGTGCATGTGGGGCAGCACGGAAAGACCGAGGCGAATCTGCAACTCCGCCGCGCCGACAAGGGCGGTGATGAGGTCGCGTCCCGCAAGCGGCTGGTTAAGGCTCTCGGCGGTGGCAAGCGCCGCGGGCAGGAGCGTCACGTAGATATGTTGATTTGAAGCGCGGTGGGAATCGTCGAAGTCGTGGGCGTGGATCATGGCCGCGTTCAGCCAGGCCGCCGTCGGCGCGGGCAGGCGGTGACCGTATCCAAGGACCGTCGCCTCAGGCGCGCCGCCCCATTGCACGTGGCGCGCTACGATTTCCGGGGTCAAGGGCGCCGCCGATCCAGCCAGGGCACACGCTAAAGCGTCAGCGATCTGCCTCTTGGTCGCTGCTACCGTGACCGGCGGCAGGTCCTCGTACCGCAGTTCGGACACGAATGAGACGAGCGCTTCTACAGGTTCCATCTTGGCATTTCCCGGTCGCCTTGCCTCTTGTAATCGCTTGCTACGCACAGACCCTTGCCAATATGCCTGTTTCGCTAGCTTTGTCTGTATGAGAGCAAGGGACTGCGCGCGGCCTGCCAGCCTCCATACGCGCCGTGTCGCCACCGCCGCGCGGGCGACTAAGCACCTTGCCACAGTTAATGTTCACTTGCCAGTGTACGCTCGATGTTTGCAATCCGTTAGTAGCGCGGGGGCTTGTCCCCCGCTTCTTGGCGCGAAACGTAAACACTATCTCAGGCAAGATGCTTAGCGTGCGTTGTCTTTGCCAGCGTGTGAGGAATCGTGCCGGCCGGTTCCCCTTTGGAATCCTCTACCAAACGGGACAACTTTGCAAAACCCTCAACGGTAGCGCGGTAAGCCATCTCTTGAAAAAGGGAAAAAAGGCGCGTCCGTTGACGTCCACCGCGCGCGGTCTTCAAGATTGCAGCCTATATCTACTAATCCCCCTGCCCGTCGCAATTGACGCTGCTGGGAACGGCTTCGTATAATGCAAGGGAGTCACGCGTGACGTGATACAGCGTGGCTGGGGCCCATAGCTCAGCGGTTAGAGCTGCTCCCTCATAAGGAGAAGGTCCCTGGTTCGAATCCAGGTGGGCCCACTTGTCTGTGCCAGTCGGACGCTCCACGCGAGGCAAGTGTGCGAGCAGGCCAGCCTCGCACCTTTCAACGTGATTCTGGCAGGCGTTCACCTCCGCTCTTGTTCCCTCTCCTTGGGGAGAGGGTTAGAGCCTGCCCCGTACGCCGATACACAGTATCGGATGATACGGGGGTGAGGGGATCCGTCATTGCGGAAGCATGTAAGATCGGTACGTGACCGGCGCAGGCTCAATCGGCGGGGTAGCTCAAAGGCAGAGCGGGGGACTCATAAGCCCTAGGTTGTGAGTTCGAGTCTCACCCCCGCCACCACACAACGCAAAAGCACCTATCAAACACGCTGCACCCCAGCGTGCTTTTGCGTTTAAGTAATGTGCTTATATCTCCGTTCGACACAATTCGGCCGTAAAGAGGTTGCCAAAGATCAATCCGACTGAATTTCTTGCTCTGGCAGCTATGATATACTGGCCGCAAAGAGGATTGCGTATGGCCTACAAATCTGCAATCGAATGGACCGACGCAACCTGGAACCCCGTTACCGGCTGCACCAAAGTCTCGCGAGGCTGCGATAACTGCTACGCTGAGCGCATCGCCGAACGGTTTCGTGGGACCCCCGGACACTCCTATGAAAGAGGGTTCGATCTTACGCTCCGCCCGGAGCGGCTAGACCAACCCCTTTCGTGGAAACGGCCGCGAATGATCTTTGTGAATTCGATGAGCGACCTGTTCCACAAAGATATTCCAACGCAATTCATCGATAGCATATTCGACATCATGGAGACGGCTGATTGGCATGTCTTCCAGATACTCACCAAGCGCAGTTCCCTCATGAGGGATTACTTGCGGCGGCGATATGGATCTACTCTTGCGCCGCGGCATATCTGGTGCGGCGTTTCCGTTGAAGACAGCAGAGCGACCGCAAGGATACAGCACCTAAGAGACGCGCCAATCTCGATTCGGTTCCTCTCAGTAGAACCACTTCTGGGACCTCTAGGAGAGATAGATCTTACAGGCATCTCTTGGGTCATCGTCGGTGGGGAAAGCGGCCCGAATGCCCGACCCATGAAGCCGGAGTGGGTGCTTGAAGTCCGAAATCTCTGCAAGCAAGAAAAGGTTCCCTTCTTCTTTAAGCAGTGGGGCGGCCAGACGCCGAAATCGGGTGGACGACTGCTTGAGGGCGTTGAACATAATGCCACCCCAACGTATCTGAGGGAGGAGAACATGGATGTCCTTCCAGTGGCACGTTAACGATCCACCTCCCACTATTGAGGAGCATAGCAGGGCTAAGCTCACGGTCCTACGCGATTATCTTCGCAAATACTTCAACAGACTGGGCTCTATACCCGCTCGCGATGAATTCAGGCTCGATCTTGTTGATGGCTTCGCCGGAGGCGGCACATTCCAAGATGGTGACAGTATTGTACCCGGTACGCCTCTGATCATGCTGGAGGAATTTGATGATGCACAAAAGAGACTGAACCAAGGACGCAATAAGCCCCTCCATTTCAATTGCAAATTCCACTTTGTTGATGTACAACCGGACCACACTGAGCACCTTAGGAAGGTACTAGCTGAGCGCGGGTACCTTGGTGATGACTACAAGATCGACACCCACGACAGAAGATTCGAGGATGTAGCCGACGACATCATTGCAGACATCCGTAGTCGGCAACCTCGAGCGGGACGTGCGATTTTCCTCTTGGACCAATGCGGTTTCTCACGAGTATCGTTGGATCTGGTTGCCCGAATTCTTAGTATGCTGCCTGGGGCAGAAGTTATTCTGACATTCGCGGCAGACGTATTAATCAACTTCTTAAATGAGAGGCCGCAGTTTATTCAGGCGGTTGCTCGGCTTGACTTGACGGAATCGCAAATTCACGAAATGATCCAACTCAGGAACGGTGACGGGGGAAAGGCACTTGTCCAAAGAGTACTACGGAACCACATTCGCAACATAACAGGTGCAACCTACGACACACCCTTTTATCTTGAACCCCAGAAGTCACGCCGCGAACTCTGGTTTCTTCACCTCTCTCGGCATCCAACAGCGCGTGACGTGATGATCCAGTGTCACTGGGACAATTCCAATACATTCAAGCACTACGGCCCAGGTGGCTTGGACATGCTTGGATGGGACGCATTGAAAACCGGGAATATCCCACTATTTAATTTCAAAAGACTTGACGAAGAGCAGATGGTGGAGCAACTTCTCGATTCAATGCCTTTAGAGCTAGACGCTCTAGCGGGAGACAACCCGATTACTGTAAACGCGGTGCGTCACATACTTGCCAACAGGAGTGCGGCGAGGTTTTCAGATCTTGACAGAGTAATTCTCAGGCTTGCTCAGGAGAGGGAGTTCGATATTCTTACCCCCGAGCTCAAGGAGCGATCACGCAACTTACAACGACTCAACCCAACTGATCTGATTGCTGTGCCCACCACGCGACAGTTTTCTATTCTTTCACGCCGACGGCAGGAGACAGAGTCTTAAGTTCAAGCTGTCAGCAATAGCATAGCCCCGATGCGTCTGGCGGTGTCGGTGAAGTGTTGCACTTCATCGGGCTTGAGGGAGCGGCCGAGAACGGGGAGTTCGCGGTAGGAGAGCCATTTTTTGAGGACTTGGTAGCCGCCGAGCTTGTAGTGCCAGACGTGGGCGGGGACGTTGCGCCAGTAGGCGCGGTCGTTGAGGTAGATGTCGTAGGTGGTTGCGCCGAGCATGGCGATGGTGTCGCCGAGGGCCTCGCGTTCGGCGGGAGTGTAGGCGCGCTCGATCGCCTTGCCCTGGCCGGGCATGACGGCTTCGCCGCTGCCAAAGTGACCCCAGCCGGCGGTGAGGGCAAAGTCGTCAGCGGTCATGTTGCGGTCGTCGGTGGTGGCGGGCACGGCGATGGCGGCGATTTCGGGTCGCAAGGTTCCCGTGGTGACGCCGGGGACGGGGATGTCGGAGTCGAGGAGGTGGGCCAGTGTGCGGCCGCGGGCGGCAGAGGCGGCCAAGGCCTGCGCCGCGTCGGAGGCCGGATGGATTCCCGTTTTCACGGGAATGACGGACTCATCCGCGCTGGCGAGTTCGGGCCAGCCGGGCAGCGGGATGCGCGGCCACTCCATGCGCAGGGCGCCGGCGTTGGCCGCGCGGTAGGCGGGATCGTGGAGCACGTCGAGCGCGTGGTAGAAGAGGTCTTCCACGCCCAGGCCGAGACGGTCGAGGTAGCGCTGCGCGGCAGGCGAGAGGTTGGGAATACGCTTGACTGTTGATGCGTCGGCTCCGAGGCCGATATCCCGGGTCCAGGCAGGAAAGAAACTGGATAATCCGTTGCCAAAGTTGTCCGCAAGATTGTAGGTTAGTGTTCCCCGTGAAAATCCTTCCCGGGCTTCTCTTTCTCGCGCTTCGAGCCAAACGTTCCCCTTGAATACATGCGGCTTATATTTTTCGCGTTTCTCGTCAAGCAGTTTTGTTTCCGATTCCCAATAGAGCCAGCGGGTGTCGAAAGGCCTGTATGTATAACGCATGAAACCGCTTTCAATCGGCCCTCCACGATCAAGCAGCGCGCTGCGCACGGCGCGGGCGTTGTACCGCGCCGTACTTTGCATCACGCCCGGATAGCGCCGCGCAATCTCCTCATGGCTTAGTTCCGCAGCGAAGTAGTCTGCGACCCGCGCCTGGAGCCGGTCGAGATCCATGTCAACCAGAAACGAGTCGCGGCTGGTCTTGACTCCCGGATACGAGGTCGGGAAGAGATCAGGCAGCGCGGGCCAGCCGAACCAGTCCTCGCTGACTGCTATCGGCTTGAACGGCAATCCAAGCCGTATATCGGGTTCGAGCTTCGCATACCCCGAATCCATTGTGGGAGCATCCAGGCTATCCAGCAGCGCTTGCCGTCTCTCATCTGCCCGCGCTTGGTCAAAGCCGCGGTACAGGACGTGTTTGCCTTCAGTTGAACTGGCAGACGTTTTCGATAATAGCGTGATACTTGTGCCTATCCTTATGCCGGGTGACTTTCCGCTAATCGAAAAAACCGTTTCACTTGTCCGTCCGTCGGGCGCATATTCCGAAATGATACGGTCGCCGTGCAGGTTATCGATGCGGATGATGTCAAACGCCTCCAGGTAGCGTTCCCGCATACCGGTGAACGAGAGCCCGTCGAGCCAGGAATAGTTGGAGATGAAGCAGACGACGCCTTGGCCGGTTTTCTCGGCGATGCGGCGTTCGGCCATGCGGAAGAAGCGGACGTAGAGGTCGTTCAGCCCCTGTCCTTCCGGGCGGCGCACGCGCTTGGTGGCGCGGTAGGCCTCCGAGAGCTCCCGTTCCTCGTCCACGGCCATACCGGCGAAGCCGTTGTAAGGCGGATTGCCGAGCACCACCAGGATGGGCTTCTCTTGTTTGACCGAGTTCGCCCGCTCGCGCTCCTCTTCTAGCTCGGGGAACGGCAACGCCTTCCATCCTGACGGCTCCCAGCCGGTGAGGGCGTTGGTGAGGAAGATACCGGCGCGCTCGTCGCCGTCTTCCGCTAAAGGCGCGTCAAGGGCCTGCATAGTGAGGCCGACCTGAAGGTGCGCCACGACGAACGGGGCGGGCATGATCTCGAAGCCGAAGACCCTCTGCGTGGCGGCCTGCTTTACCTGTGCGCCGGTGAGCGCGCCCACGCGGCTTTGAAGATTCTCCGCGATGCGCCGCAGCGTCTCGGCCAGGTACGCGCCGGTGCCGCAGCAGGGATCGAGCACGTAGACGTTCT
Organism: Chloroflexota bacterium; assembly: GCA_028874195.1. GTDB lineage: Bacteria > Chloroflexota > UBA11872 > VXOZ01 > VXOZ01 > VXOZ01. Next base: position 50,230 of record JAPPLM010000056.1, read on the forward strand.
CCGCCGCCAGTCCGTCGGCAATGCCGAGATCGTCTTTGAGCGCCTTGTCCACCCGCGCCACCATGTAGCGCACCACCTCCACAGGGGTGTACCACACGCCCAGTTGCTTGCGCAGGGCGGGATCGAAGGCTTCCAGGAACGGCTCGTAGAAGTACGGCACCGCTTCGCCTTCGCTGAAACGCTTGAAGAAGGCTTCCCGATCCACGCGATCAAGCGCGGCGGCGGTCCAGTTAAGCACCTCGACCAACCCCAGCGATTGCAGGCGGGCGGGGTCGGAGAGTTGCTGAAAGAGCGCCCGCAATACCGGCGCGCGCAAGTGCCAAACGGCAGTGCGCCATTCGAATGCGCCGGCAGGCGGCGGGACTGCCCGCGACCACAACACCCAGGCGGAAAAGACGCCGTAGAAGAGCGTTTGCACCAGCGTTGACCGGAAAAAGGCGGCACCCCTCTCGCCCTCAAATCGGACACCGAGCGCTTCTTCAAGCGCCTCGCGCACCGCTGTCAGGGACGGCGTGTCGCCCGCCGCCTCAACCCGTGCCAAGCCGTCGCGGGCGTAGGAGGCCAGCAGCCACGCCAGGTCGCGCGGCTCAGCCAGCACCGCACGGTGCGAGAGCGCGCGGCAAAGATACTCGCCCAGTCCCGCGCCAACCTCGCGGGCAAAGGCGCGGGGCGTGTGCAAGCGCTCATCGAATTCGTCCGCGCTCTCTGCCAGCCGGAAGGTCTCAAGCGTAGCCGGCCGACCTTGCGCATCCTCACCGAGCAAAACGAAATCACGGCAGTTCGTCACCAGCACGAGCCGGTAACGCTCCCAATACCGGCTTACTTGGTCGCTTGCGGCGGTCACCCATGCATCGTCTCCGAGCGGCTTGACCTCCACCACGCCTCGCTCCGGCAAATCTCCGCTCGATTTCTTGCCCGCTTTCGAGGACGAGCCAGAAGACTTACGTTTCAAATAGAGGCCAAAATCGGGATGTCCCGCGCCTTGGTCAGCCATGTCGCTAACACAGTGAACCTTGGACTTGAGGGTGTCACCAATGGCGTTCAATAGGATAGATAGCGGCGGGTAGAGCGAGCGTTCGTCAGTCGCTCCGCCGGACGCGCGTATCCGTCGCACGTCGATAAAGTAGTTTTCAACTGCGGTTATTAGTTTCTTCGAATTCATGTACGTCGTCTAGACATATTTGAGAATTTCATCCTCATGCCTCATCACTTAGCTGCGATTCAGAGGGAGTCCCATACCCGCTGACCATGCTATCAGGCTATGGATATATTGTCGTCTCGTGATTGCCAGAGATGCCGATAGAAGCCCCATTAGCAAATGCGAAGTCTGCCGAGACAGAATACTTGACGAGGGCATTTCAGCGTGTACACTATGGACTCAAATCGTGTAACTGCAGCAGCTTCTTGCACAGGGGGTTTTCCCGCGCGCTAGAACGGGTGGAGCGACCTTAAGAAATAGAGAAAAGTGTTTGGATTCGTGCGGTTCAGTTCAGCGAGAAGTGCTGCAAGAGGGATAGTTTTGCAAGGGAGGAAACACGGTGTTTAGATCATTGTGGATGAGAGCGGCCGTTTTCTTGGCCGCCATCTTTGTTGCGCTTGCGCTCGCGTCGTGCGCGCAGGAAGCGCCGGCCGCGCCGGAGGCCATGCCGGAGAAGGAAGCGGTTGAAGCCCCGGCGGAGATGGGCCCCAAGGTCTATCGCATGGGCATCTTCGAAGAGCCCATTTCACGCAATTTCTGGAACTACTACGGCGGCCCCGGCGGCTCGGTGTGGACGCAATACGTCCTGAGCGGTTGGGCCGGCGCGCTCTATGGCTACTCGGACCAGAACTTCGAGTGGGTCCCGAGCCTGGCGGCGGACTTCCCGACGGACCTCGCGAAAGAGACCGTGGACGGCACTGAGTACTGGACCACCGAGGTGCCAATCAGACAGGGCATCATGTGGAGCGACGGCGAGGAGCTTAACGCGGACGACATCATCTTCACGGCGCACACCGTGCTCGAGATGGGCATCAGCGGTAACTTCGGTGCCGTGGTCGACCCCGCCTTCCTCGACCGCATTGAGGCCATGGACAGCCATCGCATCAAGATCTTCTTCAAGGCGGCCGACGCCGAGGGCAATCCCCAGACGCCCGGCCTGAGCATCTGGCAATTCGGCCTGGCCTTCATGCCGATTCTGCCGGAGCACTACTGGGCTCCCGTGGTGGCAGAGGCCAAGAAGGCCGGCGAACCGGAGGCACAAATCGAGGCGCTCATGGCGCACGTGCCTGAGAACGATCCTACCCTGGGCGGCTTCACGTTCGGCAAGTGGGAACCGGGCGCCTTCTTCGAGAACAGCCGGGCCGACAACTACTACGCCACCGGCTCCGTCATCACGCGGTATGCCAGCGGCGTATTGCAGGAAGTCAACGAGCGGCTGGGCTACACCGCCACGTACTTCGGCGAGGCCGGTGGTGACAAGGAATTGGAGTACACGGTTGGCCCCCACGTGGATTCCGCTCTCTTCAGCATCTATGGCAACCAGGATGCCGCTATCCTGGCGCTGACCAAAGGCGACATCGACTACGTCTTCAATCCCCTTGGTCTGGAGAAGGGCTTCCGCGAGCGCATTCAAGCGGCGGGCGACCTGGAAATCGTCTCCAATCTGGACAACGGCATGTTCTACCTGGGCTTCAACGTGCGTAAGGAGCCCATGAGCATCCGCGAGTTCCGGCAAGCGGTGGCGATCATGATCGACAAGGAGTTTGTCACCCAGACCGTGCTGCAGGGCGCGGCCATCCCTGCCTATTCCATGGTGCCGTCCGGTAACGCGGCCTGGTTCAACGCCGATACGGCCAAACTCGGCCAGGGCCTGAGCAGAGGCGAGCGGCTCACGCAAGCCGTTGAATTGCTCAAGAGCGCCGGCTTTACCTATGAAGAAGAGCCGGAAATCAGCGAGGACGGCAACTTCGTGGCCAAGGCGGGCAAGGGTCTCAAAATGCCCGACGGCTCGGACGTGCCGGCCCTAACGATCATCGCGCCCAGCGCGGGCTACGATCCGCTGCGCGCCACGTTCGCCATCTGGATCGAGCGCTGGTTGAATGACGTCGGCATTCCGGTGCGCGCCAACCTGACCGGCTTCAACGTCATTGTGGGCGTGCTGTTCAGCGAGACCGTGCAAGAAGACCTTGACATGTGGATCCTGGGCTGGAGCCTGAGCCTCTTCCCGGACTACTTGGAGACCTTCTTCAACGGCCGCCGCGCGCCGGAGAATGACGGCGGCTACAACTGGGGCGGCTACGCCAACCCGGATTACGACACCATCTCCTTCGACCTGCTCTCTGAGACTACCATCGAAGGGGCGCGTGAAAAGGTATTCCAGTTACAGGAATTCCTTGCCGAAGACCTGCCCTATGTGACGCTGTTCACCATTCCAAAGTTGGATTCCTACCGGCCATCCAGTGTCGACTTCCCGTACACTGAGGTCCTGGGCGGCTTGGAAGGTGTGAGCGGCATGCAGACGGCGGTGCAGGTCAAGTAACAGCCCACGGTCGTTACGCCGAAATCGATGCCTGCTGGCGTTGGTTTCATCAAGGATTGGCCGTAGCTGCGCGCACTACGAGACGCAGCAGTAGGGGCACGATATATCGTGCCCCTACTCTTGTCTATGGCTCGCACCCGCACCCTGGGAAGTGCCGGCATCGAGCGCACCGAAGGCGTTGCACAGCCCGTGCCAGCGGACGCGAAGGCTCCCTCTTCCTGGATTGGGTCGGTGTGAGCGGGTGTCCGCACCGTACCGCCTAGCTTGCGTGGCTCGTCAGAGCCGCACAAGGGCTACCCAAGTGCATATCGTGACCGCACACCAACGCCGGATCTGCGGTCTCGCGCGCGGCTTCAACACAAGTTTCTGCCTTTCCTCGCTTTGCCAATGGTCGGTTTGACTGCATGACCGCGAGCGTGAATAATGAGGCGCAATGGCCTGTTGGAAAAGGGTGGTGACGGCGGATGGCTCGCTATCTCATTAGCAGAACGCTGCAGATTCTGCTGACGCTATTCGCGTTCATTTGCATTGTCTACTTCATCGTCAATGCGCAGCCGGGCGACATCAGCAACGTATATGCGATGAATCCCGAATTGCCGCCGGACGCCCGGGAGCGGCTGCAAAGCCAGTTTGGGCTCAACGAGCCGCTCTGGAAGCAATTCCTCGTATACGTGAGAAACGTCTTTACCGGCAGTTTCGGCGTATCGTTCAGCTTCTATCCCCGCACCGTCGCCGACGTCATTGCCGAGCGCCTGCCGCGCACCGTTGCGCTCTTCTTTACCGCCACGGTGTTTTCGTTCTACCTGGGATTCCTCTTGGGCAAGATCATTGCCTGGAAGCGCGGCGGCTGGACCGAGTACGCAACCACCATTGGCGGCGTGACGCTCTACACGGTCTTCACGCCTTGGTTCGCCCTCATGATGATCTGGCTCTTCGCCTTCAAGGCGGGGTGGTTTCCCATTGGCAAGTTTCTTGACCCCGTTCTCTGGCGAGATGCCCCGATTGAGGCGAACACGCTTTTCGGCCGCATGATGCTCACAGCGCTGGCACTTTCCATTATCGTATTCGTCGTCTTTGTCATTACCACGCGGCTCCGTATCGGGGGGGCGCGGCTCATCCAACTTGGCAGCATTGTCGTGAGCATAGGGATAATGCTCGGAGCCTGGCGGCTGACCGGTCACGGCCATCTCGCCTGGGACATCGTCAAGCACATGGTCTTGCCGGTATTCACGCTTACCCTTATCAGCTTTGCCGGCACCATGCTGCTCACGCGCAACAGCATGCTGGAGACCATGCGCGAGGACTTCGTGCTGGCGGCCCGGGCCAAGGGCCTGCCGGAAAAGGCCGTCCGCGATAAACACGTGGCGCGCAACGCGCTGCTGCCGGTGGTGACCAGCCTCGTCTTCAGCTTGGCGTTTGCCGTGGACGGCGGCGTCATCATCGAGTCGGTCTTCTCGTGGCCCGGCATGGGGCAAACGCTGGTGTCGGCGGCAGTAGCTGAAGACTTGCCCTTAGCTGTCGGCGCGTTCGTATTTGTAGGCATCTTCGTCCTGCTGGCCCACCTGGCGGTGGACGTGATCTACGTCTTTTTGGACCCAAGGATTAGGTACTAGTGGCTGTAGACGTTGCCCCCCAAAGCGCAGCGCCCTCGATCCGGAAGGTACGGCTCACCCTGTTCATGCGGAGCCTGCGCGAAAACTGGTCGCTCTTTCTCGGCACGCGCATTGGCGTAATCGGCCTCGTGATTATCATATTCTATCTGGTGCTCGCCCTGGCCCATCCGATCCTCATGAACACGGTTTGGGAGGAGCGAGTCTACGATCCCGTTGTCGGCTATGCGTTTGACGAGACCCGCCAACCCGCACCCCCCAGCCGCAACCACCTGCTCGGAACCGATCCCCTGGGCCGGGATGTATTGAGTCAACTCATGCACAGCGCGCGGACGGAGTTCCTGCTGGGGCTGCTTGCTGCGGTCGTCACCGTCACCATCGGCACGACCGTCGGGGCGGTTGCGGCGTACTATGGCGGCATCATCGATACGATATTGATGCGATTCGCCGACCTCATGGTCATGATGCCGGGAATCAGCATCCTCATCGTCTTAAGTGCACTAATCGGCGTAGAGCACTTTGAACTGGCGCTCATCATCGGCATCCTCTCCGGTTTCGGCGGTGCGAGTATTCTCTTGAAGTCCCAGGCGCTTTCCGTGGTTGTCAAGCCGTACATCGACGCCGCCCGCGCCGCGGGCGGCGGTCCGCTGCACATCATCTTCATACACATTGTCCCAAATCTCCTGCCGCTCTCGTTCCTCTACATGATGTTCACGGTCACCGGCGCCATCTTTTCGGAAGCGATCTTGAGCTTCTTGGGCCTCTTGGACGTGCGCATGAGTTGGGGCCTCATGATCCACACCACCGAAGCTGCCGGCTACTTGCTGCAGGTCGGCGCCTACTGGTGGCTGATCTTCCCGGCCAGTCTCTCCATTACCCTGCTCTGCACATCGTTCTACCTGGTAGGACGAGCCATGGATGAGATCGTCAACCCGAGGTTGCGGCGCCTATGAGCGGTTACCCCCTGCTAGCCGTCGAAGACCTCACGATGCACTACCAAACCCGTGCGGGCGAGGTGTGCGCGGTAGACGGCGTTTCGCTCTCGCTGGAGAGAGGCCAGTCGCTGGGACTGGTGGGTGAATCCGGTTGCGGTAAGTCGTCTCTCGCCCTCGCACTCTTAAGGCTCCAGCCGGAGAATGCCCAGATATTGCGAGGCAAGGTTCTGCTGGACGGCGTAGACCTGGTGTCACTCTCTGAAGAAGAGATGCGCACGTACCGCTGGAACCGCATTGCCATGGTATTCCAGTCCGCCATGAACGCACTGGACCCGGTGTATCGAGTCGGCGACCAGATTATCGAGGCTTTGGAACAACACAGCAATGCTGCCCGCCAAGACATGGTGGATCGCGTGGGCGAACTATACAAGCTTGTAAACCTCTCTCCCAACTTCATTCAGCGCTATCCCCACGAATACAGCGGCGGCATGAAACAGCGCGCCATCATCGCCATGGCGCTGGCATGCGAACCGGACCTCATCATTGCGGACGAGCCTACTACGGCCCTGGATGTCATTGTGCAGGACCACATTCTGCGTGAGTTTGGGAACATTCGTAAAGAGCTCAACATGAGCATGCTCTACATTTCCCATGATATGGCCGTCATTGCCGAGGTGAGCGACGTTGTCGCCGTCATGTATGCGGGCAAGATTGTGGAGTACGGCACGGCTGAGGAAGTGTTCAATAAGCCCATCCATCCTTACACGCGGGCGTTGATGTCGGCATTTCCCAGCGTAACCGGCGAGAAGCACGAACTAGCGACGCTGGGCGGCGAGCCGCCGAACCCTCTGGACTTGCCATCCGGTTGCCACTTCCATCCGCGCTGCCCGTTCGCGACAGACATGTGCGCGGAGCAGGAGCCGCCAACGGTGCGCCGCGGCGACCACTGGGCCGACTGCTGGAATCCACCGGAGGACTAAGGCAATGGCCGCAGCCGCACAACCGACCTCCTCCAACGAGGACCGCCCCTTGCTCCAGGTCGAAGGGTTGCGCAAGCACTTTCCCGCCGGCGCCTCACGATTCAGGCGCAACGAACGCTTCATTCACGCGGTTGACGACGTCAACTTCACCCTGGGGAGAGGTGAAAGTCTGGGGCTGGTCGGTGAATCCGGGTGCGGCAAGACTACCACCGGCAAGATGCTGGTTCGCCTGATAGACCCCACTGACGGACACGTGATATTTGACGACGGTACCGGCGAACCAACGGATATCGCGACGCTGCGCGGCAAGCCGCTGAAGGAATTCAGAAAACACGCGCAGATGATCTTCCAAGACCCCTACGAATCGATGAACCCCCGGCGCACGATATTTGATACCATCGCCGAGCCCTTGCAGGTTCAAGACATCGGCACATTGGTGGATCGCCTGGATCGCGTGATGGAGATGCTCGCTCTCGTCGGCCTCACGCCGCCGCGCACGTTCCTTTTTCGCTACCCGCACGAACTGTCCGGCGGTCAGCGCCAGCGCGTGGCTATCGCGAGAGCCCTCATCGTCGAACCGTCGTTCGTCGTGGCCGACGAGCCGACCTCGATGCTGGATGTCTCCGTACGAACCGGCGTGATGCAGCTCATGGCAGATTTGGCGAGCGGTCTGGGGATCGGCTACCTCTACATCACCCACGACCTGGCGGTGGCCCGGTATATGTGCAGCCGCATCGCGGTCATGTATCTCGGCAAGATCGTCGAAATCGGCGACACGGAGGAAATTCTGCGCAGCCCACAGCACCCCTATACCCAGGCGTTGCTCTCCGCGGTGCCGGTGCCGGATCCGACGGTGTCGCGCGAAGCGGTCAAGATCAAAGGCGGCGTTACCACGCTGATAAACCCCCCGGCCCAATGCCGCTTCTACCCGCGCTGTCCCATCGCCGACGACTACTGCGAAACCAACGACCACCCGCCCCTGGAACGCAAAGGCCAGGAGCAGGAAGTCTCCTGCTACAAGGCGTAGAGTTTCGATTCCTGTCTGGTAGCACTCCGATTATTCACACCGTCTGATTCGCTGCCCGCAGTTTCTGTAGGTACCACAAAGGCACGGTGAGTTCCTCTATTCCGAGGCAAGCAGCGCGTGCACTTAGCCGTCATCGGCGCCGACAAACTCATCGCCCCAAGTCACAGTGGGTGAACTCATTGATTCTCCTGGTGCAAACAACACCTCAGCACCCCGCGGTCAGTGTTTTGAGGGCGCAAGCATGTCCATCTTGAGAGAACCGTTGACCGCGACGTAGCCGACAGTCATTGGAGAGGCCTAAGGGGTCCGCATTGTGCCGAGCCAGTAAATCAACGTTTGCATTCACTTAATTGCGGCTTCGCTGTTCCAGTTTGCTTTGAGCCTCCGATGTGTAAACCACAAGAGCATGCGCAATGGCATTAGACCTTCTATAGGTCGGAGCGTTCTCCACAGTAGTGAAATAGATGACGCCTTGGCTAACAGTTGGCGAAAAGAACGCCTTGCCGCCTGCCTCATAATGCCAATAGGCTTTGCCAGTCAAGGCATCGAGCGCGTGCAGGGTGCCGTTATCCGATACGGCGTACAATACGCCCTTGACGACCCTCGGTGTTACCAAATTGAACGAATGAGCTTCCGACAAACCACCAATCTGATACCGCCACAGTTCTGCACCGTTAGCAGCATTCAGGGCAATGACGTCGCCAAATGAAGATGCAAGGTATACGACACCTTCATAGACAACCGGGGTCGTAAGAACCCTAGCGTATTCCGGATCAGACTTGAGACCGCTAACAAGCTTCCCCTTCCTTAAAGGAAGCGTCGACTCTAGGTTGATTCGGATGTGCCAAATCTTTTTACCGGTCGCTGCCTCCAGTGCATACACATTCCCAATCCCTCCTGTCACATAGAGCACGCCATCACTGACCGCAGGAGAGAACCCATCCATGCTGGACACCTGCTGCTGCCACCGTATCTGCCCTGATCTGGAATCTATCGCAAGCAAGTCCCCAACGTAGGTAACAACATAGACCAAACCACCTCCAACCGCAGGGGGTGTAAAATACCCTCGACCCTTACTGTCAAAGCGCCAAAGCACTTCCCCACTACTGCTGTCCAATGCGGTGAGGCGGCCATCGAAGGAATCTGAACCAACGGAACTTACGTAAACGACCTCGTGGTCCAATGCCACAAAGGTTTCCGGTCCTCTCGTTCTTAGCTTCCATAGCAGTTTCCCTGTCGTGGCGTCCAATGCATAGACATGGCCGTCCTTCGAGCTGGCGAAGACCACACCGCCATCACTCGTCAGGGGAGGCATCGTAGGATGTCCGTCCATCTGGAAGCGCCAATATGGTGTTCCATTCGCAGAATCTATTGCATATAGGTAGCCATTAGGTAAGACAAAGTGAATTGAGTTCTGCCCATCCGCCGCAGTGGATGGAATATCGGAACCAGTAGCATAGCGCCAAATGATGTCTCCAGTGCCGGCATCGAGCGCATAGACATGGCCGTCGTCCGCACCCACATAGGCCACACCGTCAGCCACCTCTGGGGACGAGTAGATTCTATAGCCGATCTGGAAGCGCCAAAGGAGTTTCCCGTTTGCTGCATCCAACGCGTTGATCGAGCCGCCTCTCCCACCGACAAAAAACACGCCGTCGCTCACTGCCAAAGAGTGCGATTTCCTATCACTCATCTGGGTGCGCCAAAGAAGCTCGCCGGTCTCGGCTGCGAGTGAATACGCATGGCCCCAATATGAACTGGCAAGTATCACACCCTCATGAAACAAAGGAATGGCAGGCACAAGATCTTCTGCCATAAAATCCCAGAGCTCTTTTCCGGTTGTAGCATCGAGCGCTGAGAGCCCAAAGTGACGCTGGCTGACGTAGACCACTCCGCCCACTACCAGTGGAGAAGGAACCCACGCCTGCCAATAGACCTTCGTAACTGCTCTGCCCCACTTGAATTCTCCGGTCTCAGCGTCCAGGGCGTAAATGAAACCGTCATTGGGAATTACATAAACGGCACCGTCTGCTACTGTTGGCGAACCGAGAACCTCGGCCGCAGTCTTGTAGCGCCAGCGCAGGTCACCGGTCGCGGCATCCAGCGCATACACATGCCTATCGCTTGATCCCACATAAACTACGCCATTAGCCAACGTCGGCGAAGAGTATACATCACCCTCCGTGAGAAAACGCCAAAGCAGTTTCCCAGTCGAAGCATTGAGTGCGTAGACGTGGTCATCAAGCGAACCAATATACACGTTGCCGTCAGCAACCGCAGGGGAAGAAGATACGTCGTCTCCTGTCCTGAATCGCCACAGCAATTCCCCGGTAGCAGCTTGCAGCGCGTACACGTAGCCATCGTATGAGCCAAAGTAAACCACGCCATTAGCCACTTTCGGTGTGGATCGCACCGCACCACCAAACTCGTAACGCCATAGCAGACTTCCAGGTTCGTCAGTCACTTGGGAAGATCGAACCGACCCCGGTGGAGTAGAAGCACATGCGACAAGACCGCATGTTACAAGGGCAAGTGTTAGGCATTTCAAGATGCCCACTACGGCTCTGCCCCTATTGTCCAATCTAATCAGTTTCATACTGTATAATTCGACCTAAGGGAAGTTCGGTTGACGCTCTCAACGCACTTCAATTTAGCAAACCCCAGTGCAGGCGTATAAGTGCGTTTCGCAGCTACCAGCTACTTCGTCAAATGTCCACCACCGCGCCGGTGTCGTCGCGGAGGTTCTTGAAATAGTAGAAGCTGCGGGGCGGGTTGGCGGCGATGACGTCTTCGTCCAGGTCGACGCCCAGGCCGGGCGTATCCGGCACGTGCAGGTAGCCGTCCTTAATCTGCCACGGCTCTTTGACAACCCGGTCGCGGTAGGGCTGGCTGGGCACGTATTCCAGCGTGAGGTAGTTGGGCACGCTCATGCCGATGTGCGCCGCGGCGGCGGTTGAAAGCGGCCCCATGGGGTTGTGCGGCGCGACGAGCACGTGGTGCACCTCGGCGAGCGCGGCGATCTTCTTGACCTCGGTGATGCCGCCAGCGTGGCAGAGGTCCGGCTGGATCACGTCCACGTATTGGCCAGCGAGAAGGGGCGCGAATTGCCACTTGGTGAAATAGCGTTCGCCGGTGGCTAGGTCGATGCCCAGTTCGCGTGCGGTTTCGCGCACAGGCCGAAACGCCTCGATGTTATCGGGCGGCACCGGCTCCTCGAAGAACGTGATGCGGCTATCCTTCACGGCGTGCAATTGGCGCACGGCCTGCGCCGGACGGCTCCTGCCGTGGTTATCGATCATCAGATCAACGTCGCGTCCAACGGCCTGGCGCAAGATGGCGATGCGTTCGCCCAGGAGCGCCGCGGCCTGATGGTCGCCCATGGGTTCGTCCGTAGCCCACGCACCGGTCTTCAGGGCGGTGAAACCGGCGCCCACGAGTTGTGCCGCTTCCCGCGCGATGCGGTCGGCCTCGTAGATGCCGACATGCGTATACAGACGGATGCGGTCGCGAGCCGGGCCGCCGAGCAGGTGGTAGACCGGCGCGCCGTAATGCTTGCCCTTGATGTCCCACAGGGCCTGGTCTATGCCTGAAATGGCCGTGTTGATGACCACGCCGCCTTTCCAGAAGCCGTCCCTGTAGAGCGATTGCCAGAGCCGCTCGGTCTCCAGCGGGTCCTTGCCGATAAGCAACTCGCCAAGCTGTCCGATGCACGTGCGCACCGTGGCGTCCTTGCCCTCCAGGGTCGCCTCGCCCCAGCCGTAGAGCTCCGGCTCGTCAGTGGAGATCTTCACAAAGACCCAGTTACGTGGCTCTCCCCACATGATGAACGTGTCTACCGCAGTAATACGCATGGAAACGTCTCCTTCTGCTGTGAACTTGGGCGTGTTAGCTTGTCATTGACGCGAGAATTAGACAGCAAACAGCTCTTTATTTGTATGTTGAAGAAAGCCTGCACATGAGTGAATGTAAGCAGGTAACGCGAGAGGCGCGTCGTCCGTCATTAGGTGACCCAGCACGGCAGTGCTGGCTGCATCGTGCGGGAGTACAGCACCCCTCGCGCCCGTATGTCGCTCCGAACAGATACCTGGGCAGGCCAACGGCCCGCATCTGCACGTGTGGAGGACACCACCAGTATGCCAGGAAAGAGAAGGTCATGGAAGTGGTCGCAGGCATCGACGTAGTCCAGGCAATCGATGTGGGGAAAGCGCAACTCGACATCTCGGTCGCGTCCGGCCGCGCGCGGAGCTTTGCCAATAGCGCGATAGGCACCACCGCCCTGGTGCGCTGGCTGCAACGTGAGGGCGTCACGGCGTCGCTCTGGGAAAGAAATGTGCACGAAAAAACTCAAGAGCTTGCAACAGCAACTGCCTGAAAGTCTATAGTTAAGAGACTAGGAGAGAGATCCTGTCGTTACTGGAAGCCATATGAGCGCTATTCCGCACTACATCATGAGCAAGGACAACCCGCAGATAAAGCGGGTGCGGGCGCTGCTGCAGTCGTCGCGGCAGCGGCGCAAAGAGGGAGCGTTTGTCGTGGAAGGCGTGCGCTTGGTGGAGGAGGCGCTGGCTGCCGCTCGCGTGACCGCGCTATACGTCTGTCCTGAGTTGCTCGCCTCCCACGCCCGCAGCCGCGCCTTCCATGACAGCTTGGATGGGGATGGCGTCTACACTCTCATCCACATCGCGCCGGATGTCTTTGCGGCGCTAGCCGATACGGCCACGCCTCAGGGTGTGGTGGCGGTGTGTTCGCTACCGGAAGACGCCGCGCTGGCGCCTCAGGCCACACTGGCAGTGCTTCTCGATGGCGTGCAAGACCCGGGGAACGCGGGCATGATCCTGCGCGCCGCTGCCGCCGCTAATGCCGACGGTGTGCTCTTTGGACCCGGCAGCGTGGATCCATATAACCCTAAGGTCCTGCGGGGAGCAATGGGCGCTCATTTTCGCACGACGCTGCTCAGCCTCCGCGGCGAGGAAGACATGCATGCCGTTGCCGGCAGGTTTACGCAACGTATCGTGGCGGCGGCGCGGGACGGGGAACGGTACGATACGCTAGATTGGACCGAGCCGACCTTGCTGATCGTGGGCGCTGAGGCCCACGGCGCCAGCGACTTAGGCAGAAGCTTGCAAACCGCCGCGGCCTCGATCCCGCTAGCGCGGGGCGTGGAGTCCTTGAACGTCGGCATGGCCGCGGGTGTTTTGCTCTTCGAGGCCGTGCGGCAGCGTCTGAACGCCTCAGAAGCGTAATGTCGGCACGGGCGGGGAAGAAGGCCGCGCGCCAGCCAAGTGTGTCCAGCGTCTCGGCAGCAATTCGCGTTGCACTCTAGCTAGTTGTAGGAAGGAAAGTCACGGATGGCACAGGACTCTGTGTTCATAGAAGGCATGCGCATCACCGCCCATGTCGGCGTAACGGCAGAAGAGCGCGACACGCGCCAAATCTTGCGTTTCGACCTGGAATTGCGCTGCGATCTGCACCGGGCGGGGGAGAGCGACGATATCGGTCACGTGATCGACTACGGGGCCGTCTACCAACACGTCGTCACCGTGGTGGAGAGCACACCCTGCAAGCTCCTGGAACACTTGGCGTCCAAAGTCGCCGCCGCGCTGTTAGCGGCCTTCCCCGCGTGCGAAGAGGTGCGCATCCGCGTTGGCAAACCGGCCCTCTTTCCCACTACGGGCCGATCCGGCATGCCGGGAGTGGAGATAGTTCGCGTGCGCAGCGAACTGAGCGCAAGAGCATAGAGAGAATCAAAGTAACTTGCGCGCAGCGGGCACGTGGCCAAGTGGGCTATTGTCCGCTAAGAATCCGGTCCAACGCCTGCTGGAATTCAGCTACCGGTCTCCCGCCCACAAAGATTTCCACTATGCGGTGGTCGGCATCGAGAAAGAATGTCGTGGGAAACGAACTGATCTGGTATGCCGTGCCGACCTCAATGCTGGGATCAAAGAGCAGAGGGTAGGTGACGCCGAACTCCTCTTTGAACCACTTGAGGTCGTCGATGGTGATGCGGGGATGCGGGGCAATTCTGCTCTGAGTCTTACCGTAGTCCTTACCATAGGGCGTCGCGCTGATAGAGACGATATGCACGCGGTCGCCGTACTCGGCATGGATCTGGGTGAGACGCGGCGCTTCGTCCTGGCAGTGCGGACACCACGGCGCGAAGAAAGCGATGACTACCGGCTTGCCTTTCAAGGACTCGAGGCTAATCGTCTCGCCTTCAGTGTTTTCCAGCGAGAAGCCCGGGGCGGCCGCCCCGACTCCCAGGCTCTCGGGCTGTTGGGATTTGCCCATGTCTTCCGTCGGCAGCGGGCTGCTGCTTTCGGATGGCCCGCCCAGTGGATTGAGGCCGGTTAGTACGGTGGGCACGACAAGCACGATGACAAAGAGCGCTATCACCGCCGGAATAATCCACTTCCGCCACGCTCGTGCCACAGGTCTTCGACTCTGTGTGTTGCGTCTCTTGCCTTTTGCTCGCGCCATAGGTTTACCCTCTTAGAATGCGGTCTCTGGGCAGTCTCCTTGTGCGCTAAGGGAACCACTTGAGGATTGCTACTACCACACCGCCTGCCGCGATCGCCAACCCTGCAAGTTGTATCGTCTGGCGATTCAAACGTTGTTCAAGCCGCAACTCCAGATCCTTTAGCTCAGATATAAATTCCGCGCGCACGGCGGCGAATTCGGCTGAGGTCGCATGCGCTAGTTCTTGAATGTCGGCTGAAGTCGTGCGTGCCAACCGTTGAATGTCTTCTGAAGTCGTGCGTGCCAACTGTTGAATGTCTTCTGAAGTCGTGCGCGCTAGCTCTTGAACGTCGGCTTTGGTTGCTAACGCATCATCCGTTTCGCCAATCGTCTCAATCAAGGCTTCTGCTTGGGTCTCGCTGAAGCCTGCGCCCGTGAGCGTCTTTACCGCCTTGTGGGTGTCTATGCCCATCTCCCCGCTTTCTCCGCCTGCAATGTAAGTTGATTATATCGGAGAGTTGGCAGCATGTCCCACGCAAACGTGGGTGCGCCTTCATCCACTGCCAACTGTCTTGCCACGGGAAAGACCATTCCTACTCGCATATTGCCGTAGAAGGTGAGAATCTGTCAATTCAAGCGAGCGTGGCGCGCTTGACATACCGCTCAGGGTATTGAGTTAACCGGTTAGGCAAACACGCCCTTGGGCAAGGTTTAGGAGCGGTATAGGGGTGGCTCTATACAAAGAGTGCACGTTGCCGGACGCCGGGCTTGGGAATGAGCGTCACGCTCGCCACGGTATCGCCCTCGGCGCGCATGCGCATGACGATAACGCCCCGGGCCGTCCGGCCGAGCGGCCGTATCTCAGTGAGCGGCACGCGGGTGATCTGCCCGTTGCGCGTAATCAAGCAGATCTCGTCGTCATCCGGTGTGACGATGCGGCCGCCGATTACGGGCCCGCTCTTCTCGTCAACTTTCAGAGCAATGATGCCCTTGCCGCCGCGCCCTCTGACGGGAAACTCCTCGATGTCCACCTGCTTGCCGTAGCCATGCTCGGTGATGAGCAGCGCGCGGCTCTCCGGTTCGACCAGCGCCATGCCGACGACCGCGTCGTCAGGCTCCAGATTAAAGCCGCGGACACCCGCCGCCGCGCGTGAGTGCGTCGGCACCTTCGCTTCAGAAAAGCGAATGCTCTGGCCCTGAGCCGAGAACAGGATGACCTCCTGCTTACCGTTGGTGAGTATAGCGGAATACAAGGAGTCGTCGTCAGCCACGTTCATAGCGATCACGCCGTTCGTCCGCGCGTTGGCGAAAGCGCTCAGGCGCGTGCGTTTGATTTGCCCCTTGACCGACACCATGGTTATGAAAGCGCCATCGGCCTCTTGGAATGAAGGCACCGGCACAATGGCGGTGATACGCTCGTTGCGCGTGATGCCCTGCAAGAGATTGACCATGTTCTGACCGCGCGACGTGCGGGTGCCTTCGGGAATCTCATAGGCGCGCAGCGTGAAAGCGCGCCCGCGGTCGCTGACGATGAGCATCCAGTCGTGGGAATCAACCAGCAGGATCGTCTGCACGGCATCGGAGGCGCGGGTCGAGATGCCGATGATGCCCTTGCCACCGCGCCGCTGGGCCTGAAAGTCGCCTGCGGGCTGACGCTTGACATAGCCGCGCTCGGTGAGCGTGATGAGCACGTCCTCCTTGGGCACCAGGTCTTCCTGCGAGAAGCTGGCGTCGGCGTCTTCGGCAATGACCGTGCGGCGCTCGTCGCCAAACTTGTCCTTGAGAGCCGCGAGTTCCTCTTTGATGATGGCGAAGACTTCCCCAATGTCGCCGAGGATAGTCTCCAGCCGCACAATCGTCTGCTTGATTTCCTCATATTCGTCCAGGATGGCCTTGCGCTCCATGGCAGCCAAGCGGCGCAACTCCATGGACAAAACGGCATTCGCTTGCTTCTCACTCAGGCCGAAGTTGCGTTGCAGGTTGTTGCGCGCCGTCTGGGCGTTGCGGGACTTGCGGATGGTCGCAATGACTTCATCGAGGTTATCGAGCGCAATGATCAGACCCATCAGGATGTGGGCGCGCTCGCGGGTGCGTTCCAGCTCGTATTGGGTGCGCCGGGTAACGACTTCCTGCCGGAAGCGGATGTACTCGCGCAGGAGGGCCTTGAGACTGAGCACACGCGGCTGCTGGTCCACCAACGCGAGCATGTTGCAATAGAATGACGACTGCATAGCCGTGTGCTGGTAGAGGTGGTTGAGCACCTGTTGCGGGAAGGCGTCGCGCCGCAATTCGATCACGACGCGCATGCCGGAGCGGTCGGATTCGTCCCGCAGTTCGCTGATGCCCTCGATCTTCTTGTCGCGCACCAGTTGCGCCATGCGCTCCAGCAGGGCGGCCTTATTGACTTGGTACGGCAACTCCGTCACGACGATCCGATAGCGGTTGCCGCGCATTTCCTCAATTCGGGCTCTGGCACGAACGATGACACGGCCGCGTCCGGTGGCGTAGGCTTCGCGAATGCCGTCGGTGCCGACAATCGTGCCGGCGGTGGGGAAGTCCGGCCCGCGCACGAACCGCATGAGGTCTTCCACCCCCACGTCTTCTTCTTGGTCTGCGGCTATCTTGTCCGTGAGGAAGGTGAGCGCGTCTACGATTTCGCCCAAATTGTGGGGCGGAATGCTGGTGGCCATGCCTACCGCGATGCCGGCGGCGCCGTTGATGAGGAGGTTCGGCACCTTGCTGGGTAGCACCGTCGGCTCTTTCAGCGTATCGTCGAAGTTGGGGCTGAAGTCTACCGTGTTCTTCTCGATGTCCGCCAGCATTTCCATGGCAAGGGGATGCAGCCGCGCCTCGGTATAGCGCATGGCCGCGGGCGGATCGCCGTCCACGGAGCCGTAATTCCCCTGCCCATCGATCAAGGGGTAGCGCATGCTGAACGTCTGCGCCATGCGCACCATGGCATCGTAGATCGGCTCGTTGCTGTGGGGATGGTAGCGCCCCATGGTGTCGCCGACGATACGCGCGCTCTTCTTGTAGGCGGTGCCGGGCCGGGCGTTGAGCTCCTGCATGGAGTGGAGAATGCGCCGCTGCACGGGCTTAAGGCCGTCACGCACGTCCGGCAACGCGCGCGAGACGATGACGCTCATGGCGTAATCCAAGTACGCCGACTGCATCTGGTCTTCGATATTGACCGGGTTTACCGCTTCCGTATCAGGGTCAAGGGTATTTGCCATGCGTTCTCCTCGCGGTTAGGCAAAGCACTCGCTCGGTTTCTTTCTCTTGTTAGAGTGTCTCTGGACAATATCGAAGCGCCCGGTAGGTCTAGAGGGCAGCGTTTCCGGTAGCCGCAGGCCCTTCGGCAGAGCCTGTACTGAGCTTGTCGAAGTACTCAGGACAGGTTTGCAACCCCGCATCACGTACGGGGCAGGCTCTGCGCCCGCTCTCATAACTCTCGCCCAAGTGGAATTGCGTCTCGGTCGCGTACTTTCGCACCGGCGGCAAGGCTGTAGAGAGCGCGAAGCTTGCGCCCAATGCATCGTCGGTAGGTGCGAACGCAAGAGCCTCAACTGCTGTTCATGGCGTCAGCAGATTCCATCGCCACGTAGTCACCGCTTTGCCCGCCGCTCTTTTGCACCAGATGCACGCTTTCGATGCGCATGCCCTTGTCCACGGCCTTGCACATGTCGTAGATCGTAAGGGCGGCGACACTCACGGCCGTAAGCGCTTCCATCTCCACGCCCGTCTTGCCGGTGGTGCGCACGGTGGCCTGAATGCGGACACAGCGTTGAGCCTCGTCCAGGCTGAAGTCCATGTCCACGCCGCTCAACGGCAAGGGATGGCACATCGGGATCATCTGCCAGGTGGACTTGGCCGCCATGATGCCCGCCACTTGCGCGACTGCCAGCACGTTGCCCTTCTTGAGCGGATTGGTCTCGCTTGGCGGCGCTTCTTGCTGTTGGCGGAGGAGCGCTAACGTCTCCGGCAGCATCGCGACCGCGCCTCGGGCGGTTGCCTCGCGCGCGGTATCCGGCTTGTGCCCTACATCTACCATGCGGGGCAAACCGGACTGATTGAAGTGCGTGAATGACACGGCAAGAATCGCCTCGTTGCCTTACGTGGGGGCTGACTTCATTATAGCATTACGCGGCAGTTTGTGCCCTTTTTCACATATGCGCGTGCACCGTGCGCGTGGGGCTATACTAGGTGACAGAGGTTAGGTGGAGGGAGCGTACAGAGTGCTTGCAGAGCGGATTGGTCGGCCGCAAGTCTTCATTGCCGCCAAGGCCAAATCCTGTTAACTGGGGAAGAAGCATATGATTATCGATGCTCACGTGCACATCAAGGGTGGCGACGCCTACCGCCGCGAATTGGACCCGGACGACACCATCAAGTACATGGACCAAGCGGGTGTGGACAAGTCGTGCGTGTTCAGCATCTGCCTCCCCAGCCGCGAGTCGAACGAGATGACACGCCGGGCCATCACCGGTCGCGAAGACCGCCTGATCCCGTTCGCGCACATGGTGCCGGAAGAGCGGTCGGTGGGCATGGCAGCGCTGTGCCGCGCCATCGAAGACTGGGGCTTTCGCGGCATCAAGTTGCACTTTGGCGAGGTGAAGGGCGAAATCACCGACGATCTTTTTCTCCCAATCTTGGAGTTGGGTGCCGGCTATGGAATCCCCATTCTGCTCTGCTGCGCCCACCGGCCGGAGTTTCCCGACCGCTGGGCCGACGCCGTGCCGGAGGCCAAGATCATCATTCCCCACCTGGGCTCAAGTCGCGACCAGGACATGAACTGGCGCTTCTTCGACGTGGCCAAACGGCACGACAACATCTGGCTCGATACGTCGTTCACCAGCGGCCCGTGGATGATCCGCGAGGCCTACCACGCCCTGGGCGCGGCCAAGCTCATCTGGGGCTCAGACGGCGGCGGCGACTACAATCCGCCCCTGCCCGAAATGGCAAAGGTGAAGGTCTGGGAGTTTCCGGAGGCGGACTACGATCGCATCATGGGCGGCAATATCCTGGAACTGCTGGGGGGCACCGCGTAGTCTCACGGCTTGCTGCTGCTGCACCTCACTGCTCTCCTTGGGAAATTCCTTTGCAACCCTGACGAGCACACGGGAGTAGGTTGGAACGATGCGGGCGAGAGTAACGGCGTAACGCAATTGCGATTTCCCGGATGCGTGGGAGAATGGCACTCGCGCCGCCTGGTATGATGACGTGGCATGCGATGAATGCGGAGTGAGGAGCAACTATGGCAACGGGATTAATGGCCGGTGGGGCAAAGGTGGCGATCACGCCGCCCATGGGGAGCGCGTTTCAATCGAGCCGGGCGGACCTACGGGTCGAGAGCGTATATCACGACCTCTTCGCTACGGCTGTTGTCCTGAGCGACGGCGCGCAGAAAGTGGCAATTGTCGGGCTGGACGTGCTCGGCCTGGACGCGCCGCTGGTCAATGCCGTGCGGGAGCGCGTGGAACGGCAGACGGGGATTCCCGGCGCACACGTCTTGATCAATGCCTCGCACAGCCACTTCGGCCCGGCCATTCTGCAGGCCCTGCCCGATGAGATCGATCAGGGATACTATCGGAGTCTGGTGCAATCGCTGGCCGATGCGGTCACCCGTGCCGACGCGGACTTGGAACCGGTGGCCATGCGTGTGGGCGCGGCGGAAGGCGCCTTTGCCATCAACCGGCGGCGCATGGAGAACGGCGAAGCCCAGTTGGCGCCGAACTATGATGGCATCGTGGACCAGCGCATTCGCGCGCTGCGTTTCGAGCGGCTGGACGGCTCAATTGTGGCAGTGCTCTTTTCGGGAGCGTTTCATCCCACCGGCTATGCCTACCGCATGCCGGTCGTGAACGGCGACTACGTGGCCGCCGCGAGAATGGAAGTGGAGCGGCAATTTGCCGACCAAGGCGCGCCGACGGTCGGCTTCCTGCAGGGCTGCGCGGGCAACCAGCGTGTACGCGTGATCGCGCCGGGCGGCACGCGCTTTCATCCCTGCTCCGGCGAAGAGATCGACACCCACGGACGCGGCGTCGGGGCGCTGGCCGCCCGCGCCGCCTGCGAGGCCACTATGGTGGTGGGCTATCCCATCAGCGTGGCGCACGAGTTGGTGTCCTTGCCGCTAATGGAACCCCCCACCGCGACAGAGCTGGAAGACATGCGCGCAAAGGCGAAGAACGACAACTACAAGCAACTCTGGACCGGCTCGATGCTGGAAGGTCTGCGGAACGACGGCTCGCTGCCGACGAGCGTCGACTTTCCCGTTCAGGTCCTGCGTATCGGCGGTCTCTGGATGGTGGGACTGGGCGCTGAGGTTTTCCTGGAAATCGGCCTGCAGATCGAAGCGGCGCTCATGGAGGACCACGTGGGACAAGCCGCCTGGACGCTGGGCTACTCCAACGACACCATTGGCTACGTCTGCACCGAGGCCTCCTACGCCGAGCGCGGATACGAACCCACCCGCTCCCACAAGTTCTACCACCTGCCCGCGCCCTACCAACCCCAGACCGAACACCTGCTGGTAGCTGAGGCGCTCCGAATTGCGGGGACACTTGCCTAGGTGCAGCGAAGCTTGTAGGTAGCCGCGGTTTTCATTGGACCAAGGGCCTTATTCCGTCATTCCGGCGAAAGCCGGAATCCATCTTTTCTGCATTTCCTAGACTCCGGCTTCCGCCGGAGTGATGGACCCTGAACAGGAAAGTCCTATAGCAATCGCTACGGCGGGGCGCACTTTTATTGGCAATTGAGGACGCGCTGCACTATCAGGCAACCCCGAAAATTAAGGGCTTTTGAGGAGGATTGGCGGCGCAGTCCGATTCGGGCAACGATTGGGCTGATTGGCCCCTCAGCCCGCCTCTGGGAGCGGCACGGGGGAAGCGCCGCTGAAGTGGACGCCGATGTCGCTGGCCAGGGTCTCCTGGTATTGCCAGTTGGGGACCAGGCAGCGGTACGGCTTGCGCAGGAGCACCCGCGGCTCGCCCTGCCACTGTGTGGCAGCCATTGAGCGCTGCAAGTTTACCTGCTGGTACTCCTCGGCGTCCGCCAAGGACTCATGCAGCGAGAAGCCGTCCGGATAGTAGCGCCCTTCAGTCGCGCGCCGGCCCCACTCCACGCACCATAACGCCTGTTCATCCCGCAAAGGCATGCCTAGAGTATTCTCCTTACCCTCACCAATTTGCCAAGTAATCCGTCATTCCCGCTTTCGCGGGAATCCATCTTCTCTTGAGAGCCAATTCACTCATTACGCACAAATTATACCGTCAAGAACGAGCCTGCACAATGCGATGTATTCATTGACTCGGCAGGTTACCGAATCGAATTAACTACCTGATAGCAATTCTCATCTCTCCCACCACATTAGCGGAGGAAAGATCTCACCAGCCCAGTCAAGCACGCCATCAAACAGATTCTGCAACTGTTCCTCCACCCAGTCACGTGCCGACTGGGTAGGCACTTTTATGTATTCATCGAAAGCCTTCGCCGATGCCTGCCAGGCAGCGGCAGAGATTTCTTTAGTTCTATTCCAAGCATCCAGAACAGGCGCAAGTCCGACGCGCTGTACCCACTCAGAGGCAAGGGTGTAGAAGCGATGTCCGTAAGAAACGAAGTTAGCTACGGCTAGAGGCAACGCCATTGCGCCTAGGATGGGGAGAAAAGCGGGAAAAAGAATCGCCAAGCCCATGACAATGCCGGCTATTCCTGTAGCAACTAAACTACTCGTCAACAAGTGTTTCCCAGCTTGGACATAGAGTTCGGCTCGGCTTATTTCGCCATCGTAGAACTGCAACCCAAGATCCATGACAGAGAATACGCCTTCTGCCATGATTACGGCCAGACCACCGGCCACTATTGCTCTAGAGGCCAGTGTTACCGCATAACGTAAATCTACAGAATCTAACGCTTTGGTAGCCAGTGATATCTCTTCCGCAGACATGGTCGCCGCGCCTCTCGCGCGGTTGATGATCGCATTCTCAAAGATCCCGTTGTTGGCACTGTCAGACCCTCCCACGCTCCGGGCAATAAAGTGGCTCCAATCGCGGTCGCCGTGAAACTGCCGCAATGCTGCCGGCCCGGACAAGCGTACGTGCTGAGGAATGGTGTTCCAAATCTCCCTTGCTCCCGCAATGTCTCGGTATGTTCCTCCTGCACGCCTGTAATAGTCGATCAAGTCTTGTGGAAGCGAATTGAAGTTTATGTTATCCCGCCACGTATTGATAAACATGCCCGCAACCCAGAGAGGCAATGCGCCGATGCGAGCGTATTGCAATAACGTCTCTGTGAGGTCCTCCGTGTTGAACTGTTCCGACCCACCATCTTGGGCGTAAGCCGACCGTCTGAGGGCAATGTGAAGTCCGCAAGCTGCGAGGCTTGCGCTTGAGAACTGCAGAAAGGATCTGCGGTCAAGGATCATGCTTTGTCTTTTCGCCACTAGATATCACCCAGCCTTATTCCTAATTCTCTTGGCTTTTTGGCTGTACTCTAGATTCCTCGCTCCGTTCAAGAAGCATACGTTATGATTAAAGAGCATTGCGCTAGCTGGCGGCGGTTCCAGGCCGTCACTTGAGAAACGGCAGGGACGCCCGCAGTAGCGCACTTGTAATGGGGCCCATCATAGCAGAAAGGGGAACTGTGAAGGCAGAAGAGCACGCAAAGGTCGGAGTGTACCACCTTGAGAAAGCTATTCTAATCGTACTGCAAGAAGCAAAACGCAATAATGAAGAATGCATTGGCCCTGGAAAAATCAGCGAACGCGCAGGGATATTCCGCGTGAGGACCGAAAATTTCAAATCAATGAGTGACGCAATTACTACAGGAATATTGTCCAAACTACTAGATGCAGGAAAAGCTGAGCGTTGCACTCAAAATAATGGCAGAGGAGGATGGAGACTCACTAAGGGCGAACCCGATTAAGACGAGCTTTCACAAGTCGGTAACTGGACCAAGAGAGCAAAGGGACACTAAGAACATGGCTACTGAGCAAATCAAGAAACTTGCCCACATTCTCGAAAATGCACATGCCCTCGGCAAACTCGAAGACTCGTCAAGAAGTACACGCAACATCCAACTTTTCGCGATCCACTTCGCAGATGAGATCAAAGAAGCCGGTGGCACAAAAGAGGTAATAAAACACGCAGAAATCAAAGATTCACTCTACTCCAAGCTAGACGACGGGATAAGGCTAGAAGACTTCGTCCAACTCACCGAGGAAGGACACAAAGTAATCAGAAAAGCCTTGCTAGACTCATGAGCAAGAAAAGACTCATACTTGCCGCCGCAGCAGTAAGCAGGGTCATAGCCATCTCTTTCACAAGATCCGACCAGCTAGGTCAGCCACTTTCGCTCCAGAAGGATTTTGACTAGACAAGCATATTGTTCGGTCAGAACCACCGTGTAATCACCACTTTTCGCTCGGTGAAGAAGTCAATCGCATCCCGGCCTTGGCCGTGGAGGGTGCCGAAGAAGGACTCTTTCGCGCCGCTGAAGGGGAAGTAGGCCATGGGCGCGGCCACGCCGACGTTGATGCCGATATTGCCGGTGGGGGCGCGGTAGCGAAACTCGCGCGCCGCCGCGCCGTCCTGCGTGAAGATGGAGGCGGCGTTGCCGTAGCGCTGGTTCTCGATGAGGGTGATGGCGTCGTCGAGCGTCTCCACGTGGAGCATGCTCAACACCGGACCGAAGATCTCGTCGGTGAAGAGCGCCATGTCCGGCTGCACCTCATCGAAGATAGTGGCGCCGACGAACGCGCCGTTGGCGTCCTGGGTCGCCGCAGCCTCGCGGCCGTCCAGGAGCAGCGCCGCGCCTTCATCCACGCCGCGCTCGATGTAGCCGAGAATGCGTTCCTTGGCGGTCTGGGAGATCACCGGGCCGAGCTCGACGCCGTCATCCGCGCCGTTGCCGACGGCCAGAGAACCGGCAGCTTCCACAATGGCGTCGCGCACGCGTTCGTGTCCATCGCCGACGGTGACCACCACCGAACCGGCCAAACAGCGCTGTCCGGCGGAACCGAACGCCGAGTTGATCACGTTGCCCACGGTCTCGTCCAGCGCGGCATCGGGCATGACCACGATCACGTTCTTCGCGCCGCCCTGGGCCTGCACACGCTTGCCCTGCTCGCCCGCGCGGGCGTAAAGATACCGGGCCGTCGGCGTGGAGCCGACAAAGGAGATGCCGCGCACGAGCGGATTATCGAGCAAGGCGTCAACGGCGTCCTTGGAGCCGTTCACAACGTTGATCACGCCGGGCGGAAAGCCGCACTGGTCCAATTCGTCAAACACCATCTGCATGCTGGTCGGCACTTGCTCGGAGGGCTTGATGATGTAGGTATTGCCGCACGCCACGGCGTAGGGCCAGAACCAGAACGGCACCATCAACGGAAAGTTGAAGGGGCACACCGCCGCAAAGACCCCCAGCGGCTGGCGCACCACGTCTTCATCGATGCCCTTGGCGGCGCCGTCCTCCAGGCCGTAGCCCATGAGCAGCGAGGGAATGCCGCACGCCACCTCCACGTTTTCGATGGCGCGGCGCACGGAACCGCGAGCGTCCTCCAAGGTCTTGCCGTGTTCACGCGTAATCGCCAAGGCAAAGTCCTCGAATCGTTCTTCCATGCGCGCCTTGACCGCGAAGAGCAGGCGCGAGCGCTCCAAGGGCGGCGTGGCACGCCAGGCGGGAAACGCCTCCTGCGCCGCTGCCACCGCCGCATCAGTATCGTCTTTCGATGAAAGCGGTACCTGGGCGATGGTCTCGCCGGTGGCCGGATTGGTAACGTCCAAGTAGTTCTCGGTCTGCGGCGTCACCCATTGGCCGCCGACGTAATTGCGGAGCTTGGGAGCGGCGGTCTCCGCGCCGGTTTCAGTTTGCTTGAGTTGGGTGTCCATTCGTCGATCCTTAATTGCCTTCTGCCGTTGTGTGTTGTCCGTCGAATCCAAAGACGAGATGGTAGTCATTATAGTGTATGCGCAGGGCAATGGCTGCGTGGACTTCTAAGTAAGAGAAGGCGATGGTCCGCGCATGCCCATTCAGTTTCCTTACCGTAGAGGAGCGTGGCGGCGGGTGTTCCAAGCAGTTGGGCCAATAGGATTCAGCCAGCACCAAGAGGCGGGGGACAAGCCCCCGCGCTACAAAAGACATAAAGACCGTAGAGGTAGCACCCTGACAACACTTGACGCGCCCTGGCCGCGCAACAGACAATACCAGTCAAAGGAGCCTTCTATGCCTGTGGTGATCATCCGTGTCCGGGCAACGCACCCGGACTCCACGGCGGCCCGAACTCTCGCAGCACTTCCTGCGGAGCGGTGCGCTTGCCGCTAGCCTCGTCGCGCATTCGTCGGTCTCACGTGATGACCTCGTCGTAGAGATTGGCCCGGGCCGGGGTCTACTGACGTATGCCCTCGCGCAGTGTGCCAGCCGCGTTATAGCGGTGGAGATTGATGCCGGCCTTGCGGACGAACTCCAAACCGGCTCTCGGTCGAATATTGACGTGGTGACGGGCGACTTTCTCAGCTATCCTCCACCTTCCCGGCCGCACAAGGTATTTGCCAACCTGCCCTTCGCACGCACGGCCGAGATTGTCCGTCGTCTGACCGAGACACCGACACTCACCGAAGCCTACCTCGTTATCCAGCGAGAGGCCGCTGAGAGGTTCGCCGGCCACCCGTATGTGAGCGAAACGACCCGTTCCCTGTCCCTGAAGCCGTGGTGGCACGTGGAGATCGTGCGCCGCCTCCGCAGGACCGACTTCGAGCCGGTACCCAATGTCGATGCCGTCCTCCTGTGGCTGCTGCGCCGCGATAAGCCGCTGATCCAGGAAGGGGAAGGAGATACGTACTTGCGGTTCCTCAATAGTCAGCTAGGTAAAACATCCACGGTGAGAAAGGCATTGCGGAATCTGTTCACTCACAACCAAGTCCGCCGTCTTGCCTCAGATCTCAGGTTCTCGCTGGATGCACGACCGAGCGAACTGAGCTTCGAGCAATGGCTGGGAGTTTACCGCTTTCATGCGATCGACCGTTAGGGACGTGTTAGCCAGCAAGCTGCGCCAGACCCAAGGAATTTGGTGCACCGATGACTGATTAGACTCGGCAGGCCTCGCACCGCCTCGCTAAGAGGCGTCACTGGATCGTTGGGCTGGGAGCGAGAAAAACCGTAGGGGCACGATATATCGTGCCCCTACGTGCGATCAATGTGCAACGGACTCCCCGGAGAGGAACCAGCCTACGGCCCACCTTGCGCGGGAATCCGCGCAAGGTAAGCGATTCTCCCCGTCAGGACGACTTCTGGACTACTGGTTGCTCTCCCATTCGTCCACCGCGGCCTGCATCTGGTCGATAGCCAGGTCGACGGTCTCCTCGGCGGTGAGCGCACCCTCCTCCACAAATGCGCGGAGCGGGCCGGTTCCCGCTTTGGCGATCGCGCTCGAGGCCGGGTGCGGGAAGTAGCTGGTGGCGTAGCTGATGGCCTTGACGAACGCGCTCTGATCGGCGGGACGCGGATCGTCCGCCGGCGGGGCGAACGTGTCCGCCGCCGAGTTCAACGCCGGCACGGACCAGCCCTCGCCGCCCATCCAGCGTTGGTGCTTTTCGCCCATCGTCCAGACGGCGAACACCTGGGCGTCCGGATTCTCGGCGCCGCCGGCCAGCAGGCTCATCTGCTCGTGCCCGTTGAACGCGCCGCGAATGCGGGTGCCCGAGACCTCCGTATAAGGCACTTCCACCGTGGAGAAAGCGAATGGATCCGCTTCGCGGAACGGCTTCAAGATGAACGTACCGCCCGGCACCATGGCAGCCTTGCCGGTGGGAAATACGCCGGTGCCGTAGTAGTCCTCCGTGGCAGCCAGGTCTTCCCGCGTGGGCGCGGCGCGGAATTTCTCGATCGAATCCTTCATGATCAATTGCACGAGGTGCACGGCGATTTCACGGTTCACGATGACGTTGCCGTCCGTATCCAACATGCCCGCGTAGAGCAGCGGGAAGTAACTCCAAGCGTAGCTCATGGTGGAGATACCCCAGCGCGAGCGCTCCTCGCCCTGGTTCAGACGACCGGCGATGTCGGCGGAAACGGCAATGGTCTCTTCCCACGACATCTCGTTCGTCGGCGGATTCTGGCCCGCTTCGTCGAACATATCGCCTCTGTAGAAGAGCGCGGTAGTGTTCGAGCCGGTGGGCACGCCCATCGTCTTGCCGCGCCAATTGACGGCTTCAAAGAGCCTGCCGGCATATTGAGACGTGTCTATGCCCGCCGCGGCGATGATCGGGCCGGCATCCAGCCAGTTGTCCGCCAGAATATGGGGCGCAGACGAGGTGTTCGCGATATCCGGAGTCTCACCGGCCGCCAGCAACGGCGGCAGGCTGCGCTTCCAGTGCTCCCACGTGATCTTCCACGTGACTTCGGGGTGCTCTTCGCCGAAGAGCTCCATGGCGGTATTCCAGCGCAGTTGGCTGGTTTCGTCGCCCATCCACACAGCCCACACCGGCGTGTGCTCCACCGCGGGCGCCTCTTTAGCGGCCTCCTTGGGCGCCATTTCTTCCTTCTGCTCCGCCGGGGCCGCGGTCTGCACCGTGCCGCACGCGGCGAGCAAGGCAGCGCCGGCAACACCGAGTGTGCCGCCGAGAACCGTACGTCGGGTCAGTTTCGTTGTAGACATGCGTAGCATCTCCTTGGTTTGCACCACTACAATTCGCACCTATCGCGGCCCTCTGCTTCGCGCCGTTCGGTACGGGCGCACCGCATGCCGGTGTTCAGCGTGTTCGCAACGGGCGGAGCAGCGACCGGAATCTGGGCTGCCACCTCCTTTTCTCTGTGTTGCGCGTATGTACACGATATACTCTACCGAGTGAGTCTGTCCAGCCTATTCCAGTTAAAAGGCTTGCGGCGGATATATCGTTAATTGCAAGGCGGCAGGTCTTCAAGGCGCTGCGCGGATGTCAAAGGAGAGACGGCCGTATCTCTACAGGACAACAGACCGCGCCGCCAGATTAGCTTCCCGCTTCCTTTTGGGCGGTATGCAGAGCGATGGCATCCTCCAGCAGCTTGGAGTTCGACTTCGCCAATACCTGGATGTCCGTCAGGAGAATGGGCTCGGAACCTGTTACCTTGCTCTCAGCCTGCCGTTTCATCCTCCTTAAAGCGATGATCAGCACCACCAATACGACCACCGCTACCGCCGCAAGACCATACGCCATTCGGGCCGCGAGTTCGCTATCGGTGAGCGAAGCATCCGTGATCGATGCCACAAAAACAAGAGCACACAGCCAGGCTACGGTGGACAAACCGCCATACGAGCGCCAGAACTTCATGCTAGTTCCTCCCTATGAAAGCCTTGTCTCAATTCGCACACTAGTGCTATAGTACTCCCTCTCCCGGTGAGGGTCTTTGCATAATCCGTCGTTCCGGCGAAAAGCCTGTCCCGTACTCGATACAGCGTATCGACACGATACGGGGGTGAGGCGTCTCGCAAGGGCACGCTGGGGGCAGCCGTCACGCCTGGTTGCGTTGCACGCGGGTTCCTTAATTACACGCGGGTTCCTTAGTTAAAGGTAGCAAGGTTGTGCCAGTCAGCGCCGGCGCATCGGCGGCAAGCTGCGAATGCAGCGGCGTCCGCATAGCAGCGCGCCGGCCGCAACCACCAAAACATCCGCGCAGTGATACAATCTTTCGTAACGGCAGCGCAGCGATTATGCTATTGCAATGACGGCGTCGCGCTTGTGCAACGCCATGCGTAGGCGATTACACAGCCACTGTTAATTAAAGGAAGGGAATGGACGTCATGGAACGACTGGCCCTGCACGGCGGGACACCGGTGCGAGACGGCACGAAACGCTGGCCCAAGTGGCCGCAATTCGACGAGACCGAACTCAAGAACGTGCGCGCGGTCTTCGAGAGCCGCGTGTGGGGCGGCACGGCGCACGGTCCCATGAAGATGGCGGCGCAGGAGCAATTCGCCGCTTATCATGACGCGAAATTCGGCATCGGCCTCATCAGTTGCACCGCCGGACTGGAAATCGGGTTGAAGGCCTTCGGCGTCGGCGCGGGCGATGAGGTGATCGTGCCGGCGTTTACGTTCATCGCCACGGCCTTTGCGCCCATGTACCTGGGCGCGACGCCGGTGATGGCGGACATCCACCCGGGTTCGCTCTGCCTCGATCCCGATCGCACGGAAGAGGCCATCACGCCGCGTACCCGCGCCATCAGCCCGGTGCACTACGGCGGCTATCCGGCGGACATGGAGCGGTTTGCCGAGATCGCGCGCAAGCACGACCTGGCAATCATCGTGGACGCGGCCCACGCCCACGGCGCGGAGTGGAAGGGCAGAAAACTCGGCGGCATGGGCGACGCCAGTTCGTTCAGCCTGGGCGGCGGCAAGAACATGAGCACCGGCGAGGGCGGCATGCTGACCACGGACAATGAGGAGTTGGCCGAGCGCTGGCTCTATACGCTCTCCAGCTTCGGCCGCGCCAAAGGCGAGCCGGGCTACGTGCACTACGAGCTGGGCGGCCACTACCCGATGAATGAGTTCCAGGCGGCCATCCTGCTGGGGCAGATGGAGCGTTTTGACGAGCAGACGAAGAAGCGCAACCGCAACGCGCGGTACCTCTCCGGCCTGCTGGCGCAGATTGACGGCATCGAGCCCCCGCATATGCCGCCGGAGGTGACCCAGCACGGCATGCACATCTATACGTTCCGCCTCAAGCCGGAAGAGTTCGGCACGGATAAGCGCACGTTCCTGGACGCCGCCCACGCGGAGGGCGTGCCGGTCTCCGGCGGGCACCCGCGGCCGATCTACGACAATCCGATGCTCGACCTGGAGACGGGCGACATTGCGGGCGGCGCGGGCAAGTTCCGCGTGATGGAGTGCCCGGAGTCCGAGTTGCTCACGCGCGCAGAGGGCATCGCCATGGGCCACGTGACCTTCCTTGCAGAACAGTCCGATATGGACGACATTGCGGAGGGCATCGCCAAGGTGCGCCGCAACGTGGGCCAACTGCAACGGGTGGCGGTGTAAGGGGCCTGTTTTCAAAGGAATGAGGGTGCGCCTTGCGCGCGAGGGACGGCGCTTGCGTACTGCGTAGGGGCACGATATATCGTGCCCCTACTATTCGCTACTCGCCTATTCTGCGGCCAAAACATGCGCCATGAGAATTGACTACGCATTGCTACCGTGCCATTATATCGATAACCGGACCATCTCTCCTTATTACGAGACATTAGTTAGGAAGAGGGTCTGTGGGAAAACGAGTTTCTTAGTT
The DNA here is from genome assembly GCA_028874195.1 of Chloroflexota bacterium. Classification (GTDB taxonomy): domain Bacteria; phylum Chloroflexota; class UBA11872; order VXOZ01; family VXOZ01; genus VXOZ01. The sequence continues at coordinate 81,006 of JAPPLM010000056.1, forward strand.
GCGCAGAGGAGGCCAACCATGCGCACCTCAAGACGGCGATTACTCGGTACCGGCATCGGCTTTGCGGGGAGCGCAGTCCTGCTCGCTGCCTGCGGCACAGCGGCGGCGCCCATGGAAGAGGCGCCTAAGGAAGCCGCGCCGGAAGCCAAGGAAGAGGGAAAACCCGCGGCGCCCATGGAGGCCAGTGAGGTCGTCTACTGGTCGCTCACGTCGGCGTGGGGTTCCTTCAATGAGGAGATTGGCGCGGAGCTCGTGGCGGAGTTCAACGAGACCTTCGAGGCCTACAACGTCACCACCGTTCCCAAGTCCGGCAGAGACAATCGCGACACCCTGCCCGCGGCGGTAGCCGGCGGCGCGGCGCCAGACTTGTGCTTCCAGGATCGCTACATTCCCAAGACCATGGGGGTGAACGGCGTCGTGCGCGACATTACGGACATGGTCAAGATGTCCTCCATCATCAATACCGCCGACATGTGGGAGCGCATCCTCAATGACGTCACTTTCCGCGGCCACCACTTCGGCCTGCCGTGGTCGGCGGACGTGCGTACCTTGTTCCTCAACAACGACGCGCTGCTCGAGGTAGGTTTGGATCCGGAAAACCCGCCAGCCTCATGGGACGATTTCCACGAAGCCATCAATCTGACTTTCAAGAAAGACGGCGGCAACATTTCCCGTCTCGGCTTTGTGCCGCTGTGGGGCAGCGGCGGCGCGTTGGCCGGTTGGATGATCCCCTACTGGCAGCAGGGCGGCAGCCTGACGTCAGCCGACGACAGCACGTCCACCATGGACAACGAGATGATGGTGAACGCCTTCGAGCATACGCTGCGCATGTACGAGGCGCAGGACGGCTACGCCGCTATCCAGGAGTTCCTGGGTGAAGGCCGCCCGCAGCAGATCTTCATCGACAGTAAGCTGGCGATGTATTTCGAGATCTACGACATCCCGAACTTCCCGGACTACCGCGAGGGCTTTGCCGCGCTCAGCTACGGCCTGGCGGTCGAGCCGATCCCGCCCGGCGGCACGCCCGCCACCTACGGCGGCGGCGGCTCCAAGGTGCTGCCGAACGCTTCGGCGAATCCAGAGGGCGCGTTCGCGTTTCTCGAGTGGCTCTATGACGCGCCGCAGGAGTTGCGCTTCAACGATGAAAAAGGGCGCCTGCCGGTACAGAAGGCCATCGCGAACAGTCCCGAGTGGACCAAGGACGACCCGCTGCGCTTGCAGGCCGCTATCGAGATGGCCGGCGCGCACTGGGTGGTGACCGCCCCCGGCGGCATCGAGATCCTCGGCCTGCACGTGGCGCTGCCGCGCACCATCTACCAGGGCGAGAAGACCATCCAGGAAGCCATCGCCGAGACCAACGAGCAGACCCAGATCGTCCTGGACGAGACGCTCGCCAACTCGGTGCTGGACTTCTAGGCACGATACATCGTCGTTGGGAACTCGGCTACCGCATGGTATGGGTGCTGCTCCCAACTCAGTGTGGAAGAAAGAAAGGGCAATCCGGGTGGTTGCCCTTTCTTTTTCACGATGGCTGGTGTGTAGTCTCGCGCCACAATCCTCGCTCGACACCTACTTGCACAGATTGTGTTGTAACTTACCGTCCACCGCAGAGTCTGGGCGAAGGTTGGTACCAACCACAAATGGGATGAAGCACTTAGGGGCAACGGGCCAATGCGATTCCTCACACCACAGCGGCCGGATCATCTCGAGGGCAGTGACTGTCACCTGCGGTAGTGGATGACGCCGGGGACAGGCGGCCACTCCGGGATTCCCAGGTCGTCGTACAGCCATCGGGGTGCCTCGAACGTGTGTGCGTCAGGATCCAGGTGCGCGAGCGGCGTGCCCGTGCGGAGGAAGTTCCCCGGCAGCCAGAGTGTGCCCTCCGTATCCCACGACCACAGCATGGTGGTCCCGGCCGCTGAGCAATGGCGGACGAAGGGCGTGGACAAGAGCCCCAGGAACGTCAGGTGGACGCCGTCCCACTGTGTGGCAACGCGAGCCCAGTCCGGCGAAAGCGTGCCGACCCCGGCCGGACTATTCGGATCCTGATTGACGCTGGGAAAGGAGACACACAGTTCATGCCAGTCGGCGGGGCCGGAGATCTCGCAGACGCGGGCGGATGCGTCGATCTCGGCTGCGAATCTGCGGTGTAATTTTATCATCGCCCACTCGCCGACGCCCAACGCGATAGCGGTGTCGAGGCACGCATACTCTCCCCTGAGCGTGGAGGTGATACGCCATTCCCTGGGACGTTGCGCGTAGGACTCCCAGCGGACAGCCGGCTTCGACGCCGCCGCGCAGGAGGACGTTCGCTTGAATATGCGCTGTATGCGCTCCCAAATGGGGTGAGGCACCGTGCGGGCAGAGGCTGGGTGCGCCGTGTCATCAATCACGAGTAACTGCCGGGTTGGGTCCATAGGAGCAGTCCACCAACGGCTTTGCGGATGTGACACCACCGCGCGCGCCAGGCTTGCCAGGTCTGCGCCGCGTGAAAGCGCGGCCGTGACGGTTCGTTCGAGATCCCCCGACCAGGGATTGAGAACGTTCAAAGCGATCGCGGCGCGCGCGAATGCCTGCGGCGGCGTGACCGCAAGCTCGATGGGAACCTGATCCCGCTCGATAGTCAGCAAGAAAGCGCACCCCACCGGGCAGCGCAGCAACCGGGCCGCCAAGTCGTCGGTCCGGGATTCCATTGAGCTCTGTTCCTTGACACTTAACGACCGCTACTGCGCGGTCACTCTCTGTTACGCTCAGACGGCGGTCTGTCAAAATCAAGCATAGCATACCGACTGTTTCCTTCTTCCCTTGACAGCCAGCCGCGAATACGCTGTACTGTAGCCACGTTTAATTGGCAGTATTGTTGAAACTTTGGGAGGATTCGCGATGACAGACGATGGCAAGCTTGGGGTCGGTGTGGTCGGCATCGGCTGGGTTTCGCACCAGCACATTGGCACCCTGGTCACCAACCCGCACACCGAGGTGGTCGGGCTCTGCAGCGGCAGCTTGGCAAACGCCCAGAACGCCAAGGAAGAGCATGGGCTCAGCAACGCCCACTGCTACGACGACTACGAGCAGATGCTGAAGCAGGACAACTTGGACATGATCTTCATCTGCTCCACCAACGAAAAGCACGTGGACCAAGCGGTGGCGGGCGCGGAAGCCGGTAATCACCTGCTTATCGAGAAGCCCGCCTCGTTGACGTGGGAAGGCCTGAAGTCAATTGCGGCGGCAGTGGACAAGGCCGGCGTGGTGGCCTGCGAGGGCTTTGAGTTGCACTGGAGCCCCTACTTCCTGATCGTGCACAAGCTCATCAAGGCCAATGCTTTCGGTAACATCTTCTACGGCGAGTGCGACTATTTCAGCGCCAATTGGCCGCAGTGGTACGTGGGCTATCCCTGGGTGAAGACCCGCGAGCAGGGCGGCTCCGCGCTGGCGGCCGCCGGCTGCCACGCCGTGGACGCGCTGCTGCAGTTCATGCCCGGCGAGGTGGACCACGTGGTGGGCCATTGGGGTAACTTTACCAAGACCTTCGACTGGGAAGGCACCGTGCTCAGCGTGATCAGCTACAAGGACGGCCGCATCGGCAAAGTCGGCTGCATCCTGGAGGGCAACAACCCCTACACGTTCAACGTGCGCCTGCACGGCGACCGCGGCACCCTGGTGGGCAACAAATTCCACTCGGAGACCCTGATCGGCGAGCGCATGACCGAGCAGACCGACTGGGCCACGTTCGAGACCATCATGCCGGATACGCCGGAGGTCTCGCACCACCCCTTCCAGCCGCAGACGGACCACATCATCGACTGCATCCTGAACAACAAGAAGCCGGAAGTGGACATCAACGATGCCCTGAGGATCGACGAAGTCATCTTCGCGGCGGAGCGGTCGGCGAGCCTGGGCGGCGAAGCGGTCAAGCTGCCGCTGGAGTAAAGCTGCATGCGTCACCGCCTGCTCCGAGAATTCGGGGCCGGTTTCTGGCAGAAATGAAATAGCCGAATTGGGGCGAACGAGGAATTCGGCAGCAAGATGCGCCGGAGAGTGTAATCCTCTCCGGCGCGTCATTGTGTAACGAATGGGAGCGTCTCCCTGCCGACCACAACTAGACACCCCCGCCCCACCCTCTGGATTCCGGCTTTCGCCGGAATGACGGGCGGCGGCAGCGGTATCCGCCGGACATAGGGGCTCTCGCTCCCGGCGGAGACGAGACAAGAGCCCCCATCTGGTGAGCAAGGCTGTGCTGAGTCAAGAGGAGGCTTTACGTCAAGCAAGAACGCGCAACCCAGAGATCTCTTCGCTCCGGTCCCGTGCTCGCTAGGGAGCAATCTTTGGTCCGACATGATAGGGTGGATTAAGGGTCTGCAAAACGCGATAGTTTTGCGCTGACGAATATCTGCCAAATTTCGGAATTCAAGACTCACCTTCCATGTCCTTCTTCTCTTCCCGGCGGGAACGCCGCCTCTGGCTGTGGGTGCTGGCAGTCATGGTGGCCATCTATGCCACGCTCGGTCTGGCGCAACAGTGGGCTGCTGCGCTAGAGGAAAGAGGCCTGCTGGACTTCACCGTTGGCCTCTTCCTCCTTTGCATGTTGCTCGTGGGATTGACCGTCCTCACACAGGGACTGCGCGTGCGGCCGGGGGGCGCGGAAGTGGCGGTCTTCATTGGCGTCGCCACCGCTTATCTGCTGGTGCTCACCCGCATGACGGTGCCGACGGAGCGCTCGCACCTCATCGAGTACAGCATCGTCGGCGTGCTCATCCACGAAGCGCTCACCGAACGCCGGAGCCGGGGCCGCCGCGTGCCGCTGCCGCCGGTGCTTGCCGTCCTCATTACGGTAGCCTTGGGCGCGCTTGACGAGGGAATCCAATGGCTCCTGCCCAACCGGGTCTTCGATCCGGTAGACATCCTCTTCAATACCCTCGCCGGCACCATGGCGGTGGCCGCCAGCGTGGCATTGACATGGGCGCGGCGGCGGACAGCGTTGCAGAGATTTGGCCTGAAGTGAGCGCGCTCCAGTAGAGGCGCAGCCAGCGCCCCTACAATACACCGTTGCAGGAAAGCAATGCGATTATCGCCGTCAATGAGCCCGCGCACGGCGAACTCCATGCGGTGATTCCCAAAGTGCGCGTGCAGTCGTGCAAATACGGCTGCGCTAGCCCTGCAATCCTCGCGCCAAGGGCGGCGGATCTTCCGAGACTGGCGAATTGTTGCGATTAGATCACCAGAGTATACTTGATTAGATGATTAAGCGTACTTAATTCAGCCCAATTGGCATAAATATCAAACCGTCTTGGCCAATTCGGAACACCACATGAGCGAGCCTAGCGATGGGTCTGTCGCCCAGTCTTCAGAGGACGTTAACTTACTCACCGGTCTCAAGATTCTGCTCCCGTTCGCCAAGCATGCTTGGCTCACTTACACTGGGGCAGCGGCGCTCGCGTCGCTAAGTTCGTTAGCGCTGCTGGGCCCGTTCTGGGCGGTTTACCGGGCTGTTGACGACGTGGTCGCGGGGGTCGCCAGCCGTGAGGCCATGTTCACCTATGCCGCCCTGGCTGCGGGCTTCCTCGTAACCCAATACCTCTTGACGGCGGCGTCATCGTGGATGTCGCACCGCGGCGCATTTGCCACACTCGAGTTGCTGCGCCTGCGAATCGGCGCGCGCCTTGGCCGTGTACCGCTGGGCTTTCTCACGAACCGGCGCTCCGGCGAGATTCAACGGACGTTGCGCGACGACATCGAGCGGCTCGAGCTCTTCCTGGCCCACTTCGTTCCCGATATCGTCTCTGCTTTCACGACGCTCTTGTTCTTGATTGCTTGGCTCGTCATCGTGGACTGGCGCATGGCCCTGGTGAGCCTCGCGGTGGTAGCGGTCGCGTTGCCGATTATGGCCATTGGCACCAGCCATGGCAGCGGCAAGATGGGAGAGTATACGCGCAGCATGGCGCGTATGAATGCCTCTATCGTCGAATTCGTGCGGGCAATGCCGGTGGTGCGCACGTTCAATGGCACGCGCCGCGTATACGGGGAGACGAGAGCCGCCATCAACGATACCGTGCAGTACGAAGCTGATTGGGCGCGAGAAATCATCCCCGTGTTTACGGCTTTCTATGTGCTCGTGAGCTCGCCGGTGTTGACCATCCTGCCACTTGGGCTCTGGCTCTGGCATACCGAACGAGTAGACACTTCAACCCTGCTTTTTTCTTCATCGTCGGTCTGGGCTTCACATTGCCGATTCTGCGCCTGCTCTTGGTCATGACACAGTTTGCCTATCTGGGTCTGGGAGCACGCCTTGTACGCGAGCTCGACGAAGCCGCGGTGCTGCCCGAGGTTGCCGAGCGGCCCGTGCTCGATGGCGCATCCATTGAAGTCTGCAACGTGGACTTCAGCTACGGCGAGCAGGGGCAGGATTCACGCATGGTTCTGCGCGACGTCTCATTTGCGGCGGAACCGGGAACGGTAACTGCCGTGGTGGGTCCATCCGGCGCCGGCAAGTCAACCTTGGCGCGCCTTATGGTGCGTTTCTGGGACGTGGAAACAGGAGCCATCCGCATCGGCGGCGTTGACATACGAGAGATGCCGATTCCACAGCTAATGGAGCAGACGGCGTTTGTGTTTCAAGAGACATTCCTCTTCAACGAGAGCGTTGCCGCGAACTTGCGCATCGCGAAACCGGAGGCGACGGAAGAGGAGATAGTCGCGGCGGCAAAAGCTGCAAATGCGCACGAGTTCGTTTTGGCTTTACCGCAGGGGTACGAAACGCCAATCGGCGAGTCTGGCGACCGTCTCTCCGGGGGCGAGCGCCAGCGACTGGCGGTTGCGCGCGCGCTGCTCAAAGATGCTCCCATAGTAATCCTTGACGAGGCAACCGCCTACGCCGATCCCGAAAACGAGGTGGCGCTGCAAGGCGCACTGGACCGCCTGATAGCCGGACGCACGGTGATCGTAATTGCTCACCGTCTCTCCACAGTTGCCGGAGCGGACCAGATGATCGTATTGGATGAAGGCCGCATCGTCGAGCATGGGCGGCACGACGAACTGGTACAAAGAGGAGGGCTTTATTCCCGCTTGTGGGACGCCTTCTCAGATGCTTCTGCCATTGCCTTGACGGGCGGCGGAGACCAACTCGCCAGTGAGGGAGCGACCTCGTGAGTCAGACAGCCGCCTCACCTCAGCCCTTCTATGTGGGACCTGTTGCCACCGTCTGGCGCCTCCTGGGAGAGCGGAGCCGCGAACTCAAGCTAGCAATTGGCCTGCGCTTTCTCCAGGCGATGTTCGCCGGCATTCCCGTCGTCTTCCTCGTGTGGATTGTAGACCACCTTCGCGAGGGGACGCTCTCCGCAAGCCAAGCGTGGATTGCAGCCGGCGTGACGGTTTTCTCAATCGCCGCTCAGTTCGCAGCGTGGTACGTCAGTAACCGCGTGATTTGGATTAGCGGCTTCTTTGCCATAGGCGATGCGCGGGCCAAGACTCTCGACCACATCCAACGTCTACCCCTTGGCACGCTCCGTTCCCGCTCCACCGGCGACTTAACGACTGCCATTACGACTGACTTCGAGACCGTAGCAGAGTACATTACGGATTCTATCCCAACGCTCTTTGGCGCAATCGGGTTGCCGCTCCTCGTAGTGATCGCGATGGTATTCATTGATCTGCAATTGGCCGCGGCTGTCTCACTCAGCTTGGTGGTTGCTTGGCCCGTATTCATCTGGGTCAATAGGCAGTTCAAAGAACTGGCGCTTTTGCGCGGGGACCGCATGGCGGAATCCAGCGGCCGCATGCTCGAATACGTGCTTGGGATCACGGTCGCGCGTGCGTTTAATCGCACCGATGACCGCTTGGGACAGTTCGCGCGCGCGGTAAAGAGTATTCGCCAGATCAACGATCTCCTCACCCTGCGCCTGCTGCCGCTAGGGATTCTTGGGATTTGCATCGTCGAGTTGGGCATTCCGCTGGTGATTGCATTCGCCGCCTACCGCTGGTTTGGCGGCGTCACTGACGCCGGAACAGTGTTGATATTCCTCGTGCTCGTGCTGCGCGTGTACGGGCCTATCGTTGCTTTGGCAGCGCACTTCGAGGCGCTGCGCCTGGGGGACGCGGCCTTGGAGCGCATTGGGCGGATCATGGACCTGGAGGAGCAACCTGCGCCGGAGCAGCCGCGTCGTGAGCCGCAAGGCCATGACGTGGCATTCGACCATGTCACCTTCGCCTACGAGGCCGCTCCGGTGCTCAAGGGCGTTTCTTTCGTGGCCCGCGCCGGCGCCACCACGGCCATCGTTGGGGCATCCGGCGCCGGCAAGAGTACAATCCTCAACCTGATTTCACGATTTTGGGATGCAACGGAAGGCGTCGTTCGCATCGGCGGCGTTGACGTGCGGGATCTGACGCATCAACAGCTCTTCGAGCACATAACCGTGGTCTTCCAGGAGGTCTATCTGTTTCGCACAACGATCCGTGAAAACATCGCGTTCGGCCGTCCGGATTCGTCGGACGCGGAGGTTGAGGCCGCGGCTCGCGCCGCGCAAGCGCACGATTTCATTCAGGCTCTGCCCCAAGGCTACGAGACAGTGGTCGGCGAGGGCGGCGCAACCCTCTCCGGCGGCGAAAGACAACGCGTCTCGATTGCCAGAGCAGTTCTCAAGAATGCGCCAATTGTCCTCCTCGACGAACCGACGGCCTCGCTAGACTCCATCAATGACCGTGCGGTGCGCACGGCTCTCGTCGCGCTGTTGCGGGGTAAAACGGTCCTCGTGGTAGCGCACCGCTTGCCGACAATTCAAACTGCGGACCAGATTCTCGTCATCCACGACGGGTGCATCGTCCAGCGCGGCACTCATGAAGACCTCGTAGATCAAGAGGGTGAGCGCTACCACCAGTTCTGGCAAGACCGCAAGCGCGCGTTAGCGTGGCGAATGGGTGCAACTTCAGCCAATGAAAGCAACATGGTTTAGGCTGTCTGCTCGGTAGTCCCGGCCGGTCGGCAGGAGTCTTCTGGGAGCGGCCGCGAATGCTGACTCAGCGATCTGGGCGAGAGCGAATTCGACTATAGGACGTTGGCGCCTGTGGCGGCCTGCTCGCTCCGATTGGGGTATAATGCCGCTTGGATGCCGCGTGGGTTCCCAGGCTACTTGCCTGGAGAAACGGCATGTTCTCGTTCTCGCCGTCGCGGCACATTACCCTCACCACATCTCTCTCCCGACGAGGAGACCCTTGCGAAACCGGAGCTAAACGAAAGAGCACGGAAATGAACATCAATGACGGTCTGGTGGCGCATTGGAAATTCAACGGCGATTGCCGGGACTCGTCCGGCAACGACAATCACGGCATCAATCATGGCGCCGATCTGGCAGCGGTGGGACGGGACGGCAAGCCCTACGGCGCCGCGCGCTTCGACGGCCGCACCGCATATGTAGAAGCGCCGCTCAACGATGCGCTGGGACTCGTTGGCCGTAACTTTACGCTCTCCGCCTGGGTGGAACTGCCGCCCGACGGCGCCAACCTGCACGGCGACATCCTCAGCAAGTACGATCCCGCCACCCGCTCCGGCCTGAATCTCGGCACGCTGAACTACGCCGGCGTCACCGCCGCGCAGTCGCACCACCGCAATCTGCATTTCGGCATCGATAACGGTTCGCAGGAACCGGCATGGGTGGACTGCGGCCGGCCGGGCAACAACCTGCGCGTTTACTCGCTATGCGTCTACAACGGTGACCTGTACACCGGCACCTTCGAGTGGGGCGCGGACGAGGCCGGGCACGTCTACCGCTACGCCGGCGGGCAGACGTGGGCTGACTGCGGCAGTCCCGATCAGAGCAATACCGTGGCGTCGCTCGCCGTGTACCGGGGCGACCTCTATGCCGGTACGTCGTGTTACCGGGCCGGCGGCTCGGCGCTGGAAGATTCGCCGAACAAGCATCCCGGTGGCGCCATCTACCGCTACTTGGGAGACAGCAATTGGGAGTACTGCGGCCGCTTGGAAGGGGCCGATTCCATTGCCGGCATGGCCGTCTACAACGGTGAACTCTACGCCATACCGCTCTACAGCCAGGGCGTCTTCCGGTATCTGGGCGGAGAAGAATGGGCATACTGCGGCACGCCCGGTCGCCGCATGATGGCAATTACCGTTTTCAAGAGACATCTCTACGGCGCGGGCAATGAGGGCGGCGGCGTGTTTCGCTACGACGGCGGCGCCGACTGGACGCCGGTCGGTTTCCAGGAAGGCGTCACCCAGGTGTATTCCTTTGCCGTCTATCAGGGCGAACTCTACGTCGGCACGTGGCCCAACGGCACCGTCTTCCGCTGGGACGGCCACGAGACGTGGGAGAGCGTGGGCCGCCTGGAAGACGAGAAGGAAGTCATGGCCATGGCCGTGTACAATGGCAAGCTCTACGCGGGCACGCTGCCGCTGGCCAACGTCTACCGCTACGAGGGCGGCGCCATGTGGACGAACACGGGGCAATTGGACACGACGCCCGACGTGAAGTACCGCCGAGTGTGGTCGATGGCCATCTTTGAGGGTAAGCTCTTTGGTGGCACGCTGCCGTCGGGCCGGGTGTACGCAATGGAGGCCGGGGCTAACGTGACGTACGATCACGCACTGGCCGCAGGCTGGCATCACCTGGCGGCGGTACGCGAGGGGAATCAGTTGAGGCTCTACGTCAACGGCGCGGAGGTGGCCGCAACCGGCGAGACGACGCGCGTGCCGCAGTACATCGCCAACAATCTGCCGCTGCGCATCGGCTTGGGGCAGCACGACCACTTCAACGGCAGCCTCGCCGACGTGCGCGTGCACGGCCGCGCGCTGAGCTCTGATGAGATAGCCGCGCTCCGGCAAGCCACATAGCCGCCCGCGCAGAGTCGATCCCATCGAACCGGAGCCGGACGCGGGCAATGGTGTCGCGGCGCAGTCCAGTCCGATCCGGCTCTGCAAGCGGCTGCAACAGCTTTGACTGCGTGAGTTACCAACGCTGTGCCGGCGGTCAAGTCTCAGACGGAGTCTTCTTCCTCTTCGCCTACATCTGAGAAGTTGGCGATGGCCACCTCGCCTTCGGGAAACTCGGCAATGATCTTCAGCTTTCCGCCCATTGCCTCGATGTAGGAACGGAGGCTGGACACGTACACGTCGGCCCGCTGCTCCAATTTGGAGACGGCGGGCTGATTCACCCGTAGCGTCTCGGCGAGGTCCCGCTGCGTCAGCGCACGTGCCCGGCGCAACTCGCGCAACGGCATTTCCGCGAGCAACTCTCGCTTCACCTCGTCGATGCGCCGACGGCGCTCCGGTGTGAAATTCTCGGTAAGCTCGCTGAACGGATGTCGTCCACTCATTCGATCAACCCCTCCCTGCGCAGTTCTTCCAGATACTCATCGTAGAGGTCGTCAGCCACGGGCACGAACTCCTCGTAGAACCGGTCGTTGCCCGTCTTGTCCCCGCCAATGAGCAGGATGGACGTTCGTCTCGGGTCGAAGGCGTAGAAGACCCGGACGGACCTCCCGCCGCTCTGCACGCGCAGTTCCCGCATGACCCCGTGGCGCGAACCTCTGATGTCCGAGGAGTAGGGGTACGGCAGGTTGGGGCCGTGCTCCGCCAGCAACTCGACTCTAGCGGCTACCGCATCCTGCCGGCCCTCTGAGAGACCGTGCCACCACTGCCCGAACTCGTCCGTATACTCGACGTCCCAACGCATAAAGGTAGTATATTCCCAATATGGAATGCAGTGCAAGCTACGTTCGGGCTCTGCCAAGGGAAATCGCGTTCTTGCAGTGGCGATACTCTATTGGCCGCAGTCCGGTCCGATACGGCTCTGTAAGCGGGTGTTTCCAAAGTGGTCTCTGCATGAGTAACGTTCGCCCTTATATCTTAGGGAAAGGGAGATAAAATGAGAGCAGGCGTGG
>JAPPLM010000020.1 GCA_028874195.1 Chloroflexota bacterium
TTCAAGCCCTGCAAAATCTGTCAACGAATTAGTCAACACTTACAGGAATGACGGATTCGGTCCTATTCTCTTTCGTCGATGGCGGGCACATAGAATACCATGGGGACTCAATCATCGAGACGACTATGCCCAGTGCAAAAGAGGCATATTGCAATGGTGAATTCTCCCTGAATTGCGCAGTCCCTTCATTTCCCAACAAAACTGGATTAATCGAGAAGTGTCATGAGCGCGACGTCCACGTCCATGGGATCCGTCATGCGCAAAGTGCCGGTTTTCCTGGAAGCCATCAAGATCGAGCACGCGGCCTTTACGCTGCCGTTCGCCTATCTCGCCATGCTGCTGGCGGCTGAGGGCCTGCCCACGTGGTGGCAGTTCATCTGGGTCACGGTGGCCATGACCGCGGGCCGCACGGCGGCCATGTCGCTCAACCGCATTATCGACCGCCACCTGGATAGCCGCAATCCCCGCACGGCGATTCGAGCCCTGCCGCGAGGCATACTCACCCCGCAGTTCATGTGGGGCGCGAGTATTTTCAACCTTGCGCTCATGGTCTTTGCGGCGGCCATGCTCAACTGGCTCTGCGTGCTGCTTTCGCCAATCGCGATCTTCTGGCTGGTGTTCTACTCCTACACGAAGCGCTTCACGTGGCTCAGCCATTTCGCGCTGGGCGTCTCCGGCTCCATGGCCCCCATGGGCGGCTGGATCGCGGTTACGGGCGAATTCGCCTGGAGCACGGTGCTGCTCGGCGCGGCGGTCGTGACCTGGATGGCGGGTTTCGACATGATCTACGCCTGCCAGGATTACGAAATCGACCTGAAGGAGGGCCTCTTCTCTATTCCTGCAAGGTTCGGCATTCCGAGGGCGCTGATCTTCTCCGCCCTCTCCCACGCAGCCACCGCGCTGTGCCTGGCGGCAGTAGGCGCGCTGCTTGACCTCGGCCTCTTCTACTGGCTCGGCATCGCGGCCGTGGCGGGACTACTCATCTGGGAACACCTGCTCGTCAACCCCCGCGACCTCTCCCGCATCAACACCGCCTTCTTCCACGTGAATAGCTCCCTCTCGGCGGTGTTCTTCGTCTTCGTGGCGTTGGAGACGTTTCTTGGAATTTCCTAGTCTCATCCAATATGGCGAGCCCAATTAGGTTTAGTGCACATGACTTGACTAAAGACGTCTAGACGTCCATACTAGGTCATACTATGGATGAAGATCAGACTCGGCGCGCACCCGGTAGAGTTAGAGACGGTATCCTCCAAGTGATGTCGTTTACTTCAAAGGGTCTAACGGCCAAGGAGATTGGTGACCGCGTCTCTCAGGTCGTCGGACCGGTGAAGGAGTCTTCTGTTCGATCCTATCTTCGCTTAAACACGCCGCAGTTGTTCACGCGAGAAGAACGGGGCGTGTACGCGCTGCGCCAGGACTCGGCATCCGCCATCCAATGCGCGATGCCTCCGGCACAAGCCTTCAAAGCGCCGATTTCCTTTGGGCGGGCAACGCTTCACCACGCAGACTGCTTCGATTGGCTGGAGCAACAACCTGCAAACAGCATTCATGCAGTCATTACGGACCCGCCGTACGGACTCCACGAGTATACAGACGAGCAGCAAGCCAAGCTGCGTGAAGGAAGGGGTGGCGTCTGGCGGATTCCGCCGTCTTTTGACGGTCATGTGCGCTCCCCTGTGCCCCGATTTACGACGCTCAACGACGAGCAACTCAAGCAGATCAAGATTTTCTTCTACGTGTGGGCGCGCTTGCTGTTGCCAAAGCTCGTTCCTGGAGCCCACGTCATCGTGGCTTCCAATCCACTTGTGTCGTACTTAGTATCAGCGGCTCTCGCGGAGGCCGGCCTGGAACGACGAGGGGAGATTGTGCGGCTCACTATGACGATGCGGGGCGGCGACCGTCCCAAAGCGGCCCACGATGAGTTCTCCGATGTTAGCGTAATGCCACGCTCGATGTGGGAACCATGGCTGGTGTACCGTAAGCCCATCGAAGGACGAGTCCAAGATAATCTGCGGCAGTGGGGGACCGGCGGATTCCGCCGGCCGTCTCAAGAAAAGCCGTTTGGAGACGTAATTTCTTCTTCACCCACCCGGAAAGCCGAACGAGACTTGGCGCCACACCCAAGCCTGAAGCCACAATCCTTCTTGCGCCAACTGGTGCGTTCGTCGCTCCCACTCGGTGAGGGGGTTATTCTCGATCCGTTCGCCGGATCAGGATCAACCCTGGCTGCCGCGGAAGCCGTAGGCTATGCGAGCGTTGGCGTAGAGAAGGACGAACGCTACTTCGAGATGGCCAGTTCCGCGATTCCAAAGCTCATCCGGTTTACGCCTAACGGAAGTCAGTCGAGACGATAGACCCAACTCCGGCGGAGTTTCTGAATTCCTTCCTTGTGGAGCGTAGCGGTTCGCGTGCCGAGTTCGCTACGAGGATTCCTGCGAAAGTCTTCAATGGTGACGTGACCAAGGTAGGCTTCGGTAAACGTCATGGATTCGCGCTCAATCGCGGGCTCGGACTCCGTATCCACGCGATAAACGAAGACGCACATCCACTGTTCGCGCGCGCCGTGGGTATCCACGGCTCCCCCAGCCTTCCGGGTTGTCTTTACCTCAACACCCTCAACGCCGGCCTTGACAGCATTGTTGGGATAAACTCCTTGGACAACGAGGTCCGGGTGTCCATTGTGGTATTGGTTTTCCGTAAGCACACGGGAGTGTTTGGCGAGACTGGCCGTCAGCATGTCAGACAAGACACCCGAAAGGATGGCAGGGCGCAGCATGTCGTCGAGTCGCTGCAGCCCCTTTTTAGTCAGATGGGCGTTGACATCAAAGAGGAAATCGTAGACGTCCTGCAAAGCCATTTGAAAGTCCTGCAGGCGCAGGGAATAGGGCAAGTGCGCCTGCCGATTGAATCTTGAGACGTCCACGGAGTTTCTGGCTATCGGCATTTGCCGCTACAGACCGAGGCCGCGGAGGAAGTCGCTGGTGATTGCCACGTGGAAGACGTGGCCTTCGTCGTGAGATTCGCAGCGCACGTTGGGGCATTCGGCGAGGAAGTCGCAACTATAGTGCTCTTGCGCCTCGAGGCCGTAGATAAGGGTCTCCTGCCGGCCGTAGGTGAAGAGGAACTGCGTCGGCGACGCCTTGATCTGCTTGCGCACGTTCTCGTTGCTGTAGGCTTGGCCGATGCCGGGAATGATGATCTGGTTGTGCCCCGACCAGTGGATGCGCTCCATGATGACCGAAAAGCCGGAAGCAATGACGGCAGCCGTGGGGTGGGACTGTAGAGAGGTCAGCAGCGCCGCGCCACCGCCTTGAGATAGACCGGTCACCACCACGCTGTCATGGCGCTGCTGCAGCCATTTCGTGATGGCCATGGCGCTCACGATGTACGCGGCGGAGTAGGAGGTCGCGTTGTTGAGCAGCCAGTTTATGAAGAAGTCACCACTGACCTTACCCTCACCGTTATGGAACGCCAGGCAGTCTTCGTTGGGCTTGATGAACACGTAGTTCGTGATACCTTCTCCCAGCGCGTCAAGGATGCCGTCGTGATAGCTCGCCGGATCTTTGCGGTAGATGGGCTCGGAGCAGTTGAGACCGCTGCCCGGGATGGTCAGTGAGGCGGGCTGAGCGGTATCCGGAGTGGCGGGCGCGTAGGCGTAGCCGTGATACGTAGAGCCGCCCAGCGAATACGTAACGTGTAGAAGATGGGTGTCACCGCCGTCGAGCACCAGAGTCTCCGCCGACTCAATCTCCAAATCCTCATAGGCAGTGAAGAAGTGCTCAACGGGCATGAGTAGCGTGGAATTCGCCTTGTAGATGCAATCAAGCGAGGTCAGCGCCGGATAGAGCATCTCATTCTCGATAATCGGGTCGGAGAAGGCATGCTTGAAGATTTCTTGACCCGGCCCCGGGTACGTCTCGTCGTTGGTGGCAGTGTTCATGGCAATGCGCCCTCACCCTTTCCTGACTGGATGCCTAATTGGTTCACCGTGGGAATGCCCAAAGTGGTCTCCCACGCTGCGGCAATTGTAGCATTGTCTCCCGGATAGGTGAGGGAATGAGGAGAGTCCCGGTCACGCTGTCGCGCCCGTGGGATTGTCTCGAAGAGCCTGTCGAGGGGTGAGTGGGACTGTGAAGAGTTGGCAAATCGCCGTTCGTACGTCGATAGGGGCTTCGCGCAGCCGGCTGCGCAATGCCCTTAGCACGAGCGGCTTCCGTCGGCTATGCAAACATCACATTGAATGAACGCAAACAGGCTCTAAGACCAAATAAGTAACTTCCGGCGTCGGCCTATGCGCTGTCGCTGTAGACAAGGCTACCCAATGCCCGGAA
Source organism: Chloroflexota bacterium (assembly GCA_028874195.1). Taxonomy (GTDB): domain Bacteria; phylum Chloroflexota; class UBA11872; order VXOZ01; family VXOZ01; genus VXOZ01. The sequence continues at coordinate 4,332 of JAPPLM010000020.1, forward strand.
TGGCGCCCTCTTGCTTCAGCAGGTCTATGGTGCGATCAAAAGCTGCCGCTGCCTCGCGCACGTCATCTTCAGTGTGCGCCGTGGAAAGCATGCCGCCGTCGCCCATAAGGTCGACGCCGTTCACCTGCAACCCGCGCCTCATCTTGCCGTAGAGCGCCGGATCGGCTTCTCGCATGGAGACGAATGGCTGCGAGCGGTCATCCGGATTTAGTTTTTGATGGGGATTGCTGGGATTGTAGAGCGATATGTGAAACATGGAGTACGTGCCGTAGACGCAGCCGGAGAGGCCGTGGGCGTCCAAAACCTGGTTGAATTCATCCCGCAGCAGCGCCGCCAAATCGTTCACGTGGCGCGCCGGCCAGCCTTCGGCCACGACACCCAATGCGGTAATTCCGGCCGCTGCCGAGAGTGGGTTGGCGTTAAACGTGCCCTGGTGACGGACCTTCTTGCGAGAGTTCCATTCCGGTTCGTCGCGGTATTCGAGGTGGGCCAGGATATCGGCACGGCCTACCACCGCGCCGCCGGGGAGGCCGCCGGCCAGGATTTTCGCCAGGCTGGTCAGATCGGGGATGACGCCCGTCGCGGCCTGTGCCCCGCCCAGTGAACAGCGGAAGCCGGTGATGACTTCATCCATGATCATGAGCACGCCGTAATCGAGCGTGAGCTTGCGCACGGCCGCCAGGAAATCGGGGTCAAGGGGATAAGAGGAATACCCGGCGCCGGTGGGTTCCAGGATGACACCGGCAATGTCGGGGTCCTCCCGCAAGACGGATTCCAGCCGCTCGACATCATGCACCGGCAGCACGAGCATCGAGTCCGCAGTCCCTGCCGGGACGCCGGCGGGAGGCGGCGCGGGCGGCTCGTCGACCACGACGTAATCGTGCCAGCCGTGAAAGTGGTGCTCGAATTTGATGACTTTACTCTTGCCGGTGTACGCGCGCGCCAGCCGCAGGCACATCAAGGTAGCTTCGGTGCCGGAACCCGTGAACCGCACGCGCTCGGCGGAGGGAATGAGGCGTTGCACCAAGCGGCCCCATTCGATCTCGCGTTCGTGGGCCGCGCCGTAGTGGGTGCTGTGCTGCATCTGGGAGGTAACGGCCTCAACGATGGCAGGATGGCCGTGCCCCAGAATCAACGCACCGTGCCCCACAAGAAAATCGATGATGCGGTTGCCGTCCACGTCCCACTTGTGCGCGCCCTGCGCGCGCTCAATATAGAGCGGAAACGGCTTCTGGGCGCGGCCGTCGTGGGTTGCGCCATTCGGGAAGATGTCAATTGCTTCCTGGAAACGCGCGGCGGAACCGGCAAATTGCTCTACAAAGATCTCATCAAGCGTACGTTTGGAAGTCCCGATCGTTGTGCTCATCGCGCGCTCCCCTTTGAGATACAGATGCTCCACGCCTTTATTGTAACGAAAAGTCGCCCTCTCCGCGCGTTTGCCGTTTGACGCCGTGTGTCCTCATTACGTTGCCCAAGGTGACATGTGCTACTCATGCGAAGAGGCGGGGGACAAGCCCCCGCGCTACGCTGGAGTGTTCACGTGACGTAGCGATAGCACACCCGTGGGCACCGAGATACGAAGTGCTATACTTGGCCTAGTCAAGCACTGGAAGGACCGCAGGACTCTGTAGGCGCTCACGTTTACCCAAAGACCTTACAGGTAGGAGACGCGTTGGTGACTCCTCTCGGACTTGCCTTGCGCGTGGCTCAAGGGTAAAGCGGAAGCAATGCCTTTCCAGACGGCAATCACCTTGGCGTTCATTTAAAGAAACGAAAAGCCGCGAAAGCGCATTTGCCAATGAAGAGCGTCACTTCAGACCCATTTCTAAGCAAATTCGACCCGCTGGGGCGTATCCTGTTTGCCGATGACTTTGACAATGGGATGTGCGGCTGGAGCGAGTTGATCGGCAACTACGAAGGCAGCTTGGACACCATACTGCCGCCGTTCCGCGACCTGCGGCCGCCCATGCTGAGCAGTGCCACCATGTGGGATACCGGCACGGCGGGGTCGCTCTCCGGCACGTATTCCCTCAAGCTTGCCACGCGCGCTCGCGCGGGACATCTGGCGGCGGCGATCAAGCGTGCCACGTGGCGCAAACGGGGCCGCATCCAAGTGGAGTGCTTCTTCGTGGTCAAGCCCGAACCCAGCGCGCTCACCCTGGGCGACCACGACGTCGGCGCCTTTGGCGTGTTCTTCGATTTGCAGGATAGCGAGCAGCGCGCCATGCCCCACCTGCGCTACTGCAATGTTGAGGACGGTACACCGCGCTATCAATGGCAATACCGCGACGACTTGCCCTCGCGCCACGTGGTCGGCCGCAGTGGGGAGATCAAGTCCTTCTTTCACCTGGAACCAACCGGCTGGAAGGACATTCCCAATGCACAGCAGCGACTTTGCTACAACGAGCTGCCCACCAAGTTCAATTGGCATTACCTCCGCTTTACGTGCGATCTGAAGACCATGAATTACGCCGAGTTGCAATGCAACGACCACACGTTTGCTTTGAACGATCTCTCGCCGATCCGCGCGCCAATCGACGCTGATCTGTGGTGTATGCTGAATACCGCCTTCTTCGTCGAGACAGCCACCGATAGACGGGCATTCCTATTCTTGGATTCAATCGTGGTCTCGTTGGAAGAGTAGAAACACCTGTGACCTGCAACTCTACGGGCAGAGCCTGTGTAGCGCGGGGGCTTGTCCCCCGCTTCCGCAATTTCGCGCAGGGGTGTAGCGTCTTTGGTACGAATTATCCAATAAGCCGGCCAGAGGCGCAGGTTTGTAACCTGCGCTACCGGAGCGAAATCTCGACTGAGCCTATGCGCACCCCCATTACAGCCGAACTTGCCTCGTCATACAAGAGATCAAATGTGGATTGTATGTTCTCACTCTTCATGAAGATGGATTCCGCGCCCCCGCACGAGGGGAGCCTGCGCGGAAATGACGAAACAGGGCGTCTCGCTTTTGTGGGACGTAGTAGGGGCACGATATATCGTGCCCCTACTACGTCGCTTGCATGATCAGGAGTGAAAAGCAGATGCCGCGACAGGTCTACACTGCCGTTGTCGAACGCAACGTAACGTGGGAAGGCGCCTTTGCCACCGAGCCCTATGAGGCCGGCTGGGCAGCTGAGGCGCTAATCTTCATTCGCGCGCTCAAGAGCGGCGCTTCCGGCCACAGCGCGGCAGTGCAGATTTCTCCCGACGGCATCCACTGGCTCGATGAAGGCACGCGCATTTCGCTCCCTGCACAACCGGACAAACTTACGTCGGCGCGCGTGACGCATTTCGGCAATTGGCTGCGGCTCGCGGGTGAGTTGCGGCCCGGCCAGACGTGCACGGTGATGGTCTACTTCGTTCTCAAAGACTAGGAGAGCTATTTGACGTGGATATCATTGAGAGGGGGGTTCCGACGGTTGGTTGAGAATTCTATCCAGAATCCTGCCAATTAGATACGTCACTGCTGCGAACAATGTCGTTAGACCAGTTAGTATCACACCTGCTGGTGTGTAGCCAAATACGACAAGCAGAATGCTTGCGATTATTCCCACTAGTGTGATTCCGTGACGAGCAGCAAGTTCAACCCAAGCCCTCCTTGACTCTCCGTCTACCACTCTCTTTTCAATCTCCATCCGATGATTGCCCTGCTTTTCGACCATAGTTATCAATCTGTCAGCAGAGCCTGGAACGATTTCTTCAAACTCTCTAAGTGATCTTGGTGAAGGGAGAGGGCCACTCCAAGAAGAGGCTCTTGTAACGATCTCCGCCTCTTCATCCTCCTCTACAGGAAGAACCTCACTATCTTCCTTGCTAGGTAGCTGACTGTCCTCTTCCTCGCTCACGCGTCAGGCTCCTTGATGAATCCTAAAGTCCTTAATGACCTTACGCATATCGTTTCCGATTGTGATCCAATCTCCTCTGATTGCAGCCTGATCAGCATCCGAATTATCCGAGGACCTTATCTCAACCAATCTGTCTGAGATATACACATAATATCGAACAGGATAGGTGCATCTGTGCATCTTGGTCTTGCTCGGGCGCAATGCTCTCACGAGGCTTTGAACGACCGGTAGTTTATCCATAGCAATAGTTGGGGCAAGAATTACTAACCCCACTCCTCCCTAACTATTCGTACATTCAGCCTACAGACACTGCGTCAGATAACCTCTTGCCATTCTATTGTACAGATAACATCTGATAGTTTCATGAATGCAGGGACTACTCATGAAGGCCCTTTCGATTCCTGACTACACCATGCGAAGAGCGGTCTGACAGCGTGACTGTTACCAAATGCCCCGATCATTCCGGTTTTTACTGAAACCGAGTAGCCACATACAGAAAACGACTACGCGCCGTCGTACTCGACCGTACTCGCCAAGCTGCGGAGTTGCGTGAGGTACTCGTCCTTGGTCATGGGCGGTTTGGTCTCTTCCATCACGCGCTGGGCCGTTTCCGCGCCGTTTGCCAGCAGGTCCACCGCCGTTTGCGCCATGAGCTTCGCCGGGTTGATGATGGCGTGGTTGGCGTCGGCGAGCAGGAAGTCGTTGCCGTGGCCGGTCCCAGTCGCGCCGCCCGCCGCCGGGTGAATGCCGCGCACCACGTGCATCACGTCGCCCATATCGGTAGAGCCGGTGCCGTGGTCGCGTGTCTTGATGTTCTCATCTCCCACCAACGCCACCGCGTTTTCACGGTAGAGATCGGCGAGCGGTGTGTGGTGAATCATGGGAAAGTAACCGGGGAACGTCTCGATGTGCACGGTGGCGCCGGTCGCCAACGCTCCCGCCTTCAGCGCGCGCTGCACTTTGTCATTCGCTTCCAGCATGGCCTCCATGGTCTTGCCGCGCACCTTGCCTTCCATCTGCACCAGCGCGGGAATGACGTTGTTCACCTCGCCGCCACGCTTGATGATGAAATGCGCGCGTACGGTATCCTCGTCTTTGAAGGTCTCCCGCTGGAATTGAATCGCCGTGAAGGCCAGGGTCGCCGCGTTCAGCGCGTTGATGCCCTTATGCGGCGAGCCCGCGGCGTGGGCCGCGCGGCCGTGGTAGGTAACGTGCTTCGCCACGGTGCCGTTGCTCGTCCCCGTCATGCAGACGATGCCGTCTTCCGGGCTGCTGGTGGTATGCACCATCATGGCAAAGTCCACGTCGTCGAACGCGCCCAGGCGAATGAACTCCGGCTTGCCGCCCAGGAACTCAATGGTGCCTCGGTCGCGGAGGGACTGCCGAAAGCCGACCTCCACGTACTCCTCCGCCGGGACGGCAATGAAGACGAGCTTGCCGCACAGATTCTCAAGCGCGCCTGACTGGGTAAGGCCCATGGCGGCGCCGAGCATGGACGCAATCTGGTTGTTGTGGCCGCACGCGTGGGCGGCGCCGGTTTCGGGGTTTGCGTGGGGATGATCGGGCACCGGCAGCGCGTCCAATTCGCCCATGATCGCCACAGACGGTCCCGGTCGTCCCGTGTCGAGCACGGCCTTCACGCCCGTAACGGCGATGCCCGTGTCGTGGGGAATGTCGAGCTTCGTCAGCCATTCATCTACAAAACCGGCAGTTTCGTACTCTTTGTACCCCGTTTCAGGGTGTCCCAGAATACGCTCGGCAATGCCCGTAATCACATTCGACCGGGCGTCAATCGTCTCGGAAACTGTTTGCTTCAGTCTTGCCGGGGTCTGACCGTTGGTTCCAGCCATTTTGCTTCTCCTCGTGGATTCATGGAGGTTATGCAGTATTTAACCACCTAACTGCGATGCATTCGCCACAGGAGCTCATCCGGCACTCTGATTCGCTTTGGCGCACGCCTATGCTCACAACGCCAAGGCAGATGGATTCCCGCTTTCGCGGGAATGACGAGTGAATTGACGAAACTACCGCAGACGTGTTCACGATCTGATGCCAACTAGCTCTCGGCTTTACGCAATTATATATGGGCGGGCGCCAAGATGCGTGGAATGGTGGATGAAGCGCGCGGCATGATGCCGATGCGCGGCGGATCATCGGCGTCCTGTAGTGCTGTGGCCAGCGCGTCCTCGACGGTGCCCGCGGGCATCAGATGGAGCTTGCGGGCTTGATCCGGCGGTACTCCGCTCGACACAAGAAACGCACGCGCTTTCAGCATGCTGCGGGCAAAGAGGTACGCCTTGTGCGCGCCCATACGGAAGCCCTCGCGCTCGAACCGTGTCACCACGTCTTGTGGCGTCTCGGCTGCCGCCATCCAGGCTTCGTAGAGATCGTCGCCCGTGCCTTCGCGACACTCCGCCACCAAGATGACGCTGCCGCCGGGGCGCACCAATTCGCACGCGTGCGCCAGCGCTTTCTGCGCTTGGTACAGATTGATGTCTTTGGGGTAGCCGCCCGGTGACGCGATGACAACATCCATTGGGTCAGGCACCGCCGTCTCGCAAACCTCTTGCACCAGCGGCACCGCTGCTGCGAGCACGTCGTGCGGGTCGCCCACGAATATGCGCACCACTTCATTCGCGGTGTTGAGAACGACGTTGATTACGAGATCTATCGAGAGGAAGTCGGTAAGTTCATCCATGTCTTCACGCACCGGGTTCCCAGCGCAGACGCCCAGCTTGGCCGCAGGATCGCTGAGCATGGAATGGTTCGCGGTAATGGTCTCTTCGCCCGCGAGGCCGATGAAGGCCCCCTTGCAACCGCCCGTGTAGCCGACGAACTGATGGGGGTCGATCATGCCGACGACGATGCGCGTGTCCGCTTCGACGAACGTCCGATTGATGCCCACCGGCGTACCGCGGCTCGTCGTGCCCAGCCGCACAAGCTGCGCCGGATCGTCGTAAACGTGGGAGAGCATCCGGTAGCGTCGCGCAATGTCAGCGCCAACCAGGTTGGGAAACTCATCCTGTGTCGCCGGGCGATGGTTGCCGGTGCCGACGATGATGGTAATGTTGTCATCCCGGACTCCGCGCGCGTGCAGCTGGGCCAGCAACGGCGGCAGGATGAGATGATTCGGCACTGGACGGGTGGCATCGCTGATGGTAATGGCTGTTCTACCCGGCTGCCGCAGCCGTCCCTGCGCCAAGGCCGCGCCGAGTGCCTGCTCCACTTCCGCCACGGGGTCGGGAACTCCGACAACCGTACGCGGCTCAATGACCGTCACGTCCGCCGCAGTGGGTAAGGTAAACGCGAGTTTCCCTGCCCCAGATTTCACGGCATAGTTGGCTGAAGACATGCGAAAACGTACCTCACGTCAGTCGTTCTCCCCGCCCGCACGAACCCCGAGATACCTATAGACAGACTGTCGTCTACGGCCACGTGCCGGCGAGGGCTTGCTTCAGCGTATCCCCGCGCATGCCGCAGCGCAGCGCCTCCAGCGCCAGAATGTCGTCCGGCGGGATGTTGCCCAAGTTGACATTGGGGCCGAACTCGAGGATGAGCCACTGCTGCTGGTTTTTGATGGGCGCTTCCCAGATGAGGTCTTCCACGTTGTTAATGCCGCCCAGGATCTCTTCCACCATCTCTGTCTGCACGTCGCCGCTGCTATCGAAGATGCCGACGCCGTGGCCGGATTCCCGCGCCTCGACGATCACCTTGTAGGCGCCTTGCGCGAGATCGGCGGCAATCTGTTCGTGCATGGTGGTTGTGGCAATGGCGTCCTTGGGGTCTTTCTTGCCCACCTCGGTGAGCACCTTGAAACCGGCGTCTTTGGCACGCTTGACGATGTCGTTGCGCGTGGCGGCGTCCATCTCGATGGTGCCGTCGGAGACCTCGATGGTGTTGAAGCCGAGCTCCCTGGCACGCTTCACGTAAGCAGCCACCTTGCCCTGCGCTACCGCCGCTTCCAAGAACGTGCCGCCGGGGTAGATGTCCACGCCCGCGTCCTGCACCAGCGCGATCTTTTCGCGGAGCGTGCTTTCCTCATAGAATGCAGAAGTGCCGAACGTGAGCTTGAGCGAATCGATGACGGGGGCTGCCATCTGCATCAGATCGGCCGTGGCGTGCAAACCGAGCCCCTTATCGAGCACCATCGTATAGCCGGTAGCACGCGGCTTCTCAGTGACGCGCGTCTGCACCGGCGGATCGACTATTCCTTCCCAGGCCTGTGGCATATCCTTTCTTCTCCTTGTATCCAAAGCTATGCGTTTGTTTTTTTGAACCGTTCTCTGCCTTTGAAGCGAGCGGCTCCCTCTCCTGGGGAGGCTGTCTCATTAATTATGTATGGCACACGACTGGTTGGGTGAGGGACACCTCAATGGCGTCGCGTTAGATACCATCCCAAGAACCACCACGCCTCGCTTCCCCGGTAGCGCAGGTTTCCAACCTGCGTCGTCTGGAAAACCAGCTAGAACTTGCCTCACAAATGCGTTGCTCTGTGCGACCTGCCCTTCGACAGGCTCAGAGCCTGCCCCGTACTTGATACGGGGGCGAACGGAAAATGAAAGTCCCTTCGTGCTGAGTAGGCCTCCCGAAGCCTTTGTCGAAACACGAGTTGGCAAGTCAATCTGACTTGTGGGATGCTCTCTAGTTCCCACTGCCCACCTATAGTCCTTCCATGCAGTTGTGCGTGCCCGCCAGAATGTCCTTGGCGCGGACGATGCGGTCTGTGTGCTCGTGCACCAGGCGATTCATACCCTTCAGTCGTTTGGCGGCGATGTCCGGCGCGTCGGTTCCCGGCAACGGGATACGATCGTAAAGCAAGCCCGTGCCGCCGATTTTCTCGGAAGCGTTGTCGAACAACAGTTTCACCAACTTGGGACCCGGCTTCACGTCGGAGACGACTGCGGTCTCGCGTCCCGATTCGATTTTGGGGAAGAGCAGGGAGATTCTGGGATTGACCAGATCGTCAGCGTCCGGGGCGACTTGAGCGAGGTCCACGGCCAGTTTATGTGCCCAGACGTTCTCAATCTCGGGTAAGTCAAGGCCCAACTGCTCCGCGGCATCGGGGAAATCATAGACAAAGCTGCCCTGGCGGATGTTGTCCACCAGCGAACCCTTGTGAAAGACTGCATCGTCGCCGCGAAACTCCAGGTGCGTCATTTCCGTGCTAAAGACCTGATAGCCGCGCCGCAGGCCTTCCAGCAAGAACACCGTTTTGCCCGCACCGGCGCCGCCAACGACCAGCATCAACTCGTTCTGCTCGGGCAGGTACAGGGCGGAGGCATGGAAGCTAAAGATGCCATAGCGGCGCTCCAGCACCGCCAGCGCAAAGCGAAAGAACAGTCCCAAGTTGCCGAACAGCGAGCAGCGCCGGTCCGAGCAGGCCGCCTCCAGAGCGGTAAAGTCCGCGACGGCGAGAACCTCGTCTTCACCTACCTGCACAGACGGTGCCGCCCCAGGCAAGTCCAATATGAACATGCGTGCATCCAGCGGCTCGACGAAAGGAATCTCAGGCACCGCGTGCACGTTCGTTACCAATGACTGGATCACCGTGCGGCTCTCGAAAAACTCCGGATTGCTGATGAGATTCTGATTGTTGGAGACGAGGCCAATCCGGGCGCGCACGAAACGAACTGCACGCCGGGCCAAGCTGGCAAACTCCGGCTCCATCCCCAAGGAAGACAGAGAGGATCCGGTAGGAACGGCACGCTCGACGTTCATGAAAGCGGATTTCCCTCTACTCACGCGGCAACCAGGAACGACCGGCCGCCAAGATAACAACGCACCGTTTCTCGGGTAGCGCAGGCCCTTCGACCGGCTTAGGACAGGCTTGCAACCCCGTATCACGTGCGGGGCAGGCTCTGCGCCCAATCGGGGCTATAGTGGCCTTCGGTGTTGCCACTCTAGCACGGCACCCACCCTCGTTCAAGGATGCGACACAAGCGTAGACGTTCCCTGGCAAATGAAGAGGAAGTGGTACAAGGAAGTCCGTCATTCCCGCGAAAGCGGGATGGTGGATTCACATTTCAAGTGCAACACCTGGTTCATGAATACTTCAGCTGGCGTT
>JAPPLM010000026.1 GCA_028874195.1 Chloroflexota bacterium
GCGAACACTGTTCGACGCTTGCGCTCGGAATGACATTGAATGTCCACAGAACCTAATCGGCAATAGTTTTTGCATCCCCCGAGGCGATACAATGCCGCCGCTTTAGAACCAGATTCGATAAGGAAAAGGCGTAGGCACTTTAGGCCGTGTCGCCTGTCTTGTTGATGCGCTCCATGATTTCCGACAAGCGCGACCAGCTCTGCAGGGTTATCGGCAGGACCAAAGCGGATTCCACGAACTCCCAAGAATAGCTGATGATGGAAAAGACCCGGCCGACGGTGACTTCCATATTCGTTGCCGCAAACCAGAGATTGAACAGGATGAGGCCAAGCATCGCGGTGTAGATGGCGCCGTAGACATAGGCTTCCGTGTCCGACAGTCTTATGCCAATCCTGCGTATCTTGTGCAAATGGGACAGAATGCCCTGGGGATTCGCCGACTCCAAAATGCGCACTTGCTGCTCCGTCTGCTGGTTGTACGCGGCATTCAGGCGATAGAACCGCCGGTGGGAGAGCGCGTAGAACCCAATCATGAGCACGGCTGCCGCGCAGGTGGCCCCGAACAGGAACGGATGAAAGGCGAAGAGCACGACCAGCGCGACGGCGAGTTGAATAACGGAGGCCAATACCGCGGGCGCCTCCTTTTCCAGAAACTCAACGAGTTCGCGGCTCATTTCCAGGCGGGCGTTGACCGTCGACACCGGCATGGCAGCCGAGCGCTCCGTCAGGGCCTTGCCAAGCTCCACGCCAATCGTGCCGTAGACCCGCGTATCATAGAGGCGGCGAATGACGCTTACGGCGATCAGCACTGCCAGGACGAGCGTGAGTTGCAGGAGCGCGTTCGTGTCAGCGGCGAGGAGGCCGTCGATGGCAAAGCCGATCAGCAGGGGAATGAGCGCTGTCAGCGCCGTCTCGCACAGCATGAGCAACCACGTCAGGCTGATCGGACGCAAGAACGTCCTAAGCAATGCGGAGATCGTGAGCGGTTGGTCTTGCAGCATAGGGAATCTCTTCCGGTCTCAAGTGCCCAACGGTGATTGCTCAGGCCCCCGACCTGAGCAATAAAGCGTCGCGCCTAAACTTCCGTTCGTTGTTGCGCTGCCTCATTCTAACAATCTCAAATCCAATGCGCCCGTTTGCGCCAGGAGCTTCGTGGTCATTGGCCTGCGGAACGGCTGTGGTATCGTGAAGCCGGTGCTGAGCGAAGGCCGCTTTGATAAGGATGGCCGCATCGCAGTCCCACTGGGGTGCACCTTTAGAGAACAAGTGTATGGCGCGATCGATGACGAAGACCACAGAAGACACCAAAACCGACATTGAGCCTTCTGCGCCGGCAGGTCGGCCGCGCATGCGGCCCTGTGTGGTGGTGCACTACCACGAGGTGGGTCTGAAAGGCCGCAACCGGCCGTTCTTCTTGGGCACGCTTGAGAAGAACCTGCGCCGCGCCACCGCTGGCTTAGGTGTGAAGGAAGTTGAGCGGGCGAGCGGACGCATCCTGCTCTGGCTGGAGCCCGACGCGCCCTGGGAATGCTTGCGCGAACGCATCGCGCGGGTCTTTGGCGTGGTGAATTTCGCGCGCGGGTATGCGCTGCAGCCGGAACTGGAAACGATAGTCCAAGGAGTCTTGGCGCGGCTGCCGGAAGCGGGAGAATTCGCCACCTTTGCCGTGCGCGCGCGGCGGGCGTTCAAGGACTTGCCGCTCTCGTCGCGGGAGATCGCGGTCACACTGGGCGCGGCCGTGCAAGACGCAAGCGGGGCCGGGGTGAATCTCAGCGCGCCGGACATGACGATCTACGTGGAGGTGCTGCCGCAGTTTGCGCTTTTTTTCTTTGGTAAAGAACGTGGACCCGGCGGCCTGCCGGTGGGGTGCAGCGCGCCGGTCACCGTGTTGCTTTCCGGCGGCATCGATTCGCCCGTGGCCGCCTGCCGCATGTTGAAACGCGGTTCCCGCGCCGTGCTCGTGCACTTTCATTCGTTCCCGTACCTCAATAGCGCTTCGCAGGAGAAGGCGCGCGAACTGACACAGGTTATTGGCGGCTATCAGGGTGATACCCTGCTCTACTTGGTGCCGTTGGGTGAGATTCAGCGCCAGATCGTCGTCGCCTGTCCCGCACCCTACCGGGTCGTGCTCTACCGCCGCTTCATGGTGCGCATCGCCGAGGCGCTCGGCAAGCGGCACGGCGCGCAGGCGCTGGTTACCGGCGATAGCCTGGGGCAAGTGGCGTCGCAGACTATCGAGAACCTTACCGCCGTCGAGGACGCCGCCACGCAACTCATGCTCCGCCCGCTTATCGGCATGGACAAGCAGGAAATCGCCGATGAAGCCGAGCGCATCGGCACCTACGCGCTCTCGATCCAGCCGGATCAGGACTGCTGCGCGCTCTTCGTGCCTTCCAATCCCTCTATTCACACTGACCTCAAGGGAATCCGCGACGCCGAAGCGGTCTTGGACGTAGATTCCCTCGCGCGGCAGGGGATTGCAGAGGCGGAGGTGGTGGAGTATCGCCAGGAGAACGAACGGTCTAACATCACGAGTAAAGAGCGGCATGCTATGAGCGCAGAGTTGCAAGAGTGAAGCCTATACGTTTGACTCGACATGCCCGCGAGCGATGCTTAGCACGCGGTGCGACTGAGGACGAGGTCATACGAGCAATTAGAATTGGCGTGAGAGAACCGGCAAAACTTCGGCGAGAAATGTGCCGTTTGGACGTGCCGTTCGAGAGCAATTGGCAAGGCACGTACTATTCCACAAAGCAGGTCGCTGCCGTGATCATCGAAGAACCCGACGTGACTGTCGTAGTCACCGTGTACACTCGTTACTTCTGATTACCTCTAATCACCAGCGTGTTTTGGCTTGAGCGCTTCAATTGATAATGGGCAAGGGATATAATGAGGATTGGGTAGCAGGATGAAGGAGTCTGCGTGAGTATGAAAATCAGCTACGACCCCGATGCAGACGCACTCTACATCCGCCTCATCGAGGGCAAGCAGGAATGCCGTACGCTGCGGCTGAATGAGGAAGTCGCCCTTGATGTCGGCCCTGGAGAGGTACTCGTCGGCATTGAGATTCTCGACGCGTCAGAAGTGCTAGGAGAAGGCGAGGCGCCGGCTGTGGAACTGGTAAACGTGAGGACGGCCGCTGGGGTGGCCGTCGAGGGTTAGTAGCCGGCCTGTCGGCCCCGCCCGGCGAGAGCGTCACCCGCTAGCCTCGGGTCTTGGGCTCCATGCTCTCAATCAGCGGCAGCAGGCGTTCATACAGTTCCGCCGTGGCGCGGGCGTCCCGGAGGCAGTAGCTGGCGATGTCGTTATACCTTCCATCGGCAAACGCCTTGGGGACTGAGCTGCCGGTGAGGCCCTCTTTCGGATCGTCTATGCCGAATTGGTGACACCAGAACTGGAAGCTGTACGGCGCGATGGCGCGGTGGAAGCTCAGCACTTCCATCAGGTCGCAATGCTGCTGAAAGCTATAGCGGTAGGGCATGAGATTGCGGGTGGGGTGGACACCGTTGACGGCGGAGCGCAGCATGAGAATGGGGCAGTCGAAGCCGCGTCCATTGTACGTGATAATTGTGCCGAACTGTGGGACGAGTTGCCAAAACTGTTCAAGTATCTCCTCCTCGTTGCCATGGAAGACGCTGGCGCCGTCGTGGAACTCCTGCCACTCCCGCGCGCCGGCGCTGTTGTTCACCAGCACGCCGCCGCTCTGCTCGCCGGGCCGCCACATGCCGATGGCGACAATCTTCGCGGCGCCGGGATAGAGCGCCAACTGGCCCGGAAACGCCGCCCGTTCTTCGTCGTCCCGCGCCCGGCTGAGCAGGTACTCCTGAATCTCGGGCACGAAGCCGTCCCACGGCTGCCCCGTCGTTTCGATGTCGATGGCTAACGGCTGTGAAGCCATGAATTCAATGCTCCTTGGCGTGAAGACCGTCGGCGCGCAAACGCCTCAGGCGGTAGAGACGCAGTTCGGCGCTTGGCATAGTAGCGCAATCGGTACGGTTGTCGCTAGCCGCCGATTAAGCGGTCAGGCAAACCTCCTAAAGGGTCAGGCAAATCTCACTCTGTCACTGTCAAGAAACAACGAACCTCTCTGTCATTTGAGCCTCCACTGTCATTTCGAGCGGAGCGAGAAATCTAGGATTCTTAGTCTACAGCCTCATGGCTTAGTAAAAGAAGCACCCTAGACTCCTCACTGCGTTCGGAGTGACATGCTGAGGGCCTTCACCGATGGGAGGTCTGCCCCGGTATTCTGGCTGAAACAATCCGCCCTGGAATGTGCCGCGCCGCTCAGGAGCGTCAGTTTCGCGCTACCCGACACATGCCACTGTCATTTCGAGCGCAGCGAGAAATCTAGGGTCCCTTTTTCTCTTCCCACGCGCGGAGTTCGTCCTGATTGTCCGCCAGTTTCTGCAGGATGTCGAGGATGCGGTCCATGTCGCTTTGGGGTCCCAGGAACGTCGCGTGCGGCAGACACAAGGCTTCTTCCGCGTAGATGCGCTCCGTTTCCGGCAAGTAGACCTTACGGTAGTCGATTTCCTTGCCGTAGAAGGAGCACGTGAAGGGATGCCCCGTGCGACCGAAGTTCATCTCTTGGAAAATAGGATTGCGGTAGACCGGCTGCGTATGGCCGGTGTGAACGCGCAGCTCCTCGGCATTCAGGGCCGCCATAACCGTGTCGCGCGCGATGTCACCGAACTGCGCGCCGTGGTACTTGAAGTGCCAGAAGTAAAAGCCCCAGCGCGTCACGCGGGGATCGCGGTAGATAGGCGAAAACCCATCGATCTGCGCGAGTTGCTCAGACAAATACGCGACGTTGCGTTCACGCGTGTCGGTTTGCGCTGCCAGGCGGGCGAGTTGCGCGTTGCCGACGGCGCCTTGCCACTCGGTCATGCGCAAATTCGTGGATGGAATGTGGTGCTCGTAGAAGGGGCGGCCCGGATAACGCCCGATGTTATGGAACGACGAAGCGTGCTGCGCGACCTCCTCTTTGTTGGTCAACACCATGCCGCCTTCGCCGGTGGTGAGCGTCTTGCCCATCTGGAAACTAAAGCCGCCGCAATCGCCAATAGCCCCGGTGCCGACGCCCTTCCATTGCGAGCCGTGAGAATGCGCGCAGTCGGAGACGATAGCGATGTCGTGCTTGGTCGCGATGTCTTGCAGCGCGTCCATGTCGCACGGCATGCCGCCGTAGTCCACGGGCATGACGGCCCGCGTCTTGGGCGTAATGGCGGCTGCCACGGCTTCGGGAGCGATGGTGTAGTTGCGGGGATCGCAGTCAACGAAGATGGGAATGGCATTGACCTGCAAGACGGCGGAAGCGGTAGCCACAAACGTAACGGCAGGGACGATTACCTCATCTCCCGCCTCGACGCCCACGGCCCGCAGCGCCGCCTCCAGCGCCACGGTGCCATTGGCGACAGCAATGCCGTATTTGGCATCCTGAAATCCGGCAAAGTCGCGTTCGAAGCGTCCCACCTGGGATTCATCCTGGTCCTGGTGCCCGCCCCGCCACCAGATGCCGCTCTCCAACACGCCGTGCAGCAGCGCGTGTTCCGTGTCACCGAAGATCGGCCAGGACTTGCCGAGTGGTTCTGCGATTGCGGGTGAGCCGCCGTTCAGCGCCAAGTTTCCCATACAGAACTACTCCTTGCCTCCGTCGATTATGCATCGCGCAACGGCAACGGTCCTAGTGGTTCAACACGTTCGTATCGAGTAAGTGCAACAGTAGCACGGGTTTGTACCCTGTGCTGTACCCAGGCGCTTTCTTTACGCAGAGGCGGGGGACAAGCCCCCGCGCTACATTTGGCCGGTCGTGCGCAGGCAACTGGCGAGGTCGGAAACGTCGTTCCCTTCATCCGGTAGCGCAGGTTTGCAACCTGCGCCGAGGTGAGGATTTCGCGGCCCTAGACCGCCACTGGCCGCGCAGGCCGGCCAGCAGATCGATGGCGGCTTGCCGGATCAGGGGCTCGCTGGAGGGCGCGATGGCCGCGAGATTGGGTTCCATGCCGCCTTGATCGAAGGCTTCCGGCGTGGGCACGTACGCCACCTCGCGCGTCGGCCGGCTGATAACGACCGTATGCCGGAACGGCGACGCCTCTTTTATAGCCAGCGCCGTGTCGTGGAATAGCTCACCCGGCATGTGCACGAGCGCCGTGTCACCCAGCGTGACGACCTTTATCGGGTAGTGAATGGTGGGATTCTGCTCGTACCATTCAAAGAGGAAGCGGTGATAGCGATCATGCATTCGCGTGAAGTTGAAGCGCAGTTCCTCCGGTTCCTCGGGGATCCTGCGCGCCGGTATCTCGACTTCGCGCGTGTGCGTCTCCATGCTTGGCGTGCTATCGGGCTTGATCTGCTCGAAAACGTACAATGCCTGCGCGCCGACGGAACGTCCCACGCGGCGGGCCGCCAAGCCTTCCCGCTCGATGGGCACCACGTCGCCCAGTCCGCCTTGGGCAAAGACGATGGGCAGTCCGGCAACCTCGCCAAAGACATCCGCCACGTAGCGGGGATAGTCGGCAGATATGCCGCCGTACTTGTCCGTCGAGCAGAGCGCGTGGCAACCGAAGTTAATGAACGCGCCGATGGCTTCGCCGTCCAGATCATCAAAGCGCAGCACGCTCACTTCGTCGTCCTTGCCCTGCTCGATCCACTCCGGTTCCGGCGGCGACTCCTGGCGATTGAAGACCATGTGCACCGTGCCGTCGGGCTTGATGAAGCGGCGGTTGTAGCACACGTCGGGCGCGTGGCCGCCGCGTGACGCGATCCGCACCGGCACGAGCATCTCAAACGCGTCCTGAATGCCGTCGGCGATGCGCACGCTGATCTCATCCTCATAGTTCTCGATAATGAGGTCCTGGGCAAAGATCATGATGTACGCGCCGTAGTTGGAAATGGGCGTGGAGCCAATATGCGACGGGCAGAAGAGCGTGGGAAACGGCTTAATACCCCGTGCAAACAGCGCGTCCGCTACTTTCTCATCGAAGCCAATGCCGAGCTCGAAGCCGTCCACCGCCACGACGGCAGCGGTCTGTTCCCCGTCCTGCAGCAACAGAATACGGGCCTTGAGCGGATCGTAGACGGGATAGTTGCGTTCTTTCTTTGTGCCGTTGGACGACGCTCGTTCCTGGTCGGGCGTAATATCCACAGCCGTAAACGCGGCGTGCAAACCTTCTCTCACGGGCGCTCTCCTCTCCGCTACGAGTACATGCGCTTACTATGATACCTGCGGATGCTCAATAAGAAAAGAAACCGGAATCAGTCTTCATTTACAGGAATGACTCAGCCGGGTCGCAAACGTAGCGCATACGCCGCGTTCCAAAGCGAAACTATCGTATGGGGTATACTCCTAACAACGCTGTCTACTGCAACGGCAGAGAAACTACACACGAACCCAGCGGAGGTGAAGACACGCTATGGTTATCGATGTCCACACGCACACGTGCCGCGGGCGGTGGAGTATGGGCAACGCCATCACCATGTCGGCACACCAAATGGTGAACCGCATGGACAAAATGGGCGTGGATATGTCCGTGCTGCTGCCGCTGGAGAGTCCGGAGTCCTTCCCCGAATACTTCCTGACAGCGGAGGCCTTGGAAGACTGGCGGAACTACCCGGAGCGGTTCATCCCGTTTGGCGTCATCGATCCGCGCAGCTCCGTCAACAAACGCATGTTGCTGGAACGCATGGTCTCGCGAGGCATCATGGGCTTTGGCGAGCACAAGAACGGCCTGGCGATTGACGATCCCCGCGCCATAGAGCTCTTTTCTCTCGCTGGCGAGTTCGACCTGCCGGTGATGCTGCACCTGGACCTCAACCTCTGCACCGATGAGGACGGCCAGCCGGGCATGGAGCGCGTGCTCAAGGAGTGCCCGAACACGGTCTTCATGGGTCACGGCCCGGCGTGGTGGGCGGAGATTTCCGCGGACTTCAAGCGCTCCAGCAATGTCGGCTATCCCCCGGGCAAGGTCACGCCCGGCGGCAGCTCGGAGCGGCTCTTGCAGGAATACCCCAACATGTACGGCGATCTTTCGGCCGGTTCCGGCTTCAATGCCATCTCCCGCGATCTCGACTTTACCGAGGGCTTCATCCAGCGCAACTGGCAGAAGCTCATGCTCGGCACCGACTATCTCCACCCCTGGCAACCGCTGCCGCAAGTAGAATTCCTACGCAACTTCCCCATGAGCGACGAGCAGCGCGAAGCCATCATGGGCGGCACGGCGGAGAAGGTGATCCTGAAGGATAAGCATCTGCATACCAAGAAGCGGTAGGATTCCTCTTCTATTTGTAGATTGTCTTTTCCACCCAGCAGGTAGGTAGACCCGTCACTCCGGCGAAAGCCGGAGTCCAGGTGGGGGCAACAGTGAAGCTTGTACTGGACTTAGAACTGCTCAACTGTCGTCGCGCACGGAAAAGATGGATTCCCGCTTGCGCGGGAATGACGGGTTGAAAAGCGGTGTAGGGGCACGATATATCGTGCCCCTACGGCGACCACAGAGAGCGCCCAAGGCGCCGCAACGGTAAGAGCTGAAGTGCACCTGTAACCGACGGATAGGAGTAACGGAACATGGCAACGAAAATCGAACGCTTGGCGGTAGATGGCGGCGAGCCGGTCCGCGCAACTCCTTTGGAGACCGGCTATCCCGGCGCGCGCCTCATCGGCGACGAAGAGAGAGAGCTTGTTCTGGAGGTGCTGGAGAAGCGCGCGCCGTTTCGCTTCTACGGCGTCAATGAACCGGACAAAGTGTCAGCGCTGGAGCGCGAGGCGGCGCGGATGATGGGAACGGCGTATGCGCTGGGTGTCACGTCCGGCACGGCTGCCCTCAAGGTAGGCTTGAAAGCCCTCGATGTCGTGCCCGGTGACGAGGTCATCGTCCCGGCGCTCACGTTCATCGCCTCGCCCGGCACGGTAGCCGCGCATCAGGCCATCCCGGTATTCGCCGATATCAACGAGTCGTTCACGCTCGCTCCCGACGACATCGAGAACCGCATCACGCCCCGCACCCGCGCCATCATGCCCGTGCATACCAGCGGCGTGTCTGCGGAGATGGACACAATCATGGACATCGCGCGGCGGCATGGGCTCGGCGTGATCGAGGACTGCGCCCAGTCGGCCGGCACGGCCTATAAGGATAAGCCCATCGGCGCGTGGGGCGACGTGGGCGCGTTCAGCCTGCAGGTGAATAAGATCATCACCGCAGGCGAGGGAGGGTTCGTTACCACGAGCGATGCGGCGATGTTCGAGCGCGCCGTGCGCTACCACGACCACGGGAGCTACCGTTTCGGGCGTCAGGCTATGGAGACGAGCGCGCCGGACGACACCATGGGCGACTTGACCGTCTATCCGCCCGCGCAGCTTGATGCCTTTCCGGGCGAGGTCTACCGCATGGGCGAACTCGCTGGAGCCCTGGCCCTGGCGCAACTGCGCAAACTGCCGGGCATCATTGAGGGCATGCGGCATGCCCACGACACGATCAAGCGCGAAGTCGAGGGGTTGCCCGGCGTGACGTTGCGCCACCTGCCCGATCCCAACGGCGTGGCCGGCGTCGCCTTTGGCCTGTTGCTGGACGATCCCGCCAACACCGGCCCCTTCGTAAAGGCGCTGCGCGCGGAAGGCATACCGGCGCGGCACGTCTACGGCGGCAAGCCGGTATACACCATCGAGGCGCTGCAGAACTACCGTCCAGCGGTGGGTGAATTGACGCAGGACTACGGCCCCGGCCTCTGCCCGCGCACGGAAGCGATCATGGCCCGCGCCATTCTCATCGGCATCGGGCCGAGCTACACGGACGAAGACTGCGCCGACGTGGTGCAGGGGCTGTGGAAGGTGGCCACCCAGGTGCTGGCGTGACAACAAGGAGCGCCCGGGCAACTGGTTGATCCGTCATTTGTACGTTGAAGAAAGCCTACAAGTGAGCAAAGGTGGGAGAGTAACGCGAGGGGCGCGTCGTCCGTCATTCCCGCGAAAGCGGGAATCCATCTTCGCTGTCAGCCTGGAGTGCCTATAAACTTACCTTAAACGATGTTCTCCTTTGACAAGAGCTGTCAGGGCTCATTACTACACAGCTAGCCAATTGGCATTCCAGCCGCATCGCTAACAACAGTTCCTGACGTTTCGTACCCAAACACTGTCAGTACAATTTGCAAGACTGACAGCTTCGAGCCCTACATCCCCATGCGTGTCACAGGGGATAAACTAGAAAGTCCCAAGAGGGAGATTCTCTGGCGCTTTGCGCCACTGCGTCTCAAGAATTTAGTCAATGGGTGCAAAAGGAATGTGAGCAGTCGCCAAGAAACCCGCGAAGTCGCGCGCCCCGTACGCCATGAAGATGGATTCCCGCTTTCGCGGGAATGACGGAAAAAGCCTCCACCGCTTAGGCGCGCAAATATCTCGGTCCTTATTCCCTCCGATGGCACTAATTGCTGACCGTTGCCCTCTCACGGCCCGGCGTTCACCGACTCCGGCTTGCCGCTCTCAAGCGAGCGCAGCCCCGCCGCCAGGGTTGCCACCGTTTTCGCGCCTTCCAGGGCGTCCACCAGCGGGGTCTCGCCGTTGCGGATGCAGTCCACCAGGTGCGTTAGTTCGTCCAGCACCGGATGACCGATGGTGCGCCGGAAGGGCAGGGTCTGCGCATCGGCCAGGCCTTCCACGCCCCAATTCAGCCAGACTTTCGCTTCCATCTCCAACGTATTGGTGAGCATGGTGCCTTCCGCGCCATAGGCGTTGAAATTCACCACGTGCCCCGGCACGCGGCGAATGGCCGACGTTTCCCACACTTTGCCCAAACAGCCGTTCACGAACTTCAGGATACTGATGTACGTATCCGGCAAGGGGAACTCCGGCGCGCTGGCGCACTTGTTGGCGTAGAGCGTGATCTCCGCCACGTCGCCCGCCACCCAACGCACGAGGTCCATGGGATGCACACCGCCGCCGAACCAGGCGTTCTGGGGATGCACTGGGTCTTTGCGCCAAGGTGTGCGTTGGTAGACGTCGCGCATGTCGTGGATGTAATCGCTTTCGACGAAGAAAAGTTCGCCCAGCCGCCCTTCTTCCACGAATTGGTGGATGGCCGCAAACTGCGGCACAAACCGGTTCACGTTGCCGACGGCAAAGCGCACGTCCGCCTCTTTGACTCGCTGCACCAAGTCCCACGCATGCGGCTCGCTGGTGGTCATGGGTTTCTCGCACAGGATGTGCTTGCCGTGGGCGAGGGCGGCGAGACAGTGTTCGTAGTGCAGGTGGTCCGGCGTGCACACTGAGACCACATGCACGTCGTCGCGGCTCACCGCTTCTTCAACGTTGCTCGTCGTGGCAATGCCGTCGAACTCCTGCCGCGCCTGCGCCAGCCGCTCCTCGTTGGTATCGCACAGCACCACCAACCGCACACCGGGTATCTGATCATACGCGCGCATGTGGCTGCGTCCCACGCCAAAGCCAAGTACTGCTACGCCAAGGCCTGCTACGCCAAGTTCATCCATAATCGCACCTGCTATTTTGTTGCTGCCGGTTTGTTAGGAGTATATACGCAGTTGGACGCAAAGACTCGTTCTGCATTTGAGACTAAGCGTACTGAAGAACTCTTGAGAGGATTGCCGCGGGGACGCAGGTTACATACCTGCGCTACCGGAGTTTATCGCACAGCACAAATCTAGTAGGCTGCAGACTGACATGGGTCGTGCAGCAGTTAGGATTCGCTCTCGTCATCCGCTAGGCTGGGCAGTTCGCGCATTCTCCACACGGGCGTGAAAAGCAGCCAGAGCACGGCGGCGAGTTCGCCCCCGGCGGCGATAAAGAGAGTGGGTCGCATGCCGATGGTCTCACCCAGGAACCCGCCGACAAGGGCGCCAATCGGTATCAGACCCATGCCGAGAGCATTCATGACGCCGTGCATGCGTCCCTGGAAGGACTGCGGCGTTGCGGCCATCCGCAGGCTGTCCTGGGCGATGCCGAAGAGCGTGGCGCCGATGCCAAAGACAAGACTGGCTGCAGTGAGCACAATGACGATTGATATGACTGATCCGCCGGCAAGAGGCGTCGCCAAGTCACTGAGTCCCGCTAGCACGACACCGATGACGATGGCGCGTCCGATGCCCAGCCAAGCGATGAGTCGTTCCGCCACGACCGCGCCCGCCAGGAAACCAACGCTGCCCACGGAGAACATGATGCCGAACGTAAAGGCGTTCAGTCCGAGATCCTTGCTGACGTAGAGCAGCCATACGGCTTCGAACATGGAGTTGAAGATGGCAATGCCGCCCACGACGCCCGCTATCGCCAACAGCACACGGTTCCGCACGACAAAGTCAAGCCCGCGCCAGGCTTCGCGCATGAATGCGTCATCGTCCTCAGACGATTCCGGCTCGGGCTCCGGGGCACGCATCGACTGGATCGCCAAAGCGGAGACGACGAAGGTCACGGCATCCACTACGAGCGCAATGGGCGCCGTGAACAGTTGGACAAGAATTCCGCCAATTCCCGGAGCGACAACTTCTGATGCCGAGCGGCCAATGGCGAGCTTGCTATTAGCTTCCACCAACTCGTCACGCGCAACCAGGGAGGGCAGCATCGAGCGGCTGGCAACTCCGAAGACTAGCGTAAGCATGCCGAGTCCCAGCGCGATGGCATAGAGATACTCGATGCGCAGCACGTCCAGGAACGCGAGAACCGGAATGGCCAGGAGCAAGAGCGCGCGGCCGTAGTCCGTGGCGATCAGGATGGGGCGCTTCTTGCGCCGGTCCACCCAGACCCCCGCGCCCAGTCCGAATATCAGGGCCGGGGCGGTGCCCATGGCCATGAGGATGCCCATCTGGACGGGCGTGGCGTCCAACACCAGCACCGCGGTAAGCGGCAGCGCAAGAAACGTGATCTGGGAGCCGAAGCGAGAAACGGTCGAGCCAACCCACAACTTCATGAAGTCGGGGTGCCGCCAGAGACCGGTAAAGCGGAATATCATCGGTGAACAGCTATGAACTAGGTGCCGCAGCGGCTAGGCGTCGGCTTCAGAAAGAGCCTGTATTCCGGTGTGCCGCAGCCTGCAAGCATGTCACGTACGTAATACAAATGTATCACATCCGTGAACAGTTCGCGCTCCTGCGAATTGGTAGATTAATGCTTGTAGTCTTTGCAGGGCAGCGTTCCTGTCATTCCTGTAGATGTCACGTAATTCGTTGACAGATTAGACAATAGGAACGTGGAGACTAATTGCCCTGCATGCCCCACGCACATGTCATTCCGAACGGAGCGCAGCGTAGTGAGGGATCTAAAGTGCTGAACCTAACAAACACGCTCAATGTGAACCCTAGATTCCTCGCTGCGCTCGGAATTGTAAGTGTTGACTAATTCGTTGACAGATTTTGCAGGGCTTGAAT
>JAPPLM010000049.1 GCA_028874195.1 Chloroflexota bacterium
GGGGGACAAGCCCCCGCGCTACACAGGATTGAGACATCCTAGTCTCCGTCACTCCTGACAACAGAATCCGTCACTCCCGCGAAAGCGGGAGTCCATCTTCTCCGTGGAACACGTGTATCGTACGGCTGGAGGCAAGTTCTCGCGCTGCATCCTCCGACCTGAAGTCGGAGCGGGGGACAAGCCCCCGCGCTACACAGGATTGAGACATCCTAGTCTCCGTCACTCCTGACAACAGAATCCGTCACTCCCGCGAAAGCGGGAGTCCATCTTCTCCGTGGAACACGTGTATCGTACGGCTGGAGGCAAGTTCTCGCGCTGCATCCTCCGACCTGAAGTCGGAGCGGGGGACAAGCCCCCGCGCTACACAGAATTGAGACATCCTAGTCTCCGTTACTTTCGACGACAGTCTCCGTCACTCCCGCGAAAGCGGGAGTCCATCTTCTCCGTGGAATGCGTGTATCGCACGGCTGGAGACAAGCTCTCGCGCTGCATCCTCCGACCTGAAGTCGGAGCGGGGGACAAGCCCCCGCGCTACACAGGATTGAGACATCCTAGTCTCCGTCACTCCCGCGAAAGCTCGCCCCCTGCGGGGCGCGGGAGTCCATCTTCCCTCGCCCGCTAAGCACGATCAAGGAAGGCAAGACCTGCCCCGCCACTGTTCACTGCAAGCAAGAGTGTCGATTCAGTCGCCTGTAACCGTGACAACGCAAGAGCCCTCCCCGCGCCACGAAAACGCAACACGAGGAGAGCTATCCTTCTTAGCCGATTAGCCGAGCGAATTACGGTGAAATGAATTCTACCCCAGTTCGCCGTCCACGATGGTATCCATGGCGGCCGTCGCTTCTTCCACGCTCATCTCGCCGGTCCAGATCTTGCCGAGATGCGTGCCGTAT
Organism: Chloroflexota bacterium; assembly: GCA_028874195.1. Classification (GTDB taxonomy): domain Bacteria; phylum Chloroflexota; class UBA11872; order VXOZ01; family VXOZ01; genus VXOZ01. The sequence goes on from JAPPLM010000049.1 coordinate 894, forward strand.
GCTGGGCCGTAGATGGCAATCATGTTCGGGTTCTTCGGCAAGGCGCGCAGGTACGTGAGGAAGTTGAGCACGTTGTCGATGCCGTCGGGCTGCCCGTCGGCATTGCGGTACTCGTTCTGCGCGACCGGCGTGTAGACCGGCACGGAAAGCTACACGCTGAGCATGGCGAGGGCCCCCGGACGACCCGTGACGTGCTTGAGCAATCCCCAAGCAGCGTCCCTGGTGCTGCTTTCGCTATACATTGCTTGGGCATAGCTGCCCGCGAAGGTCGTCCTGCCGGTCGGCCCCGCCGGAATACCGATTACGTCCCACGCGAACGACACCCGGTCGCCGCGATAGCGGGACATGGCCGCGCCGGTGGTGACGATGAGAGGCGCCACCCCGCCGCTGAAGAGATCGCCCTCCACCTCGCCGGGTTTCGGGGTTACTTGATGCTTGTGATAGAGGTCGGCGCGCCATTGCAGTCCTGCCCGCGACTCGATGGACGACATGGTTGACTTGGTTGGGTTTTCTTCGTCGTCGTAGGTGCTGCCGCCCGCCATCCAAATCCACGGCGTGTTGGGGTTGAAGCCCCGCGGAATATTGGCAACGCCGAACTGCTTCTGCGCGCCCGCGCCCGTCGTCAACTTGCGCGCGAGCGTGAGAAAGTCGTCCCACGTCCACGAATCCACCGGTAATTCCTCACCAAGCGTGTTCATCAAGTCTTTGTTGTAGACGACGATAAGACTATTGACGTAGTGGGGAATAGCGACGAGGTTGCCCTGCAAGCGGTGGGCATTGATGGCCAAATCGGCATATTCCGTCAAGTCCACCTGGTCGCGGGCGATGAGACTATCGAGTTCCGCCGCCAGTCCGGCCGTGCCGATGTTCGCCAGCCAGATGGGACTGCAGTTGAAGATGCCGATATCGCGCTCACCAGCTGCCAAGCCGGTGCGCACCTTCTCGATGCAGGCCTGCTGGTTGCCGGGCACGATGACGTACTCGGCCTGGAGCGTAGGGTCCAACTCGTTAAAGCTGTCGACGAGTCCCTGCTGCACCGGGTCGAAGCTGCCGCCGCCGTAGGATGCCGTGAACCACTTGGCCACCTGGACTTCAGGCTCCTTGGGCTCTTCCTTGGCTGGCGCGGCCTTCTCTTCCATCTTGGCCTCGGTCTCAGCAGCGGGTGTAGCCACCGTGCCGCACGCGGCGAGCGGCAACAGGGCGGTGGCGCCGGCGAGACCCGCCAGAACGCGCCGGCGGCTGAGGGCGATTTCTCTTACTCTCATCCGAAGACTCCCTTTCGTTGGTCATACAGAAACGCGATGTATGTGCCAGGAGTACGCGGTTTGGCTGCGATTGCAAGAGGGCTTGCCTACGCGCGGCCTAAGCCGGGTTGGAGTGGAGCATTGTATGGGCGGGCTTGTGGTTGCAAGAGCGGGCCGAGCGCGCGCAGACCCCCGCACGCTGCACAAGCGCGGAGACGAAACTAGCTTTGTACGCCTCCTTTCTGCAAGTATGCGGTCCAGAACCGGTGTACTCACTAACACAGAGAGGCAATACGATTGAATGCAGTCTAGCGCAGGTTTGCGTTGTTGTCTAGCCGTGTAGAGCCTGGGTAAGGCCCAGGTAGGTCAAGAAGCGTGCGGGTTCCAGATATGCGAGCGACGGTAGGGGCACGACATGTCGTGCCCCTGCGCCCCATGTATGCGCGTAGTGCTTTTATTGCACCGGACACACCTGCATACCGTGACACAATTGGGGCTTGCGTAAACTTGAATGGCGAACCTTGCCGGGGCGGAGATTCGCCGTGATATTAATGAGTCAGAGGTGCGACACGGCCCGTCATCCCCGCGAGAGCTCACCCTGTTTCAAGAACGGGGCGAGCATCCACCTTCTCGGCTCCGCTAGTGTAGATGCCAACAAAAGCCACCGCTGAGTTTCTTTCAACTAGAACTCATCTCATAGCTCTTTGCAGATTTACCCTTCGACCCTTCGACTAGCTCAGGACAGGCAGGCTCAGAGCCAGGCCCGTACGTGAAACAGGGGTGAACGGATGATTTTGCATAACAGCAGCTTCATAAGTACCCTCTATGAGTACTGTCTCCTGCCATGTGTAAATGCTTTGCAGCGAGAGGCGCGAAACTGTGGACGGTAGTATGCGGGACAATCTCCCACAAAGCGGGGCTGCGTTCTCCCCGTGCGGCCGTTACCGCTACAAGCTGTGGCGGACGTGGGACGACGCCGAACCGCCGGTAATGTTCATCATGCTCAATCCAGCCACCGCTGACGCAACGCGGAATGACCCGACTATCCGGCGCTGCATCGGCTTTGCTCGTGCTTGGGGATACGGGGGTGTACGCGTGGGCAATCTGTTTGCCTGGCGCACGCCCTACCCTGAGGTGTTACGGTCTGTGGCCGACCCGATAGGGCAGGATAACGATGGCGCTCTGCATGAGCTCGCCGATGGGGCGGCACTCGTGGTCGCGGCGTGGGGTGTGCACGGCGCATGGGGGGAACGTGCGCAGGCATTTCGCCAAGCGTTCTCCCACCCTCTGCACGCTCTTGGCATTACAAAAACAGGCGAACCGGCGCATCCGCTCCGGCTGCGGCGCACGTGCAGGCCATTTCCGCTGGATCATTAGCAAGATTCGCGCAGAAGAGATAGATGGCTCTGCGACGACTACATTTGAAAGGTGAGTTGATTAGTGTGCAACGGACGTTCAGTGTGCGTTCGTTCACGCTTCGACAGGGGCTTCGCGCAGCCGGCTTCGCGCAGCCCTCAGCGCGAACGGGAGCTCTTTTGGATCGGAAGAACAGAGTGCAACGCTCTGAACTCCTGATTGCCGCGGTGATGCGGTAGCAAATCGGCTCAATCGTCTTGAGCGGCGCAGTATGGGGATGACAGGAGTTATCTCAATCCAATTGGACTACAATATTGTGAAAGCAAGCGTTGTCAGGGGAGCGGGCAACTGAAGTCCGTTCGCACTGAGCTTGTCGAAGTGTGGACGGACTCTCTACGGGAACAGATGGATTAGTGCAACTCTCAAGTCTCCTCGCGGATGTGCCGGCAGCGCAGGTGCTCACCGGCACGCCGGATGTCCCCATTACCCAGCTTTGCCACGATTCCCGTGAGGCGCAGGCCGGTGCCCTCTTCATAGCCTTGCAAGGGTTGCACCGTGACGGACATGACTACGCGGCGGCTGCCGTGGAAAACGGCGCAACCGCCGTGCTTGTCACGCGGCGCTTGTCGCTGCCGGAGCATGTAACCCAGGTGCTCGTGCCGGATACGTGGCAGGCGCTGGGACAGGTGGCGGCGGCGTTCTATAGCAATCCCTCTCAAGAACTCTGCGTCATTGGCGTCACCGGCACCGACGGCAAAAGCACCACCACAACCCTCATCGGCCATATTCTGCGTGCCTGCGGCCATCCCACCGGGGTCATCACCACGGTTGCCTTTCACGACAGCCGACAGGAATTCGCCAACGAGACCCGTCTTACCACGCAGCACGCATCGGATCTGCAACAAATGTTGCGCACTATTCGCAACCAAGGTGGGACCCATGCCGTTATTGAAGCCAGCTCCCACGGGCTGGCGCTGCACAAGCTGGACGCAATCGAGATCGACGCCGCCGTGCTGACGAACCTCACCCACGAGCACCTGGACTTTCATAAGACGCTGGAAGCGTATCGTGAAGCAAAGGGTCTGCTCTTCCAGCGGGTAAATGCGCGCGCGCCGAAGCCGTTTCCCCAAGTCAGCGTCCTCAACGCCGATGACGCGCACTATCCGTACTTTGCCTCACTCAAGCCCCCCGGCCTGCGCGCGTTCGGCATTGGGGAACAGGCTGACGTACGCGCGGTGGACGTTGAACTCGGCGCTGACCGCACCGCGTTCACGGTGGTCACACCGGAGGGTCAAGCGCAGGTGCGGTCGCCGCTGGTCTGCCGGTTCAACGTGGCGAACACGCTGGCGGCGCTGGCCGTTGTCACGGGACTCGGCGTGCCGCTCGACGCGGCTGTGACGGCAGTAAGCTCGTTTCCCGGCGTACCTGGCCGCATGCAGGTGATCGCTGCCGGCCAGCCGTTCGCGGTGATCGTGGATTACGCCCACACGCCTAATAGCCTGCGGCTCGTGCTCAATGCCCTGCGCGGCGTCACGCCGGGGCGGCTAGTGGCCGTGTTTGGCAGTGCGGGCGAGCGCGACGTAGAGAAGCGGGCGCTCATGGGCAGGGTGGCGGCAGAGCACGCAGACTTTTTTGTCATAACCAGCGAGGACCCCCGCAGCGAGGACCCGGACGCAATCTGCCGCCAGATCGAGGAAGGGGCGCTGGAGGCCGGCTGCGTCTACGGCCGCGACTACAGCATAAGCGTCGACCGCACTCAGGCCTTCCGTATCGCGTTCAAGCAGGCCCGTCCCGGCGACACCGTGCTCCTGGCAGGCAAGGGCCACGAGCACTCGATGATCTGGGGCGATGAATCCCTACCCTGGGACGAGGCGCGCATCGCCGCGGAGACGCTGGTGGAGATGTTCGCTTAGGGTCAATTTCGCATTCCCTCATAGTGGGCACGCGCGGAGCGGGCTTTCCGGTGATAGCGGCCAAGACATAGGACTTGTCTGGCTTCACCCCTTCTGTTTCAATGCGGCGGCATACTCCCTGAGAATGCTATTGCCAAGATTCTATAGTTGAAGTAATATAGGCGGCAAGTTGGTGCTTCAGATAGGAAAGGGGGAGTGTATCCGTGTAGGTGGCCTCCCCAGGTCATTTCTACCGAGCTTGATCGACGTAGAGGCTTTTCAATTAGCTGGCGCAGCGTAGCGCTGCATCGCGAAGGAGAAGGGATCATGCGTTCTGAGATCAGCAGACGGACATTTCTGGCGGGTTCGGCAACCGCGTTCGGCGCTGTTGCCCTGGCCGCGTGCGGCCAGGTAGCGACGACGGGCGAGATGATGGAAGAAAAGGCAGCGGAGCCGGCAGAAGAGAAGAAGGCCGAAGAGGCGCCTGTGGCCGAGCAGGTCACGATTCAGTTCATGTGGCCGCCCTATTCACCGGCCAAGGAGCGCTGGTACGAGCGCTTGGTGACCGCCTACGAAGAGAAGAACCCCAATGTAACTATCTCCACGATTCTCGATACGGCGCTCAACGACCGCATTGGCACGAACGCCGCGGCCGGCGGCGGCTTGCTTGACGTGACCTGGCACGGCTGGGGCTGGGCGCGTTGGGGCGAAGAAGGAGTCTTCCTGCCGCTGGAGCCGTACGTCAAGGCGTCGGGACTCAACCTTGATGACTACTATAAGGCCGCCATCGACGGTGTCACCTGGAATGGCACGCTGCATGCGCTGCCGCTGGGCATTCTGACGCCGGTGATGGCGCTCAATCTCGATTCGCTCGCGGCGGCGGGCATAGAGGTGCCGTCCGATGACTGGACTTTCGGGGATATGATTGATATCGGCGGCAAGCTCACCGATGCCGCCAACGGCAAGTGGGGCGTGTCGACGCGGTTCTGGTATTGGTCAACCTGGTACGTCTCCTATGGTCGCGATCAGGGTTCCGTGAACAATGAGTGGCAGACCATGAGTTGGGACGCGCCGGTGCGCACCGAGTTGATCAGGACGCAGGCAGACCTGTACCACAAGCACCAAATCGAAGCCTATGGCGACGATGCCAAAGAAGAGACGATCTTCGATCACTTCAAGAACCAGAAGGTCACCATCTACTCGGGCTACAACTGGCTGGTGCCCAGCTTCCGGACAGACGCGCAGTTCAATTGGACGTTGCATCCTATCCCGTTCATCGACTTCGAGGGCGAGCCGACGCGCAACGGCGCGCTCTACACCGAGGAGATCGCCTTGGTTGAAGGTAGCAAAGTGCTCGATCACGGGTGGGAGTTCGCCTCGTGGATCTGCGGGCCGGAGCAACTGGATACGGCCGCCCGTAACGGCGATACGACGCCGACGATCAAGGCCATTGCCGAGAGTGACGCTTTCATCAATCTGGACTTGCCGCCCGGAGAGAGAATCGTCGAGTATCTGCGGGCCATGGAGACCGCCATCCCGTTCTTGCTCCATCCTATTGGCGGCGATCTCGCCGGACCCTTGTGGAAGAACGCCAGGGAGGCGACGAATGCCAATCCGACATTGACGCCGGAGGAGGCTACCCGCACGGCCCAAGGCGAGGCCCAAGCCATCTTGGACGAGTACAACGCAAGTAGGCAATAGGTAAGCCTTTGCGACGTAGGGGCACGATATATCGTGCCCCTACGTGCGTTTAGCGAGGAATTGGGGGCGAAGTATGGGAACGCTTGGTGTATCCCCTGACGATGCGGAAGCCATCCGCCAGGAGCAGGTAGCGGAGATCGACGACTACTATTCCGCGCTGGTTTATGCGGCTGCGGAGACGCGTGAGCGCGCGTGGCAGCAGGACTTCAGTTCGCTTGACGCGTACCGCCGTTCAGTGGCGCCGAACCGCGCGCGGTTTCTCCAACTCATGGGCGGCGTGCCGCGCAATGCCGTGCCGCTGGAGCCACGACACCAGGAACTGCCTGAGCATCCCGGCATAGCGGCGCGGCGCGTCTGGATTCCGGTGGATGAAGGCGTCCACGTATACGGCGTGCTGCTTGTGCCCGCTGCCCCCGCAGGCCCGAAACCGGCCGTGATCGCCCAGCACGGCTTCTCCGGTTCGCCCGAAGCCACCTGCGGCTACTACGAGTTGGAAGAGACGGCCTACCTGCGCTCGTTTGGCTTGCGTTTGGCCGAAAAAGGCTACGTGGTCTTTGCCCCGCTGGTGATGAACAACACGCCTGACCGCTCGCGCCCCAACCGTAAGGCTACGCTCATCGCGCGGCAACTCATGGGCCTGGAAGTGGGCAAGCAGATGCGCGTGGTGGACTACCTGCAGTCGCTGCCAGAAGTGGACAACAACCGCATCGGCTTCATGGGCATTTCCCAGGGCGGCATGATGGCGCTGTGGGCGGCGGCCGCCGACGAACGCATCGCCGCCTGTGTCTGCTCGGGCTACTTTACCAACCGCACACCCAAGATGATCGACCTCTCGCCTCATTACACCTCCTTCATCCAAACCGGCGATGACGACAAGTTCTTCTGGGGCCAGTTGAACGAGTTTTCCGACTGCGACATCGCCGCGCTCATCTGTCCGCGCCCCTTCTTCGTGGAAGCGGGCACGGAAGACCGTGTCTTCTGGCTGGAGCACGTGAAGGAAGAATTCGCGCAACTTCAGGCAATTTATGAGCAGCTTGGCATATCGGAGCGCGTAGAGCTCGGCATTTTCGAAGGACCGCACGTGATTCATGGCGTTGAGTCGTTTGCTTTCTTAGATCGCTGGCTGCAGGGGTGACGTGCCCCGCAATTCAATGGTATGACCAATGGCGACCCCTGCTCCAACACAGAGAAATGTCCTTAGCGAAGACCAAGTCGCCTTCTATCACCGGCACGGCTATCTGATTCTGGAAAACGTGCTCTCGGCGACTGAGCTCGAGGAATTGCGAGCAGCCACGGAAGGCTTGCGCGAGGTGCGCGCCCGCATCGCGGGTGACGACAAGATCGCCGCCATCATGGACTTTGCGTTGCTCGACGACGCCTTCATGCGCGCCGCGCACCATCCGGTAATGCTGGCCGCCGTCACGCAACTCATCGGCGAGAACCTGCGTCTGCAGCACTGCAAGCTCAATTGGAAGCCGCCCACCAAGGGCACCGGCGAAGTGGACTGGCACCAGGATTTTCCCTTCCTGCCTCACACCAACTACGATCTGCTGGCGTGCATGATCCTGATGGATGATTCCTCTTCGGAAAACGGCTGCATGCGGGTGATCCCCGGCAGCCACCTGCGCGGGCCGGTAGACCACTTCGCTGCGGACGGAACGTTCGCGAGGCATTGCACCGATCCTGCGGACTACCAGGACGATCTGGCGCGCGGCAATGTGGTCGATTTGGTCGCCCCGGCAGGCTCAATCACCATCCACCACTGCAACATTATCCACGCTTCTTACCCGAACTACAGCGATACACCCCGGCGGGGTCTGATTTATCAGATCGCCGCCGGCGACAGCGTTCAGCTCGGCGGCCAACTGTACAAGGTTTGGCCGATCTGGCTGCAGGGCGGGGACCCGCTGCGCGCCCGCATGAACGACGGCACGGTCTTCCGCCTCAACCAACCGCTCACCAACGTCGGCGGCCTGGAGCCGAGCGAGCGGTAGGAGAGTTACCGTCACTCCGGCGGAGGCCGGAGTCCAGGTTACACGGAGAGGATGGATTCCCGTTTTCACGGGAATGACGGACTGAGCAAGGCTCTCCGTGTAGCAATGACGGATTGAGTAGGGTATTTCGTGTAGGGCGGGGACATGTCCGTCACTCCGGCGAAAGCCGGAGTCCAGGTTGGCTTCACGCCTCTCCGGAATCGGTCGCTCCGCTAGGAACAAAGATGAAGATGGATTCTGCGCCCCCGTGCGGGGGCGAGTTTTCGCGGGAATGACGGACTGAGAGAGGCTTTGCGTGTAGCGCGGGGGCTTGTCCCCCGCTCTTGTGCGGTGTGCAGCAGGTTAGGATACGGATGGACTCCCGCGCAAGCGGGAGTGACACGCCGCCCAAATTCCCATTACCCGTGCATGACGTGAATGAGCGACCATTGAACGTGATACAGTACCTAGACAAGCCACTCATGTGCGTGTAAGCAAGTCGCGTGAAATTGCCACATGAAGTCAAGGAGCAGATACCCCATGGCCACCTCTCCCGCAACCCAGGAAAAGGTCCTCAGCGACGACCAGGTCGCCTTCTATCACCGGCACGGCTATCTGATCCTGGAAAACGTGCTGTCGGCGGCTGAGTTACAGGGGCTGCAAGATGCCTCCGAGCGGCTGCGTGACGAGCGCTCCCGCCTGGGCGGCGACGACAGCCTGGCCGTGATTCAAAACGTGGCGCTCTTTGATGACGCCTTCATGCAAGCCGCGCGCCATCCGGTGTTGCTGGGCGCGGTCACGCAGCTCATCGGTAAAAACCTGCGCCTGCAGCATTGCAAGCTTAACTGGAAGCCACCTGCCAAGGGCAAAGGGGAGGTGGGCTGGCACCAAGACTTCCCCTTCTTCCCCCACACCAATTACGACCTCTTAGCTTGCATGTTCCTGCTGGATGACGCCGTGCCGGAAAACGGCTGCATGCGCATGATACCGGGCAGCCACCTGCGCGGCCCGGTTGACCACTACGACGCTGAGAGCGGCAGGTTCACCGGCCGTTGCACCGAACCCCGCGAGTACGAGGACGACGTGGCGCGCGGCAACGTGGTCGATCTCGTCGTGCCCGCCGGTTCTATGACCATTCACCACTGCTGCATGCTGCACGCCTCGTATCCGAACCACAGCGACACGCCGCGGCGGGGGCTGGTCTACCAGATCGCCGCCGGTGATAGCATCCAACTCGGCGGCAACCTGCACAAAGTGTGGCCCATCTGGCTCCAGGGCGAAAACCCCTTGCAGGCCCGCATCGGCAATCACACCGTGTACCGGCTCAGCCAGCAGATCACGAACGTCGGCGGCCTGGATCCGAGCGCGGACTGGCAAAAGGTGACCCAAGACTAGACGCGTGTTCCAGTGGTGCTCCGTGCGTGCATGCTGGAAACTAGGAAATCCGACTAAGGCTGGCACAGCACGTGGCAAGCCGCGAACGATGACCGCGTCGCGATGGGCCGCCCTAAGGCTGTGGGTAAATGCTCCGCATCTGCCAGGCGTCGAGCGAGCGCAGTTGAGCGGGGCTGCCCTGGGCGCGCAGGGAGACGCCGGTGCTGTCGCTCCGCCCGGGGTAGACGCGGACCGCTACGCATTGCTTGCCGTTGGCGAAGACCTCTACCACGCTGCGGTCGACGAATACCCGGAGCCTGAGCGGCTCGTCCGGGTCGAGCCGGAGAGGGGCCGTTTCGGGAGCGCGGGAGAGTGCGTCCGGCAGGGTTGACGCGTAGGAAGTGTCGAGGGTCAGGAGGCTTTCGTGGCGGCTCGCGGGCCACGGGCTTTTGTAGCCGCCAATGGCGACTTGGCCGTTGTGGTGGACCGCGCCGGGGCGGACGGATGGGTACTGTACCCTGAAACCGCGTTCCTTGTAGAAGGCGATGCGCGTGTACTCCTCCCGGCCCGGTGACCGGAGGACGTTCAGTTCGACCATGGGCGACTCCCCAGGGTCGATCTCCAGTGCCAGCTCCAGCGTGTTGCCCGCGATGCCTGCCAGCACCACTTCCTCGTTAGCGGGGAGTTCCGTCGGCCCGACGTGCCTGTGCTCATGCCTGAGGGACTCGATGTCGCCGGCGGGCTCGACCCGCACGTCGTCATCACCCGCCAGGGTAATACGCCTGGGGAGCGTCATTATCTGATCCCAGCCCGGGGACGGGAACCCAGCGTTCATGTTGAATAGGACGATGATGCCGCCCTGTCCGTCAGGCATTGCAGATGGAGCGTGGACGCCTGACGGGACCGCTGGACCGAAGTTGAAGAGACCGTGGGAGGTGACAACCAGCTTGTCGCGATCCGCGTCGTAGTCGCCGAGCAGATACTGGCCGCCGCTCATGTGACTGAAGAAAAGGAGCATGTGGCGGTCGCCGATGGGCCAGAAGTAGGGGCAAGCACCGTCGTCGCCCACCAGCGTAAACCTGTCACCTTCGGTGAGGGGGTGTAGGTACTCCCAGGTCTCCAGGTCCCGCGAGCGGAATAGGAAGTCGGCGGCAATGCGCCGGCCGCCGGGGCCGTCGGTCACCGCGCCGCCGGAGAGGGAGTAGTAGACGCCGTCGCGCTGCCAGATACAAGGGTCGTAGACCGTGAACTGCCTGGGCGAGCCGTCGTCATCCGGAATGGGGATGACCGCCCGGCCCGTAACCTTCTCCCAGTTGAGGAGCAGCGGGTCGCTGGAGACGGCGACCATGTTGCCAACCTGCGTCCCGTAGTAGATGGCGATGACCCGGTCGTCCTCGACGAGGGTACTGCCAGAGTAGCAACTCTCCTCCGGATCGGGATTGATGGCATACGGCAAGTCGCGCCAGTGGATGAGGTCGTCGCTGACGGCATGCCCCCAGTGGGGCCGGGGCTCCTCTGGAGGAAAGCCCTGGTAGAAGAGATGCCAGCGTCCCTGCCAGAAGCAGAGCCCGTTGGGATCGTTCAGTTTGCTCTCGGGACTGACGAAGTGGTACAGCGGGCGGTGGGGATCCCCCGCCAGCGCCGTGCGGGAGGCGGCCATTCGCCGCACCAGCGGGTTGTCGGAAAGCTGGGATTCCTGCTCGTCAAGGGTGTCGGCGAACGTGTACCTGGGAGCGCGCGATGCACGGTCGGCAGCGGTCATGGTGTCTCCTCTAAGAAATGGGATTCCCCGATATCGGCATTACCACGAGATTGGCACGAGGGACTCCGTCATTCCCCCTGTAAGTGTTGACTAATTCGTTGACAGATTTTGCAGGGCTTGAATTGGCGTATGCCCCTTTAGGCCTTGGTGTGGTCTTGCCGTGTTGTAGTACAGGAGGTATTGCATAAGCTCATCCTGGACTCCGGCTTCCGCCGGAGTGACGGACAAAGCCAACCGCGCTATAAGAAATTGGGCCTTTTATGCCTTTCCTTGTCGAACAAGCCTTACACCTCAGGCTTCCTTGCGGATAGACTTCATCTCAGCACTGCCGCTGATCTCACTGTGCCAAGCCTTGGCATAGCCCTTGTCCTTCTGTGGCGCTTTGCGTTTCTAGTCTCCGTGCAGTCTCATGGAAATAGCAGTCGTGGGTTGAAATAGCCGGAGCGAGACACTCAAGCGGCGTCATTTTCGCCCGGCCCTGCTGCGGCTTGAAGTCTGAGTCCCAGAGCGCGCACCACCTTCAGCACGGTGGCGAACTCCGGGTTGCCATCGGCTGACAGCGACTTGTAAAGGCTCTCCCTACCCAGTCCCGCCTCCTGCGCCACCACCGTCATTCTCCTAGCGCGGGCGATGTCTCCGAGGCTCGCCATGATCAGGCTCAGGTCACCTTCTTCCAGCGCAACATTCAGGTATGCCGCCATGTCTTCCTCGGTCTCCAGATGCTCTGCCGGGTCCCACGGCCTTGTCTGCGTCTTTGCCATAGCTGCCTCCTAGAGTCCTCTGGCGAGCTCCAGCGCCCTTCGTATGTCTTGTTCTTGGTTGTCCTTGTCGCCTCCGGCTAGAAGAACGACCAGGGCCCGACTTCTTTGCACAAAGTAGACCCGGTAGCCAGGTCCGTAGTCGATCCGCATCTCGGATACTCCCGCTCCTACCGGCTTCAGTCGCCGGGGTTGCCCAGGGACAACCGCCGGATGCGGCTGTCGATTCTCACTCTTGCTTGCCTGTCCCTAAGCCGTCTGAACCAGTGGGCGTAGACCTCGGTTTGGCGAATCTCAACCATCACCATATTGTAGCCCACAGGATACTTTGAACACAAGGCGCCTTCTGCAGGGTCATGGGCTCATTACCCTGGCAAGAGCACTCAAACGTGCACTGCCCTGCCGTGCTCCACGGACTCATACGCCGCTTCCACTATTTCCAGCGCCCGCACGCCATCTTCCCAATCGGGCTTGGCGGGCGCACCGGTGACAATCCCTTCCAAGTAAGCCCGCAACTGGATCTCAAACGGGTCGCCGCCCTCCAGTGCCACCGGCTCCCAGCCGGTCATAGGATCGGCCTGGAGTTGGGTGGGATCGTAGCGGAAGCCGGGCGTGTCGGCCTGGAGCTGCTGGTGCATGTCGTTGAAGCTGAAGATCAGGCTGCCGTCCTGGCCGTCGATCTCGAAATACGGCACCTCTTCGTGCTTGCGCCGCGCCCAAGAGACAAACACGTTTCCCAACGCGCCGTTCGCGAAACGCATCTGCACCGTCGCGGCATCCTCCACCTCGGAGGGGAAACGCTCGCCTTCGGTAGTCTCGCGTTCGTGAAAGACCGTCGTCATGTCGCACGTAACCCGTTCGATTGGCCCGATCATCCAGCCGAGCAAGTCGAAGAAGTGGGCCATCATATCGTGTACGATGCCGCCGCCCGCCTCGGCTTTCTGGTAGAACCACGCCGGCCGGTTCTCCACGCGCTGCGGCACGAAGTACCCAAACACGACGCGTGCATGCAGAATGCGTCCGAGCACGCCGGAAGCGATGATCTCCTTGGCTTTGGACGTCCCTCCCTGGAAACGCATGTTCTGCACGATGCCGTGATGCACGCCGGCCTGCCGCGCCGCGCGCAGGAGATAGCGGCCTTCGGAGGCGGTATTTGTCAGCGGTTTATCCGTGTATACGTGCTTGCCGTTCTGGATTGCCCGCAACAGCGGCGTGAAGTGCAAGCGGTTGACGAGGCAGTTATCGATCACGTTGATGTCGGGATCGTCGATGAAGTTCTCCAGGTCGGTGCTCGTCTTGACGGCACCGCACGCCTCAGCCAGCGGCGCGACTTTCGCGGGGTCGCGTCCGTAGAGCGCTACCGCGACGTTGTGCCGCTCCCCATCTATCACCAGTCCCTTCTCCTGAATCGACCGCAGCGCCGTGCTGTGGAGCTGCGCCATGCGTCCCGTTCCGAGTACCCCGACAGTTAGGTCCATTTATGTCCGTGCCTCCAGTTTCTTGGGTGGTTTGTGCCGCAGTATGCCCGCCGCAGCCGCTGCACGCCATGGCTGCCATGGCGTGCTCTTAGTATAGCGAAGAAGCATGCAAACGAAGTGTAGCTGCAGCCAAAGCGGCTTCCACAGCGCCCAGACAGGTTTGCTATAGTTGCAGGGGAAGCGTGCCCGGTGCTCAGGCTGTGCCGCTGGTGACAGCGGGAGCGTGTAGTTTGATGTGACTTAGCAAGTAGTTTGCGGCAAAGAGCGTAGGAGCAGTTATGGCGCTGTGGTTTTGGATTGGCGTGGCGTTTGTTTCGTGGGGCTTGGCGTCGTTTTTCGGCAAGCTGGTCGCCCCCTATTTCGGGGCGCCCTATCTCGTGTGGGTGCGGAGCATCATCACCGTCTTCATGCTCTTGCCGCTGGTGTGGGTCCAACGCAGCAGTTCGATTTCAATAACGCCCACCTGGCAGACGTGGATACTCGTGGTGCTCGTCACCGCTTTCACGGCCAGCGCCGTCATCGGCTTCTACAACGGCTTGCGCCTGGGGGACGCTTCCCTGGTGGTGCCCGCCAGCGGGACGTATCCCGTGCTGACGGCAATCCTGGCTGTAGTCTTCCTGGGCGAGCAGATTACGTTCACGCGGGCAATGGGCATATTCTTCGCGGTGCTGGGCATCGTCTTCCTGACGCGGTAGGCACGCGGCATCGCAACACCGGAATTGAAAACCGTTAGTCCGTCACTCCGGCGAAATGCCTGCCCCGTAATCGATACGAAGTATCGACTGATTCGGGGCCGGAGTCCATTGTGCGAGCAGCGAATAGAAGATGGCTTCCGGCCCCGTATCGCGGCAGGAGTCAGGCATTCCGCCAAAATGACGGGCAACAAGGCACTGCCTTCTCTTTAAGTAGCGCGGGGGCTTGTCCCCCGCCTCCTAGCACAAATGGTGGAAATCTAATCAGGCAAGGTTAACTGGGACGCGTTGCGCTAAAGTCATTGTCCGCCAAGCCGTCTTGCGGGGGCTTGTCCCCCGCCTCTTGGTACAAATGCTCTATGTGCAATCTAGGTAGACGCTCAGGCAGGCGCGATCCGGTACAAGTGGCTGGATGTCCACACGCCTGCGGGCAATCTCTCATGGGAAATGACGAATGGGCACTGCCGCGTACAGTATAATCGTGGTCACAAAACCAATCACTTTGCCGAAGGGGAACTGGGATTCATGAAGCTGGCAGATAAAGTAGCAGTCATCACCGGCGCCGGGTCCGGCATTGGGTACGAAATGTCCACGCTCTTCGCGCGGGAAGGCGCCACCATCATGGGTGCCGACGTGGATGCGGACGGCCTCGCCACCACGGCAGCGGCTGTCGAAGAAATCGGCCGCCCCATGCGGACGTTCATCGCCGACGTGACCGATCCCACCGCCGTGGAACACCTCATGGCCGAGACCATGGAAGCCTTCGGCAGCATCGACATCCTCTGCAACAACGCCGGTATCGGCCACGTGGGCAGCGTGCTGGAGGTCACCCCCGAGGAGTGGGATCGCGTGATGGCCGTGAACGTGCGCGGCGTCTGGCTGGGCTGCAAGTACGCGGTGCCCTACATGCTGGCCCAGGGCGGCGGCATCATCGTGAATACGGCCTCCGTGGCGGGACAGGTCGGCCTGCCCAAGCGCGCCGTCTACAGCGCATCCAAAGGCGCGGTGATCGCCCTCACGAAACAGGTCGCCATCGAGTACGTGGCCGACAACATCCGCGTGAATTGCGTCTGCCCGGGCACGGTGGAAACGCCCTGGGTCCAACGCCTCCTCGCCATCGAGGACGATCCCGCCGCCGCCATGGAAAACCTGCGCCTGCGCCAACCCATGGGCCGCCTCGGCCAACCCGACGAGGTCGCCAAAGCCGCCCTCTACCTCGCCTCCGACGCCGCGGAGTTTATCACCGGCACGGAGCTAGTGATAGACGGCGGCCTCACCGCGCGGTAGCATTTATAAGGGTCGTTCTAAGCGTTGTTCGGAGTCCAATTACGTCGCCAAGTCAAACGGCAAGTCGCTAATATCACGCAGCCTCCGGCCGTTTACGAGTGTCTTCAGCAGGTCTGCATCGGAGTCATTGTCGGAGGCGGCATCCGTCAACTCCCTCAAGGCGAAGTGATAAACACAGTCAATATCGCCTGTGCCATAGGCAAGCGACGCGATGCGACTGGGCAGCGGTTCTCCCACAACGACGACTATGTGAGGCGTCTTGCCCTTTCGGTTGCGAACGAGGTTCAAGCCCTCAGTGCGTGCATTCTGCGAGCGATCGCTGCGAATCGTCCATTTGCATGAAACACTCGCGTGCATTATGTCTGCCTGAGAATTCGCGTGCCGTAGAGGGGTATGGCTTGCCGTTCCTTCATCGTTCACCAAGACTTCCTTCTTGTTGATCTCGGAGTCTACCACCGGCTTTCTGCAAACCACTATGTCGGGTGTAACGATGTAGTCGCCGAAGATAATGCGTAATTCCTCGTGCGCTTCAACTACCTGTCGTACGTCAGATAGATGCAGATACTGCTCGTAGTCTCGTATGTCTCCTCCCAAACAAAACTCCCATTCGCCAGGGCGCAGGTGGGATAAAAGCCCAAATGAATCACGCAAGAAGTCTCTTGTCGCCGCCTCGAACTGATGTCCCGCTGTTTGTCCTGCCAGCTTCTTTTTCCCTATTCGCATGCCTATGTTCTTGACAATGCCCTTGCCAAGTCTGACGCTTGCTTTGCTGCTGCTGTCGGCATTGTTCGGAGTGCCATCCGCTTTCTGCCGCAATACGTCGCGGCAAATGCGAAGATGGTAGTCTTGCCGCAGGTTTTCGATCTTACCTGGCATTAAGACTTCACCAAGCCGATGATGTATTCGTCATGCATGCGTGCCTCGATCTGCGAGCTTTGTTGATTGCCCCAACGCGCTGGCATCATGCGTCTGTCTCGGTCGAGGCGGCGAACGCCAATACCCGCCAGGTCAAAGCCGGCGCTTTCGCCTATGGACGCTAGTGCCTTGTGCGTTTGAACGTCGATGCCTCTTAGATTTGAGGTGGCGACGACGATTACGGCCGCCCCACCCCGCTTCAGGACACGTTTCATCTCAGAGATCACGGTAGCCATCTCACCGAAATAGCGGCGCAGCGTTTGCGCTTTTCTGGCATCGCGCTCTGCGAGGGTCACAATCGTCTCTTGGCACTGGTCGGGCAGGTTTTCGTGCCTCTCAGTGGACAGCGCATCGTGTCCCAGATATTGCGCCCGGATCCTGCTGAGTTCGTCGATTTTCCAGCCGAACCATACCAAGGAGAACTTGTGAGCACGCATGTAGTCTATCGCGTTATTGGCGTACGGCGGCGAGGTAACGATCAAGTCTATGCTATCTGGCGGCAGGCCGGTTTCGGCCGCACTAGCCGCGCGGACTTCCGCTAGACATTGCCCATCGCTCGAATCCATTGCGCCATTCGCGCTTGGGTACGATGACTCTTCTGCTTCAAGCGGCATCCCGTTGCCTATAGCAGCTCTATTGCGTTCCAGCCGCTTGGCGAACTCTACGAATGCCGAACTTGGTTGCTTCTTCATGTCCCTATGGGGACGCGTGTGCGCCAGATCGCGCGCCAGGGAGACGCCGCCGGACTTGGCGATGATGGTCGAAGAGAACACCACGTTGAGAAAGTCACGTATATTATCCTGCGGCAAAGCTTCGATGCGTTGCAGAAGCGAGAACAACTCGATCTGGTGCTGTGGCAGAAACCAGTAGTCGATGAAATCGGCAGTCTTCCCATCAAATCGCAACTGAAAGTCCTGCTGCAATCTATGGCCATCCTGCCAGAAGTCGCTCTGAGCCCCGCTCAGGACAGACAGACCCGCTTGCAGAGCGACTGACGGGTCGATGGGCGTCAGCTTTGCCCGCGCAATCATCTGAGCGAGTGGGTCAATGTCGCAACCGATAGCTCGCCGACCGAGCCGCACGGCTTCTATAAGCGTGGTTCCGGAGCCAAGCATCGGATCGAGAACTACATCGCCTGGCTCCGAGAGTTGCTCGATCAAGAATCTGGGCAACTGAGGCGGAAATTTCGCTGGAAAAGGATGCCAGGCATGAGGGCCATAACTCCCGTTGGTGCCGTGAAAGTCCAAATCGGCACGCAACGCTGACCGTAATGCGTCGAAGCAAGTACTAGCACTCATGTCTTTTCTGCCGAGCGTGCATATTCTCCCAGGCTGGGCAGGCCAGGGCCTTGACGGATGAAGTCCTTCATCGACACCTACCATCTAGTGCCATATCGGACCTGTGGGCCTTGAAGTCTAACAACAAGAATGACCGCAGGAAGGGTCCAAACAACCGTGGAAAATGCCCATAATTAGACAGTCACTCTACTTAAGCACAATGTTCAAAGGAGTAGGAATATTTGTGATAAATACACTATAGAAGGTATGATAGACTTGGGTCAAGAGCGATCCGCCGCTCTGCACTCTAGCCTCGGCAACACTCCATTTTTTGCCTACGCGTGTATACAATAGCATGTCAAAAAACGGGAAGGCTAGCGCCCACGCCAATGTGTCCACTGAAGCGAGCATGCTCCTGGGCACCGTTGTCTTTTAGATGAAGTCAATGCCTTGGTCCATATACCGGTTAGAGCAACCTTCTCTTGAACGTCTCCACCCAGCGCCGTTGGTGGTGGGGGAGGCCGTTGAGGCGGATGTCGAGGTCGAGGGCGACGTGGATGGCGTCCTCGGTGCTGCGGACGTTGGCGGAGGTGTCGATGTTAATTGTGCCGTCGGCGCGGGTGATGGTGCGGAAGTGTTGGCCGATGGCGGTGGTGGCGGCGGGATTGCGGTTGTCGGCCCATACCTCCAGGCGCGACTCCGTCTTGACCGTCATGTCGGCGCTGGCTTTGACCTCATCCAGGCGGTAGAGCTTCAGACCCGTGCGGTCCCGCATCACGTCGTGGGTGATCTCCCAGGGGACGATGCGGGGCGAGACCTCCGGATACGTGCGCGGCGCGGCGGACGGCTCGTAGGCCATTTCGTCGGGCGGCAGTGGGCCGGCCGGGGCGGCTCGCGTGGGCACCACCGGCAGTTCCAGGCGCGATTCGTGCCCGTTGTCACGAAACACGCGGTTTGTGCCTGCGTAGGGCGTCGGCCACAGGTTGGGAAAGTCCGCGCTGCTGATGGAGAGCCGGATGCGGTGCCCGCGCTCGAAGCGCCAGGCCGTGGCGTCCAGGTCCACGTGCAGTTCGTATACCTCACCCGGCGTCATAGGCTCCGGGTCGGTGAGCGAATTGCGCCGGGTGCCGTTCAGCACGCCGATCGTCACCTGCGCGCTCGTGCCGTCCGGCGCAACATCCGAAAGCCGCGCCACGAACGCCATCACCGGAGCGGTGGAACTGACGTGCAGCACCGCCTTGCCCATGCCGATGATCTCCAGCGGCTCGTCCAGGGGCGCGGAGGTGTAGTTGGCGGCGTAGATTTCGTCCACACGCTGTTCGCCGGGTAGGGTGTACGGCACGCCCGCGCTCCACAGGCCGCTCGCAATGCCTACCGACGGCCGGTATTCGTATTCTTCGTAGCCATCGCGAGTCTTATCGAGGTTATCCGGCGTGAGCTCCCCGCCAAGCGTCAGCCGCTGCGTATGCCCACCAGGAGTGGGAAAAGTCGGCTCGCAGCGCCAGTAGCCGGACGTGTGGGTGCGGGCGGGATCCGGCACGTCGAAGGTCTGCATGTAGACGCTAATCGCCGGCTCGTCCATAATCCCATTGTCAACACCTTTGAGCCAGTAATCACACCAGCGCACGGTCAAATGCTCCCGCGCCAGCGACGGTCCGGGCGTTTCGCAGTCGGGGCCGGAGTGGTTCCAGGGGCCGATGAGCACCTTAGTCGGCGCGGTCATGTGCTGTGAGGTCCGCAGCGGCGTGTTGCAATAGCCGTCGCGCCAACCGCCAATAAGCAGTGCCGAGGCCTGGATGTCATGGTACCGGCCCCGGATGCTGCCGGGCCGCCAGTATTCCCCGTCCGTCTGGTGCGCCAGCCACGTGAGCAGATACGGATTGTTCTGCTCCAACCGCTGTTCCCAGAGTTCCGCCCAACGCTCCCCGCTGTATTCGGGATAGGGCGGCATGGCGTTCATGCCGATCATCGAGCAGCCATAGGAACCAATGTCGAAGTAGCAGCGCCAGGCCCCGCCGCGGTAGTGGCAGTCGTCCGTGTAGCGGTCGTCGGTGTAGAACCAGGGGATGATGGTCACCAGATGCGGCGGCGCCAGAGCAGCAACCTGCACGCTGGTGAAACCACCGTACGAGCCGCCGGTCATGGCCACTTTGCCGTCGCACCAGTCCTGCGCGGCGATCCACTCGACCACGTCGTAGCCGTCGCGTATCTCCACTGGGCGGTATTCGTCGTCGTTCATGCCCTCGCTGGAGCCGGTGCCCCGGCAGTCCACGCGTGCGCCGACGTAGCCGTGCTGCGCCCAATGGTGCTGCATGCCCGAGAGCGGCGCCTGGTCGTCCTTGCGGTAGGGAATGTAGGTGAGGATGACCGGCCACGGGCCTTCACCGGCCGGCACGTGGATGTCCATGGCGAGCTTGGTCCCGTCACGGGTGGGCGCCATGATGTTTTTCACGAACCTGATGCCCGCCGCATCGACTGCCATAGCCCCGACGCCTGAGTAGGTATTGTCAACCAAGCCCATTCCTCCAGAATAGAAACTGTGCCTCTGCCAGCATAATCGTCCCGGAGCGCGTAGAACAAGCCCATGTATGCGTAGCGCACTCGCCCTATCGCCTGCTTCAAGCCGCGGCGGGTCGGATAGAGACGCGAAACCCGGCGTCAAGATTCGGCTTTGATCTGTAATCGGGCGCAAATTCAGTCCCGTGGGAGACTCTTGCGAAAACCCTAACCACTCGCCGTGGCGCTCGCATCGCAGTCTATCGCGGCATCCCCGTTCTCGCCAATGGCCGCCGCGCCATCTATGATAGTGTCAAGCAGTCGAGCGGCACTGGACTGGGAGGCTGAAGATAGCGCGCGTAAACGAGTACATCCGCTACGAGCCGGACTCGCAGTGCCCGCCCCTGCTGTCCATTGGGGTCGCGCTGCAGGGCGTCATGCTGGCTTTGGCGAACACGGTCTTGTTCGTGACCGTGATTGTCCGGGCCGGCGACCAGAGCGAAGAGTACCTGGCGTGGGCCGTATTTGCGGCGCTGGCTATCGGCGGCGTGATTACCATTCTCCAGGCGAGCCGCGCCGGCTGGCTGGGAGCCGGGCACGTGCTCATGATGGGCGCCGGCCCCCACTTCATAGCGGTGGCCGTCCTGGCTGTTGTAATGGGCGGGCTGCCCCTGCTGGCGAGCCTCATCATCGTGTCGTCGCTCGTGCAGTTCGCGCTGGCCCAATGGCTGCCGCTGCTGCGGCGCGTCATCACGCCGGTCGTTTCCGGCACGGCGCTCATGCTGATAGCCGTCACGGTCATGGGAATCGCGATCGAGAGGCTGAGTGAAGTGCCGGAGGGAGTGCCGCCGGCCGCGGGTCCGGCGGTGGCCGTGGTGACGTTGGCCGTCGCCACGATGCTGGCCCTGCGCGCAACCGGAATTTGGCGCCTGTGGGCCCCGCTCATCGGCATCGCCTCGGGGAGCGTAGGCGCCGCCCTCTTTGGACTCTACGACCCGCAGCGCGTGCTCGCTGCAAACTGGTTCTACATACCCAATCTCACGGCATGGCCGGGACTTGATCTGAGTCCGGGCGTGGAGTTCTGGACGCTCCTGCCAGCGTTTCTCATCGTGAGTCTCGTCGCCGGCATAAAGATGAGCAGCGATGGCGTCGTGATTCAACAGGTCTCCCGGGTCAAGCCGCAGGCCACTGACTTCCGCTTGGTGCAGGCTGCGGTCAACACCAGCGGGCTCGGCATGCTCCTGTCCGGTCTCGCCGGGACCCTGCCCACAATCGCCTATACACCCTCCGTGGTGACGCTCATCACCCTCACCGGGGTCGCGGCGCGCAGCGTCGGGTATGCCATCGGCGCTATCTTGCTCGTGCTGGCGGTCTTGCCCAAGGTGACGGCTGTTCTGCTCACCATTCCCAGCCCCGTGATGGGGGCCTTTCTGCTGCTGGTAATGGGTATGCTCTTCGTGGAGGGCATGCGCATGGTCGTCCAGGATGGGCTTGATCAGCGCAAGGCTCTGGTGGTGGGGGTGGCCCTCGCGCTGGGGGTGGGTCTGGAGAGCCAGAACGTCCTCGCAGACCTGCTGGGCCAGACCTGGGGGGCGTCACTCGGCAATGGGCTGACCGTCGGTATTTTGGCTGCGGTCCTGCTGACCTTCTTCATCGAACTGACCAGCCCGCGGCACACGCGCCTGGAAACCACGTTGGAAGTTTCCGCTTTGCCCAAGATCGACGCCTTTCTCCGTGAACTTGCCGCCAAGATTGGGTGGAACGAAGCAGCGGCGGAGCGGCTGCGCGCCGCCGGCGAGGAGACGTTAACGAGTCTGCTGCAATCCGGTGGTGACAACGGTTCCGATACCGTGCCGCGCCTGATAATCATGGCGCGCCCCGGCGAGGCGGTGGAGTTGGAATTCATAGCGGTTTTCGACGAGGAGAACCTCGAAGACCGGCTGGCGCATCTCAGCGAACAGGCCCAGGTCCCGGAGGAGCACGAGATTTCCTTCTGGCTCCTGCGGCACTATGCGTCTTCCGTGCGGCACCGCAAATATCACGGCATTGATGTCGTAACGGTGCAGGTAGAGGGCTCGCGTTAGTGTGCATCCGTGGTAACATCTAATCTGCATGTATCGTTTACGTGATAGCTTGGATAGTGGAGGTCTTCATGGCAGGCTACGCAATAATACATAACGCAGTGACGGACGAGTCCCTTTATGCTGAGTTTCGCGAGCAGGCCGCCGCGACAATTGAGCAATACGGCGGTAAATATCTGGTGCGCGGCGGCGCTGCCGAGGCCGTGGATGGCGACTGGGTTCCTGACCGCGTCGTGGTGGTGGAATTCGCTAGTGTCGCGCAGGCGAAGGCCTGGTTCAACTCCCCCGAATTCGCTGAAGCCAAGCAGGTCCGCGCGAAGTGCGCGGACGCCATCGTGGTAATTGTCGAGGGCGTCTAACCGGTTGGATTTCGGCCATAGCTCCGAATTGTCCCGCAGGCGTCCCGTTCTATAGCCGGGCTGAACATGTTGTGGCCGTAAGCTGGCGATTCGAAGCTGCCCATGATGATTTCAAGGGTGCGCGTCGCCTCGGCGTCGCTTGTCTCGTGGTCGCGCCCATCGTCCAGAGCTGCGACGAACTTCTCCACGAACCGGTAGTCGTTCAGATCCGCCCCGCCGTTAGGATCGAATCTCGCCGGAGTTTCGGCTTCGAGCGGCTGCCACGCGTCATGCTTCCCGTCGGGCAGCGTCCAGGCGGTCTCCAGCAACCACGCATCGGCAGGCTCGTCTCAAGGCCTTGGCGATCCCAAATCCCTGCCGATGAATCGCCGCCTGTCTTCCACACTTTTCTGCAACCAGTCTTACTGTCCGCTTTTCTGCTCATCGTGTGCTTGGCAGAGCGGGCAGAGGCCGGGAGCGCTGGTGTGGGTGCCGCATTGTTCGCAACGGTCCGACTCTTGTTCTTCGCTTGCGGCCAGCCGGGCTAGCGCCTGCTCACGGACGGTAGGGTTTTCGATAAGGTCGATGGCTTGACGTAAGCGCTTGTCGCGGTCAGGATCATCGCTCGTGATGGCAGGCTTCGGTGGAGTCTGCGGCGCGGATTGTAAAGCGGTGCCGGACGAGGTGTGGGAGGTTGGCCGCCGACCGCGCACGCGGAACTCAAGCTTGGTGACGAGCGGGCGGGCCAGCTTCGTATTCAAGTCGCGCATAAGCTGGGGGGTGCGCATGTGCAGTTCGTGCATGGCGGCTGACGACGAGGCCTCAACCACCAGGGTGCCGCGCTGGAAGCGGATAGGACGCGCAATGCGGGCATGAGCGGGTAAGTCCGCCGCCAGGCCGCGCCACGCGGCAAACACGGCCGCGCGCTTGAGTTGCTCGGAGATGCCCAACTCTTCGATGGTGCCGGGCAGAATATCCTTGAGCGACTTAAACATCAGTAGTCCTTTCTCCCCTACAAGCCTAGCATAGTCTGAAGCGACCTTTGCCTGCTCTCGCATAGGCGACACGATCCCCTCTCCAGAGGAAGCGGGAGCAAAAGGCACACTCAGCTAACTCGCCTAACTCACAGCCTAAGCAGACAAGCTCACGGGGGACCCGGTCGAGCCAAATGGGCGTATAAGTGAAGGTTGATGAGAGGAGAGAAGATGCTTCGGGCCGTGCTACTGCGCAGGTGTAACCGTACCGTCGCTGACTTGCAGAACGTGGGCCGAATCTAAAACGTCCTGGGAAAACTGCTGGAGGTCGGAGGTGGTGGCAAAGGCTTGGACGTTGGGGGCGAGTGACGCGAGCACGTGCTGGCGGCGTTGGGCATCGAGCTCGGAGAGGAAGTCATCGAGCAGAATCACCGGCCACTCGCCGGATTCGGCATGGAGCAGGGCGATCTCGGTGAGTTTGAGGGTGAGCGCCGCGAGACGTTGTTCGCCGCGTGAACCAAAGGCGGCGAGGGGATGGTCGCCGTGCAGGAAGGTGAGATCGTCACGGTGGGGTCCGACTACGGTCACCGCCTGGGCGTGTTCGCGGGAGGCCTGCTCGGCGAGGGCGGCAGCAAAGGCTGCTTGAATGTCCGTCTGCCAGGTTTCTGGCAGCGCGTTGATGCGGAGTTCATCGAGAGGCGGCGCTGGCGGCAGCGGCACGGTGGAATCGTAGCGCAGGCGCAACTCCGCGCTTTGCGGGCCTGATTCTGCGTTTCGCGGGCGTAACTCTGCGTTACGAGGGGTTAGCTCTGTCTCTCGCCCACTTTGCTCTGCGCTCTGCGAGTCGGAATCGTCGCTTGTTCCCGTAAGCGAGGCGTAGCGGGTAGCAAGAGGTTCTGCCACGTGTGCCGCGTAAGCCACGCGGAGCGCGATGAGCGTTGCCCCTAAGGCGGTGAGTTCGCGATTCCAGGCTTCCAGTTGCCGCCGGTCGCGGGTTGTGCCTTCACGCAGGGCCCGCAGCAGCGCGTTGCGCTCCGCCATGACGTGCTCGTAGCCCTGCAAGGCGCGCAGATAGTTGGGATCGATGCGGCTGAGGAGGTAGTCGAGGTAGCGGCGGCGGGTGCTCGGCGAGCCATCCACCAGTGCGATGTCGTGGGGCGTAAACAGCACCACGTGCAGGTGTTGCAGCAGGCTGGAAGCGCGGCGGGGCGCGCCGCCGATGCGGATGCGTTTGCTATAGCTGGCCTCTTGGTCCTGTTCGGCGGCCCAGATGACTTCCAGCGTGGTCGTGTGATCGCCGGCTGCCACGTCACCTGTCACCCGTGTGTAAGGACGCTCAGGATCGGGGGTGAAGCTGCGCAACTCCGCCTCGGAGCGGGCGCGGTAGGAGCGGCCGGTAGCGAGGCAGTGGATGGCCTCGAGGAGGTTCGACTTCCCAGCGCCGTTCGGTCCGGTGAAGATTGTCAGTCCCTGCGCGAGCGGGAGCGAAACGGTGCGATAGTTGCGGAAGTTTGTAAGAGAGAGCGCACTAAGGTACATATAGCATCCTTTGGGCGGTTGCCAGATATACAGGACAGTGTAGGACGGTACATGGAAGCCCCCCTTACAAAGCGAGCGTGAAAAGGCTACTTGTCATAAAAAGCCGGTCCAAGACTGCAAGGGGCCATTGCGATTGGGCGTTCACGCCCTGAAGCCCCCGTACTTGAAGGACAGCAAGGTTCCAACCCATAAGCGGCCACTACATGGTAGCATGTGCTTAGTGTCGACAGACGATTGAATGAAATTGTAGGTGTGGGCGGGCTTCGACGTCGCGCTCCGGCAAGTTGGTTATGCCAAGGGATCACGATGAATTAGTAAGCGAACAGAAACGACGCGCAACTTCATGAGATCCACAGGGTGAAGCAACATGGATCGGATGGTCAAATTAGAGAAAACGCCCAAAGAAGGAGGTTGAGACTCGGACGATAATAGACACCGTATTTCCAAGAAGGACGCCATCAATCTACACAGAGTACCCGAAGCGGGACTCCACCAAAGGGGGTGGATCGAACTGTGACGACGACAGAGAAACAGAACCAGGATGAGAAGAAGTCCGCTGCACAAGTGATTGGAGAAATCGAAGAGATTACAAATTCCCGTGTGATTTCTTTTGTAGGTCGGCGGTCGTTAGGCACTTGGGACATTCTACCCTTTCATCGAGTGCTCGCTGGAATTTCGCACCAAGAGCAACTCTCGGTGATCGTCCAGAGTCTAGGGGAATTCTCTGATGATGCCTTCAAGCTTGCAAGGGTTATCCGGGAGTTTGGAGATGAAGTCTCATTTATTGTACCGTCCGTTGCAAAGAGTGCAGCTACGCTGCTGTGTCTCTCGGGTGACAGAATTCTAATGGGACCCACTAGTGAACTTGGCCCTACGAACCCAATGATGTACGTCGACGAACGGTTGATAACTCCAACTGTTCCAGAGCCAGGGGGATTGTCTGCAGACCGTGAAGAAAGAGAAGGTCAGCCGAAACAACGACAAATGGCTGCTCTTGCATTGCGGGACTTCCTAATTGCTGCGGGGGTTCTCACGTCACAAGGCGCTTATGACCCCGAGAAACTCTCAGTCTATATGACCAATGGGATTCTGAACCCCTTTCTACTTGGGGACTTTGAGCGATCTGGCAAAACCTCAATGCAATACGCTGAAACTTTGCTGCGGGACCACATGTTTAAGGGTAAGAAGAGTGCTGCCAAGGCCGCAAGAGAAACCGCAAGGAAACTGTGCGAAGGCTACTTTGACCACGCCTATCCGATTGTGCGTCAAGAAGCACGCGATGAACTGAATCTAAACGTTGAGGACATGCCAGATGAACTGTTCGAGAAAACCTCAGACCTGGTTTCTGCCTACGACCGCATGCTGTCCGACCAAAACATAGCTCGGATTATTGAGACCTCAACGGGCAACCCTTGGACAGTCCACTGGAAAGAGCCCACGTAGCCTCAGGCGATAGAGCGAATCCCTCGCAGCTTGCGGGGGCTTTGCTTTTTCGCAACCTAGCAAGTAACGTGCAGGTTCCTCACGTGAAGCACGGTACGGGGCCGGGACTACAGATTCACAAGGTAGCAAGAACACAGTACGTCCCTTTATCGGATGCCCGGTGTGTTGGGCAGTTGTTTCACGTGAAACATGCGGCGCTGTCCGATCGGCCCAGCCTGAGACACCCGGCTACCCCTCACGCCACGGCGGCACGTCCCACGTATTCACCCACTCCCACTGCCACTCCACCCGCTTCTCCGGCAGCGTGACCGCGTATTCGATGCCGGCCGTGAGCGGCAGCACCTGGGTCTGCGCGCCCACCTTCTCACGATAGTACTCGATGAATGCGCCCACGTCGCTCGCATTCGGCGGCCAGTGTCCCTCCGGCACCGGGTCCGACTTGCGGTCGGTGCGGTAATGCACCGGAATTAGGGCATAGGGCCGAATGTAATCCACGAAATCCTCAAGCTCGGTGTTTTGCTGTTCCGCGTTTGTCGGCACGAGACCCAGTTTCATGTGAATGGCAAAGTCCACGCGCCCGCGCAGCGCCTGCATGGCGGGATAGGCCGCCCACGCGTCACCAATGTGCAAGAACGAGACATTCAAAGCCTTGTGGGTAACGAGAAAACCCAGGTTCGGCAGGTCGGGACGCTGATTCTCCCCGCTCTCGATGGTCTC
The DNA here is from genome assembly GCA_028874195.1 of Chloroflexota bacterium. Classification (GTDB taxonomy): domain Bacteria; phylum Chloroflexota; class UBA11872; order VXOZ01; family VXOZ01; genus VXOZ01. The sequence continues at coordinate 28,191 of JAPPLM010000049.1, forward strand.
CACGAGCAACGGGCCGAGATCAAGCTCATCCGGACCGGGAAACTCCCGCACGTGCGCCGTGCCCGCCCACGGCCGGCCGCGCTGCATCTTATTCTGGTGCTTGGGGTACATCACCTGGATCTTATCGGCCGCCACGTGCTTGGTAATTGGCAGATCGCGGGAGAACGCCGCGTCGCCGTATTTCTCGTCAATGGGCTCGTCCGGCCACAGAGCGCCCGGCGGCACGAACATCTTCTTAAAGCGTTCGCCCTGGCAGAGCTTGCGCAACGTCTTGGGGTGGCAGTGATCAAAGTGCTCGTGGCTGATGAAGATGTAGTCGTAAATCGGCTGGGCGTTGTCCAGGTTCTCCCCAAAGAGATAAGGATCAAAGGCGATGTTCACGTCGCCAAAGCGCACGTCAAACGCCCCACACCCCCACCACCGCAGCCAAATCCGATCCATGGATTCCCATATACCTCAAATTGCTCGAGACAATGTGCTTAACAGCAGCAGTTTCATTCGAAAATAGGAATTTTGAACTTGGACTTTATTCCAGGCCTTACCCCCGGCATGCGCCTGCGGATAAAGCATGCCCAAGCCCTGCTACTCGCGTTCGATTGATGTCAACAGCATATCATATTGATTGAAGCACTCTGGCGCTGTTTCGATTCGGAACCTAATGCGAACCCTTGCAACCCGACTCCGGCTGGCCGGTTGTGGCAACTGCTAGCCTGAGAGAGGGCTAACGCGGCTTGCGCCACGGGCTTTTCGGTTGAATATCCTGATATGGGGAGGCTGAACCGGCGCGTAACAGCGCCCGAACCCGGTAAGATATCTCATCTGCTAGGGACTTTCAGGGCCTTACATCTCGGACTACTAGCGCCTCAGCGAGATCAAAAAACTGGCATATCTGGCTTATGGCTTCAGAGGGTTGGACAATACCATGAGTGGCGAGTGGGCCGTCTAGGTCCTCCGCATGTTTGACAAGCTCCCTGAGCACCCGTAGTTGTGCTATGGCGGGCGCTGCTTCGAAACCTGCCGCCATTGCTGCGTATCCTTCCGAGAGTCCCATGCCGTTATGGCATAGGGCCGCAGCTTCTGTCAGGGTACGGCTGACCACACCAGTCATTCTGGCCGCAGTTTCACTGTCTCTTCTCGCTATATACTTTGCAGCTATGAAAGTCATCGCCCAGAAGAAGGCAATCTTGTGTGTCAGAACATCAGCGAGGGGTGGCTTTGGACCCAGTGGTGGGCCTGATGACCGGTGAAATATGCCTCGCCACTGAGCACCGGGCATCACTGGGAGTCCGGCGCGGTCGAACAGAATCTTTGCGTCATCCGGACGATGCGCCGTCGACTTCGCCTGCCAGAACCAGTCGACGTGCTGCGGGCCCGCTTCACCCTCATACAGTGCCAGTAAGTAGGCGCCGCCAACCGGTGCGTTGGAGAGGTTGTCCATGAGGAGTATTGGCCGAGCCGGCCGAGCCGCGTGGATCCTGCGGTGGTCAGCGAAGTCGTCGATCGCCTTGTCGGCGACGACTATGTAGACATCCAAGTCGCTCAAAGCATCGTCTTCGCCACGAGCCACTGAGCCCGTTAACCACGCCGCTCGCACACGATGATCGCTCCGCATGGTTTGGTCGATGCGTCTGAGCAGTTCCGCGCGTTCTCGCCACCGGATCGAAAGCAGTTCATTGATGTCCATATGCGCCGCCCTGACATGCGGCGGGTCCAGCCTTAGAAGTGCCGACCGTACCTTAGTAGCGAGGGTCGAACTCCGTATGCACGACGTTATTCGTACCGAAAACCGGCAATCAGAACAGTCCGCTGAGCGCATCCTGGGGAGAAACCGCACGTATGGGAGAGCGCTCATAGTCCTTCACGTTTCGGGTCACGATGTGCCTGGCCCCGCAGGCACGAGCGGCTGCCACCTGCATGGCGTCCTCGAAGTCCGCCATTGGGAGCCCGGCCGCGTAGCGGATACTCTCAGTGTCGGTGGCGGCCACGGCCACAAAGCGTGTTAGTTCGACGATGAAGTCGCGCGTATTCACGCCTCCCAGCGCTGGAGCAACAAGGTAGTAGAAGTTGGATACGGAATGCCACGCGATGAATGCCGCCTCAGCGCCGTGCTCTATGCGGTCAAGCAGTTCGGCAGCGCTGTCGGCATGGGGGCGCCGGTCGAGGGCGACGTCGATGAGTACGTCGGTATCGAGAAGGATCATCGGAGATACTTCTTGGCCAGCGCGGCGTAGCGCGGGTCGTCATCACGCTCCGCCGGCTGAAACTTGCCGCGCCACCGCTCAGAGAAGGACGGCGAATCCTCACCCGCCATTTCCCTGAGGGACTGTTCAATCAGTGACGACAGGGACACACCGCGCGAGCGGGCGTAGCGTTTGGCCGCCGGCAAGAGGTCGGCGTCTACTGTGATGGTGAGCTTACGTTTCACTGTGGCTTGACACCTCTGAAGACGTATACGGATATTCAATATGAGTATACGTGTTTCCGCCTATGTGTGCAAGGGTTTATCCCCTTAAGACAAACCCTCCAGGACGGGACTACTGATAAAAGGGCTGTCAGGTGGACCACAGGCCGCCTAATCGGGAATGAGCCAACGAGGGATTAGTCTCGGGAGCGGTGGCCAAAAACCCATCTTCTTCAGTCGCCTAGTCGCGACAACCACAATCTCACGGGGAAGGCACCGTCATACGCAGGAGGATGGTGTTATCCACTTCCAGGTCGCTGCCCCAGATCAGGCGGGCGGAGTCGTGCCATTGGATCCGGTTGTAGCCGTCCTTGGGGCGGACGGCGCTTTCCGACCACTCGGTAGCGGGCGTCCAGGAGCCAGCATCGAAGTCGACGTTCGTCCAGCCGGCCGGAGCTTCCATCTTCTCAAAGCGGCAGGCGGTTTCCGGGTTTGCCGCTTTCTCACACTCGGGGTTCAGGGGGGCGCGGTGAATCACCAGCACCTGCCACGCGCTGTTGGTCACAGCCACCACTGTGCCGGTGCGCAGGTCGGTGATTTGCGCGATGATGCCGCCGTCGCCCATCTGTTGATTGCGTTCCCCGATGTATTCGAGCCCGGAATCGGTCTCCTTGAAGTCCTTGGCCTCGATGGCGACGGTCAGGGGATAGGTGGCGCTAAAGGTGATGGTTTCGGCGTTGAAGGAGCGCTCCGTCGTGATCGGCACCGAGTCCTCGCCAACCAGCACGCCGTTGACGTAGAGCGCAAACCAGTTGTCGGCCCACACCTCAGCCTTGAATTCCCTCTCGGCCGCTTGACTGGCGGATTCCGCTTGAGCGCCTCCTTCCGGGGTCACAGTGCCTGTCGTGGTGCCGCTATCGCCGGAACCGCAGCCGACGGCTAACCACATCACGACCAGCAGCGCCGTTACACTCTTGGCGAAGTACTGATACATAGGTCTATTGCTCTTTCACTCTGCTGCGATGACGGGCCGTTCCGTGAGGCGACACTGTCCGGCAACGCGGGGAGACCAAGCAGGGAGCGCGCACGTTCCGTGCGCACCTACGCTACCGGCGTACCTACTCGTCCTGGCAAACGTGTCGGACTGCTAATAGTCCAATGACACTGCAATCATGGGTACGTCTCACTGGCGGCGAAGGGGTACGGCGCAGGTTACAAACCTGCGCTACCCGGTCAAGCCGGCGCTCCCCTTAAATCCAGGATAGTTAGGCCGCTAGGCATGACGCAACTGCGGCCTTGCGGACGCGTTACTCCAGCACCGAGTGGTAGATGGAGTCGACAAGCTCCATGGTTTTCGTAGCGTCGGTGAAGTTCGTGTCGGTCTGGCGGCCGGTCTTGATGCAGTCGATGAAGTGACGGTTCTCGCCAAAGAAGCCATAGGCATGATAGCGCGCGTCATTGCCCGCGGCCGTGTTGACGTCCAGCACCGCCGGCTCGTCGTTGCCGTCCGTATAGACCCTGGCCGTATCGTCCGGGTCGATGTAAGCGGTAATGCCCTTGCCGTGAATCTCGAAAATGTGCCGCCGCGTCCCGGCCACCCAGTTAGCCTGCAAGAAGCCGGCGCAACCGTTATCAAACTTGATGAGCGCGTTGAAGACGTTGGGATAATCGGCGTACACCTCGCGCACGTCGCTGGCCACCGCCGACACCTCGCCGCCGCCGAGCCAGCGGCATACGTCCACCGCGTGGACCGCGTCACAACTGAGAATGTCTGTCGCGCCGCCGTAATAGGGCAGATCACCAGGCGTCGTAAACTGATGCTTGTGAAAGACCGATTGAAACTGGATGATCGGCCCGCGCGCCTCCACCTGAGCGCGAACATCGCGCATTAGGGGGATGAAGCGACGGTTGAACGCCGTCATGGTCAGCGCGCCGTACTTGGCGGCGGTCTTGGCCATGCTGCTGGTTTGAAATGCGTTGAGTCCCGGCGGCTTCTCCACGAAGAGGTGATGCCCGCGCTGCAGAACGTTTATCGAGATGTCGTAGAGGTGGTGCGGCGGCATGAGGCAGTAAACGCCGTCCGGCTTCTCCTTATCGAGCATCTCGCGATAGTCAGAGTAGGTATTGGCGATGTTGAAACGGGCGGCCGTGTTTTGCAGCCTCTCGGCGTCCAGATCGCACGTGCCGGCTATCTCAACGTCTTCCATCTCACTCAACGACGGGTAGTGCATGGCGTTGGCGAGACTGCCCGCGCCGATCATGCAAATGCGGACTTTCTCCGGGCCTGGCATGGGTTCCTCCGTTTGGGTGTATGCGTGAATTTGCGCTTGCGCCCCATGATAGAAGCCGTAGGGACGAAAAACAAGCAAGAGTAGATGCAGCATCGGTACGCCATGGAGGCGCCGCGTGGCGAATTGCCTTTTATTCCGTCTGTAGGGGCACGATATATCGTGCCCCTACAGACTACGGACCAAACAGTTGTCTGAACCGAGCATCACTTGATGCGTGCGACGTTCGCCAGCGCGGGCGTTAAAGGACTATCATCAAGAGTAGCCAAATCGTGAAGTGCCACGGGGCATAAGAAGTGGGGGTTGAAATTGAATACGACGCCGGAACTCTTGGTAGACCAACACGCGCTCGTGGGTGAGGGGCCGTTGTGGGATGAAGAGGAGCAGGTGCTGTATTGGGTAGACATACTCAGCTCCAAACTCTTCATCTACGATCCGGCCACGGGCGAGAACGAGGAGATTGACGTGGGCCAGCACGTGGGGACGGTGGTGACGCGCGCGTCCGGCGGGCTGATGCTGGCGGTGCCGGACGGCTTTGCTTCATTTGACCTAGATAGCCGGGAGCTCACGCTGGTAGCCACTCCGGAGGCTCACATTCCCGGCAACCGCTTCAACGACGGTAAGTGCGATCCGGGGGGCCGTTTCTGGGCAGGGTCCATGGCCTACGAGAATCCCAAGGATTCGGGCAGCCTTTACCGTCTCGATACCGACATGAGCGTCCACAAGATGTTTGGCGACGTGGCCATCTCTAACGGCATTGTCTGGAGTCTCGATCACACGACGATGTACTACATCGATACCCTGCGCAAGAACGTGCGTGCGTTTGACTACGCTAACGCGACAGGCGACATTAGCAACGAGCGGGTGATAGTTGACTGGCCGGATGACGCCGGCCTACCGGACGGGATGGCCATCGATAGCGACGGTATGCTCTGGGTGGCCCATTACGGCGGCTCGTGCGTCAGCCGTTGGGACCCGGATGGCGGTGCGCTCTTGGAGAGAATTGAACTTCCCGTAACTCAGGTAACCGCCTGCGCATTCGGCGGGCCGGATCTGGATACCCTCTTCATTACCTCAGCGGCGCAGGAACTCGACGCGGATGAACTTGCGCGCCAGCCCCACGCAGGCGGGCTTTTCTCAATCAAGACGCCGTATCGGGGTGTGCCGTCGTTCCGCTTTGGCGGTTAGGAAGTTCACTCGGGTACGATCGTTTACGGTGGAAATGTCAAAATGCCCGTCAACCTAGCGCCCTAAAGCGATGGTAGTCTCGTAGGGGCACGATATATCGTGCCCCTACACCCAAGAAGTTTGCGCTCACCGCGGCACCTACGCTTGCGTAACTGGGGCCAGCGGCCAAGAAAGTACGCATTGGTCTCCGCAAACGGCAATACACCTGAAACAGTCCCCAACGAAATCTAGAAAAGGGAACCAACATATGCAAGCGCTCGCGCCACGGCAGGACTTCATCGGTGTAGATGATTCGACGTTTCTCTATACCGGCGCGGAATCGGCTCCCTTGAAATCGCAGACACAGGCGTTGGAGCGTTATGTGCGAGAGCGGCCGCACGCCGAGGCCGGGCGTGCGGAGCACATAGCCACCGAACAGCAGTGCAAGCAGCGGCTAGCGGTACTCATGAATTGCGCGGCGGATGATATTGGCCTCGTGGGCAGCGCCTCGGAAGCTATTATCCTGATTGCCAGTGGTATCAACTTCAAGCCCGGCGACAACATCGTGACGAACGACCTGGAGTTTCCCAGCACCGTGCTGCCGTGGATACAGATGAAAGAGCACGGCATCGAGGTGCGCCTGGTGCGCAGCCGGGACTGGCAGTTCACGCCTGAGGAAGTCGTAGCGCAGATCGATGAGCGCACGCGTCTGGTGGCAGTGAGCCACGTGAGCTACCTTTCGGGACTGCGGCTCGATCTCGCTCCCATCGCGGCAACCGCCCACGCCTACGGCGCCCTGCTGCTGGCGGACGTGACCCAATCGCTTGGCGTGGTGCCGGTGGACGTGAGTGAATTCGACTTTGCGGTGGCAAGCACGTACAAGTGGCTGCTCGGTATCCACGGCGCAGGCGTGCTCTATTGGAATCGCAAAAAGCTGCCGGAATTTGCCCCCGGCGCGGTCGGGTGGTTCTCCGTAAGTGACTTTCTCAGTGACGATCGCTTTGAGAGAATTGACTGGAAGCCCACCGCCGAGCGCTTTGAGCTCGGCATGCCGTCATATGCGGCGATCTACGCGCTAGAAAACGGCGTGCGCTACCTGCAGCAGTTCGGCACCGACCGCATCGGCGCACACGTGGAAGCGCTAGGCGCTGAGCTCATCGAGGGACTGAAGGGTCAGGGTTGGACTGTGATGACGCCGATCGAGCGAGCGCGCCGGGCGGGCAACATCTCTATAGTCGTCGAAGAGGCTGAGGCAGTGCGTGACGCACTCATTGAGAAAAACGTCCACACCTGGGGCGGCGACGGGCGGGTGCGCGCGTCCCTACACCTCTATAACGACAGCGCGGACGTTGCCGCCTACCTGGACGCCCTGCGGCCGTTTGCGCCGGGCCGCTGATGGCATTCAGGCACGAATTCACCGTCGCGGCGCCGCGCGCTAAGGTGGCTCACTTTCACCGCAGGCGGCAGAGTCTGGTCGAGATCACGCCGCCGCCCATTGTCGTGCAGATCCAGTCAGCGCCGGAAGTTCTGTCGTCCGGTGACGAGATGCGCTTCACGCTCTGGCTCGGGCCGTTTCCCATCCGCTGGCATGCCGCCATCGAAGCGATGAGCGAGGCAGGGTTTGCCGACAGGCAGATAAGCGGACCCTTCGACCACTGGGTCCACCGGCACACGTTTCTGGAGAGTGGGGAGGGGCTCACCACCGTGCGGGACGAGATCGAGTACGTCTACCGGCGGCATGTGTTGTGGGGGCCGCTGGGACGGCTCTTTGTGCTGGGCTTGCCGGTGCTATTTTCCTATCGTGCTTGGCGGACAAAACGGCTTTTGTGCTAATGCGCCGGCCAGGCGGTGACCATGAGTGGACTGTTCAAAAAGACACTGTTGAGTGCGTTTTATTAAGGAAATTGACGATTTACTTTAATAAGACGACCGTTGCCGAGCGTAATGTACGCTTCGTTTAATTACGACCGCCTTGACAAACAGCACACTTGGTCACTCTTTGCGCGCGCGTGCGGATATGAAATCCAGCAGCGGATACGGACTGCCCGGGTGCTGGCCGGGGAGGCGGGCCGGCAACGGTTCGCCTAAGAACCCTTCCAGACGCGCGCGTTGCTTTGCCACCACGTCCGGGTGCTGGGCGGCGACGTCGTCGAAGTTGTCGCGGTCTTGGTCGATGCGGTAGAGCTTCCACTGCGGGTCCGAATCCTGGATGTTCACCACCGCGTTCCAGGTGTGGTCGCGTACGCTCGCCTCGTAGCCCCAGACGGTGAGCACCCAGTCTCGCAACTCAGCGCAATTACCCGTCGCCAACGGACTTTCGCCCTTGGCGAGCTGACTTTCGCCCTTGGCGAGCGGCCACATGTCTTCACCGTCCAGGCGGTCGTGGGCCACGCCGAGCCAGTTCAGGATCGTGGGGGCCACGTCGATGTGCTGCACGAACGGCGTAATCACCGTGTCGCGCGGCCCTTCAGGATGGCGCACGAGCATGTTCACGCGGGTGTTATAGGCGTTCATGTGATTCGGATCCTTGCCGAATACGCCGTGCTCGTTCATCTGCGTGCCGTGATCGGACGTAAAGACGATAATGGTCTCATCCAGCAGGCCGGTATCCGCCAGGTGGTTGAGCAACACGCCCATCCACTTGTCGATGAACGTAAGCGAGCCGTAGTAGAGCGCCTTGACGCGCTCTTGTTCTGCTTCAGTCAACGGCTCGCCGCGGGGATTAATCGGCTCGATGCCCTCCCATGGTGCGTCCATATACGCGTCGGCGTACTCGAAGGGCGGGTGCCACGGCTCGTGGGCTTCGAATGAGTCGACCCACAGAAAGAATGGGTGGTGGTCGCGGCCGTCTTCGATGAACTGAATGGCGCGGCGCATACACTTGGCAAACGTGAAGTCCTCTTCCGTGTGGCGGTCCTTCACGTTCCACAGCCACTGGCGCAGCCCAAACGGCACGCTTGCCGGATTGTGCGTATAGCGTTCTGCTTGCAATTCCGCCTCCGTGCCCAGGCGGTAGGGATCGGCCTCCTGCCCGCGAAAGAACTCCCAGTTCATGAAACCGCGCGTGAAGTTCATCGTCGGCTTGAAGAGGTGATAGGTATCGGCCACGAGGCCCGTGGCATAGCCCGCGCGGGAGAGCCTCTCGGCCAGTGTTTGCTGATGCGGCGGCACGCCGTGCCAGCCCGGCATGCCCGGCGCGCCTGGTGAAGAGCCGGTGGTGTCAATCGTCCAGCGCCACGGAAATCCGCGAATGCCGGTAAAGAGCGAGCGCCGCGCCGGCACGGTCGGCAGCGCCTCGGCAAACGCGTTCTCGAACCACACCCCGTCCAGCGCCATGGCGTCCAGGGTGGGGGTATTCATGTGTTGCGCGCCCAGGTGCCGGATACAGTCGGCGCGAAAGGTGTCGAGACAGATGACGATGCAGTTCACGAGGAGTTTTTTCCTTATGCGGGATGGACCTGTGGTGTGCCGAGCCTTCTCTTGGTGGCTGTAAGTATAACTGCTCGTAGCAGTGGCAGAGAAGTATGGAATTCGAGGGGCAATTGAGCTATTGCATGGACTTTGGTCGGCTGAACGCTCCCTCTCATTCCTCGCTTGGCTTGCCAATGTCCTTTGGCCTGTCGGCAGCGCCTTCTATCCGAGATACACGTTGATATATCTCGTACATGTGATTCCGCATTTCGCGATTGTCTTCCCTGATTGCGTTCTCGCCCTGCCTGATAAAGATTATTATTGCAACTCCGACACCAATAGCGGACACAACGGTGGCAAAAACAGAAATCCAAAGCTCGTAGGTTTCCAATTTGCTCTCTCCGATTACCTTTGTTTATTCGCGGGAGGACGAAGCGCTTCTATCAGGTCACGTTCCTCCAAATACCTGTTTACAGAGCTGCCATTCACATGGGCCAAGACATGTGTTGGCGCAAAGCGCATGATTTCCTGATTACTTCTGTGCGCACTTAACCTGTTCTTGAAGTTATCGGTCTCACCGACATAGACTACTGCCCAACCTGAAGGCTCACCAGGTTTTGCAAGGACGTAATTGCCTGGCTCGCCACTGCCTATCCAATCAATGGGGAATACCCAATAGGTGTACGCCACGCCAGACGACCCGGCCAAGCTCACTGTCGGTCGCAGCTCCACCATCTGCATCCTCTCCTCTTTACTCTCTGGGCAGGCACACGTGCTTTCAGTATACAACACGAATTATTCCGACAAATCGACCTATTCACACTCTCATTCCCGCCTCTGTGTGCGCAGAGCAAGGTAAATCCCTAGCAATACCAACGCTCCGCCGCCAACCTGGAGCAGAGTCAAGTGCTCGTCCAAGATAAAGTACGCCAGGATACTCGCGCCCACCGGCTCGCCCAGGATTGCCACGGCGACGACCGCGGCGGAGACGTAGCGCAGCGTCCAATTGTATGCCGTGTGACCGAGGAGTTGCGGTCCCAGCGCCAGGAGAATCATTACCAGATAGGTCGCAGGCGCGTAGCCGGTGAATGACTGTTGCGTCACCAGCGCCGCGACGAGTACCAGCAGCGCCGCCATGCCGTAGACCACCGTGATGTACGGCAGCAGATCGAGCCGCCGCCGCAGGCGCTGTCCCAGCAGCAAGTAGCCTGAGTGAAATACCGCCCCGAGCAGCGCCAGCATGTCGCCAAAGAGGGCCTGGCCCTCCACTTGAAAGTCGCTGTAGCCAATCAGGATGCCGCCGGTAACCGAAAGCCCAATTCCCCACACCAGCAGCGGGTGGAGCCGCTCGCGGAAGATCACCACCATGCCGAGACCGACGAAAATGGGATTGATGGTCACGAGCACGACGGAACTGGCGACGGACGTATACTCCAGCGAGCCGATCCAGGCGATGAAGTGCAGGCCGAGAAAACTGCCCGCCACCGCAGCCACCAGCCAATCGCGGCGACGCAGCGCCTGGAGATGCTCTCTTCGCAACGTGAGTGTGAACGGCGCCAGGATAAGCGCGGCGATGCCGAGCCGGTAGGCGGCGATGATGAGCACCGGCGCATCGGCCAGCTTGATGAGGATCGAGGCGCTGCTGATGATTGCGACCGAGGCGCACAGCGCGAGAATGACGCGAAAGTACGGCATGGTATCTCCTGCGGCAGGCCACTGTTGCAGAATAGTCGCCCACGCCCGCAGGCGGCAAGCGCGCAATAGTCATGCTGGCGCAAAGCCTGTCCCGTACTCGATACAGCGTATCGACACGATACGGGGACAGAAACCAGGCGTGTGAACAAGGCGGGCGGGCGCAATGGACTGATCTCAGATCAGTCCATTGCGCTCACTGAAGGCGGAAAGCGGCCGTGACACGTGGCCGGGTAGACAAATCGCCGCGCATTTGGTCAAATAGGGAAAGCTTGGTATAGGAACCTAAGAGCGATATTATCCCAATTCCCGCCGGATACCTTACAAGAGCACTGCTACTGGAAGTAGTCGCCAAGCGATCTGCAACTTTGCGAGAAGCGCCACAGACCCCATTCAAGTATGTTTGCTGAGAGGACCTTACCGCAGCATGCGTTTGCAGAGTCAGACAGCCATCGTCACCGGCGCCGCCCATAACATTGGGCGAGCGATCGCCCGTATTTTTGCCACAGAGGGCGCAAACGTCCTCATCGCCGACATTCAGGACGAGGCGGGCGAAGCGGTGGCAGCGGAGATTCAGGATAGCGGCGGCGAGGCGTCGTTCTTCCATGCGGATGTCGGCACGGGTGCCGGCAACCGCGATATGGTCGCGGCGGCGGTAGAACGTTACGGCGGCGTGACCATCCTCGTTAACAACGCCCACTGGGAGCGGCGCGGTTCAATCGAAGAGCTGAGCGAGGAGGACTGGGATGCGAGCTTTGACGTGTTACTCAAGGCGCCGTTCCTTGCCAGCAAATACGCCGTGCCCCACATGCGCGCGGCAGGCGGCGGCGCGATTCTCAACCTCACCTCGGTGCACGGGTTTCAGGTGAGCCCCGGGTACCCGACCTATGAGACGGCCAAAGCCGCGCTCATTCACCTCACCAAGCAAATGGCGCTCGACTTGGGCGGTGACGGCATACGCGTCAATGCGATTGCCCCGGGCGCTATTCCGTCTGATGAAATGCGAGAAGAAAACGCCGACGATCCGACGTGGCACGAACGGAATATCCTCTGGAATGTCCTTCCCACGGTCGGGCGCGCAGAGGACATCGCCCGGGGGGCACTCTACCTGTGTTCAAGTGAGGCGCGTTTCGTAACCGGTCACACGCTGCTGATAGACGGCGGCTTTCTGCTTGGCTTCAAGGGGCTGGGCGGCACGCGCGTGCAGGAATTCTTGCAGCGCCATCCGGGACTCTTGGAGTACGATCTTTCGCGTCCGCTGGGACCGGCGGCGCACATTCGCGATAAAGGCACTGTTGAGCAGTAGCACTCAATCGTCTCATGCCAGCGCTTAAACCTGCGCAACGTCACCTTGGAGAAAGGATGCTTTCGCATGAAGACCGATGCGTCTCCCATACTGGTTGCCGAAGGCTTTAACTTTCCTGAGGGCCCTTCTTTCGACCGCGAGGGCAGTCTCTACGTCATGGAGTGCGATGCCGGACGCATCAGCAAGGTGACGCAAGACGGGCACGTGGAGATCTTTGCGGAGACGGGCGGCGTGCCGTGCGGTTCGCGCTTGCACCAAAACGGTCACCTGATCGTCGCGGAGAACGGCTTGGCGCAGATACTTGACTTCGCGCCCGATGGATCGTGGACGGTGGTGGCGGAAGCGTTCAACGACAAGCCGTTTCGGGGCCCCAACGACCTTATTCTCGATAGGCAGGGCAACTGCTACTTCACCGATCCCAAAGGGTCGACGCTGGAAAAACCGGTGGGGCGTGTCTTCCGTGTGGGGGTAGACGGCGTGATCTCTGTCTTTGCCGTGGGCCTGGCCTTTCCAAACGGCATTTGCCTTTCTGCCAACGAGGAGACGCTCTACGTTGCCGAAACGTTTACGCGCCGCATACACGCCTTCACCCTAAACCCCGACGGCAGCGCCAACAACCGCAGCCTGTTCGCCCAAATGGAGGACGGCGTCGGGCCTGACGGGATGGACTTCGGCGCCGACGGCAACCTCTACGTCGCTCATTACGGCAAGGGTGTGGTGGCCGTAATCGCGCCTTCCGGCGATGTGATTGCAGAGTTGCCAATGCCGGGCAAGAATCCCACGAACGTGGCCTTCCGGGAAGACTCGCTCTACGTCACGGAGACCGAGAACGGCGCAGTGTACCGCCTTGAACTGGGTGTGGAGGGCCTACCGCTTTTCGGACTGAGCTAGGCTTCGAGTCTCAATACGACAAGAATAGCGGTACGAGTGCCAACGGACACCTCGAGACTACACCTACCTGCACGAACTGGATGTTTGTGCACTGTTTCGCCAAATCCAATTACCTGTCATTATTCCTACAACATTAGGATTGAGCCAGTTGTCCCATTTGAGTTGTGCCTCGCCGCTGCAGTGATGGTTGAGGTAGCTCTTTAGGGTCAATTGGTGACCCTGGAAAGGAAACTCGTGTGAGCGACCAGCCTCTATCTCCACAGAGTGGAGAAGAGAATGGCGAGCATAGAGCTGAAAGGGAAGAAACCGGGACCCAAGAACGAATTGTGCGCATACCGTTTTACGAGGGCGTAAAGTTCGGGTGCGCACTGGCAATTGGTCTCTGGATTGGACTACTAATCATCGTGATTGTAGTATTCCTGTTTTCCGGTGCTACCCTTGCCTCTCTATTGGGGAATTAGGAGCGCAGGCGCTTGTTTCCCGCATCAGTACTCAGTGTGCGAGCGGGAAGAGAGGATGGATTCCCGTTTTCACGGGAATGACGGACTGAGGGCTTCGTCCCTCGCTCCTTGAGCCGAGGCTGTAGCGCGGGGGCTTGCCCCCCGTTCTTGTATTGGCAAGGCACGTCCGTGTGCATGCTTAGCCGCGCTGCCTAGGAGGGCGACTGACCATGACCCAGAAGCACCTCGATGTCGCCTTCATCGGCGGACCGCAGTATGACGCGCTCTACCGCAGGTTGCCGCAATTCGAGCGGGAATACGGCTACGCCGTAAACGTCCACGTGCAGTTGCCGCATCCCACGCTGAATGCGCACATTGACGAGGTATACGGCGCCGGCTCTGCCACCTACGACGTAATCTCTACCCACGTCAAGTACGCGCCGGCCCAGCAACAGTGGCTGCTCCCCCTTGATGCGCATTTCTCTGATGCAGAACTAGCGGATTTCTCGCCGGCTTTGCTCAAGCTCGCGCGGCTCGATGGCGCGCTCGTGCAGATCCCGCGCACCGTGGACGCGCGCATCCTCTTCTACCGCAAGGACCTGTGGTCTGACCCGGTGGAAAAGGAGCGCTTTCAACGCCAGTACGGCCGCACGTTGGCCGTGCCACGAACGTGGGACGAGGTGCGGGACATTGCTACCTTCTTCACGCGGCCGCCCGATCTCTTCGGCTTTGCCTTTCCCGGCCACTCGTCGGGCCTGTTTGGGTCGTTTTTCGAGTTAGTTGCCATGGCGGGAGGAACTCTCTTCGATGAGCAACTCAACCCGTCGTTCAATACGGCTGCTGGCCGTTGGGCGCTGGGTTTTCTAGCTGACCTCTACCAGCAGGGTCTGACGCCGCGTGACCTGGCGGCCACCTATTTCGATGAAGTCTCCCAACTCTTTCGTGACGGAAAGTGCGCGCTGGCTGCCGACTGGCCGGCTTACTACGGTCTGCTGACCGATCCACAGACAAGCACTGTCGCCGACAAGTTTGGCGTGGCGCTCTATCCGGAGGGGCCTGCCGGCACGCGCGCCGTTTATGCGGGCGGCCACTCATTTGCCATCCCCATGTCGGTGAAGGACATGGACGGCGCGCTGGCGCTCGTGCGCTTTCTCACTTCCCCGGAGAGTCAGTACGTGGAGGCACAGACCGGCGCGATCGTGCCGCGGAGCGCGGTCATGGCGCGGGTCCGCGGCGAGACGCCCGTCGGCACGGTGCACGCAAAGCGGCTCGCGCTCTTAGAAGAGACCATTCAAAGCCACATACTGACGTTCCCAAAGTTCGTCGCTTACCCGCAAGTAGAGGAAGTGTGCGCGGAGACACTGCAAGCGGCCATTCGCGGCCAGGTGATGCTGCCACGGGCGCTGGAGTACATGGAACAGCAGGTTCGCGACGTGCTGGCGTGACACTGTAACTGGCGTGGTATCATGGCAGCGCAGTACTGGCTATGTGCGAGGCGGTGTTGGCGCGCATTGTCATTCCGAGCGGAGCGAGGAATCTAAAGGTATACGTTCTCGCTTTTTCGTTGGTGGAGTTTATTCTGAACCTTCCGGCGGGATCAAGATAGGCTTGTCACAGGGTTCTCAGAGTGACAGACACGCAGGTTGCAAACCTGCGCTACCGGGGATGTGGGGTCCAAGAGCGCCATGTTCCTCGCCACAATAGTCAATGCGACAGCATTGGACTTGTCTCCCGCCAGAGGCAGTGTGCGCGGTACAGAGAAGATGGATTCTCGCGCAAGCGGGAATGGCGGATCGGTTCGCTTAGAATGACTGGCCGATACTCTTGGCAAACACGGCGGTGATGCTGGGTAGACTTTAGAGAAAGGTATTGCCATGGCAGACATCAAAGTTGGCGTGCGGCTCATCTGTTTGCATACACCCGGACCGGCGGGCCTGGAAACAGCGGCTGAGATTGGGTCCGACAGCGTGCAGTTAACGGTGGGGCACGGCGAATACGCCCCTGAGGAGCTAAACGCGGCGGGCATTAAGGAAGTCCAGCAGCGGGTGCAGGACTTAGGCATGGTAGTCTCGGCAACCGACGGCGGCTTGGGTGACTTTGGTGACGCGGAGACGATGGCTGAGCGGGTAGACCACGCCAAGCGCCTGCTTGACCACACCCGCGCGCTCGGCGCGCCGGCCCTCACCAGCCACATCGGCATCGTGCCCAGAGACGC
The DNA here is from genome assembly GCA_028874195.1 of Chloroflexota bacterium. Classification (GTDB taxonomy): domain Bacteria; phylum Chloroflexota; class UBA11872; order VXOZ01; family VXOZ01; genus VXOZ01. The sequence goes on from JAPPLM010000049.1 coordinate 44,002, forward strand.
CAATGCCCCGCGGCGGCAGGTCTTCCGCGAAGCCATCGAAGCCATCGGCAAGCATGCGGAGCAGACCGGCATGTATTTCGGCATCGAAACCGGACCGGAACCCGCTTCCGTGCTATTGGATCTCATTAACTCAATCGATACCGACGGCATCAAAATAAACCTCGACCCGGCGAACTTCATCATTTGGCCGGCGCGCATTGCCGAAATCGAAGGGCGTCCCTATGATCGGGCGGAGGCGTTTGCCGAATCCGATCCCCACGAAGCGGTCTACACCCTGCGCGATCACATCATCCATACCCACATCAAGGATGCTCGCATCAAGGAAGGCGAAAAAGGCGAGACGCCAGTGGGCCAGGGCTGGATCGACTGGCCGCGCTACCTCGAGTCGTACCAGGACATCGGGTTCACCGGCTACCACTGCATTGAGCGTGAAGCCGGGGAGAACCGCGTGGAAGAGATGCGCGAAGCGATCGCTTTTGTACGCCAAATTTGGCAAGAGTTGGACTAGCAACCGCCCTCCATGGACGTACTCACGACCGTACTGGTGCTGGGCGGCGCTTTGGGGCTGACATTGTTCTTAAGCGCCGTGTTGCGCCGCTTATTTCCGCGCTTTACGTCCGGCCAGGTCAAGCCGGTGGTGCAGAGCAAAGACCACGAGGACTTACCGAGCTTGCGCTTGCCCAATGTCGGCGGCATGGCGCTAATCGTTACGCTCTGGTGTCTGGCCGGTGTTTGGAGGCTCGTGTGGCCTGAGACGAGCGAACTTCTGCTAACACTTACTCTTCTGACGACGCTTTTCTTTGCAATCGGTTTCAGCGACGACTGGCTGAAGTGGCGGCATGGCACCGGCTTTGGCGATAGCGCCTATCTGCTCGCGCATGCTGTCGCGGCGCTGGTTACGGTAGCAGCGCTGTTTTGGTGGCCGGGAGACTTCACGCAGGCTGACTTTACGCAAACCGCCACACAGGGCGGCAGGGTGTTGCAGGCCCTCAATGTCGTTGGCGTGGTGGGACTAGGACTCACGCTCGTTTGGCTCTTTGGGCTCACGCTGGGATCAGCCTTCTCGGTGGCGGTGAGCGACGGCATAGACGGCCTGACCGCCGGCATGGCGTGTATTGCCGGCGGCGGCATGCTGATTTCACTCATCATTCGCGAGGCAGACGGCGAGCTGATCGCTTTTGCGGCGGCGCTGCTGGGGGTGAGCATCGGTCTGCTGCTCTTCAATCAACCCTCCGCCTGGTCGTCAACCGGCACCGTGAAACGACGGGCCCGCATCTATCTCGGTGACAGCGGCGCGCTGGGCCTCGGCGGCGCCTTTGCCGCCCTGGCGCTCTTTAGTGGCGCGGATGCGATCTGGCTCTTCGTGGGCGGCGTCTTCTTGCTGGACGGCGGTTCCGGATTCCTGCAGGCCAAGGTTGTTACGCCGTTTTTCCGCCACTGCGTGCGCTTGGGCCGCTATATTGGGACACCGCACTTTGTGCCCCATACCGAGTTTCCGATTCCGTTTACGGCCACGCCGCTGCACCATCACTTCGAGATGCTCGGTATCGGCCGCTTGCGCGTGGTCTGGCTGCTGTGGACGTTCAGCGCTCTGGCGGCCGTTAGTGGTATCGTGGTCGCCGCCTTTCCGACGTTTCACGTGGCGCCGGTGGGCGGCGCACTGCTGCTCTACACCTGCTTGATCGGCTGCGCCGTTTGGACGACGGGACGCTTTCTCGGTATCGCGAAAGCGGACGATGGTTCCGAGGTTTTGGCGGTCTGCGGCGGTAGGCCGTACATTGTGTTTGGACGGCCCCTCTACCGGGTCGTCGAATTGACGCAGACACCCCTGCCGGACGTCCCCGACCGGCAGATGTTCGCCCTCTGGCAACCAAGCAACCGCTGGGATGTGCTGGCCAACCTTGCCTACGCCCAAGCGCTGGCGGGAGACCAAAATGCAGCGCGAGAAACGTGGCTGCGCATCCCGGAAGCAAGCCGCAAGCTGCGCGCTGAGCACCCGGTGGTAGCGGCACTGAGTGATTCTCCACAATAGAGTTTACGCGAGCGGGACCAATCCCAGCACTAGCCCACAGATTGGCTGCGAAAGGAGCCGCTTTAGCGCCCGCAACTGGCCCCGTTTACTCCAAGAGAATGACAGCGCACGGTCTTTCGTGGTGCATAACGATGAGAGATCGCCTACGGCGATTGCTTGCAAGAGCACAACATAAGCAAGCGGAATTCTAGGATCTCCATTGGCTAAGGGACCGGACACATGCCCAGCACGGTGAAAAACAGACCGCTTACAGCGCGGGTACAACCATTGCCCGAGGCCATTACGCCGCATGCGGTCGCGCCGGCGTTCGCCCGCTTGCCGGGCCTCGCGCTTCTCGAAAGCAGCCAACAGGGTGCGCTGGGACGCTACTCGTACCTGACTGCCGATCCGTTTCTGCGCGTTGAGAGTTCCGGGGATCGCATTAGCCTCGAGTGGTTTCGGCAGCCTCACCGCTCCATCGTGCTGCACGGGCAGCCCTTTGCCGTGCTGCGCGACCTCTTGGCGGAGCAGGTGGTAGCGCATGCTCCGCACGGCCCACCGTTTCAAGGCGGCGCGGTGGGCGCATTTGCCTATGACTTGGGGCGGCAGCTTGAGGAATTGCCGTCGTACGCGCGCCGCGACGTAGACACCCCTGACATGAGCCTGGGGTTCTACGACTGGGTGCTGGCCCACGACCACCATACGGATACGTCCTGGCTGGTCACCACCGGCCTGCCGGACGGCACGGAATCCGCGGCTGAAGCGCGGCAGTCCCAGGTCATAGACATCCTGGCTGCCTGGCGAAGCCGCAATGGTGCCGGGGAAAGCGCCGCCGCTGGCTTTCGGCTGACTACAATCTTGGAATCCAATCTGACCCGCGAGCAATACCTCGCCATGGTGCGGCGGGCACAGGAGTATATCGCGGCCGGCGACATCTATCAGGTAAACCTCTCGCAGCGCTTCACAGCCGGCTGGGAGGGATCGCCGTGGGCGCTCTACCGGCGCTTGCAGCGGGAAAGCCCGGTGCCGTTCGGGGCATTCCTCGATCTCGGTGAGCGTTGGGTGGTTTCGGCATCGCCGGAGCGTTTCTTGCACGTGCGTAAGGGTGTTGTCGAAACGCGGCCGATCAAGGGCACGCGACCGCGTGGGCGCACCAAATCTGAGGACGAGAGGTTGGCGCAAGAGTTGCGCAGCAGTGAAAAAGACCGCGCCGAGAACCTCATGATCGTGGACCTGCTGCGCAACGACTTGGGCAAGGTCTGCCGGCCCGGGTCAATACACGTGCCCGCGCTTTGGCAGGTCGAGGGCTACAGCAACGTTTGGCAGCTTGTTAGCGTCGTTACGGGCGGACTGTGTCCAGAAGCCGATGCCGTTTCTGCGCTGGAGGCTGCCTTTCCCGGTGGCTCGGTAACCGGCTGTCCCAAGATTCGGGCCATGGAGATCATCGAGGAACTTGAACCCGTGCGGCGCGGCATCTACTGCGGCGCTATCGGTTATCTCGGTTTCGATGGCGGAATGGACACCAGCATCGTGATCCGCACGCTCGTGCTCACCGGCGACCGCCTCTACTTGCAGGTGGGCGGCGCGGTGGTAGCCGATTCCGACCCCCAGGCGGAATACGAGGAGACCCTGGTGAAAGCCCAAGCCGCGCGGCACGCCTTGGAAGCGACAACTGTGCGGCGATGAACCATGTCGCTCTGACGGAGTGGTAGCGCGGGGGCTTGTCCCCCGCCTAGGATTGATGAGCGGACGGCATCGGCGCAAATGGATTCCTGCTCCGTATCAAGTACGGGGCAAGCTTGCTGCGGGAATGACGGAAGAGTGTCAACACGAGCGCAGTTTGGTTCAGGCTGTACCGGAGGAACGGTCTATCAGTACTGATCCTGTCTGCTATGTAAACGGGCAGCTTGTGCCAGAAAGTGCAGGCGCGGTATCGGCGCTTGATCGCGGTCTGCTGCTCGGTGACGGGCTTTTCGAGACCATGCGCGTCTTGGGAGGCCGGGTACTGCAGTGGGAGCGGCATTGGGAGCGCCTGCACACTGGGGCACAGACGATTGGGATTGCGCTGCCATGGACGGCGGATGATCTGCGCAAAGCGATCGGTCAGACACTCCATGCCAACGACTTGAGCGAGGCAACCGTGCGCCTCACGGTCACACGCGGCTATCTAACCGGCGCGCGCGGTCTGCTACCCCCCGCCGACGCGCAGCCAACGCTCCTGATCCGCGCCACGCCGTTCGCGCCGTATCCCGACCGCCTCTACCGCGACGGCATGCGGGTGATGGTAAGCCGCACCGTGCGCCGCAATGAGCACTCGCCCCTCTCCCGCGTCAAGTCGCTGAACTATCTCGACAACGTGATAGCCCGCCAGGAAGCGTCGGAAAAAGGCGCGGATGAGGCCTTATTGCTGAACTCGCGAGGCGATGTGGCCTGCGCCACTACCGCCAACGTCTTTAGCGTGTCCGCGGATCGCTTGCACACGCCCCCGGTTGCAGCCGGCGCGCTGCCGGGCACCATACGGGTGCTGGTGCGCGAAGATTTGGCGCCGAGCACAGACCGCGCAGTCGACGAAACACAACTCGACGAGTCAGCTTTGCTCAATTCCGACGAGGTCTTTCTTACGAACGCCCTCATGGGCATCATGCCCGTCTGCGCTATAGACGGCCGGCAAATCGGCAGCGGCACACCGGGCCCGGTCGCGCGGCGCCTCAGCACGGCATACGAGGAGTGGATGTCGGCGCAGAGCGTGGGGAAAAAGGGGTGACAAGGCGGGGTATGCGCTGCTATACTGAATCCAGGTAAGTGTGTATACCTGCTTGCTGCCTGATTTATGGGTCGGTGGGCGAGCGGTCAAAACCACCAGACTGTAAATCTGGCGCCGTAATGGCTACGGAGGTTCGAATCCTCCCCGGCCCACCCGCGATTGTTCTCCGCGTGATTGAGAACACATTGGTCCCGTGGTGTAGTTGGCCTAACACACGGCCCTGTCAAGGCTGAGATCGCCGGTTCGAATCCGGTCGGGACCGCCACTCGAACACAAAAGCCTGGGCAACCAGAGCTGCGTCGCAACGTGAGAGGATTGTGGAGGCACGATCCTCTTCTTTGTTTAAGCATTTAGCCGCATGGCTCTAGGAGCAAAGGGTAGGGGCACGATATATCGTGCCCCTACGATTGCGACCTATTCTGAAGGGATTTTGTGCGGGAGAGTCCCCTTTTTGTCGAGATTGCCGCCCCCGTGACTCTCACGGTCAGAAGGCTCCGGCAGGTCCCATTGAAGATCTTTGCGTAGGTTTCCAATGGGACTGCGTAGGGCGCAAGACCGGAACACAGCGGAGCGCATCCCGATCCGGCAAAGGAGACAAATGAAGAAGCCGCAAGCACTTTCGCTCGCGGCTTCTTGAATATCACACTCTTTAGCTAAGCCAAGCCAGTAACAGGGATTCTGTCTGCTGCTCTAGCGCCCTACGGGCTGCGCCGTGGTCTCGGCAGAGTCTATCATCTTGTGCAGACGCGCTTCCTCGCGCTTCTTCTGGGCCCAGCGCTTGGTGGTGATGAGGCGCTTGCGGCGGTATTCGGCGTCGGTGTGGTACTTGTTGCGCACGTAGCACTTGCGGCAGCGCAGGGCGCGTTGCACCACCGTACCGCAATCCGTGCAGAACTTCGGTTCCTTGGGCTTCTTGGGCTGTTTGCTCAGGCGGATGCGGCGCAACTCCGCCACACGCTCCTTATTCTCCCGCGCCCACCGGCGATTCTTTTCCAGAATCTTCTCTTTGTTGCGCTGGTAGTATCGCTTGAAATAGGTAGAGAGCCGCTCGGCGCGGCCGCAGCGCGCGCACAGGCCGGCACGCTTGGATTTCCCGTCACGCTGACCGGTAATGTCGGTCTCGCAGCGTGCACAGGTAAGAACTTGTACTGTTGCCTCCATCTAGAACCTCCGGCGGAAACTGAACGAGTGTACCCGAAACTGGTCACATGCTGCACACGGGCATGGCGGGCGATTGCGCCTGCAATTCCGGTAAGCTTTTCCTTGCCTCTGGACTCCCATGCGTACTTTGTGTGCGATTTCACATGCATAGTCAAATATATCTAATAATAGTGTCTGCTGTCAAGCTCCAGGAAAGACGATTGATGCGCGCCATTACAGGGAAAAGTGCCTCTCTGACCAGAACACGCCTGGAAATTTTCCTAAGAGATTGATAAGAAATTCGACCTTGCCATCACCGTGACGTGTTGCACGGTTACGCCATGTAGCGCAACGATGCTCAGCTTGTGCTCGATTGGCGCATACTACAAAACAAGAAGCTTTGACAGAGCTGCGTTCGCTCAAGACAGTAGGCACGAAACCGAGGATTTCCCCTCCCGTTTCCATTTTCATGCAATGAGTGCATTGAAATGGTGTCAATTGCTCTACCTATGGATTGACCTGTTACAACAATCACAAGGTAGGCCGTAAACTGCTTGATAGCGTAGAGGCAACAAGGTAATTATGCCGCAAGACCGCGTGCACGGGGGTGCGGCGGGCGTACGCGCAAAGGGCCGCGCTGCCGTGAAGAAGCAGGCCTGAAGGCTGAGCATGCTAGCTCATCACGACTCGTGTGGGAAGCGGCGCAGAGTGCTAGACTGGAGGCGCAACTGGTGCTTGTCTCGATGACGCTTGAAGTCGGCCAGCGGAGAGTCTGTAGGCTTGTGCGGCGGCCGGTGGTGGACCCAGCCGGGTCCTTGTAGCCCGTGCTCTAGCTGCACTGGTGGATGGAATTGTCGGCTTTAGATTGAAAGTGAGTCCCGTGTTACGAAAGCTGCTGCTGGTCCCTGCCGTGCTAGCGGTCCTGCTTGCGTATCTCCTTGTTCCTGGCACTGCCGGTGCTGCGGATTGTCGCTTTGTGTTGGGGTTTGCCACGCTCAAGGCGCTCATCGACGCAGCCGAAGGGCCTGAAGTCGTGGGTGAGTGCTTGGAGAATGAGCGCACCAATCCGCTCAACGGTGACGCGCTGCAGCACACCACCGGCGGCTTGATGGTGTGGCGGAAGCACGATAACTTCACGGCGTTCACAGACGGCTACCGCACCTGGATCCACGGCCCGTTTGGCCTGCAGAAACGCCTCAATTCCGAGCGGTTCGATTGGGAACCGGAGCCGCCGCCGGTGCCAACGGTGGAGCCTGGCCCGGCTGCGACCGCAGAGCCGACCCCGGTGGAAACTCCCGTAGTTGCTCCGACGGCAACGCCTGCGGCCGTGGCGGAAGTGCCGCGCTACGTCGCTCAGGATTCGGTTGCCGGTGACCGGGCGGCCTTAGTCGCTCTATACCATGCCACCGGCGGGCCCAACTGGACTCTCAAGAAGAACTGGCTGACCAATGCGCCGTTAGGAGAGTGGTACGGCGTCCGCACGAACAAGCGCGGGCGGGTCAGCCATTTGGCACTTGTGAACAACGAGTTAGCGGGCACTATACCGCGGCACTTGGGAAACATCTCAAACCTGGTGATGCTGAACCTGGGTGGCAACGCCCTGACCGGCGGGATTCCGGTAGAACTGGGTAACCTCTCCAACTTGGAATCACTCGACCTTGAAGGCAACGGTCTTACCGGCAATTTCCCTGCAGCGCTGGGGCGGATTCCAGATTTGCAGCGGCTTATTCTCTATGGGACTCGGCTTAGCGGATGTTTGCCTCATGCCTTAAGCCGCCTACGCTATATTCGTTCAGATCTTTCGCTGTGTCGCGGTGGGTCTGCTGCGGCGCAGGATAATGCTGCGCTCGTTGCTAGGGATAGAGCCGCGCTGGTTGCTCTCTACCGTGCTACCGGCGGCAGGAACTGGTACAGCAACCACAATTGGCTGAGTGACGCTCCCCTTCAACAATGGTACGGCGTGAGCACAAACCGTGCGGGACGAGTCATCATGCTGACGCTCTCCCGCAACAAGCTGAAGGGCAGACTGCCAGCGGCTCTGGGCAACCTTACCGCACTGCAAGCGCTGTACGCCGTAGAAAACGAGCTGAGCGGCCAGATCCCTGCCGAATTGGGAAAGCTGACCCAATTGTCTGCGTTATCCCTAGGAGACAATAGACTTAACGGCTCGATCCCGGCCGAACTCGGGCGTCTGCGCAACCTGACTATTCTGAACCTGGGGGTCAATCGCCTGAGCGGCTCCATTCCGGCCGCACTGGGAAATCTTGTCAACTTGGAGCGCCTGGTCCTTGAATACAATTCACTCCGTGGCGGCATTCCGCGTGAGCTGGGGGCGCTTCATCGGCTGCAAAAGCTCAAGCTCGAAGGGAACAACCTTACCGGCGCAATCCCCGGGGAACTCGGGCGGCTCACCCGCCTGGAGTGGCTGATGCTCGCCGGGAACCGGCTGACCGGCGGAGTCCCGAATACGCTGGGTAACTTGACGTACCTGACCCGGTTGGAACTCGGGGGTAGCAATCGAATTACGGGGTGCCTGCCCGTGGTTGCGCCGCACACCGACGCTCCCGGCCTGTCGCCGTGCGGCGGCGCGGTCCAGGCGTCAGTAGGGCTGCTTGCCACACAGTTGCCACCACCGCCCACGTCACTACGGCTTGATGGTGTCTATCGCAAATATGTAGACGCCCGCGGGGTACCGATCATTGCTCCCATCGGTGTCGCGGATGAAGCGCTGTTGCGCGCACGGGATGTCCTCGGCGAAATGTTGGCGGGCCGGCCTCAGCTTTACGCTGACTTGGTGAGAAAACGTACACGTGTCGTCATTGGGGGACGGACAGGGGCCGTCTCCGATCTGCCGGAGTTCCGTAATTGGGGCCGGTACGAGTTTGAGGGAGGGAGAATAGGCGGGATTTACGAGGATGAACGCATCGTGGGCCCGCGCGGAGGCGTTACTGTCGCGTTTGAAGATAACGTACTCTGTTACCCTGAAGACGGAGGCGCCCTCAAGGATGTCTTGGTCCATGAACTGGCCCATGCTATAGAATTCGCTCTGCCCGCTAGCTTTAGGCAGCGGGTGGACACTGCCTACCGCAATGCAATGAGAAGTGGGCTCTGGCAGGGCGCCTACGCGGCCTCAAATGCCCGTGAATACTGGGCAGAGGCGGTGGGAGCGTGGTTCGCTCTAGGCGGCTCAAAGAGACTGGGTGTGACTACCCGCGCGAGTCTGCGGCGTTATGATCCGGGTGTCGCACGTCTGGTTGAAGAGGTGTTCGGCAACGCCGAAGTGCGCGCGTCCTGCCACACAGGAGTGAGTGTTCAAGGTAAGGTGGTAGGATCAGACGGCAGACCGCTGCGGGGCGTCAGACTCGAAGCGGTGAACTTTCTCGTCTATCACTTTGGCCCGAACCGCTATGCTTCGATTGAAGCTGAAACAGACGTAAGCGGCAACTTCCATCTGTCGCTTCCTAAGGGGCACTATTGGATTGAAATAGCGAGAAGTGACGGCGCTCTACTGGGCTACTATGGCGAGGGAGGTTTCGCAAGCGGAATCAATAGAGTGATCCCCCTTGAGGTCAGCGGCGGGCGTAGGACCGGCATCAGGATTGTGGTGCCGTAGCGCTTCAATTGAAATGCGGCCGGATACCTGGGACTTTGGTCTCGCCCCCTCTCGCGGCCGCGAGCATAGCCGCTATGCCCCAATGATACCTGTAAGCCTATACGGCAAGCTTGCTGCTAGGCCTCCGCCATCGAGTACATTATTCGCATACAGGAGTTTCCAAAGTGCTTGTATCTGATCGTTGCCATGGCCCTAGCCTCCACAGATAGCGCATTCCCGTGGCCGCCGCAGTCGCCGAATGGCTGGAGTTTGCCCGCGTTTGCGCTGGGCGCGTTCTGGTACTTCCGGCATGGCCTGGCCGCCAAGGGGCGTACGCTATTGGTGCCCCAAGGCGCCGTAGTAGTCCTCGCGTTCATCAACGCAGTGTTCATCTTCCGCCAAGCGGCTGATGAGACTGCGGTACTGCGTGCCATCGTCGCCGCGCTGGTGCTCTGGTCGCTGGTCGGATCTTATTGTGCCGCGTCGTTTCGCGGTGACGCCTATCGTCGCTGGTGCCAAACGAACGCGCAGACCCCTCTGGTGCCGACGGGCTGGCAGTGGGGCGCGTTTCTGTTTACCGGCGGCTGGTACGTGGCCCACGGCATGCGCGTGAAGGGGCTGTGGCTCTGGCTGGCCTTCTTTACGGCGGTGGGCAGCATCGTCGGCATCCCGCTGGCGTTCGCGCTGATGTGCTACTGCGGCGCGAATTTTCGGGCGGAGCGCTTCCTGAACAAGCCGCCGGCTCGTGTCGGACCCACACCGCAAGAGCACTGGATCCACCAGGATATCCTCAAGGCGCTGACAGCAGTTGCGCAAACTCCCCAGGCGTCGCTGCGCGCCTCACTGATTGAGTCCGCCGTGCGCGGGCTGCGCCGCCAGGGGTACACCGTGAGCTTGAGTGACGACCAGGATGCAAATGCCACCGCACTTACGATGGAGCGCGGCTCGCGTTTTCTGGCGGTGCGCGTTGTGCCGGCAGCGCCGGCGCCGGCAGAGGAAGTGGAAAAGCTCATGGCAGCTCTGGAGAATGATGACTACAAAGTGGGCGTGCTCGTGGTAAATGGACCGCTCAGCGACGAGGCTCAGGCTGTGGCAACGCGGGCCCACCTGCGGGTCCTGAACGTGCAAGATGCGGAATCGTAGCAATGCGAATCGCCGGCGCAAGACGGGCTTTGCGGTCATTAGCCTCGGAGTCCCCTTATGCCTGCCGCATCGTGCCCTCTACTCCCGCGAAATTCTACGTTTCGCCGATCTGGCGCGACAGCTATCCCCATGCACACCGGCCTCTGCCCCCATTGCTTCCCTCCTGCTATACTAGCGGTGGTGCCCCTTGCAGTTCCTGCCTTACAAATTCGGACACGTGATCCGAAAGACTGTTCGGGCTCAGGGGGGGCGGCGGGCATGGCTAAAGGGGAGATACACAATGGAACTTGGGCGCTTCCTTTCAGGATTTGGCAGACAGGAAAACGACGACACGACGATGCCGGAGAGCGTGCGCGAAGAGGCGACCGACGCGCTCGACGCCCGGCCCACGGACCGCTCGCGCGTACCGCCGGGCCAGTGGGTCACCCGGGGCTGGCCGGTGCTCACCTATGGTTCTACGCCGCGCTTTGATCCCGCCCGCTGGGATCTGCGCATCGTCGGCCTGGTGGAAAACCCGCTCACCTGGGACTATGAGACCTTCATGAACCTGCCCACCAAGAAGGTGCTTTGCGACATCCATTGTGTCACCACGTGGAGCCTGCTCGACAGCGTGTTCGAGGGCGTGCCGGCGGAGTACGTGGCGGAGCAAGCTGGGATCAAACCGGAGACGACCCACGTCATTGCTCACGCCGAGCAGGGCTACACCGCCAATCTGCCGCTAGGGGACTTCTTGCGTGACGACGTCTTGCTGGCGTACAAGCACAACGGCGAAAACCTCTCCCTCGACCACGGCTGGCCGCTGCGCCTGATGGTGCCCCACCTCTATTTCTGGAAGAGCGCCAAGTGGCTGCGCGGGCTGGAATTCGTCAATGCCGACGCTCCCGGCTTCTGGGAACAGCGCGGCTACCACATGCACGGCGATCCCTGGACCGAAGAACGGTATGGGTAACAAACGGTCACGGCAATTCAGTTCATCATTGCCAAACGCCCAAGCCTATTGGCCGTCGTGTTCCGGTAGCGCAGGCCCTTCGTTGGGATCAGGACACGTTTGAATCCTGCGCCCCATAGTCCCAGATGGGTAGGTTTGCAACCCGCACCCGGATGTCCCAAGATGAGTGGCGCGGGCAAAGCGTCGTATAACGGTATTGAATGGGTGTAGGGGCACGATATATCGTGCCCCTACGTGCGTCGCACGGAAGTACGGAAGAAAACCGAAAAGGAACCGCCATGACAAACACAAGCTGCTCTACGGCACTCTTCAGAGACCGCGACCTGCCCGCGGCCTTGGACGGCATTGCCGCGGTAGGTTTTCCGCAGGTGGAACTCAACGTGCGGGAGCCGCACGTCTATGGGTCGGATGCCGCCGAAGAACGGCGCATCAAAGCGCTCTTTGCCGGGCATTCCGTGCGGGCGCAAACGATGCACGCGCCGGCGGGCCGCAGCATCCTGGCCGTGTTGGACGAGGAGTGGCTACGTGAGAGCGTGGGCATATTGAGCGGCTACCTGCGGCTGGCCGGCAGCCTCGGCCTCACGGAGATGGTCATTCATCCCATTCCGAATCCGAGTTTCTTGCCCGACCCCGACGACCCGACACTCGGTCAGCAGGAGCGTGAAGGCATCCGACGCTCGCTGGACGCGCTGATGCCCACCATCGAGCAAGTGGGTGTGCGCGTGACCTTGGAAAACCTGCCCTATCCCGACATGCCGCTCAACAATATGGCAGAACTGCGCGAGGTCGTGGCACCCTACCCCAGCGATTCGGTGGGCCTCATCATTGATCTGGGGCATGCCGGCAAGGTCGGGCGCAAGCCGCAAGACGAAATCCGCATCGCCGGCGACCGCCTTTGCGGTACGCACATCCACGATCTCGACGCGCCCAACGGCGACGTGGACCACCACTCGCCCGCGTTGAACTCCTACGATTGGGTCGCGGTCCGCCAAGCCTTCGCAGACATCGGCTACCAGGGCCCTTGGACGATGGAAGTCTCCCAGACGAGCCGGGGTGAGAGCCTGGAAGAGCTGGTCGCCGAAATCAGCGTTTGGCTGGCTGGCTGGGTCTAACGGCCTCGGTGGGAATTCGGCGCACTGCTGCCCCGCCCCCACTGGACTCCGGCTTTCGCCGGAGTGACGGATGACGGGCCTTCCCGCAACCAAAATCTCAAATACCTTGGTTAGCGCTTTGGGGAGCAGCCGTTACGGGCGCTTCCACATGGCTTCCAGCCGGTCTTGCGGTGTGAACCCCAGCAGGCGCTTGGTTTTTTCGTTGGAGAACCGCTGGTGGGGCAAGTCGGCGTGAATGTTGAAGACCTCGCAGCGGGAGGGCAGCGTTGCCAGGTCTACCTCCAAACCCAGCCGGATGGCTTCAGCGGCGTCGCGCCAAGAGATGGCAAACGGGTGGTCTCCGCGCAGTGTCGGATTGTTGTGATCGCGGAATTCGTAGAAGAGATAGGTGAGTACGTGTACGTCGTGGTTTTCCGTAAACACCTTGCAGATCTCCTGCCCTACCCCTTTGCTGAGCGCGTAGGGGTTGGTGCTGGGATGCGGCGGCACGTCAGGATTGATCTCGTAGTCAAACGTCGTGTAGGTATTGCCTTGGATGGTGAAGTGCGGGCCGGTATTGATGACGCGCGAAATGCCATGCGAGACGGCTGCCCGCATCATGTTGTAGCAGCCTCGTGAATTCACGTCGAAGGCCGCCGTCGGGCGGCCTTCACGTTCCACCGAGCAGTTCACGATGGCGTCCATGCCCTCCGCCGCGCCGTGCACCTCAGCGGGTGAGGCGATATCCACTTGCTGGAACTCATGCTGCGTTTCAACCGGCACGATATCGGTTACGCGTAAGGTATGTTCGCCTTCCAGCGCGCGTATCACGTGGGGGCCTAATCGGGCGGCACCACCGAGAATCAAGACCTTCATGCGTCACCGCCGGGATTGGCGCTGAGCGGCGTAAACTTTAGCCCCTGCCGGGCTTTTTGGGTCGTAAATCGCGCCCCTGGAAACTCGGACTGAATGTGATAAATCCCCCAGGGTTCCGGCGGCGCTGCCAAAGCACATTGAAAAGCCCGCCCGGCGTCCGCATACGAAAGCCACGTCTGATCGGGCGGTTGTGCGGCGCCATTGGTGCTCGCGCCAAGAGTGCCCAAGCGCAGGCACGTAACGGCCAGGCGGCCTTCCCGCGCGAACTCCCGGCACACGAACTCTCCCAAATGAGGCGCCAGGACCTGGGGCTCCGTGGTGGGCCGGGGCCGCCACTTTTCGTTGACGGCCCAATCGTCGTCGCAATTTGCAAAGATGCTCAGGCTGCTGGCATAGATGCAGCGCGGCACGCCGGCCGCGCTGGCAGCATGGAGCAAGTTATACGTGCAACGGGTGTGAAAGTCGAGCTGGTGGTTTGCTGACTCTTCCGAGCTATCTATCTGCGCCGGCGGCAGCGCGGCCAGATGAATGAGCACATCCACGCCGTCTACGAGGTGGTCGGTTGCCGCATCATGTCCCAAATCGCAGCGCACAAACGACCACCGCGTCTGCACTGACTCGGTATCCGTCAGACGCACGGTATGCTCTGGGGATAGCGCTTGCGCCAGATCGTGCGCCAGCACGGATGCGCCTGCCGTAATCAGGATGTTCACCCAAGCGGCTCCATATCATCCCAACTCGCCCCAACTTTGGCGTCCACCTTCACCGGCACGTCCAGCGACACGGCGTTTTCCATGAGCGGGATCACGAGATCGGTGGTGGCGTCAATAACGGCTTCATCGCACTCGAAGACCAGCTCGTCGTGCACCTGCAGCAGCATGCGCACCGGCAGTCCGGTCGCCGCCAGTTGGTCGGCCACGTGCAGCATGGCTACCTTGATGATGTCGGCGGACGTGCCCTGCACCGGCATGTTGATCGCCATGCGCTCGGCGGCCTGGCGCACGTTGAAATTCGAGGCCTGCAACTCCCGGATGTAGCGGCGGCGTCCTAGCACCGTTTCCACGTAGCCGTGCTCGTGCGCGAATTGCTTCGTCTTATCCATGTACAACCGCACACCCTTATAGGTATCGAAGTAATTCTCTATGAATTCTGCCGCTGCCATGAAGTCCAGGTCGGTGCGCTGTTCCAGGCCGTGAGCGGTCACGCCGTAGACGATGCCGAAGTTCACCGTCTTCGCCGTGCGCCGCATGGCAGCGGTAACGTCGTCCATGCCCACGTCGAAGAGCTGGCTGGCGGTGAAGGTGTGAATGTCCTCCTCGTTGCGAAAGGCCTTGCAAAGTTCCTCATCCTGGCTCAGGTGCGCCAGCACGCGCAGGTCGATCTGCGAGTAGTCGGCGGCAAGCAACACCTGATCGGCAGTACCGGCAACGAACGCCTTGCGTATCTTCCGCCCCTCCGCGGTGCGAATGGGAATGTTCTGCAGGTTGGGATCGTTTGACGAAAGCCGCCCGGTGGCAGAGCCGGTCTGTTCGAATGACGTATGGATGCGCTGTGTCTGCGGATTCACCTTGGTCGGCAGCGCGTCGAGATACGTGGACTTGAGCTTCGTAAGCTGGCGGTAGTTCAGGACGAGATCGACAACTTCATGCGCACCCCGCAGCGGTTCCAATACCGAGGAATCGGTAGAGAAACCCGTCTTGGTCTTCTTGGTCAAGGGTATGTCAAGCTCATGGACGAGGATGTCGCCGAGTTGCTTGGGCGAATTGATCTTGAATTCATGGCCGACAGCCTTGTAGATTTCGTCCTCAATAGCCGCAATGCGTTCTGCCATGTCCGCCGTTAGCTCTTGCAGCAGGTCCACGTCAACCGCAATCCCAGCGAATTCCATCTGCGCGATCACGGTTGCCAGCGGCAGTTCCAGTTCATCGTGAAGCGTGCGCACGTTTCGCTCGTCCAGGTACTCTTCCAGCGCGGCGCGCAGCGACAGCAACATCTCCGCCTCGTGGGCGGCTGCCTGGGCCAGCGCGGCGGGGTCGGCAGCGGCCAGGGACTTCTTGCGGTCGCGGAGATCGTCCACACCCTCCAGCGTTGCTCCCAGCACGTCGAAGACGGCTTGCTTTAGCGTGGAAGAGCGGGCGCCGATGACGTTGGCAAAGTAGCCAGCCAGGTGGCAGTCGAATACCACGCCGGACATGCCGACGCCGTGGGTGAGCAGCGCCAAGCACAGTGCCTTGGCATCAAATACGATCTTGGGTATATGCCGGTCGCTCAGCGCCGGAGCAATGGCCTCAAGCGCCTCTGACTCCGCCAAGTCAACATAGGCCGCTTCGTTGCCGCCCCAAGCGAGTGCTATTCCTCGCAAGCGGGGCCAAGCGGGCGGATCGGGATCGAGGACGGGGAGGACGGCGACGTCACCCACAGCGCGCAGGGTAGCGCAGAGTTCCTCAATCGCGCTGGCTTCGGTAAGCACCTGCGCCTGTGTGTCGGTCTTGGCTTCGCCAAAGAGCGCGGCCTGTTCTGAGGCCGCGCCGGCCGGCTGCGGCAGGCGGTCGAGCAGGGAGCGAAAGCTCAACTCTCGAAACAGCGCCAGCACTTCATCTTGGTCATAGCCGCCCAGTTCGCTCTCCGCCTGATCGAGCGTGATATCCATGTCCCGCACAATCGTCACCAGCCCACGGCTCTGGGCGAGTTGCTCTTTGTTTTCCGCCAGCGCCTTCTGCTGGCGGGTGGGCAACTCATGGACGTTATCGAGAATGCCCTTGATATCACCGTATTTCTGCAAGAGCGTTCCGGCGGTCTTCTTGCCGATGCCGCGCACGCCGGGCACATTGTCGGAGGTATCGCCCACCAGGGCCTTGTAGTCGATGACCTGCGCGGGGGTAAGACCCTCAAAGCGCGCCGCCACCTCCTCGGGACCCACCTCCGCCAGTTCCCCGGAGCGGGGCCGGGGCACCAGCAGGCGCACCGTGTCGTCGACGAGTTGGTAGGCGTCGGTATCGCCGGTGACGATGAAGGTGGGAATTTGCTGTTCCGCCGCCTGACGGGAGAGGGTACCGAGCACGTCGTCCGCCTCGTAGCCCTCAACCGCGAAGATGGGAATGTTGAACGTCTCTACCACCTCCTGCACCCGGCCCATCTGTTGGAAGAGCAAGGGATCGCCCTCCGGCCGCGTCGCCTTGTACTCGGCAAATTGCTCATGGCGAAAGGTGGGACCGGGCAGATCGAAGGCGACGGCGACGTACTTTGGCTTGAGTTTGTCGATAACGTAGAGCAGCGTGTTCGTGAAGCCGAAAACCGCGTTGGTCGGTTCGCCGGAAGCGCTGGTGAACTCCTTGGGCACCGCAAAGAACGCCCGATGGACGATGGAATGTCCATCTATGAGGACAAGCGAATCGGCAGATGTTTTGGAGGTAGTGGGGCTCATCGGAGGATCTTGTATCGCCTATTCAGTTTGCAAACGCGGCGTGGCTGCTGCTCTTAGCATACGCCGCCGCGATGCCCTGAGCAAGACGGCGAGAGCCTGAAAAGAGTAGCAACAGGCATGGCGAGCGGGTCGGACAAGGATTCTGGTAGGGTAGTGCATGGATGCATGCATGGGGGAGCCGCTGCCATGCGGCAAGCACGGTCGCGGCAGTCCGATCCAACGCCGTGGCGGCTGCGCGCATGCCGGCTTGCCCGTCGCGGTCTGCCCACGAGGAGGCTTCGTGCAACTCAGGCACTTCTTCGTTCGCAACAGCGATGCCCCGGAACTCATCGAGCTCTTCCTCGTCGCGGGCGTGGCGTCGGTCTTAGCGATTCGCGGTGCCCTGGCCGCCACCGGTTACCCACAGTTGGGCGGCGACGGCTTGCACATAGCGCACATGCTGTGGGGCGGGCTGTTCATGACCGTCGCCATGCTCGTGCTCTTTGCCGCGTTGGGGCGCGTGGCCCAGCGGCTCGCCGCCATTCTGGGCGGCATTGGGTTCGGCACCTTCATCGACGAGTTGGGCAAGTTCATCACCAGCGACAACAACTACTTCTACGAGCCCACCATCGGCCTGATCTACATCACCTTCATCGTCATCTTTCTCGTGCTTGAAGCCTTTCGGCGGCAGGAGCCCGGGCCGAGCGAGGCTCTGGCAAATGCCTTCAATCAACTGGAGTTGGCGGCCGGCAGGCCGCTGGACGCCAAGACCAAGGGCAGCATACTTGCTCTGCTCGCGAAATCCGATAGGTCTGATCCAGTCGTGCGAGGGCTAACCTCGTTCGTCCAAAGCATCGAACCGCAGCCGATGCAGGACATGAGCTTCTACTTCCGGGCGCGGGACTATGCCGTGCAACTCTATAGCCGCGTGGTGCTCTCGCGGTGGTTCAGGCCCGTCTTGATCACATTCTTCCTGCTGGCGGCCGTTATTCAAGTCGCTGCGGTGTTGCTCGTCGCATTGGCGCGTCTACTGGTGAGCGATCCAGACACGCTGTCATTGGGTTTCACAGACATCGCGGGGCTCTGTTCTGTCGCGGTAACCGGCGTGCTTACGTTCATTGGCATCATCCGCCTGCGGCGATCCCGCCTTGCGGCCTACCACTGGTTCGTGCGCAGCGTGCTCGTGAGTATCTTCGTGACCCAGGTGTTCACGTTTCTTGAGTCCGAACTCTCGGCGCTCTGGGGCTTTGCACTCAATATTCTGATCTACACCGCGCTCAAGATCATGATCGAGCAAGAGCAACGCATTACACCCGGTGGCGAGACTCCGTCTACGCCGGCCAAAGCAGCATCCTAACCAGTCGCGCTCTTTCTGCGTTTGCGCTCGCTGCCATGAGCGAGCTATACGCGTGACATACTGTATCCAGCACCAGACCAATGGGAATCTGAGGCTGCCACCTGCGATCAAGAAGCGACGAGATGCAGCGCGTACCCCGCACAAAAGCACAGGCGCGAGCGAGCTACGACAGGATGAGCCGCTCGTACGACCTCTTTGCCGGTAACTTCGAGAAGAGACTGCGGAATCTGGCTTTGGAGCGGCTCGGCGTGACCAGCGGCGAGGCCGTCTTGGAGATCGGCTTCGGCACGGGACATAGCTTGGAGCGCATTGCCACGGCGGTGGGCGAAGAAGGACGCGTGTGCGGGGTAGACCTCTCTGCCGGCATGCTGGCAGTCAGCCGCGAACGGCTGGCGAAAGCAGGACTCTTGGAGAGAGTAGAGTTGCATTGCGGGGATGCGGCGCATTTACCCTATCCCGATGGGGAATTCGCCGCCGCTTTTATGAGCTTCACCCTGGAACTCTTCGACACTCCCGAAATCCTGGTCGTGCTTGGCGAAATCAAGCGGGTCTTGAAGCCCGGAGGCAGGCTGGGTTTGGTGAGCTTGTCGCGAGAGGACGGCACCCCCCTCATGCTGCGGGTCTACGAGTGGCTGCACCAACGCCTGCCGCAGTACATCGACTGCCGGCCGATTTACGTGGAACAGGCTTTAAATGAAGCCGGTTTCCGGATAGCGCATAGCGAGAGCGAGGGACTCTGGGGGCTGCCCGCCAAGATCGCCGTGGGGATGAGGGCTGGGTAGGTGAAACTGCTTGTGAATTCCAGGTGCGCAATCGGCACGCCTACCGCTAGTCTGACGCGGTTCTGGTTCCACTCCAACGCCGCGAGAATTCCTCTGCCGAAGAGAAGATGGATTCCGACTTTCGCCGGAATGACGGTGGTCTTTGTCCGTTTCGCCCTTCTCTTTGGCTTGGGGACAAGCCCCCATGCCGCTGTCGCCGACATCGATCTGTGACCTAGTGTCAGACGCCTTCTTAGCCTTCCATGGCCTCGCGAAGCATATCCAGCGCGGCGTTCTCATGCGCGAAGATGTCGCTGATCTGCGCTTGCATGCGCGCAAAGAGATCGTTGATCCATGCCTCGTCGCGGGGGAAGGCAGCGTCGGCATCCGGGCGCATGGCTTCGAATTCCTTGCCAAGACCCACAATCGTGTCCGCCTGATCGTCCCCGCCCGTCCTGATGGCAGCTTCACGCCGATCGAGAACATCGCGGGCGGCGGCAAGAGACTCGACCTCTGGATCTAGTGACATCTCCGCGAGCGCGCGCCACTTTTCGCCTATTTCCCGGTATTCTGCGGCGGCGTCATCTAAGGCGGGCACCCCCAGGACCGCCGCGGCTTCCGCAAGAAAGTCGGCGTACATGCCGCGCAGGGCCGTGCCGTCGCTGCCTTCGTGCATGATGCCCTCATAGACCGAGACCAGACCGGAGAAGAGGCACTTCCCTTCCGCGAAAACGGTGGGCCAGCCTTTGGCGTTCTTCGTGTCCGTCAACATGCGCGCCCACTTGCGCAGCGTGGGCAGCGCGAATGAGGTTGACTTCGCCCCTAGATACTCGATGTTCCCTTGAATGCCGTCTCTGGTTGCTGCCGGTAGGTCCATTGATTCCGGTGGTGAAAGGAGCAAGAGGCGATTCTTGAATGATGGTATGCGCTGGCGGGACGCGGTCAGCGACGCGCTCGGCACCGTGAACGGCGCCGCACCCGTATCGTCGATTGTGAACACGTCGGCTGCCGCATCGTAGCCGCAGGCCGTAACGACCCAACTGAACCAACCGGTGTCGTCGGGGTCACGGTTGTAGTAGTCGAGCAGTTCACGTTCCAGCCAGAGAATGGCAGGCTTCCCTGCAGCCAAGGCGTCATGCAACGTCTGGCCCGCTTTCTTCATACCGCCGGTCTCATGAAACTCGGATGTGACGCCGATCCGCTTACAGAAATTCTCGACATAGCGCACCGGGTAGTTGAACTGGTGCTGCCAGCCGAAAACTATCGCCGGCCGGTTGTACTCCTTGAACTCCCAGAGGATGTAGCACGCGCCCAAGCCGCCCGCGATGCCAAAAACCATGGCCTCAGTGAAGGGCTCACCCGTGGCCGGATTCTTCACGCCCAAGTAACGCAGACAGTTGGTGATGGTGGCGGTCTCCGGGTGAATGCCGCCAAAGTGCTCGTAGCCGGGGAGAATTGTCATAGTCGTTTATCCTCTAATCCATATGGTATGCAGGTGCATCGCAGCCACATGAGAGTGGCAACGTAAGGTGGTTTCAGTTCAACTCTCGCCGCAATTGAGGGTCTATGTCGGCTTGCTCGTCTGCTGAAATCTTCTGTAGAGGCTAGGGATGAACGGTCTGGCAGATACTATTTCGGAAGAAGGAATGACGAGTCGAATATCCTCGCCTGACAAGGGAGTACCTTTTTCACGGTGATCTCTAACTATAGGAGAATAATGCGTCGTTATCTTGTGCTGTTGCGTGTCTTCTTCTCGGTAGCCGCTCCAGTACGGTATGAGTTCGACATGCTTACCCGCAATGTTGTTCCAGTGAATTGGAATGCCAATGTATGACTTCCTGTTCTTTAGTGAGATTTCAACGAATTCTCTCGACGTAGCAATGTCCACCATCAGGTTGCCGATAAGATCTCCTCGGTCTCGTATCGTCCTGCGCAAACACGTGTCTGCGTTGAACCGTGCAATCTTGTTCAGCGACCATGCTCCCGCGAATGCTTCAATTAGAATCATCACGAGCGTGCCCACGGAATCGAAAGGCACGAAGATCTTCCAAAGGACGAGTGGGTAAATCGATGGTAAGAAGTGTGCGAAGCTCGTTGCAATCAAATAGGGAACTGGAAAAAGGGCCATTCCAGCAATGATTGACTTGAAGAGCACATGGTAACCGGAGTCGTGAGGTATCTCGAATCGAGTGTAGTTCCATTGCCGCAGAAAGAGGTATCCAATAACGGTAGGATAGAGAGTCAGACCCCAAGTCACTTACTTCTCAGTTTCCTTTGCGGGGTCTTCCTCCCGAGACATGTCTCTGAGTATGGCATCGAACTCCTCTGCCTTCCGCTGGATTTCGGGGTCATTGAGTATGTCTTCCGGATCGAAGTAGATGCCACCGTTTCCGTCAGCATGAAGCTTGATTGCGGGACCCTCTTTTTTCTTTCCCACGCGCAGCATCTTTCTACCTCTTGGACTCTTTCAAATCGTATTATAGTTTACGGGTACCACTCCTGCCAATTAGAAGCTAGCCGGCTGTCACTCAACGACACTTCCGATTCGGTCCTTGCTCTGCACACAGTATGCTCGTTCCATATGTCCCTTGGCGTATGCAGTACTTTGCATGGTCACGCGGTGATCGCGCTGGCATGTCGCTATTCATCCTCGATAGCAAGAGTTCCTTGGGTAGATGTCCCCGCAACGTGCGCTGCGCCGTTGCTGTCGGCAGGCTTTCGGCATGACCGGGAAATCGCTGGGTATCTTTCAGGTACGCCTACACAAGCGGTCACTCCGGCAAAGCGGCGACCCATGCCCGAAAGGCGTCGCCGCGTTCGAACTCGTGCTGGAACATGCCGAAGGACGCACAGCCTGGTGAAAGGATGATGGCGTCGCCGTTGCGGGCCAGCGCGACGGCCTGCTCCAGCGCCTGTGCGATGTCCGCATGGCGTCCTGCGACGGGCAGGGGCAACGCCGCCGCCAGCCGGTTGGTGGCACTGCCTTCCAAGAGCACGATGCCCCGAATCATGTCCGAGTGCGCCTGTAGAGCCGCCGTCAGACCTGTGAAGTCCAGTTTCTTGTCCGCGCCACCCAGAAGGAGGACTTTCGGTCCGGGAATCGCCTCAATGCAGGCTACGGTGGCGGTGGGCATGGTCGCGGTGGTGTCGTTGATGAAGCGGATGCCCCGCCACTCCCGCACGAGCTCCTGCCGGTGCGGCACGCCCGTGAAATCCCGTAGAGCCGTTGCGATAGCGCTTTCGTCTACACCCCATTGGCGGGCCGCGACGCTCGCCGCAGCCATATTCTCCCGCTGGTGTGCGCCACTCCCCTGTGCCTCCCCCTCTCCGGGGATAGCATCTTGACCGGAGAACCACACCACCTTGCCCGGAGCGCGCGCGCCCATGGCTCGCGTATAGGCATTGTCCTTGTTGAGAACGGCCACGTCAGTCTGGCGCTGGTTGCGCACGTTAATCTCTTTGGCGGCGGCGTAGTCGTCCATGCCCGCGTAGCGATTCAGGTGGTCGGGCAGCACGTTCGTCACCACGGCCAAGGGCGGACTGTACCCATGCGGCACGAAGGCTTCCAACTGCCAGCTCGAAAGCTCCAGCACCACACGGGTCTTCGCAGTAATGTCCGCAAGCTGGCTCAGCATTGAAACCCGCAGATTACCCGCCGTCACGACGTGGTAACCGGCGGCGTCCAGCATCTGAGAGAGCAGCACCGTGGTCGTGGTCTTGCCCTTGGTGCCGGTGATCCCCGCAATAAACGCGCTCGGACAAGCGTTTACAAAGAGGCTGCTCTCCATCTCGATGCGGGTGCCCGCTTCCTGCGCCAAGGCCAGGTACGGTGAGTCCAGCGGCACGGCGGGATTGCGCAGCACGAGATCCGCGTTCTGGAAATCCCTCTCC
Organism: Chloroflexota bacterium; assembly: GCA_028874195.1. Taxonomy (GTDB): domain Bacteria; phylum Chloroflexota; class UBA11872; order VXOZ01; family VXOZ01; genus VXOZ01. The sequence goes on from JAPPLM010000049.1 coordinate 66,980, forward strand.
TCGTGACGACCTAGCACATATCGGAGCGGCAAGCCTTCCAGTTCAGCCAACGACGGACGCAGCGTCTCCTCATCGCGCAGGTCCGTCACCGTTACCGTAGCGCCCTGCGCCGCCAGGTACTGCGCCACGCCAACGCCGCCGCCGTGCAGTCCCAGTCCCATGACCACGGCGCGGCAGCCGGAGAGGTTCTCAGCCGTCCACTTCACTTTGTCATTGTCGGGATAAATATCCATGCCGTTTGAATATGATTCAGGTGACAAGTTCCTGGCCGCTACTGCCGATTACAGTGCGTGCAGTTCCCCGTTTGTGCGGGAATCACCATGTTCTTGTGAGGGCCGCACAAGGGAATGAAAATGAACGCGCATCTCTCCGTTCGTGCTGAGGGCTGCGCGAAGCCAGCTGCGCGAAGCCAGGGCTTTATGAAAGCCCTGTCGAAGCATGAACGCATGCAACGGAGAGAGCAGTGCTGAAAGCTGTGTTTCCCATTTCCTCCGGCGTTCACCCTTCGACGATGCTCAGGGCCTGCCCTGTGCTCGATACGGGGGCGAACGGTAGACTGGCTATTTTCATGATAATGTCGGGTTGCCAGGACTACCTGACCTTAGCCGTTTTGACAGGCTAGTCAGCCGCTCGCTTTGCTACCATTGTACTATGTCGTTATCGCCTCGCGGTGGCGATACGACGCTGGCAACATTGCTACTCGCATAACCCATCCGAGCAGAGAGTCATGTGATGGCACGTTACCTCTTCGTTTCTATCCCCGCTGCGGGACATGTCCACCCCACGCTTCCCATCGTGCAGGCGCTCATGGAGCGCGGGCACGAGGTCGGATACGCTTCCGGACCTGGCTTGGAGCAGACCGTCGCACCGCTGGTTACGCGGTACTTTGCGGCGGGGCCGGCAATGACTTCGGAAGAGGCTCTGACGCGCTGGCCGGAGATGGGGCGGCTGCGCGGCAGGCAGGGGCTGGACTTACTGGCGCGTGACGTGATGTTCCCGTTTGCCGCCACCGCTGCCCGCGAAGTATTGGATGCGGTTACGGCATGGCAACCCGACGTGCTCGTGTTCGATTCCTTCACCCATGTTGCCAGCATCGTGGTGGACACCTGCGGCCTGCCATGGGCGACGACGACCGTGATCCCCGGGCTGATGGAGAGCAAGGGCGCGCACCCCTTTGGGATGGGATTGCCCTATCCTCCAAGTCCTCTCCAGCGCCTCGCCACGCCGCTGTTCTGGCCGCTCCTGCGCTTTGCGGCGCGCAGACACGACCGTCAGTTCAACGGGATCAGGGCCGAATTCGGCCTGCCGCCTATCCGCGACAGCTTTCTCAAGAGCACACAGTCTTCGTTCCTGGTGCTCGCGCTCATGCCGCCGGAGTTGGAGTACCCGCGGCGAGCCTGGCCGCCCCACGTGCACTTCGTCGGCCCGTCGCTCTGGGACCGCCCCCGCGACTATGCCATACCGGACTGGTTGGAAGACCTACCAGGAGAACGCCCTCTAATCTATGCAACCATCGGCACGGTGCAGAGCATTTATCAGGCTGAGTTTTTTGGGACGCTTTTCGACGCGGCGCGGGGCCTCGACGCGGACATGGTGGTTACAACGGGCGGCAACCCCGCCGATCTGCCCGCGCCGCCCGGCAACGTGCGGGTGGAACGCTACGTGCCCAACAGCCTCATCATTCCCAAGACGAAGCTAGTGGTGCACCACGGCGGCGCGAGTTCGACTGTTGGCACATTGTTGCACGGCAAGCCCGCCGTGATAGCGCCCTTTGCGCACGACCAGCCGGATAATGCCCAGCGTGTGCGGTGGCTCGGCGTGGGAACGGTGGTAGACCCTTTCACCGTCTCAAGCACGGCGCTGCGGGGAGCAGTTGAGGGTGCGCTTGCTTCAACCGCAATGCGTGACCGCGCTGCCTCGCTTGGCGAGCAATTGCGGGAATACGACGCCGGCCAAACCGCCGCAAAGCTGCTGGAAGAACTAGCGGAAGCACAGGCGCCGGTGTACCGGAAAGGCATACGGCATGCGGAGGCATAGAGGCTTCCGGCCCAGCCTAGGTCTCCAATGCGCCTTCCAGATAGCGGCGAAAGGCGGCTGGCGTGAAGATGAGCGCGTTGATCTCCATGGACGGCAGGCGGTAGGGATCGGAATCCCGCGTGATGTAGCGGGCAGCATGGGGCGGTCCGCCGTCTGGCTCATCCGCGCCGGGCACCCCTACTAGGTCTGCAAAACGAGTCTTGCGACCGTCTACCTGGTACTCCGCGCCGACGATCCACAGGCGTCCGAACCGGTAGCGAGCCTTCACCTCGCGTTCCGCGCTGCTGCTCCAACTCGTGCCGGTGAATGCGAAATCTTGGGGCCTGATGCCGAGGTTTCGTTCAATCGTCTCGTCACACTGCGCAAGCTCGGCGCGCAGCATTGCGCCGGTGGGGTCTTCCTTGCTGAGCTCCGAGAGGTTCGGATGAGTAACCGTATGCGCGCCGATTTGCCAGCCGGCTTCGGCCAATTCCGCGACTTCTTCCCATAGCAAGTGCTGCCGCGCGGCGAAGTCCGGCACGCCGCTGCGGTACATATCGTTCATCAGCCCAGTGTTGATGAAGAGGTTGGCCGCGTACCCGTATCTCTCTAGCACCGGAAACACCTCGTGGCGCATGGATTTCATGGGGTGATCAAAGTCAAACATGATCGGACGCTCTGGCAAAGAGCCGTCTTGCCACAGCCACGCGGCCAGATCGTCGTAGCTGATGGATTGGAAACCCAGTTCATGCGCGATCGCGACGAGTTGGGCAAAGTGCTCAAGTGTCAGCGGATTGCGCCCGCCGGGAAACTGGTCGGTGCCATGCGACATCGTAATCGGTATTTTCACGGTTGCCGGCTCCTTTGCCATGACCGATGGGGTCTCCATCCAGTGTACCGGACGACGCGGTCCACTCCGTTCGTGATTATCCCGTTCGTACTGAGCTTGCCGAAGTGTGAACATGAGAGGACAAGCGGCATGCATGCGTTCACCTTTCGACAGGCTCAAGGCGAACGGTCAGGTTGGGAGGCAATTTCAGGAACAACGCAAACGGCTGAGGGGTTGAAGCAGCCCCTCCGTTCGTGCTGAGCTTGTCGAAGTACTCAGGCTAGGCAGGCTCAAGGCGAACGATAAAGATCGGCGCTTTGGGCGGCCCAACGGTGATGGTCGTGAGGACGGATCGGCGCTTCCGTTCACGCTTCGACAAGGGCTTCGCGAAGCCCACTTAGCGTGAACGGAAGCGCGGGCGGATGCCTCTTTCGCTTTAAGCCTTTTGAAGTACTGCACATAACCCTGGTGAGGATTAAGCCCGGTGGAGATTAAGTTGATATCGGCGTCTCCTCCCCCAGGTTTGTTAGGGGAAAGCAGCGGCGCACAGTGTATAATCACTTCTGATTGAGAATGAAAAGCGCTTACGCAGAGAGGGACTACAGTATGGCAAGCAAGCGACTCACCGTTCACGCAGGCAATCATGACCGCAACGAGTGCCCGGTTTGGGCAGACGCCTCAGGGCTGGACGCTGGGGCAAGTTACCTTGTGCGCGACGACGAGACCGGCGCTGAATCCCCCGCGCAAATCGTGCCGGGCTGCGATGGCGCGCACCTGGTATGGGTGGTGCCGTCCCTGGCGGCGGGGGCGTCGCGCACCTACTCCGTGCAGGAAGGAACTGGACAGGGCAGCGTGACGGTGGCGGAGGGCGAGCATGGGGTGGACGTGCACATGAACGGCGCCCTCTTCACCACGTATCGCTATGCCGTGCCGGTGGTAAAGCCCTATCTCTATCCCGTCGTCGGCCCCACCGGTGAGGGCATGACCCGCAACTACCCCATGATTCCCGACGTGCCGGGCGAAAAGCACGACCATCCCCACCACAAGTCCATCTACGTCTCCCACGGCGACGTGAACGGCGCCGACGTCTGGAGCGAGGTGGAAGGCCACGGCTACCAGCGGCACGTGACGTTTCTGCCCGCTTATGGTGATGCCGGCGAGCACACCAGCGGCCCGGTGCTGGGCGCCATCCGCTCGCGGAACGACTGGACGGGATCGGACGATCAGAAGGTGGTGGAGGACGAGCGGCGCTACACCTTCTATCCGCTGGCTTCCGGCGCGCGGCTGATCGACGTGGAGGTCACCTTCCGCGCCACGGCGGGACCGGTGTGCTTCGGTGATACGAAAGAGGGCGGCATCATCGCGCTGCGGGTCGCCACCAGCATGGACGCCTCCGACGACGGCCGCATGGAGAACGCCATTGGCGGCATTGGCGAAGCGGAGTGCTGGGGCAAGCGCGCACAGTGGCTTGACTATACCGGTCCGGTGAAAGGCGAGACCCTGGGATTTGCCGTCTACGACCATCCCAGCAGCTTTCGGCATCCGACCTACTGGCATGCGCGCAACTACGGCCTTTTCACCGCCAACCCCTTCGGCCTGCACGACTTCTACGCAAATCCTGGCATTGACGGCAGCCACGTGCTGCCCGAGGGCGGCCTGTTGCGCTTCAAGTACCGCATCTACGTCCATGCCGGCGATACCGCTACCGCCCAGGTCGCGCAACGCTATCACGACTACATCACCCCGCCAGAGATAACGGTCGCAGACTAGAGATTGGGTTGACTTTCGCCGTTCGGATATCTTTTTGCTACCCGAAGAGTAAACGAGCAGCGTGCCGAAACAGGCTGTTTGTAGTTTTCACATTGCCAGATTAGACGGGAGCGATTGCCACATCGGGGACAGTGGGAATCTTAGCTTCTGCGTGCCTGGGCCGCACAAAGCTCTGCCCATTGGGCGGAGAGAGTGCCAAGCGTCTGGATGGCAAAGCTGGTAGTCCGAGGGGGACATGGGTACCTTTGCGTACACCCCGTTGCTGACCCTAATCCGGCGGGTGGAGATATTGGCCGTCCTAGAGCGCCGCGACTTTCGCTATCTTGCGGCAGCTTATGTCATCAGCAAAGCAGGCGACGCGGTATACTACTTCGCCTTTTCCCGCATCTTGTTTGAGGAACTCATTTGGCGGGAGAGCTCGCTGCCATGGCTCACCGCCGGGTCAGTGATCGCAGCCACCACGCTCCCGCTTCTTTTCATGCCGCCACTTGCGGGCGTACTGGCCGACCGCGTGAACCGCAAATCCCTGATGCTATTCTCACTCGTGGCGCGGGTGCCGGTACTGGCGGCGCTCATTGTTGTGGGGCATGCTCTTGGTTTGACCGCTTTGGAATTGGCCGTGGCCGGAATCGTGCTTACGTCTGTAAGTCAACTCTTCTATCCAGCGCGCGCAGCAATGGTGCCTGGTCTCTTGAAGAGGCAAGAACTCGTCGCAGGCAACGCTGCATTGACAGCGGGTTGGCAGCCAATAGATCTTGCTGGAGCTACTGTGGCGGGAATTCTCGTTGCGGCCGTTGGCGGGCTGAACGCGCTCGGTGCGGTTGGTGCGGCATACGCCGTGGCCGCGTTGCTTATTCTCGGGATGAATGCGCCTGAGCAGTCCGAGCGCTGCTCTGCGATTGGAAACGCGGTCCGGCCGTACGCGCGGCCGATCGCGCTGGTGTGGGTCGCAATTCGCGACGTGGCGATAGCGGTGTACTTCATGCTCAAGCACCCGCTGCTGCGTACTATCGCTCTTGCCGAGTTGCTATTCAGTGTACTGTTTTCGACGGCTTTCCTCATCGGGGTATCTCAGTTCATAGATGCACACCCCGGCGCCGGTCTCGATGCATTCAATCTATTCCGGGATGTGCGGGACGTCTGGTTCCTTTTGGCATTGTTTGCGGCGCCGTGGCTGGCACGCCGGCTTGGCGATGGCAGGATGAGTCTGCTCGCTTTTGCGGCCATAGGTGTCGTGTCAGGAATGCTCGCTGTCGTGGGGCTGCAGTGGCAAGCCCTCGTACTTGCCGCTCTGTTGGGCGTGTTGACCGCCTGCATGCTGCCCCTGCACAGCGTTGTGCAAGCGGAGACTCCCGATTACTTGCGCGGGCGCGTGATCGCAAATCTTGTCACACTCGAGATGCTCGCCAGGGGCGGTTCCGCGACTTTGCTACTGGCACTTATCGAATTCACTAGCGCGACCCCAGTCTTCCTCACAACCGGACTTGCCATCCTTGTCACTGGACTTGCTCTCCTCTGCTTCAGAGAAATCAGGGAAATCCGGCTTGCCGCGCCCTAATGTGCAAGGACGCATTGACTGGACCCGGTATGCAATCTGGCGCTGCCCACAGCCAAAGCTTAATTTGACTCCCGCCGTTAAAATGCTTAAAATCTTTAATTTGGTGACGTGTTCTAGTACTAGAGCAGAAAAAGGAGATGTGGATGAACACAAGCACCGTGATTAGTAGCATCACCCGCCGGAAGATGCTTGGTGGCTTTGCCGTCGGAGCAGGGGCCGTGCTCGCCGCAGCATGCGGTGGCGCAACCATGACCGGAGAGGAAAAGCCGGCAGAAGAGATGGAAGAGAAGAAGGCCGAGACCATGGCTCCTAAGGCCGAGCCGGTCAACATTCTCTATCTCACCTACACGCGGCCGGCCCGCAACGAGGCCGAGCAGGCGCTCTATGGTGGCTTCCAGGAAGCCAACCCCGACATCACGCTGGACATCAAGATCGTGGACGGCGGCGGCACCGGCGTGCGCCAGAACATCCCGATTCTTTTTGCCGCCGGTACGCCCGTGGGTCTCTTTGAGAACACCTGGGGCACCTGGTTGCAGTTCGTGGACGGCGATCTGATCGCTCCGCTGAGCCCGCTGATGGCTCGCGATGGGATCGATCCCTATGAGGCGTTCATCGCCGAGGGTGTGGACTTCGTCTCGAACCAGGGCGTGACCTGGGGTTTCCCCGCCAGCATGTCCGTGGACACGTGGGCCTACAATAAGAACATCTTTGACGAGGCTGGCGTGCCGTATCCGCCATCCGATCCGGCTGATCCGAGTTGGACGATGGAAGCGTACATCGACGCCATGGAGAAGCTCACCAAGGGCACCGAGCAGTTCGGTATGCGCCGCGGTTACACCGGTTTCAACACCTTTGGCATCGGTGACGGCACTTTCTTCGGCGGCCTGGCCTGGGACGCCGAGAACAACAAGGCGACCATGAACAACGATCACTACGTCCAGGGCATCAACTTCTGGATCGACATCGTGGACAAGTTCCGCGTGATGCCGACGGGTGATGAGCATAGCGCAATCGTCGGCGGCAGGAGCGGTCACCCGTTCTTCACCACCGGCGCTTTTGGTATCTCCGTGATGTTCGTGGTACCGCCGGAAGCCAAAGAAGCTGCGTTTGACTGGGGTATTGGCGCGCTGGCGTACACCGGCGAGCCGCCGAACCACTCCGGCCGCCACTACACGCACGCGGTCTTCGCGGGCAACACCGATCACGTCGACCAGACGTGGGAAGTGATGAAGTGGTTCCTGCAGGGCGAGAACGGCCTCACCTATCTTGAGGTGACCGGCCACGTGGTATCGCCCATGCGGCATCTCTTCGACAAGGCCAAGGCACACTGGGAAGCCAAGTACGACGGCAAGGTGGACGGCACCACGTACTTCCTGGAGGCCCAGCACACGCCGCAGTCCGGTCACGGTATGTTGAAGTACTCCAACTTCTACGACATCCGCGACGTGCTGCAGCCGGTCTACAACAGTGTGCGCGCACGCGAGGCCTCGATCGAGGAATTCCTGCCCTTCGCCGAGACTACGATCAACGAGCAACTCAAGGTCGAGTAGTACCGGCAACGGCAACCAACCGCTTGTTTTCACGAGCGTTTGGTGCAGATCGACAAAGCAAGGAGGGCCACCCATTGGGTGGCCCTCCTTTGGCTTATTCCGGTGAGTCACTGCGCGCCCTGGCTGGCGCCGCACCTCCACCCCACCGCTGCTACTTCTTCATTACCTTCATCTGCGCGTGTGATACTAAGGCTTGGCACCATGTAGACGTATATTGGAAGGCAGCATCAGCTACACTAGACCGAGTTTTCGCAAGGCCTACACCAGCCGATATCAGGTGGGCAGATATCGAGAGTATGTTAGAGGCGGTCGGCGTGGAGGTCTCAGCGCCTGAGCAAGGCGCTTTTGCCTTGGCAGCGCACCAGGGAGTCTCGTAAACCAACCGTAGCGCGGGGGCTTGTCCCCCGCTTCTTTGCGCCAATCAATGATGCCGTCTCAGGCAGAGCTTTTAGAATTCCGCTCTCTAGACTCCGGCTTTCGACGGAGTGACGGAGAAGGCCGAAAGTGTTCCTACGAAGCGACCGGCAGGGCGCCTTTGGCCACGTTGGCGAGTTCGGCAAAGGCCGCGCCATCAGTCACTGCCAGGTCCGCCAGCATCTTGCGGTCCAGGGTGACGTTGGCCTCGCGGAGGCCGTGCATGAAGGCGCTGTAGGAAAGCCCATTTTGGCGCGCGGCGGCGTTGATGCGCACGATCCAGAGGCGGCGCATCTCGCGCTTGCGGGTACGGCGGTGGCGGTAGGCAAACGCCATGCCGCGCATCACCGCTTCATTCGCCGTCTTGAATAGGCGGTGGCGGCCACCCCAGTAGCCTGAGGCTCGCTTCAGTACTTTCTTGTGGCGTTTGTGGGATGTGACGCCGCGTTTTACTCGTGGCATGGTTTCTCTACTCTTTAGTCTATGTTGCGCTTCTTCTCAAATCCTGCCGGAGTTAGCGTGAAAGGCGGGGGACAAGCCCCCGCGCTACGAAGAATGCTCCAATTGCAGCAACCGGATAACTAAATCCCTCCAAAATGAGCGGGGGATAACCCCCCGCGCTGCATCTTCCATCCATCCGTTCGTCCTGAGCCTGTCGAAGGATGAACGACGACGCTTGGCTCTTACTTAATCCCCGCGCCGGGAAGGAGGGTCTTCACGCGCTTTCGCTCGCCGTCTGGCGACTCGAAATACTGCGTTGCCATGCGCAGCGTGCGCGGCTGCTTCTTGCGGCGCAAGTGGTTCATGCTGCCTTTCGGCCGCATCAGCTTGCCGGTGCCGCTCACCTTGAAGCGCTTGCGCGTGCTCTTGTGCGTCTTCATTTTAGGCACGATTCAATCACCTCTATTCATTGAGGAATAGACTGCTATGGTATCATACACAGGTGACTGCGCACAACCGCCGGCAAAGCTGTGCGTGGCACTTATGCAGTTAGCGCGGGCGCATTTCAACCGCTCGCCCTGAGCTTGTCGAAGGGTGCCCCCCTGTGAAATGAGACTTAGCAATTTCCGTCAAACCGTTCATGCTTCGACAGGCTCAGCACGAACGGTTTGCTGAACTTTGCACGGACGTTTAGTTGAGTTGTGCGCCGCTTGGTGTCACGTATGGGCTGGCTTATATTAATTCACTTTTCCCCAGAGATCGCGGGCATTGAGGATTCCTGAGTCAAGGCAAACCGCCCGCTTCGTTACTCGCTAGCATAGCAGCCTGAGCTTGGAGAGTAGCCAGTGCCCCCGTTTCAAATGGTCACAGACCTAGAGCCGCGCGGCGATCAGCCGGAAGCCATCGGCCAATTGATCGGTGGGTGCCACGAATCTTATCCCTTCCAAACGCTCCTCGGCGTCACCGGATCCGGTAAGACGCTCACCATGGCACAGGTCATTCAGGCCATCCAGAAGCCCGCGCTGGTCTTGGCGCCCAATAAGACCCTGGCCGCCCAGCTCTTTTCCGAGTTTCGCGACTTCTTTCCCGAAAACGCGGTCGAATACTTCGTCTCCTACTACGACTACTACCAACCCGAGGCCTACCTCCCGCGCACGGATACGTATATAGAAAAAGACTCCGATGTCAACGAAGAGGTAGAAAAACTCCGGCTATCGGCGACACGGTCTTTGCTGGAGCGGCCCGATGTCATCATCGTCGCCAGCGTCTCGTGCATCTACGGCATGGGATCGCCGCACGACTACGGCCAGGTGGTCGTCACCCTCAACGTCGGCGAGCAGTACCGCCGCCAGAATGTCTTGCGCCACCTAAACGACATTCAATATGAGCGCAACAACGTCGACTTCAAGCGCGGCACGTACCGCGTTAAGGGCGACGTGCTCGACATCTATCCCGCTTACGGAGATACGGCGATTCGCGTAGATTTCTTTGGCGATGAGGTGGACCGCATCATCGAGATTGATCCTCTCACCGGCGAAATCCTGGATCAGCGCCAGGCCATCAACATCTACCCGGCGAGCCACTTCGTGACGCCGGTGGAGCGTATCGAATCAGCCATCAAGGGCATTGAGGTCGAGCTCGACGAGCGCATTACCGAGCTCGAAGGCGAAGGCAAGCTGCTCGAAACACAGCGCCTGCTCCAACGCACCAAGTTCGACCTGGAAATGCTGCGCGAGACCGGCCACTGTAAGGGCATTGAGAACTACAGCCGCCACCTCGACGGCCGCAGCGCCGGCGATCCTTCGTGGACGCTGCTCGATTACTTCCCCAAAGACTTCCTGATGTTCATCGATGAGTCTCACGTGGCCGTGCCGCAACTGCGCGGCATGTACGCCGGGGACCGCTCCCGCAAGCAGGTGCTGGTGGATTACGGCTTTCGCCTGCCCAGCGCGCTGGACAACCGGCCGCTCATGTTCCAGGAGCTTGAGCAGCGACTCAACCAGGTGATCTTCGTGTCCGCCACACCGAGCATGTACGAGCGCGAGCGCAGCAGCCAGGTGGTGGAGCAGATTATCCGGCCCACCGGCCTGGTGGACCCCTCCATCGAGATTCAGCCTACCGCCGGCCAGATAGACCATCTCGTGAGCCAGATCCGCCAGCGGGTGGAGCAGCACGAGCGCGTGCTGGTGACCACGCTGACGAAGCGCATGGCGGAACAACTGGCCGACTATCTCAACGAAATCGGCATCAAGGTGCATTATCTCCACTCGGAGATCGATACCCTGGAGCGCGTGGAGATCCTGCGCGACCTGCGGTTAGGGGTCTATGACGTGGTGGTCGGCATCAACCTGCTGCGGGAGGGCCTGGACCTGCCGGAAGTGTCGCTGGTGGCGATTCTCGATGCCGACAAAGAGGGCTACCTGCGCAGCGAGACCTCGCTGGTGCAGACCATCGGGCGCGCCGCGCGCCACGTCCACGGCCACGTGGTCCTCTATGCCGACAACGTTACGGATTCCATGCGCCGCGCCATCGACGAGACCTACCGCCGCCGCGATAAGCAACTGGCTTTCAACGACCACCACGGCATCAAGCCGGAGAGCATCAATAAGGCCATCCGCGACATCACGGATACGATCCGCGCCGTGGCGGAAGAGGAATCCAGCTACCAGGCGGAACACAAGCCGCTTTCGGCCAAGGAATCGCTGAAGCTCATCAAGGAGCTTGAGAAGCAGATGCGCAAAGCGGCGAAAGACCTGGACTTTGAGCGCGCTGCGCTCCTCCGCGACCAAATCCGCGACATCCGCGCCGGCCAGCAGGAAGTCGTGGTCGTCGAGTAGGCCATGAGTCTCGCAGGAAAGTGTCCTTTGCCTGGGATACGTAAGTTCAACCCTCAGACTTACAATTCCCGTAGGTTGAATTGGCTTCCATTTCGAGAGGCTAGTCCAGATTGTTCCGGCCAAGGGACTCGATGATCGTTGAGCCCGTCAAGACCGTCATTCCCGCGCACGCGCGCCCCCGTACGGGGGCGCGGAATCCATCTTCCTCTTCCGCACGGCACCAATTCATGGGTATCCCCCATGAGTCTAAGAGCGGGGGACAAGCCCCCGCGCTACACTCCACTCTGAGAAGCAACCTCCCGTCCGTTTTCCCTGGACTCCGGCTTTCGCCGGAGTGACGGACCGCTGCATTCAAACGTACCGGAGTGACCGCTGGGATTGGTCATGGCTCCGATTTAGTATCATCAAAGCAGCAACGAGACCAACTGCGGATAGGTGCGTGAGAGGGCAATCACGATGAGCAATAAGATATTCGACGCGGAGGACATTGCCGCAGTCACGCGGGTGCTGGAGTCCGGCGTGCTCAGCGCCGGGCCGGAAGCGGCGGCGTTAGAAGAGGAATTCGCGGCGGCGCTGGGGGCGAACCATGCGATTGCCTGCAATTCCGCCATGGGCGGGCTGCACGCGGCCCTCTGGGCGGTGGGTGTCGGCGCCGGTGACGAGGTGGTGTGCGACCCACTGGTGCTCTTTGGGGGTCTGGCGGTGCTGTACACGGGGGCCATGCCCTTGTACGCGGACGTGGATGAGCATACCCACAACATGGACCCCGCCTCGCTGGCCGAGCGCATCACGCCGCGCACCAAAGCCATCATCGTGACCCATCACTGGGGCGAACCGGCGGATATGGGAGGCATCCTGGCGGTTGCCGAAAAACACAAGTTGCCCGTGGTCGAAGACTGCGCGCACGTGCTCTTTGGCGAGTGGCAGGGGCAGTACGCGGGTACGCTCGGCTCCGTGGGCGTCTTCAGCTTTCAGTCGTCAAAGCACCTGAGCACCGGCGACGGCGGCATCGCGGTAACGAACGATCCCTACCTGGCCGAACAAGTGCGCGCGATCGTCACCTTTGGCGCGGCGCCGACTCGCCTGGCCCACAATTTCCGCATGACCGAAATGACCGCCGCCGTCGCGCGGGTGCAGTTGCGCCGCGCGCGTGGGTACGTGGAGGACGACCGCGCGTCCGCACAGCTTTACGCACAAGCGGTGGACGGCTGCGCCTGGCTTGCGCCCCAACAGTCAAGCGCGGAAAGCGTCCATTCCTATCATCTGTGGGTGGCAGCCTTCGTACCGCAACCGGGTGGGCCCTCGCTGGATGAGTTCAAGGAGGCATGCGCCGCGGAGAAAGCCAGCTTCAGTTTCGGCTACGTGGGCGTGCCGGCGTACTTGCACCCGGTCTTCAGTCTGGGTGGGAATTTTGGCGTAAGCCGCGACCCGCAGGCGCAGCCGCTGCCGTACCGGCGGGGGTGGTGTCCGGTGGCGGAGTCCCTAATGCCGCGCCTCATGATCACAGGCGTCAGCGTCCGTGAACAAGACCATCACCGGCGCAATGCGGCTGCGCTTGCCAAGGCGATAGGGCGATTTTCCTAGTCGCCGAGTCTCGTTCCAAGACGCCAAGTGAGCCACGCAACCCACGAAGTGACACCGTAGCCCTTCTACTGGCTTAGGACAGCCCGGCTCAGAGCCTGCCCCGTACCCGATACAGCGTATCGTGCCGATACGGGGGCGAACGGCTCGAGGCAAAGCGTGCATCCCCAGCCGTCACTCCGGCGGATGCCGGAGTCCAGGGGGTGGGTCGGAGAAGGTCTGGCGTGATCCTGGCTCGTTGGCTTTGAAACAGGCTACGGCCATGCCAACTTCAGCGCAAGCGAGATTCTTGCTGGATAAATGTACGGCCTCAAAAGGGTCAAGCCAATCTGGATTCCCTAGACTCACAAACGAAGTGCAACACTTTGCTAAGGTGTTGCCATG
>JAPPLM010000066.1 GCA_028874195.1 Chloroflexota bacterium
TTTTCCCATGGCAACACCTTAGCAAAGTGTTGCACTTCGTTTGTGAGTCTAGGGATTCCATCTTCGCTGGATGTGCCTGGATTCTAGCCATTTGTCGGATATGGAGAAGACTCAATACTAGATAAACTGAGTCGGCCTCGCGTTTTCACCAATTCGTTACCGCCTGATTACGCAGGTTGCAAACCTGCGCTACCGGAGCGAATCCTCCTCACAACCACCATCTAATGCGGTGGCGCCGGGCTCATAGAGGCAACTTCAACGTATTTGAAAGTGCTGTGATCACTTTTTCAACTTGCATGTAGCGAGTCTTGCTGCTTTTATAGTAGCGACGGATTTTCCGCTTGGAGTTTTGAGAGGATAGTCCCTGATATGCCGCTGGAAAGCCTGCATTCGCTGGTCGATATGCTCAAGGAGCGCATCGTGGAGCATGGCGATGTGCTAAAAGGTAACGAGTGGCTCACGCGCTACTCTTTGATTGATCCGCTGTTGCGGGAACTTGGTTGGGACACGGCAGATCCTGCCCTAGTTGCACCCGAATACAAGCTGGACGATAGTCGCCGTGCAGACTATGCACTATTGGGCGACGATGGCAGTCCGGCGATGATGGTGGAAGCAAAGAGCCTTGGAAAGTCGCTAAGGGATGATACTGGCAAGGGATCTCGAACTCAAGCACTTCTCTACTGTCTTCAGGACGGAATAAAGCATTTCGCGTTGACGGATGGACAACGTTGGGAAATTTATCAAACGCTCCGGGAAGGCAACATAGAAGAGAAGCGGATAGTCGAGTTCGACCTAAGTGCGCAGCCAGCGACGGAGGTGTGCCTGAAGGCTCTGGCACTCTGGCGGTCAAGCCTTGAGAATGGCGAGATTCTTCCCGGGCATGAACCATTAGTTGTGCCGAAGCCTGCTCCGTCTCCTGCACCTAGACCGGATCCACAGCCTTCAGACGACCTTGAATGGAAACCGCTGTTAGTGCTAGAGCCGACGCCCGGGGATCCTCCACCAGTTGAAATCATGTTTCCGAACGGCACGCGTGTCACAACCAAATACTGGAGGGACACGATGATAGAAGTCGTGCGCTGGCTAGTTGATAACGAGCATTTGTCTCCAAGTCTTTGCCCCGTGCAACACGCTAGGTCCAATGTCGTTGCGACTAGCCCTGTTCATCCGAGCGGATCAACTTTCCGAAGTCCGTATCAAGTAGGTTCCTTATATATCGAAACGCACGGCTATATTAGCTTGCTATTAGAGAGAACTAGGACGGTCATAGAAAGAGCTGGCCTGGACTCGGCTCATTTTAGAGTGCGATTTGACTAACTCAACTCCCTTTTTCAGTCGCTGTTCATGCACGCGAATTACCAAATGCAGTAGTAGATCACCTGCCTTAGTCGACCTAAATGACGTTTCAGATAGCTTCGCGGAGGACAATCGACTGCCTTGCTCTTGTGTAGATTTTTTAAACCGGATTGAGTGAATGCGCCTTGCCGTCCTCGCCGACATTCACGGCAACATCTATGCCCTGGAAGCAGTCCTAGCTGACCTCCAACTTCAACTGCCCGATATGGTCGTGGTATTGGGGGATAGCGTCGTAAAGTTTCCGCACAACCGCGCCGTGTTGGATGTGTTGGACGATCTACCCCACGAAGGCATTGCCGGCAACATGGAGCGGGGTTTGCAGACGCAACTCGGCGACGAATTCACCGAACTCTCGCAGTACGATTCCGGCAAAGGAGTGCAGTTTCTCATGCGGCAGGCCGTTGCGCAGATCGGTGTGGAGCGCGTGGCGCAGTTTCGCGACCTGCCTACCGAGCGGTCTCTGTCCCTCATCGAAAGCGAGGATACCATCCTCTGTCACGGTTCCCCCGGTAGTCTCACGAAGTCGATCTATCCCGCGCCTGATGCCACACCGCCGGGGCCGGACCAGCCAAGCACGACGGAAAGCGATCTCCACGCCAAACTCCAAGGCGTGTCCGCGCGCCTCGTCCTGTGCGCTCACAGCCACCGGCGGGTCGAACGTCGCTATAATGGAATACTGGTGGTCAACCCCGGCGGGTTGGGCCATACGTACGAACGCAAGCATGACGCGCGCGCCTACTACGCGGTCTTGACACACGCGCAAGGGGCCTGGGACGTGGAATTCCGCATGGTGCCGTACGACGGTACCCGCGCCGTGCGGGAGATGCTGTCCGCCGTGCCGCCGGAGGCCGGCAGCGCGCGCCGTTACCTGGAACGCATTGCGGAGTACGTGGTCTAAGGTTCTCGCGAAGGCAAATTCCCGCCCGGCAAGCGGGCCTGGTGGCAGACGACTCTTAGTACGTGCGCGGCTCGTTGTTGACTGCTCTTTGTAGCGCGGGGGCTTGTCCCCCGCTCTTGGTTGAAAACGCGGTGAGATGAGTGTAGTTCCCCACTTTCGTTTTGACGGGCTAAGCAGAGAAGATGGATTCCCGCGTGCGCGGGAATGACGGATCACGAGGGGCTTGTCCTCCAATTTCGAAATAAGACCACCAAAATACCTGTAGGCAAAGTGCAATACATGTCCGTAACCCGCATCATTACCGATCTCGCGGAGGCACGAGAGACCGTGCTCAAGCGCAAGCCGCTGGGCAGCGAGGAGATGCCCGCTCCGGTGGCGGCGCGCATTCAGGAGGTCTTTGGCGCCGCGCTGACCCCCAGTGAGGTCGTCGACCGCATTCTGGCGGACGTGCAGGCCGAAGGCGACGCTGCCCTGGGCCGGTATCTAAAGCACTTCGACGGTGTAGCGCCCAAACCGTTGGAAGTTTCCCGCGAGGAAATTGAAGCGGCTCTAAGCGAAGTTGACGACACACTTTTGGACGTGCTGCGGCAGGCGGAGGAGCGTATCGCCGCCTATCACGAACGCCAACGGCGCAACTCCTGGATGGACTTTGGTACGGGCCTTGGTGAAATGATTCGTCCGCTCCAGAGGGTGGGCATCTATTCGCCCGGGACCGAGCGAGTATATCCGTCGTCGGTGCTTATGTCGGTCGTGCCGGCGCGGGTGGCAGGCGTGGATGAGATCATCCTGGCGACGCCCTGCCGCGCTGACGGCAGCGTGCACCTGCTCAAACTGGCCGCTGCCGCAGTTGCCGGCGTGCACCGGGTCTTCAAGATTAGCGGCGCGCAGGCCGTCGCCGCCCTCGCCTTTGGCACCGCTCAGGTCCCACGGGTAGATAAGATCCTCGGGCCCGGTAACATCTTTGTAGTTCTGGCGAAGCAGAAAGTGTTTGGACTGGTGGGCATCGACCAGCTTCCCGGACCGACGGAAACGCTCATCGTTGCCGATGCCCACGCCGATCCGGCAGAGGTGGCCGCCGACATGCTCGCCCAGGCCGAGCATGACTTCTTGGCTACACCACTGCTGCTTACGGATTCAGTCGATCTTGCAAACCGTGTAGAGAACGAACTGGCGGCGCAATTGGCGGCGCTGCCGCGCCAGGAAGAAGCCGCCTATTCCCTAAAGCACAACGGCGGCATTGTGGTGGTTGCCGACCTGGAAACGGCCATTCACGAAGCCAGCGAGTACGCGCCGGAGCATCTCTGCTTGCTCACGCAGGAGCCGTGGCAGTGGGTGGGAAGAGTGCGCAATGCCGGGGGCATTTTTGTCGGCAGCGCCTCACCGGAAGTGCTGGGCGACTACATGGCGGGACCGAGCCATATCATGCCCGTGGGCGGCACGGCGCGGTTTTCTTCTCCACTTACCGTGCAGGAGTTTTATAAGAGTACGAGCATCGTCGCGCTTGACCCTGAGTCTGCCGCCGCCATAGCGGAACCGGCGGCTGCGCTGGCAGAAGCGGAAGGCTTCTACGCCCATGCTGCGGCGGCCCGCAGGCGCGCGCGACAGGACTAGACGCCTTTCGGCGTAGGGGCACGATATATCGTGCCCTTTCGTGGAGTGCGTTAGTACGGTAACCATCCCACAGGCGCGGCAACTTGTGGCTCCACCTACGGAATACGTATCATAGATACAGGTCAAGAAAAGCCAGGCAAGAGAAACGAGGTATCCCATGCGCGTGATTACCCTCAAGCCCCAGCCGCTAACTGATGAGAGCTTTGCGCCGTTCGGCAGAATTCTGAATTTGGACCGCCGCGAGATCGTCTGCACGGACGGTGTGCTCACCGCCCGCATCACGCACGCGCCGGTACGCGATCTCAGCGCCGTACAGCAGCACTTCCTCAACCGCCATATGGAAGAGACGCAAGTCTTCGTGCCGTTGGGTGGCAAAGACGGCCTCTTCTTTGTAGGACCGCCCAGCGAGACGCCGGAATCATTCGATCCCGAGAAGACGGCGCTCTTCCACTTTCCGGGCGATAAGGCCATTCAGATGCACGTGGGCACCTGGCATGTTGCGCCCTTTGCCGTGAACGAGCCGATTGACTACATCAACATCCAAGGCGACAAAGTGGGCGACTATACCGACGGTTACGACTTCAAAGAGCGGGATGACCTGGTGTTTCAGTTCGACCTGAGTTAGGCCACTCTTCGTTGGGTTGGCAAAACTCTTATCCGTCATTCCCGCGAAAGCGGGAATCCATCTTTTCAACTGATTTGCAGTGTCCATTGGACGGAAAGAGAAGTAGTTTCGGGAGAATCGAAGACTTGGCCTGAAATCCATCGCAGTATTCATCATTGCCCAATGGACCCATAGCGGAAGGCCAACACCCTAGATTCCGCGAACATCGTTCGATGCTGCGCTCGGAATGACATCCTGCAATCGCCTTCTATTATCTACCCAATTGCTGGGAGAGCCTACAGAATACTCCTAACAGAAAGTCTCCCAATGACACGTTCGGGACAACACGCACGGCAGACACAAGAAACCGACGTTGCCGTCTCCATCACGCTTGATGGTACCGGTGTAGCGGATGTTAACACCGGCATCGGCATGTTCGACCACATGCTGCGCCAGCTCAGCACCCACGGGCTCTTCGATCTGGAAGTGCGCGCCAGCGGCGACCTGGAGGTCGACTCGCATCACACTGTCGAAGACGTGGCGATCTGCCTGGGTCGCGCGCTCGACGCGGCTCTGGGCGACAAAGCCGGCATCACGCGCATGGGTTCGGCTATCGTGCCCCTGGACGAAGCACTGGCACTGGTCGCCGTGGACCTGAGCGGCCGCGGCGCCGCGGCGGTGGACGTGCCGCTGACCGGCTATAAACTCGGCACCCTGCAGACCGAGATGATTGCTCACTTCCTGGAGACCTTCGCCGTGCAGGGGGGCGTCACACTACACGTGCGCCTGCTGGCCGGTGAAAACGACCACCACAAGGCCGAGGCGGTCTTCAAAGCCGTCGCCCGTGCGCTGTCACAGGCCGTGCAACTCGACCCCCGCCGCCGAGAATCCGTGCCCAGCAGCAAGGGATCATTGGAATAGCACGTAATATGTATGTCCTCATCTGGAGGGCGAGATGCTACGCAATTTCTCAGTTAGAAACTTCCGCTGCCTGCGAAAACTAGACGTCGAGCCTTTGGCGCGGGTAAATCTCATCGTTGGCGCGAACAACGTCGGTAAGACGGCGCTGTTAGAGGCGCTTTTCCTTCACTTTAATCCGGGCAGACCGGAAGCGTCATTAGGAGTGAATCACTCCCGGGGCGCAAGGGGGAATGACGCGGAGACATGGGAGGAGCTAGACTGGGTTTTTCATGCGAAGCAGACCGCTTCTGTGATTGAACTCTTAAGCGTAACCGATCAAAAAGAAGTGTGCGCTTTGCACATTCGTCTCGCCGATCCCAAAGAGCGACTATTGCACATTCCTGAAACTGACGGAGATAGTCAGATTAATGCTGAGATGCAAAGTTCCGTAGTTCAATCCACTGTCTTGACGCTTATGTACACCGACAACAAAGGGCGCAGGTTCTCTGGGCAAGCATATTTAACAGTGGGCGGGATTAGCGCTACTTCAGATGACATGCCTGAGTTAGGTAGAGTCTCGCTGGTGCTCAAGAATCCTCGCTTTTCAGATGAACATGCGAAAAGGTATACCGATTTGGCAGTGACGGGCCGAGAAGAGGAATTGCTCCCTCCGTTGCAGGCCATAGACCCACGCATCAAGCGCCTCAAGTTGCTTTTCCCCAGTAATAGACCGATGCTCTACGTTGACGATGGCGGTGACCAACTCGTGCCGCTAACGTACATGGGAGAAGGCCTGGGTTACGTCCTGTCCTGGCAGTTAGCAATCTTGGCATCGGAGAACGGAACGGTGCTCATAGACGAATTCGAGAACGGACTGCACTATTCGGCGCTGACAGACGTTTGGAAGGCGATCGGAATCGCGGCGCGGGATTCGAACGTCCAGATCTTCGCCACCACGCATAGCTGGGAGTGTGTTAAGGCGGCCCAGCGCGCCTTTGCGGATAGCGATGAAGACGAGTTTCGCTTGCACCGCCTGGAGCGGAGAGATGGCGACATCGATGCGATAACGTACGACCAAGAGCAATTGGCAACCTCCATAGAATTCAATTTCGAGGTGCGCTGATGGCAGCGGTCAATGGCGATGGCGCAGAGCTAGTAAGAATCGAGTCGCCGAAGCTGCTCTTAGTAGAAGGTGAGAGTGAGTACCGTTTTTTCCGATTTTTCCTTGAGAATTTGGACACTACCGTTCCTGTTCAAATCGCCAATTTCAAGGGGATAGGCAACCTCAAGAGAGTCCTGCGTGCGTTGCCTGTCAGGCCAGAGTACCCGACTTTAGAATCTATTGGGGTTACGCGCGACGCGGACAAATCTTCATTTCGTGCATTTCAGTCGGTGTGCAGCTTGCTTGAGAGTGCCGGCTTGGGCGCGCCGGATGCGCCAATGGTTCTGACCCAGGGAAAGCCGCGTGTTGCGGTCTATGTCCTGCCGGACTGCTCGAGTCCAGGGTCACTCGAGTCGCTCTGTCTTACGGCGGTAGCGTGTGATCCTGCCATGCAGTGTGTGGAGCAATATGTGCAATGCCTTGAAGAGACCGCGAGAATGCCACACTGCATTTCTGACAAGGCGCGGGCGCATGCATTTCTGGCTTCCCGGCCCAAACCTGAATTACGTGTTGGGGAAGCGGCAGAAGCCGGGCACTGGAATCTGGATTCGCAGGTCTATGAATCGCTGAAGAGCTTCTTGCTGGCGCTATGACGAGGGCATGGCTATGGAAAACGAGGAGCCTTCAGGAGCAGCACGCGAGGTTCCTTATCCGCTGCCTAGCACGCTTTTGCCGCGCGAGTCGGTAGCTAAGCGCTGGTTGCGGCGCGGGTTCTTGCGGACGCTGAGCTTCCTGCGGCCGTATCGGTTCCCTGCTACCCACCTGAATCGCATCTTGGTCATTCGTCCCGACCACATTGGCGACGTGTTGCTGGTCACTCCCGCACTGCGGCTGCTGCGACAGGCATTTCCCGATAGCGAGATAACGGCCCTGGTGGGCCCGTGGTCGGAGGCGGTGCTGGCGAACAATCCGCACGTGGATCGTGTGTTGACCTGTCGTTTTCCGGGCTTTGATCGCAGCCAACCGCAGCCGGGTATGCGAGCGTACCGGCAGTTGCGGCAAGATGCGCAGCGGCTGCGCAGCGAGGATTACCAACTCGCCCTGAAC
This sequence comes from Chloroflexota bacterium, assembly GCA_028874195.1. Taxonomy (GTDB): domain Bacteria; phylum Chloroflexota; class UBA11872; order VXOZ01; family VXOZ01; genus VXOZ01. The sequence continues at coordinate 7,579 of JAPPLM010000066.1, forward strand.
CTGCGCGAGGACTTCTGGTGGGGCGCGGCGCTGGCGGCCTTTGCCGGGATTCCGTATGTGTGGGGGTTCGACGTGCCGGAGTGCGCGCCGTTTCTCACACACGCGCAACCGCTGCAGGACGACGAGCATCAGGCAGCTTCCGACCTGCGCATGGCCCGGGCCGTAGCCGCCCTTGGCGTTGAAGTCGAAAACGTCGACACGCAACTGCAGTTCGACTTCACACCCGACGACGAGCAGAGAGCTGAGATGCTGCTGCGGAACGCCGCCATACCTGACGCCGCGACACTCATCGCCATTCACCCCGGTTCCGGCGCGCCGGTCAAGAATTGGGCGGCTGCCGGCTGGCACGCCGTAGGCAGTGTGCTGGCACAAGACCCAGACGTACACTTTCTCGTGACTGCCGGTCCCACAGAGCATGCACTTGCGGAAGAAGTCGCCGCCGGTTTGCCGCGGGACCGCGTGCTATTGGTTGAACAGGTCTCATTGGGGGAACTGGCCGCGCTCTATGCCCGCTGCGCGCTTGTGCTGGGGCCGGACTCCGGCCCACTGCACTTGGCAGTGGCTGTGAAAACGCCAAGTGTAACACTCTATGGCGCGAGCGATCCCGTACGCTTTGGTCCTTGGGGACCGGCCGAGCGGCACCGCACGGTAGTATCGTCTATTCCCTGCCGCCATTGCGGGTACCTGTCCTTGCCCACCGCGGCGCTGCCGCAGCACCCGTGTATGCAGTACATAGAGCCGGCAGCGGTGACGGCAGCGGCACAAGCGTTGTTGGCACAGACCGTAGCGAGCGCAACCCCATGAGCGCGCGGCTGAAACACATCGCCCGCCGCGCCGCCGGTGTGGTGCTGTGGCTGTTTTGCGCTTTGCTGACCGGGGTGGCGCGTTTTCGACACAGTCAGCAGTCATACGAGCCCGAAAACATCGAACGCATCCTCATCATCCGGCTCGATCTCATCGGCGACGTGCTCTTTTCCGTACCGGCCATGCGCAATACGCGGCAGCGATTTCCCAAAGCGCGCCTCGATGTGCTCGTTGCGCCAAATACCGCGCCTCTCCTCGCGGAATGTCCGTATATAGACAATGTTTATACCCTCGACGAACACACGCTCACGCACCTTCCCGGTATATTTGCGCTTGACCAGTGGCAACGTGCCTGGCGGCTCATCCATACCTTGCGCGCCCAGCGTTACGATCTCTGCCTGAGCCTTTACGGCACACCCGCAGCCACCGTCAGCCTGCTCACCGGCGCGCCGCAGCGAGCGGGGTATGCCGATGAAGCGCCGCCGGGCTCCTTTACCTTAGGCGCGGTGGGTAGCCGTCTGCCGCAGGACCGTCACGAAGTGCATTGCGCCTTGGCGGTGGCGCAGGCGGCGGACGCTGCGGCAACACCCGACCACATGGAAGCCTGGGTGAGCGCGGCGGATCGCGCCTGGGCGGAAGAGATGTTGTCTTCAGAAGGGGGTGTTCGGTGGGTAGCATGCGGTCACGGCGCACGCAACGGCTATGCCAAAATTTGGCCGCGGCGCCATTGGATCGGCTTCATCGATCAACTCCACCAGGCGGGCTATCGCGCGGTGCTGGTGGGAGGGCCGAATGAAGCCGAAGAGGCGCGGCAGATTGCCCAGACCTGTGAGGAGGCGCCGCTGGTGCTCACTGGCAAGACGACCCTGGGGCAGCTTGCCGCGGTGCTGGCGCAATGCACCCTTATGGTTGGCAGCGACAGCGGGCCGTTGCACCTCGCCGTGGCCCTGGGCACGCGCGTCGTTGGCCTGTACGGGCCTACCAATTGGACACGGTACGGCCCGTTCGGACAGCCCGACGCTGTGCGGCGGCATCCCATATTCTGCAGTCCCTGCTACCGGCCGGAGACGGGCAAACCCGCTACCTGCCGCTACGGCACGGTCGAATGCATGGAAAAGCTGGAGCCGGAGCAGGTGCTCACGGGTGTGACCGCTGCAAGAGGTCGTACAGAACAGTAGAATAGGTGCTGGGCGAACATTGAGTGTGCGGACTAGGCCGATTCATACATCGCTGGAGCACCTTGCCAAAAAACCCAGGGATGAGATGAGGAGGTTGACCGCACCAGACGTTAACAGGCCGGGTGATTCGCGAAGCGCCGCCCCATGTTGTGTGGCACAGGTTGCAAACCTGTGCTACCGAACCGGATAAGGGGGCGTGATGCTCGGCCTTTAGAAATTGCGGTCAGGCGCACTCTTTGTAGCGCGGGGGCTTGTCCCCCGCCTCTTGGGGTGAGAAACAAGGGGATAATCGTCCAGCACTAGAATAGAATGAGCACCAAGAACCGTTGAACCAAAGGAGAGAACAGCATTATGCGCGCAGCAGTCATTGGTATGCGGCACGGTCACGTCAGCGAGTTTATTCGCGCGGTGGAGGAAAACGAGGCGATCACATTTGTCGGCATTGCGGAAGACGACCCCATGGTCCGCGAAAAAGTGGAAGCCGAGCACAGCGTGCCGGTGTACGCGGACTTCGGCCAACTGCTGGAAAGAGAGCAGCCCCAGGTCGTGGGCGTGGTCACGACGAACTCCACAAAATACCGCGCCATAACCGCCTGTCTCGACCTTGGCATTCATGCCATCGCCGACAAGCCGCTGCTCACCGAGATGGAGCAACTCAAGCAGGTGCGGGCGGCTTACGGCAAGGGTAGAGCGCGTCTTTCGATGATGCTGAGCCAGCGTTTCTCCGCTCCCCATCGGGCCTTGAAAGCGCGGGTAGATGCCGGTGACTTCGGAGAGATCGTGCATATGTACGGCTTTGGTCCGCATCGGCTGCGCCCCGAGACGCGCAATCCCTGGGAACTCGACGCGGCGCAGAACGGCGGCGTACTCGTGGACCTCGGCGTACACTACTTTGATTCGTTGCGGTGGTTCTCCGGCCAGGAGCCGGTGCGTGTGGCGGCCTTGCAGGGCAACACCCGCTTTCCCGATCTGCCACAGCTCTACGACCACGCCCACGCGCTCATGGATTTCGACGGCGGCATGAAGGGCATCGTCGTCGCCGACTGGCTTACGCCGGAAGCGGCGCCTTACCACGGCGATTACCGGCTCTACATTACCGGCACGCGCGGCACCGCGGAGATCGCGACGGCGGGCACACTGGAAGCCTCCGGCCCGAACAAGCAAGGCGGTGTGCGGGTGGTGCTGGACGACAAGGAACCCTTCGATCTGGAAATTCCGCCGCTGCAACACACGCCAACCAGCGACTTCTTGGATGCATTGGTCAACGACCGCGAGCCGTACGCCAGCGCCGAGGAGGTGCTCCGCACTATGGAGGTGACGCTGCACGCCAAAGCTGCGGCAGTGGGCGGTGATTGGGTGAGCATTCCGGCCAAGTGAACACCGGCTTACAGATGCTTGTCTTCACTACGCTAGGTTATGTGACGCTCCAAGAATATGCGAAATCGACTGCCATCCCCTGTAAGTGTCAGGTAATTCGTTGACAGAGTTTCCTTTTGATTAGACAGTTTCGATGGTTTATGTCATTTCGAGCGAAAGCGAGGAATCTAAAGATTTCGCAGGAGTACCCCTCCGCTTTGCTCCGCGGCGTGACAGAATAAGAAGAGCGGTTAAGGAAGAGGGGAATTAGTAATATATGACTTGACTACCTCTTGAGGGTTTGTTACAATATCTT
>JAPPLM010000073.1 GCA_028874195.1 Chloroflexota bacterium
CACGACACCCACATCACGCGCAGCAGGTCGGTGACATCCATGTGATGGAACGGCTTAGTCGGCTCGGCGTGGGAGAAGATGCGTCTCTGGTCATGGGGTCTGTCGAAGATCCGTTCCAGTTCCGTCTTGGCGCGTTCCTTATAGCGGGCGACAAACTCCCGCGACACATAGGGCGCCAAGCCTGATTTCAGTATTTCCAGCGCGAGGCCGACGCGTTCTCGATTGGTTGTTGCCATTGGGCATTCTCGCTTACGACATTTCTTTGAACAGTTCTCGCAGCCAGTTTACGAAAGTTGTAGTGTTTGATGCGTTGGCGTCCAGGTCCCCAGCCCTGATCGACAAGCCCATGGGGCGGGGAGACTCTCTAGTTGCCAGCCAGGCGTGGACTTTGGCCCGCTGGACTTTGCCGGGTGCAAACTTGCGTTCATCGGGTGGAATGCCGTCGATGAAGGCTTCGGCCCGCGGCCATACCGGATCGCCGGACGGAATCATGTTGCCGACGAAATCTTCGAGTTCTCCGGTCGAGCGGTTGTCGGGCATCAGCCAGATACCGATGCGCAGCCTGCCATCGATGATGGTCCCGCCTGACTGAGGTTGTGCAGGCAGGTCGGGAAGGTCGAAGTGGTCTTCCTGCCGTAATCTGTTCAGCCTGTCGGTCACGGCTTGCCAGCGGGCGTTCGGATCGTCATTTGCATCCAGCATGATGCCGAGGACTGTGCGCCCCGGTATGTCGACCTCAACTTCGATGGCGTCGAGCAGCGAATCCTTCCCTTCCTTCTCAACGATTCTGAAATTATGTGTCAATCCGCTGCGTTCACTGAGATGTATAACTACGTGTTTGTCATCCGGCCCTTCGACAAGCAGTACTCGGGGGTGCGAGTCGGATTCTTGCATTGCGTTACCTGACTTCGATTCTCTGTTCGGCAGCGATTTTCAGTCTGCGCTCGGAGTAGCGGACGGCGCGCAGACCGTCTTCTTCCTTTTCGAGGCGTACCAGGACGCCCTCGACGTTTTCATTTTCCACGGCCGCTTGGGCGAAGCCTCGAACGCAATCCCAGCTGTGCGTGGTGGCGAAGACTTGAACGTTGTTTTCGTGGGCGGTCTGTAGCACCATGCGCCAGTAATTTCGCTGCACGGAGTGGTGAATTCCGTTCTCGGCTTCGTCAATGAGTAAGAATCCGTTACGACTCTTGGCGAGTGACAGGGCGACGCCGAACAGCCGCGAAGCCCCTTCGCCGAGACTTTGCAATGGCACTGGGCCAGTCCCGTTCTTAAGTTTGACGAGGGCCCTTCTACCAGCACCCAATCCGCCAATGGGATGTCCGCCCACCATTGCTACTCGATCGATTCCTTCACCGTAGACCAACTCTATTGATTTTGTTATGAGTTCCTCTTCGTCGGTAAGTGCGACATCATCCCACATGCGTGCCAAGTCGGAATGCGGAATTAGCCCTGGCCCAAGAGACTCGAACTTCAAAGGTGGGGGCAACTTTTGGCCTGTGATGATTTTTGCCGCAGAGGGGCCATACACGAGGTTATAGCTCTGTCCTCCAAAACTGGCCTCAAGTGATTTAATGCGATCCCCGGATATGAGAGCAGAAAACGTGGATGACATCTGATCTGGGTCTGCACTTCCCAATTCAAGGAGAGTCGATTCAATTCTAAGTTGGTCCGTTTTCTCCATGGGTCCAATCGACAGGTAAAGCAGTTCGGGCACACCGCGTCCATAAAAGATCGCCGTCCAGTCGAATTCAACTGCATTTGTTGCTTCTTGGTCTCTAAGCTCTATGAATTCCTCACTCCTATTCAGAATCTGTGCCAGTACTTGCTCTCGTCCGCGCGCCGCGTAGACTCTAACGGCATCCAGAACGGTCGACTTTCCCACGCCGTTACGTCCGGCAAGTAGGTTGACACGCCCCAAGCGCGGGATGGAGAGTTTCCTGATGCCGCGGAAGTTCTCGATGTAGAGATCGGGGAGCGGCAGGCCGCTGTAATTCGGATTGTCGTCCATTTTCTCTCTACTCCATACACGCGCCTGCACGTGTACGTGGTCTTGTGAATCCAAGGCCACTAACCTACACGCCCGTTTGCAATTGCCTGTCTGAGAAAGCGTTCAATCCTCTCATGGTTGCCAGTGAGACTGGAAAACTGCGTTCCACAGACATCACTAAGGCGCGCTAAGACCTTGCGATTGATCTTCTCCTGATCTTCAAAAATAACGAGCGACTGGAACTCCAAACCCCACCTTTCAAACTGTAGCAGAGCAATCGTCGCATCCCGCGTCTTCCCATCACCATCCAGGGCGTGGACAAAAAGCGGTCGGGGCATTCCATTTATGTGACAGTCAACCATGTACATAGCCTGCGGATCTTTCTGCGGATCGTGCCATTTGAAGAACAGGCGATCTTCAGGCACTTTCTCCTTGAGGAGCGCATGGAAGTCATCCACAAATGTAGTTCGGACGCGCTCACGTGATAGGTACGAAACATCAGTGATTCTCAGCAAGGCTTGTACGAACGAAAAGAGCGCGTCACCATACCCACCGTTCGAAACTTCCAGCAAGAGTTCCCCTTCACGATCTTCGACCTGAAAGACCGACAAAGCGTTGGAGATAATCTTCTGGCGAGTGCCACTCTGCAGAGCCTGTACGTCAATGTCGTACGAAAGGTGCATGTAGGTATGCGCCTCATCCGACAGCACCCAGCGGCCCTCGTCCTGCTTCAGAACGATCGACAGGTGATCGCCATCATCAAAGCGAAAAGGCGTGAAGACCCGGAAGCGTTTCTTTCCTTCCTCCTCCAACCAAATTTCAGAGGAGACCTTTTTCCTGAACTCCTTCTCAATTGTTTCGGTCAACATGACATCGCTCCTTTAGAGAAGGCCCATCTGACTGCTGGGCGGAAAAACAAAGTTTCCGTCCCTTAACATACAGTTGAGCGCCCCGGAAAAGTCGCTGTACTCAGCAGTGACCTCGGCATAGGTGTCTTCGCGTGAACCAATTGACTGATACCTCTCGGTTGCCATATGTATATGAAAGTCGTAGAAAGAAGCTCCTTCAATGTGGTTGGTATGTGGATGGCTCTTTCCATTGCAACGCCGCAGACGAAACAGCTGATTGGACTGGGGGATTAGATGCGCCAGAATAATCGAAAAGTCAACCGAAATAAATCGATTCTGCCGTAGGATCAGGCGAAAATCACTCCCCGATTCCCCTGAGATATCAATAAAACATTCCTTATGTCCCAGTTTTTGACGTAGGTTGACTTGCGCAGGCCAGTTCGTGGGAAGAGTCTTCCGTTCGCCCATCAGCGCGATTATTTCTTGGTCCGTAAAAGTTACAGCCATTTCGTCTCACTCATGAGTTCAGGAGCGTCGATTGTTCGGCAGCATTGCAGCCATCGCCTGGCCTCTTGCACGACAAGCTCAGCTCCGTTCATACACAACCTTCCCCTCGCGCAGCGCGGCGCGGAGGACAGTTCCAACTATGTGACCGCGGCGGGCAATCTCCTCCGGCGTCGTAACGATTATATCTTTGCTGACCGGCAGGTCGCTCAATGTCCGCCGCATTTCGACTGCAGCGCGGCGTTTATCCGCTACCTCCTCCATTACAACAAGTCCGCTACCTCCTCCATTACAACAAGAAGGTCGACGTCGCTCCAGCGGTTGTCCGTGCCGCGTGCCCGCGAGCCGAAGAGCAGGATGCGCGCGGGCTGGAAGCGTGCGACGATGCGGTCTACCATCGTATCAACGACTGTCTCGTTGTTGGTCACTGTGGGCCCCCGGCCTCGCTGAGCAATGTTGCCTGCTCCACCTGCGGGCGTTCACGGGCGAGGCGGGCGATCTCCGGCCAGCTTTGTACGAGGGCATTATACCCCAAGGCTTCCTGGGCGCGGTTCTTCTGTTCGCAGATGCGGTAGAGGCGGTAGGCGAGTTCGCGGGCGGACTCGGCGTCGGCGGGGAGCTTGGCCAGCAGATCGGCTGCTCCTGCCTCGCCGGACTGGCTGTGTACGCGGATAAGGTGATGGACCATCTCCCATACGGTGCGGCGGGCGTCGGTTTCGGGGTCCCAGTCGTCGGGGAGTTCGTCGGGGCGGAGGAGGCGTACTTTGCCGCCGCCGGCGTTGAGGATTCCGGCCTCGATCATGCCGTCGACGCTGGTGTTCTTTGCTTTGGAGAGCGTTTCGGCGATGCCGAAGTCGCCTTGGTTGAAGCCGGCTTGCTCGAACCAAGCGACGGCCCAGCGGGTGTCGGCGTCGAAGTCGCCTTCTTGTTCGGCTAGGGCTTCTTCCAGAGTCTGAGTGATTAGGGAAAGGGCATCACGTACTGAGAGTGGCTGGCCATTGACATCAAGGACGCGGGCATAGCGACTGAAGACAGCCATCCCTGGGCCAACGGCGGCCTGGGCTAGGTCGACGGGGGCGATGCTGCCAGCCTGCATCGTGCGCAGAGCAGCAGGCAATTCTTCCCTTAGAGCATCAACGAACTCCCGGCGAGTCGCCGAAGTCGCATTAGTCGCGCGTTTTCGACAGACAAGAACGATGCTTGACGCCAGAGCATTGAGTTTTCCTTTGAGATTACCAGTATATTCTGTACGCATTGGCCAAGTACCGCCAATGGCAAATCCAGCATCCAACACGGCATCTAAGAATGTCTCCCATCCAGTACTGGTCTTTCCTACGGCATCTTTGCTCTCGAATTGCTTGAAAGCATAATAGATGGTTACAGGAACTGCCGAATGAGTCTGCTCCGCCAGGCATCGCACAGCCTGAGTCATACCTTTGAGAAAGAATGCCTCTGCACCCGCCCTTCCATCGTGCCGGTAAGCGAAGGCCACAAGTTCTTCTGCCTTTGGAACGGCCAACGTGGAAAATAGACCTGGAAATGTCTTCTGCAAAGACCGGCGCAACCACACATAGAAGAAATCCGAAAGGTCGGCATACGGAACGTTGTCATAGTACGGGGGATCAGTAGACACGATCTTGCCTTCGCTAAGCGATTGCGAAGCTGCATCCGCCTGTGTCGTCGAACCACGCAACCCTGTACCGATCATCTCCAGCATCTTTGCAGCTTGGCTCACACCTAGCAGCATGTTGCCTGAGGCATTCCCCACTGGATTCGCCTCTGCAAAGTCCCACATCATGGGCAGAACCTGCCTGCCAAACGTCGAGACAATGCCGTAGCGAGTCTGATGCCATGCGCAAATGGTCGTCCAATAGTTTGCGCCTTTATCCACGGCAAACGCCAAGTACACTGCCACTGCTTCGGCGTAGGCGGTTGCACCGTTTCCGCCGTCGTGCAGGGACACCTTGTCGTCCGCCATTCCGGAAGCCACGGCGTTGGCGTGAATTGTGTTGCGCGTTTCTCCCACTAAGTCCGAAAAAACATTCAGTGCCGAGAGTTGACGAGCAGTAAATAGTTGATCGAAACGCTCAATGCCATACGGCTTTACACCGAGGTATTGAGTGCTTCCCGATATCGTGAGGTCCGGATACCATTCAGGTTCTGCCTGATTCGCCACGGCTACATGCGAATCAATGGGTCCGAGATAGACCCTCTCCCGATCCCCTTCTGCAACGATTGCCATCATCCTGGTGCCCATGCGCATTGCTTTACCTTCAGCCTTAATGTAGTCTCCCGAGATAGGCACTCCTGACATCACACACAAAAAGTTTGGTCCACGAGTTGGCTTTGTACCCTTCGCAGCCGATTCTGGTGGTTTCCCGGTCTTGACAGTGAAACAATAACCTTGATTGCCTAACACCGGTTCAGCGAAGGCTTCCTTGCCAATCTTCTTAGACAGAATGAAGGTGGATGCCAGCGGGACTTCCACATCGGCAAAGGCCGGGTTGGGGCTGCGGACGGTGCGGGCCCAGAGCCAGGCGATGACGGTCAGTTTGCGGCCGACGTAGCGTTTCAGGTCGGGGCGTTCCGCGGCCATCTCCTTGGTGACCTCCACCTTTGGGTAGAGATGGCCGATGCGTTTTTCAGCCTCGTCGCGCATCCATTTGCCGTAGTAGCGTACGTCTTCGGCGAGGCCTGCGGCGCCTTTCCAGGCCGTGCTGATGCCGACCTGGCCGGCGTTGCTCTCCGGATTGACGGGCGGTTGACCGGCGAATTTGGGCGGGATCTCGATCATGGCCTTGTTGATGAGAACCGCGACGGGGTTGAGGTCGCTGGCGTAGCTTTCGAGACCGAGGCGCTGGGCTTCGAGGGGGATGGCGCCGCCGCCGGCGAAGGGGTCGTGGAAGGCGGGCAGTTTTTCCGGGTCGAACAGTTCGGCGGCACGGGGGTGGTTGCGGTTGTCGGCGCAGGTGCGGCGCCAGCTCTTGCGGATCTCGGCGCGTGCTTTCTCCAGCACGGTCTCGTTGGTGGTGTTTTCCCACAGCACCAGTTCTTCGATGATCTCGAAGAGGCGGGCGCGTTCTTTCTTCTGTTCCTCCTCGGTGGGGAACTCTTCGGTCAGGTCGGAGGGGTCGTCGACCAGTTGGGCGAAGAGGACGGCGCGGGCGGCGGCAAGTGGGCGGCGCGCCCACCAGAGGTGCAGGGTGCTGGGGTGGCCGTGGCGGATCGATTTTTCGCGGGCGGATGCGGCGTTGATGGCGTCGAGTGGGAGGGCGACTTCGATGAGTTTTTTGCGGGTTTTGGTCTGAACCACGTTGGGCCTCAATTCCAGGAGGGCGGCCGCGTCAGATTGCGGCGGTCGGATTTGGTGACTTGGTTTGGTAGTTGGCTGTCTCTGAAGACGTCACGACCAGTCGTAAAGGCTGAGAATTCACTCTTGACATTTTATAAGACATAGGGTAAGTTTTGAACACCCCCCCAACGAGAGTATCGTTGGGCCGACGTCCCCCTTACGGGGGGCGTTTCTCTTTTGTTCGCTGGCCATGAAAACTCCCCGGGCGTCGTTTTGACGGTTCAGTCGGTCATGTTGTACGCTGCACATACCACCCCAACGAGAGTATCGTTGGCCCGACGTCCTCCCTTGTGGGGGGCGTCTCTTTTTGCCCTTATCAGCGCTCCATCTGCATGAGTTCCGGACAGAGGAAAACAATCTGTAACCCGTGCTCCGCCAGCGTCTGGCGGTCATGCCACCAGTCGGTGTCCGATGCGTTCACCACCTGTGGATCGGTCCCGCTTGCCAGCGCAACTGCGACGAACTTGCGGTCGGATAAATCGAACGAGGAGAGACGCGCATCATCTGGAAACTCGACGAACCCACGGTCGGCATGGACTGTTAAAGGCACAGTTCGGCAATGTTGTTCGTTGGCTTGGTTCTCCCAAAGCCACTTGAAGAATGCGTCTCCCACGCCAGGCTGCCCGGAATGGCTGAGATTTCTGCGGTATTCTCCTATAATCAACATCTTGTCGTCCAAAAGAGTCCGTTGCTCCGACTGTACCTGAATGAGCTTTCTGACACAGGCGACCTCGCACTCCAAGCCAGCCTGTTCGGCCTTGCCATTGGCGACCAAGGGAACGTTTGTGTCCACCACAACCTCTCCCTTTTTCATATTCAACCTGCCGCTTGGCGGCGCATAAGAGCAGCTTCGCTCATAGCCGCGATCTCGCCGAACTGATCCCCAAAAAAATCCTGGGGCCAGTTGGAGATATTGCCAAACAGGTCAATCTCAAGTGAATCAAGTCGGGAGACGCCGTTGTCCTCTTTACAGAAATAAAGCCCAACATTATCTTGGGAAAGCTTCTTCTCGGCGATGCGGCGTTGGAGGCGGCGCAACAGGTGTTCGCTGTGGCTTTCGACAATGACCTGTACCTTGCGTTTTTCCCAAGCGTCGATAAAGACATCGGCGAGACCAGCTTGCACACTCGGATGCAGGTGGATCTCCGGCTGCTCTAATATGACCGTTGAGCCTTCCGGCACGTAGAAGCAGAGAACAAGCACAGGCAAGATCTGAGAGACGCCGAAACCAACGTCGGTGATGAGCACCTCGGGCCCTTTAGAGGACTTTTGTACCCTTACCTCGAAATGGCGACTGCCCTCGGCCACGGGCACGACGCGAAAGCCGTGAATTAGGCCGAGTTTCTGCAGCCGCTGGGCGATATATTGCTCCAAGGGAAGGCGCCACTTCTTGTAGCCGGGGCTAATCTTCAGATCCTGCTGGCGCGCAGCCAGCAGCGCGTCCACAACAGATTCCCCCGCCTCACCCATATCTAGCGGCTGCCCGCCAGACCAGGTATAGACCCGTTCGGGAAAGGCGCGTAGGGGACCAAGATAGTAGACGTTCTGCAATTTCTGTTCCAGGACGAATTCAAGATCGGCGAGGAATCCGGCATTCTGATAATTAGCGCGCACGGAGTCTGGGAACCCGTAGCACTTGACTGGAGCGGTGATATCCCAGGGTCTGCCCCTATTACGGAGGAACTTTAAATCGACATTCTTGATGAAAGTTTCATACTTTCTCCCAGAAGTCCGGCACATTCCAAATTCCGCGTCACCGACACGATAAGACATCTCTTTTACAACCAGTTGTTCACGCGATCGGGGCTCCTCCATCCGCGCGACCACGCGAAATCCGACGTCTCTACTACTGGCGACATCTCTGCGCGTATACGTATCGGTTATTTTGAAGGGTTTTTCCGTTCGCCAGTCGAGAGAGATACCAAGAGAACTGTCTTCCACGTGCCCATGCACTACGCTTGCAAAGTCGCCCAGATCCACCCGTGCCGCGGCCCCTCCGAAATGGAAAACGATGCCGCGATCGGCCGAGTCTGCCGTCTGCTTCAGAAGCAACAGAGCGTGTATTAGGCTAGACTTGCCCGAACTGTTCGCGCCGAAGAAGCCGGTGATAGGCCTGAGGGCAACGTCTTGCGTATCCTGCCAGGATTTGAAATTCTCAAGGTGAAGTCGCGTCAACATTGGACGTTCTCCTCGTTCAACGAACTAGGGTTGCGCTGTTCTTCCGCATACCTCTCCAGGTATCTGTCGGTGTTCCCGCCATTCAGGATGCTATAGACGCGTTCCACTGGAAAGTGGGAGGTGGGCCGTTTCAGGATGAGCAGACCTTGCTCGATTGGCGCAGTGTCGAATTCGTCATTGGCGTCCAAGCCAAAGCGATCGCACAAGTGTTGGGACTTGTGATCTGGCCCTGCTCGGTGATGAGCAAGATGCCTCCAGAGGATACAACATGCTTTCACAGTATACTTTGGCAGACGGCAGTGCGTAAGAGCTGGTCCGGCCATCACGCTGGTGCCTCGGCGCGCGCCAGCAGTTCGGCGAAGTTGTAGTTGACGCTGGTTACGCCGAAGTCGGGTTCGCGGTGAAAGGGGCGGCGGAGGTAGTGGACGCGGTGGTCGTCGCGGTCGAGGAATTCGACGATGGCGAGGATGTAGGCGTCGGGTTTGTTGAGCGAGTAGAGGATCTCGTTGCGGGTTACGGTGATGGCGGGTGCGCCGGTGACGCGGCCTTTTACTTCGAGGAAACGGAGGCGGCCGGTGGCGGGATCGCGGCTTTCGATGTCGTAGCCGCGTTTTTCGAATTCGCGGTCGGTGGGTTCGTAGCCCAGGCTACGTTCGACTGACATTACGATTTGCCGGGCGCGGGCGGCGGCGGCCTGGGTGTCGGTGGTGGCGGCAGGGGGGCGGGGCGGCAGATCGCCTGCCATGGCACGGAGCAGGCCGAGGGGCGCGATCAGGGCGGCGCCGAGGACGACGGGGGGACGGGGGGAGATCTGGCGCTCCAGCTCCAGTTCGGCCAGGCGTTTTTGGAGGCGTTCTTCAAGGCGGTCGGCGCGGTGGCGGGCCTGAGCGGAGTTGAGGCGGGCGTTGGTGCGGCCGGATTGCTCCTGCAGCTTGAGGTCCTCGGCGCGGCGGTCCCAGTGCGAGATCTCTTTGGTCAGACGGTCCTGTACGGCGTCGCGTGTTTTGTCGAGCAGCGGCTGGCGGGCGCGGCGGATCTCGTCGACGTGTTCGGGCACGACGCTGGCGACGGCGTAGCGCTGGGCGGTCTGTTCGAGGGCGGCGCCGATCCAGGCGCACTCGGGCCGGGCGAGGATGGCTTCGTGTTGCGGTTCGCCTGCGGCCAGGGGGCGATAGTCGAGGTAGGGGGCGTACTCGACGTGGCGGGCGGTGTTGGCGGCGTCGAGCTCGACGTAGAGCATACGCTTGGAGATGACGCGACGGGCGCCAGCGCGGGTGAGGCTGGCGTCCTGGATGGCGTGTTCGAGGAAGAAGAGGACGCGGGGTTCGGCGCCGGGGTCGCGTTCGTCGACGAGGACGGCGCCCTGCTTGAGGAGGTCGCGATGGCTTGCAAGGGTGCTGTCGATGACGGCGTCGAGGAGGGGATGGCCGGGGCAGACGAAGGCTGCGGGGGGATGGTTGTCGCCGGCGGCGAGGGATTTTTCGAAGGCGATGCGTTCGTAGCGGCGGAGGACGGGCAGGCCGGCGCCGACGGTACGCTCGATGTTGCGCACGGGGGCGGGGACGTGGGTGACCTCGTAGCGGCGGCTCTCACGCTGGCGGGCGCGTCCACCGACGCGCTGGAAGGCTTCCAGGAAGAAGGACTCGATGTAGTGGGGCTGGAGGCGGCGGGCTTCGGCGCGCTCCATGCGGGCGCGGACGCTGTGGACGCGGCTGGAATCCATTGTGTCGGGCGTCAAGGAGCGCTCTTCGAGCAGTTCGCTCAGCTTTTCGGGATCGAAGGCGTTTTCGACGGTGGTGGTGAGGCGGGCGCGCACTTCAGGCTGCTCGCCATAGCGGATGGCATTGACGAGCAGCTCGCGCAGCGGTCTGCCATCGAACTGCATTTTGCCGAGGACATCGAATACCTGGCCGCCGAGGGTCTGGCGGGCTTGCTCCAGTTTTTCGAGCAGGCGCTCGTAGACGTCACCCTCGCGGGTTGCGGAGGCGACGAGATTCCAGAGATGGCAGACCTCGGTCTGGCCGATGCGGTGGATGCGGCCGAAGCGCTGCTCGAGGCGGTTGGGGTTCCAGGGCAGGTCGTAGTTGACCAT
>JAPPLM010000033.1 GCA_028874195.1 Chloroflexota bacterium
TGAATCCACCTTCCCGCTTTCGCGGGAATGACGGCAAAATGCCCACACAGCCTAGCTAAGTCCGACGAATCGTCCATGCTAACGTTCACCGGGCTTGTGATACTCTGGCCGTAACGAGCATGCGGTTAGCACGTGACAAAGGGCCATTGGGCTATGGGTACACTTTCTGCTGCGGCAGCCCCGGCAAGGCGATACTTTGCCACCGGCCTGTCTCTCATCAATCGCCGCCGCGGGACCTACGCCCTGCTCACCGCGCTGTACGTTGCGCCGGCCTTGCTTGCGGCGCTGCTGGCGGTGATGATTGCAGAGCCGAACATCTGGCAGCAGGCGCTGCTGTATCTCCTGCGCTCCATCACCGTCGTGCTGGGAACGCTTGCCGTCATGGTAATGGTGTCCTTTCACGCGCAGGGACGCGAGATAGGCATCGCGCGCGCGAGTTGGCTGGGGCTGCACTGGGTGTTCCGCTACCTGTGGACGAATGCCCACACAAGCCTCATCTTCTGGGTGCCGACGACGGCATTGCTCTGGCTGCACGCGCGACAGGGAGAAGTCGTCCCGCTGGAAGGCGGGTTCCAGCCGTTGGCGGACGGCATCTGGTGGATCATCATCGGGGTCCTCGCACTGGCAATCCACACCCGCACGATGCTCGCGCCCTTCTTGGCCGTCCACGGCGATCTGCCGGGCACCCTTGCCACCACCGAATCGTGGCGCTTGGGCGGACGTTCCTTCCGGACGTGCCTGAGTACGCTTGTCCTCGCCAGCGCGCCTATTGCAATCCCACTGAGCATCGCGGGAGGCGGCCTGCTTCTGACGCTCCCATCCGCTCAGCGGGCGTTCTTTCTCATCGCTCTGCCGGACCTCACGTGGGCCGCCATCCAGCTTATCCGCCCGTTGCTCATCCCGGCCGTCTACGCGCTCTACAAGGATCTTTGGGAGAAAGAAGCCGCTGGGAGGACGGCGGGAGACGTGCTCGCCACCACTCCCAAGCTTGCGCGTCCCTTGCTGGCCCTCACCAGGCCCCTCCCCCACTTTGGTCGCTGGGAGTAGGTCGAGGCCGCGGGAATCTGCGCCGGTCCCGGGCTAATGGCGCAACGTCTTCGGCTTGAGGCGTAACCGTAGCGGCACTATACTCCGGCAACACTGCACTGCGGCGCAGGTTGCAAACGTGTCCTGAGCCTGTCGAAGGGCCTGCGCTACCGGATGAACGTCAGCGACGCTCGTGTTCTCGTCACGCGGCAGTACACCGCCGGCCATAGCGCAGTGCGGGGCTCGTCCCCGCTTCTTCGTCCTGTGCTCCCGTTGCGCTTACTCAGCAAAGCAACCGTGTTGGACTGCTAGTTCCCAATGGGATCGATGACGTGCCCGAAGAGGTCGTGCAGGCGCGCGTAGTCGTCCTCTGGCAGCGCGGGGTCCTCCAACGCGCGCAGATTGCTCTCGAAGTGCTCCAGATTGGAGGTGCCGCTTAGCACGGTGCTCACGGCGGGATGCATGGCGGTGAACTTGTAAGCAGCGCTCGGGAGAGAGTCCACTTCACCGTGAATCAGCCAGTCCAGC
This sequence comes from Chloroflexota bacterium, assembly GCA_028874195.1. Lineage (GTDB taxonomy): Bacteria > Chloroflexota > UBA11872 > VXOZ01 > VXOZ01 > VXOZ01. Next base: position 1,555 of record JAPPLM010000033.1, read on the forward strand.
GGCCTTGCGTCCGGCAGCGCATCGGTTGCGACGAGACCGCGCCGCTTGAGATCGGCGACCGTCTCTTCCAAGCGTTCCCGCACGGCGAGCACGCGCCGCACCGCGAACATAATGAATACTCCCACGTTGTGCTCCAGACACTGCGGGTAAACGAGGTGGTCGGCGCTTTGATTCAGCATGTTGTACCCCACCATTGCCGTAGCGAAGTGGTCATCCTCCAGCGCCATCTGCAGCATCTCGTGGGCTCCATCCTCGCCGTACTGCTCGGTGATGCCGATCCAGCGGCATTTACCCTGGTCCCGCAGTTTCAACACCGTCGGCAGGAGGCGCTCCATTACGGCTTGGTACTGCTGAGGCCGCACGCCGTGGAATTGCAGGACTTCGACGAAATCCGTCTGCAAGCGTTTGAGACTGCGTTCCACGGAAGCCACCACGTCAGCGGGAGAGACCACCTCACTGTCTTCTTCCGGCGTGAATTTCGTGGCCAGGTAATAACGGTCCCGCGGCACGCCTTTAAGGGCGCGTCCCAGGATGGCCTCGCTCTCGCGGTAACCGGCGGCGGTATCGAAGATATTCACTCCAACGTCGAGGGCCCGCCGCACGAGGCGATGGATGTCCGCTTCCGGCACACCGGTCCTCTGTCCGAAGTTGCTTGGTCCGCCGGTGCCAAGGCTCAGCAGCGAAACGCGCAGACCCGTGCGACCCAACGTGCGATAAAGCATCCGGCAATTCTCCTCTCGACAGCAGGGGTTCTCAGCGCCTATTATACGAGAGGGGAGACTATTGCGCTCATGCGAATATAGAGCGTAGAGTTTCCGCTCGTGTGTTCGCTCGCAAGCGGCCTCCCTCTTATGGTGTTTTGCCTCGCTCTCGATTGAGCCAAATGTACGAACAAGGTGCAAAATACATTTGGACTACCCTGCATGCGTCCACCGGAACAGCAGGGTAAGAACGTGCGATGGTCCCACTCTTCCCGCGCGCAGCAGCGCCTAACCAACGTTCAGCGAAACGAGTGCAGTTGTTCTCTCGAAGCGAGCGCAGCATGCGGCGCAGGTGGTCGCACGCAACTCCATTCGATGAGAGCGAATCACCTATGGCACTCTCTTACCCCGCCGGCTGTCAGCCAGCGGCGCACGCCGATACGAGGAGCCTTCTGTAGTGCAACGCCGCGACGTACTTACAGGCGCGCTTGCGGGAATGCTGCTGCCGTTGCTTGTTGCCTGCGGCGGCGAGAAGTCGGGCGGGACCGTGCGCATCCAGATGCCCTTGCCGGACGATCTCGATCCGGCGGCGCTGCAATCCGACCTCGACGCGCAGCTTGCCGTCCACGTCTACAGCGGTTTGGTCACACTGAACGACAAAGGCGAGCCAATCCCCGACCTGGCGCAACGTTGGTCGCTTTCTCCGGATGGTCGCACGTATCTCTTTCCTTTGCGTCCCGGTCTGCGTTTTCACAATGGAGAGCAATTAGCCGCCGAGCATATCAAAGATACTTGGGAACATCTGCTCGATCCTCAATTTGAATCGCCGTCCGCGCAGGAGTTCCTGGGCAATATCGTGGGTGTAGCCCCGTACCGCAACAAGATTGCCGGGGACATCAGCGGCATCCGCGCCGTCAACACGCGGACCCTTGAGATCGACCTTGCCGAGCCCGACCTTACCTTTCCCGCAAAGCTGACACACCCTGCGACGTACGTCCAGGCGCCCGCCGGGATAAAGGGCGGTACATCACAGATCGGCAGCGGCCCCTTCACCGTGGCGGCCTGGGTCCCCGGTGAAGCGTTGACCCTCGTCCGCAGCGAAGACTACTACGGCTTTGCGCCGCTGCTGGATCGCATTGAGATTACCGGGGGAATCGATGGCCAATCCCTGGGTCGTTACGCTGGGGATGCTTTGGATATTCTGTACGTCGGCGCCAACGACATTGCAGCAGTCTGGGACCGGAATAACCCTTTGCATAAAGACCTGGTTGTCCTTGATGCCCTGGAGATGACGTTCCTGGCTATGAACAACCGCACACCGCCCTTCGATGACGAGGGAGTGCGCCAGGCCTTTGCCTTGGCTATCGACCGCGCCGCTATCGTCGAGCAGGTGTTCTCGCAAACGGTGGGCAGGGCGACCTCGCTTCTCCCTCCTTCGCTTGCGCGAAACGGCAATGCGGAGACGGTGGCCTTCGATATCTTCAAGGCACGGCAGGCGTTGGGCGACTCTCGGTACCGCGACGTGAACAACCTCCCAGAGGTGACGTTTACGGTACCGGGCACCCGCAGCCCTCCGCCGTCTGAAGTCTTAGCGCTGATCAATATGATTCAACAGCATCTTGGCGTGCGCATCCGCATCCAGCGTGAGTCCTACTCCACGTTTGTCGAAAACCTTGACAGGCGGGCGAATCCGTACCAGCTCTTTCTTTTCACGTGGCGCGCTGAATATCCCGACCCACAAGCAGTGCTGGACCCGCTCTTTCGTTCCAGCAGTGTGTCAAACTACAGCAGCTACCGCAGCCCGGACGTAGACGCGCTCCTGCTGCAAGCCAGGGGCGAGCACGATAGCGGCCGCCGCAGACAGACGCTTGCGGAGATCGAGCAACGCATCGCAACAGACTCACCCGTGACTCCATTGTGGCACGGGAAATCCTATGTTCTCGTCAAACCGTGGGTGCGAGACGTACAGCTTTCCGCGACAGCCAGGCCCTGGTTGAACCGGGTACATCTGTCCTCCTAGCCACGTCCGCTTGCTGCTTCCAAGAGGGCGGGAGATTTCGGGACTCAGGGTTTTGCCACCTCCTATCTCCTGCGGTCGAATTATGCAGGAAAATGGGGTGATTATATATTCTCGGCCTTGCATACCAGCGCAAGGTGTGATACGTTAGGTACAGCATAGTGATGCGCCAAATCCTTAATTGGAGCGGGGGACCCAGCACTTGGGGTGAACCGCCGTCGCGCGGAGGGTGACTCTTTCCACCCTAACCCGACAGCTAACCTCGTAGGCGATAGAAAGAGCTTTTGGCTAATACTGCCAAGGAAGCTCTTTTGTTGTTAATGGACGCATACCAACCGCGTTATTCTTCTCCGGGTTCGGCACCGACGCTCCGGGACTGCCCCCTGTTGTCCTCGCATAGTGCCTTGAACGGATTCCCTGTATCCCCCAATCATAGGGATAGTTAACCTTGCGATTTTCCTGAATGCTCCTCCTGTTCGCACCACCCCGCACCGGCCCTTTCCCCCAAGGGTCGGTGTCGGCTTAAGGCGCGCGGTCGGGGGCCTCTGCGAAAAAGAGAATGACAGGCTTCCGGTAGCTTGATGAATGGAGCGATCTCCCTATGCCGCAAAGCCAGGAACGGCGTATACTGTACCTAAAGACTATACGCCGCTCTACGGCACGATTACGGGTACGCATTGGAGGCCCCTGTGCGGTCGGGAGACCTGGCGAAGCGTGTCGGCACACTGCGGACGCGGGAATCCGTCGGCGGCCAAACGTTGGATAGCGCAGCCATAACCTTAAGAATCACCCAGAGTTGACTTGACGTATCCCCGTAGAAGGAGGCGCAAAGACACCCCCAGATGTCAATGAAGACACCGCCTCTCTCCGCTGTGACGGTCTCCCTTGTCCTCCCCGCGCTCAATGAAGCAGACAACATCGCCGCCACCCTGGATGACTGCGTGCAGACCCTCCGGCGGGTGGCGCAAGACTACGAGATAATCGTCGTTGACAACGACAGTACGGACGATACCGCGGACATCGTCCGTCAATTCCAGTCCGAGAATGCGCGCGTCCACCTGATTCATCAGCCCATTCGCGGCTACGGTTCCGCCATTTGGACGGGACTCAAGGCGGCACAGTTGGAGATCGTGGGCTGGCGCGACTCGGATACGCAATACCGCACCGCCGATATCGTTCCCATGCTCAAGGCGTTAGACACGTACGACGTGGTGGTCGGCCACCGCGTGCAACGCCGGGACCCTTCCCACCGCCTGCTATTCGCGCTCCTCTGGAACGTGCTCAACCGCGTCCTCTTTGGGTTTGTGGTCCACGACATGGACTGCGGCTGCAAGATCTTTCGGCGCGAGGTGGTGGATACGCTTGATATTAAGGCGGCCGGGGCGGTGTTCAACGTGGAGTTTCTCGTGCAGGCCAAGCGCGCCGGCTTCCGTGTGGGCGAGGTCTCTATCAGCCACCTGCCGCGTCACGCGGGGGAAAATACCGGCGGCAGTTTGCGGGTGATCCTGCGCGCCATGCGGGAGGTGCTGCGGCTGCGGTGGCGCCTCTTGCGGGAACCTCGACCCATCCGAAACGCGCGGCCCACGCGCAACTGACCGGCGACCGCCGGCCCACGAAGACGGAAGCCAATGTCATTACTTTCCCCATTCTCCGACGCGCGGAAGTGCGCGCGATGCTGACGGTCCTCTGGGAAGACGTAGCGGAACGTCCGGTACAGGGAGCGCTGCTCGCGCGTTTATTTACCGCGGCCTGCGACGTCACGAACACCGATGTGTCGGTCGAAGTGACGGTCATGCTCACCGGCGACGCTCGCTTGCGGGAGCTCAACCGCACGTATCGCGGCGTGGCTGCGCCCACCGACGTGCTTTCGTTTGCTCAACGCGATGCTCTGCCCGTGGACGCAGAGCCTGCCCCGTACGTGATACGGGGTTGCAAAACCTGTCCTGAGTACTTCGACAAGCTCAGTACAGGCTCTGTCGAAGGGCCTGCGCTACCGCCGGAAGGATGCGCCTACCTGGGGGACATCGCGATTTCGTGGGAGCGCGTCCAAGCACAGGCGGCAGCTTACGGCCACAGCGAGGAGCGCGAACTCGCCTACTTATTTGTGCACGGCTTCCTGCATCTCATCGGGCACACGCACGCTGGAGAAACTGCTTATAAGCAAATGCGGGCGCGAGAAGAAGAGATTCTTGCCGCGGCAGGGCTGCAGCGCTCAACCAACGTCACTTAGAGGCGACAGTCCGACGCACGCAAATGAACCGTATATAGTATGTAGTGTAAACTTTCACATATACTATGTTATTATTAGTTCGACTGACTTTCTATCAAAAGCACGCTAAACCCATACAATACTCGAAAGAGAATGGGTGTAGCTCACGCGAATACTATGTACTTAGCACTCTTTGGCAACATTGAGAAGACCACTTCTAAGCCTGCTAAAGAGTGGTATGCTAATGATGTGGGAGAAGGTGAGCGGTCGGATCAGCGAGAATGCCCTGACTTTTGGTGAAACGGTCAAAGCGTTCCCCACAATGCATCCTAGTGAAGTCGAGGATGCGTCTCAACCGGGCACGTCAGACCAAGGGGAGAAAGAGTATGACATCGGAAGAGATAGCGGGGGAGGACCGCAACCGTCTATATGAGATATTGCGATATGCAGGTCTAGAATCAGAGCAGACGGAGCGCGTAATAGAAGAGTTGTTCGACGACAGATATGTCGGGTCTCTTCTGTGGGAAACCTTCATTGGGCGCCTTTACGCCTCAATGTTGAGGGCACTGATTGGTGATGGGATATCGCTAGTCAAGAACGAGACGATTATTGACCAGTTGCAGCTCCTGTATAGGCTGTTTCCTGATCATCCCGGCTTACAAAGCGGTGTGCCTGTAATCATGGCGTCCCTCAGTACCCCATCTGTGGTTGACGGATTAGGGCGATAATGGCCAAACGACAGGATGGTATCACTGCTAGGTTGTTGTTGACCAGAATGGGGAACCATCAGGCTGAAGTTCTGTCTGACATCCTAAGCAATCTAGACGAAGCAAGTGCAACACAAGCAGACATTGATTTGTCGATTGAGAAAGCTCTGCGAAACCATACTATAGCACTCGTAGTGTTGATGCTCGCAATGCACGCAATTACGATCGGCATTGTCTTTGCTATTAGGTAGAGATTGGGTGTAGACCAGCTTTCGATACCTTGTAAGGTGTTGACACTACAGCCATTCCTTGACTCACTTCGGTGAGCTAGCTATAGTTGCTTACGTGCGAATCTGGAGCGGCTGTCCCCCCTACAATCTTTGCTGAACTATCCCCCTCCCCGGTTAAGACGAATGGAGTTCCCTGTTTCCCGTGAATACGCTGAAATTCGCTTGCCGTCAATTGCCAAGGCGCCATTGCCGATTGCTACTCCGGATACCAGTCAGGATCGTACCGCCGGGCGTAGAAGCGCGTTGCCTTCGTTAGGTCCAGGTCGGCAACGAGCAGGTCTTCTTTGCCGTAGGGGACGTGCGCCAGCAGGTTGCCCTGGGGGTCGATGAGGCTGGTGGCTGAATTCTGGTAGCGCATGGCTTGGTTGACGCTTGCGAAGTAGACCGAATTCTCTTCGGCGCGGCACAGCATGGCCTTTTCATAGAAGGACTCGCCCCATGCAGTGAGCGTCTTGCCGTCCTTGTCGCTGCCGGTCACCTGGGGTTGGAAGACGATGCGCGCGCCGCGTACGGCCGGCCAGCGCACGGTCTCCGGATAGCGCCACCCCTCGTGGCAGATCGTGATGCCAAACACCGCGCCGGCAGTGCGGAATACCCGCCGCTTGCCGTCGGGCACGTAGTTTCGTGATTCGCCGCCGGGCGTAATCTGGTTCTTCGTCTGGTAGCCCAGCACGCGCCCGGCGGCCGAGATCACCACGGCGCGATTCTCCAACCCCAGTTCGCTCACCCACTCCAACCCGACAATGGCCGCCACGCGGTGCGTACGGCAGGCGGCGCGCAGGCGCTTGAGGGCCTCTTCCATAACGACTTGATCTACTGCTGGAAGATCGAAGCTCGCGCCCCGCAGACCGGGCAGATAAGCCTCTGGAAAACAGGCAATTGCGACCTGCTCTGCCGCGCAGCGAGCGAGAACGGCATTGATCTTCGCGACGCCGTGCAACACGGACTCCGGCTGTCGCAGCGGCGCCAAGCCCACGCGGATCGTCTTCATGGAGCGCCTCTCTTTGCACATTACCTCGTTCGCGGTAGGGGCACGAAATTTCGTGCCCCAACCGCGGCGCCGTTAAACAACGCGGACTATTGAGCCGCGCGGTTGCCACCGTAACCGCTGGGAACCGCCAATTTCACGTCATTCACCGGGGACTTGCTCGACCTCGCCGTGCATTCAGAAACCAACTCTGCTCTCCGTTTGTGCTGAGCGTGTCGAAGCATGAGCGGAGTGTGTTGAACGCTGATGCCCATGATTTTCCCGTTCACCCTTCGACCAGGCTCAGGGTGAACGGTTAGAGGACCTATATTAAATGGCAATGACGGTCTGGCCAGCTCACTGGATGTGCGCTCGCTAGAACGGCGCGCCGTTCGTCTGCCGTTGCTCCTGCATGTCCTCGAACGCGAAGTACTGGTTCAGGAATTTCAGCGTTACCGTGCCCGTGGGCCCGTTGCGGTGCTTGGCCACGATGATGTCTGCCTCGCCCTGGCGAGAATCTTCGTCATAGAGTTCCTCACGATAGACGAACATCACCAGGTCCGAGTCCTGTTCCAGAGCGCCCGATTCGCGTAGGTCTGAGAGCATGGGCCGGTGGTTCTCTCGCTGTTCCACGGCGCGTGAGAGTTGAGAGAGGGCGATAACCGGAATGTTGAGTTCGCGTGCCAGCGCCTTCAGGGAGCGGGATATCTCGGAGATCTCCTGCACGCGGTTGTCGCCGCCCCGTCGTCCCTGAATAAGCTGCAGGTAGTCGACGATGAGCAAGCCGATGTTGGCCCGGGCTTGCAGCCGGCGCGCTTTCGTGCGCAGGTCCATCGAATTGAGAAAGCCGCTGTCGTCAACGTAGATCGGCGCATCGGTCAGCGCTCCGACCATGCTGGTAAGGTTTTCCCACTCTCGTTCAGTCAATTCGCCTAAACGGAGGCGATGGGAATCAACGCGCGCGAGCATGCAGAGAAAGCGCTGCGCGAGTTGCTCTGCGGACATTTCCAGGCTGAAGATACCCACGGGGACGTGGGGGTCCAGAATGGCAAGACTGCTTGCGATGTTGAGCGCCAACGTCGTCTTGCCGGTGGAGGGCCGCCCGGCAATGATGATGAGGTCCGAGCGCTGTAGCCCGGCGGTAAGCCGGTCCAAGCCCTTGAAGCCGGACTGGATGCCGGGCGCGGCCTGCTCGCCCTCACGTGCACCCGTCAGCTTCTCCCAATACTCGTCAACTATCGGGCGAATGTGCACGAAGTCCTTGTCCGCGGCGTGACGGGCCAGGCCAAAGAGCACCTGCTCCGCCCGATCCAAGGCATCGTCAATCTCGAGTTGCGTGTCGTAGCCAATCGACGCGATTTCGGCGGCGGCGCTGATGATACGCCGCATCACCGCGTGCCGTTCGACGATATGGCCGTAGTGTTCCGCGTGCACCGACGTCGGTGTCACATTCGTCAACGACGCGACGTATGACTCATTGCCGACCTCTTCGATGAGGGACATGCGCTCCAGCTCATCGCAGATGGTCACGAAGTCCGTCGGCTCGCGGCGCTCGTAGAGCGCAAGCCCCGCCCGAAAGATGTGCTGATGCGCCTCGCGGTAGAAGTCTTCAGGCTGCAGAAACTGCGCCACGCGCTCGATGGCCTCGGGATCGATGAGCATGCTGCCCAGCACCGCTTGCTCCGCTTCGATGTTCTGCGGCGGCAGGCGCTCAACATTGGTGTTTGCGACGAATTCGGTCGCCACTTACGCTTCCTCTTTTTGCACGTCCACCGAGATAGCGGCTTCCACGGCGTGCCCGAGCTTGATTGAAACGGTGTAGGTGCCCAGATCGCGAATGGGCTGCTCCAATTCCAGGGCATGGCGATCGATTTCAATCTCGGTCTGTTCTTTGATCGCCTCGGCGATGTGTTGGCCGGTCACCGAGCCGTACAGGCGGTCATGTTCGCCGACGCGCGCCGCAATGACGACGGTCGCGCCGCTCAGCTTAGCAGCGGTATCCATAGCCTCTTGCCGTTCCGTCGCCGCACGCCGTACCGTGGCCGCTTTTTGTTCCTCCCACAGGCGTTCGGCGCCCTTGGTGGCCTTTTGCGCAAAGCCGCGCGGGATGAGGAAGTTGCGGGCATGGCCGTCGGCGACATCCTTCACCTCACCGGCCTGACCCAGGTCCGGCACATTCTTGAGCAAGACGACACGCATGAATTGTTCTCCTTATACTCTCTGGTGTTGTACGGCTATACTACTGGCTCAAGCACCTGGTCTCAAGGGGAAATCACGCTCAATCGCAGGAGACCTTCGCGCATCCACTGCTAGCCGGCGAGAAGAATTCCGAATACGTGGAGAACCTTGTGTAAACATTGTCAGCAGCAGTGGAAAACCTTCCCCTAGCTGGGGAGAATTCTGGGGAGAGTGGGAAAATGGCATCGCTACAGGCTTTTTCCGGCTTTTCGGCCAAAAAACAAAAGATTCCCCAAGTTGACAAGGCGCGGTGCGACGCGCAAGCTATAGGTAGACTGCGCTTACGTTCCGCATGCGTGCGTTGCGTAAAGCGTATTGAGCTTGCGGAGGCGGGCGGCATCGTCAAGCGTGCCCACGCCGCCAGGCAGGAGTGAGGAGCAACAACCAATGGCCATCTTCGATACCCACAAGGCGTATCGGGCGCTCACGGCGGGCGGCTTCAGCGAGGCCCAAGCGCAAACCCTCGTTGAGACGCTGGGTGATTCGCGTGACGCGCTAGCCACCAAAGCCGACCTACACGCCGGGCTGCGAGACCTAGAGCCACGCATGGTGAAGTATCAGCTTGGCATTGCCGGCGCCACGGTTGCCATGATAGTCGCACTGCTAAAACTGCTGCCTGTCTAGAGGAGCGACGACGAGACCGCTTCAACCGGAACCGCTGTCTACCACCGCCCAGCGCAAGGATGCTACCGTCGCGCGTGTGTCATCCACGCGTTGCGTCAGTTAGTCCCCTACGAGAGCACTGCCGCAGACACCTCACTAACGGAATCTCCAGTCTAGAGCATCGATGATCACAACACCACACCTTGCCACTCCCACAGTAGCAAAGTACATCGCCAGGTTTCTCCGCCAGCAGGGCATCCAACGCTTCTGGGGCATCACCGGCGGTGAGAACGTCGATCTTATCAACGCCTGCTACGCGGAACAGATCGAATTCCAGCTTGTTCACCACGAGAATACCGCCGCCTTCCTCGCCCAAAACACGGCTTTCCTTACCGGAGCGCCGTCAGTCTTTCTGACCACGTTAGGTCCCGGCGCTACGAACATCATCAATGCCGTAGCCGACGCGTACTTGGCGCGCCTTCCCGTCATAGTGATCACTGCGGACTTTGAAGACCCAACCGTGGAGTTTGCTACGCACCAGAATGCCCCGCTGCTGGACCTCTTGCGCCCCATTACCAAATGGAATGCGCGCCTGACGCCCACCAATGTGGCCGACGCGCTGGCCTACGCCTGGGCGGTGGCGGCGCAGGGACGTCCCGGCCCGGTGCACTTGGCCTTACCGGCGGCGGTTGCGCGGCAGACCATGGACGCCGCCCCATTGCAAGCCTCCGCCCGGCCCACGGGCATCTTGGATGCGGCTCCTTTGCCCCACACCGCGCACGCGCGCCTGACCACCTGCGACGCGCCGGTCATCGTCCTGGGACTGGAAGCAAATCACCGCCTTAGCCAAGAGTCTATCGTCGCACTGGCGGAACAATGGGGCGCGCCGGTAGTCAACATGCCCATGAGCAAAGGGGTCTTCCCTGAAGACCACCCGCTGTTCGCCGGCATTCACAGCGTGTACGGCTACGCGATCGTCGATGAGTTTCTCGATCAGGCCGATTGCATCCTGGCTGTGGGCCTGGACGGCTCGGACTTCATCCATCCCTGGCAAACCGAGGCGACGACCATCGCCATCCATCCGCACACCGAGGTTGACTCCGCTTTCAGCGCGGACTTCGTGCTGGTGGGCGATCTGGACGCTACGGTGCGCATTTTGACGCCGGAGCTCACCCATCAAGGCGACTGGGGCCCGCGCGCAGCGGCAGCGTGCCGCGCGCGAATTCAACAACGCTTGGCGCCAAAGCGCGAGGGCAGTGGCGCGGTGAATGCGACGAAGTCAGCCGTCGCTCCTCAAGTTCTGCTCTCCGCTTTGCGTGAATTAACGCCGCCGGAGACAGTCTTTGCCTGCGACGTGGGGTCGCATAAACTCCTCGCCTGCCAATGGTGGCAGAGCACACAGCCGCTGACGTTTCTCGTTTCCAACGGTCTTTCGACCATGGGCTTCGGCGTGCCGGCGGCCCTGGCCGCCAAGCTCTCTGAGCCCGACCGCCCGGTAGTCTGCGTTACCGGCGACGGCGGCTTGTTGATGTACGCCGGCGAATTGGAGACCGTCAAGCGACTTGCGCCGCCGGGTAACGCCCCGTTCGTCATCGTCGTGTTTGTGGACTCCACCTTGGCCCTGATTCGCACCAAATCGGAAGAGCGCGGCTATCCTGGTGTTGAGAATGACTTTGGGCATACTGATTACGTGAAACTGGCAGCGGCATTTGACCTGCCCGCCGTCCTCATTCGGCACGATGACGAATGTGCCGCCAAGCTCCAAGAAGCGCTGGATCTAAACCGGCCGGTCTTGGTGGCAGTTGAAATCGACGTTGACGAGTACCGCCACATGGGCGGCTGACCCGCATTCGAAAGGAAAGGTGCACTATATGGCTACCGTACACCGCCACGAACCGAGCATCTACTACTACACCTTCGGCCCGAACGAACCGGCCTTGCACATCAATGCCAGCGACCGCGTTATCGTGCAGACCGTGGATGCCGGGCATTGGGACCGCAACGGTGAGGAACTTGCTGCTGAAAAGCGCTACTCCCGTCCCGATACCGAATATCGCCAGGCTAATCCCCAGGTCGGGCCCTATTACGTTGAGGAGGCCGAGGTTGGTGACATCTTGTGCGTCCACATCCGGCGGGTAGACCTGAACCGCGATTGGGCCTTTTCGCGCTACAATCCTGGGTTCGGCAACTTGGGCGTGGAAGACTATCCCGGCGGGCCGACCGGTCTCAACGAACCGCTGCCGCGGAAATACTACCACTGGGAAATCGATCTCGAGAATCAAGAGGCGACGCTGGACTTACCGGAAAGCAAGCTCGGCAGCATCACCATTCCCTGCCACCCCTTCCTCGGCTGCATCGGCGTCGCGCCGCGCTTTGGCGAACACATCAGCACGCTCTCGTCCGCCAACCACGGCGGCAACATGGACTGCGTGGAGACCGGCCCCGGCACGACCGTCTATCTGCCGGTTTTCGTGAAGGGCGCCTATCTGCAATTCGCCGACGTGCACGCCGCGCAAGGCGACGGCGAACTCTGCGGCGTCGCCCTGGAGACCTGTGCGGAGGTTGAAGTGGAAGTGGAGATCCGGAAGAGCGGCGGGCCCATTTACTGGCCCCGCTTCGAGAACGACGAGTGGATCATGGTCGCGGCCAACACGCGCCCTCTCATGGACGCTTACAAGATCGCCCATGTGGAACTGATACGCTGGCTTGCCAGCGACTACGGCTTCGATCTCTGGGACGCCTTCCAGGTGGTTTCCCAAGTGGGCCGCACCCGCGTTGGCAATGTGGTGGATCCAAATTTCACCGTGGTTGCGAAGTTTCCGAAGCAGTACTTGCCTTAGTGAACACCAGATTTGTGGGCGATTAGCCGTGGGTTGATGATATGCTGACTATAGAGGTCGGTTTCGTATTGGCTGGGTGACATTTGGATTGAGCGGAGGTCGCGTGGTGACCGACAAGGATCGAACGCGATTACTACACATGGCTGACGCGTCGAGGAAGGCAGTAGCCGTGGTTTCTGGCATTTCTCTGGAGCAATATACGGCCACAGAGAACTTTGGCCTCCGGGCTGCTACGGAGCGGTTCATAGAGATCATCGGTGAGGCGGCTCACCATGTCTCAAACGATCTCAAGGAACTGAACCCGGATGTCCCCTGGGAACAGATTGCCGCAATGCGCAACCACTTGATTCATGGGTACATGAATACTAGTGATCGGCTCGTTTGGGAAGCCGCGACGACACACGCACCTCGCCTGCTTGTTCAGTTAGAGCAGATGCTAGGAGGCGGAACATGATCCCTACACAGGAGCACGTGCTGAGAGAGCTTTATAAGATCCGCGCGGCACTGCAACTCTTCCGCGTGCGGCGGATTGGGGTCTTTGGCTCGGTGGCCCGCAATTCCGCCCGCGTCGACAGTGATATAGACATCATCGTGGACTTTGCGTGCGAAGATGAGACAATTGCAAACTTCTTCGGACTTCAAGACTTCTTGAGTGACCATTTTCAGCGAAAAGTAGACGTAATACCTGAAAGTGGACTAAAACCCTTTTCCCGCGACTTGGTCATGCGAGATGCGGTCTTCCTCGAAGACTTGGACGAACCGACAACGGAGGTTGAAGCGGAGAGCACACTGTCGCAAGCGTAGTCTACAGTGGTCCCCAGTAAAAGTGTAAGGCCGGGCACAGGACATGACAGATGAGGATCGAGTCCGGTTGCGCCACATGGTGGACGCTGCGCAGAAGGCCGTAACTCTGGTTGCCGGCATCTCCTTGGAGCAATACACGGCTGCAGACAGTTTTCCGCTGCGCTTCGCCACGGAACGGTCGCTAGAGATTGTCGGCGAAGCGGCGAGACATGTATCGAACGAATTCAAAGCTCTGCATCCGAGTGTGCCGTGGCGACAAGTAATGGGCATGCGCAATCATATAGTACACGGGTACATGACGACCGAAGACGAACTCGTCTGGCGAACAGCAGTGGAGCACGCGCCGCGTCTCTTGCGGCAACTAGAGGAAATATTGGGGAGCGCGTCATGATTCCCACGCGAGAATACGTATTGGAAGAGCTTTTCAAGGTCCGCGCGACGCTGCGGTCATTCGGCGTTCGCCGGATAGCAGTCTTTGGTTCGGTTGCCCGCAACACTGCACGTGCCGACAGTGACATCGATATCGTTGTGGACATTCCGCGCGGGCAAATCACGATTGAGAACTTCTTCGGACTCCAAGACTTCCTTAACGATCACTTTCAGCGGAAAGTAGACGTGATTACAGAGAGTAGCGTCAAGCCCTTCGCGCGTGACTTGGTCATGCGGGACGCGGTTTTTCTCGAGGGACTGCAGAGCCTGAACCGCAAAAAGAAAGAGCGCTTTCGAAAGCGTAGAGATGTTGCCAATAAGGGTCTCAACAGCTTCAGGTGATTAGCTGGTCTTGTAGAGTATTCAAGTTCAGAGCATAATCTATGACCTTTGACCTTCTCATCCGCAACGGTCGTGTCATCGACGGGCTTGGCAACCCGTGGTTTCGGGCCGACGTTGGTATTTCACAAGGCCGGATTACTGCTGTTGGACGCTTGGACTCGAGCGGCGCGGAGACCGTGATCGATGCTAAAGGGAAAATAGTCTGTCCCGGCTTTATCGACGTCCACAATCACTCCGACCTCATCTTATTGCGCGAGCCGGACCACACCCCCAAAGTCGCGCAGGGCATCACCACCGAGATTCTGGGTTCCGACGGCATCGGCTACGCGCCCATGTCGCCCAAGCACCTGCGCGAGACCACCCAGCTCTACCACGCCATCAACGGCGGTCTGCCTGAACACGTCGAGCTGTGGCAGACCATTCCCGAATACCTGAACCGCTTCGACGGAAATGTCGCCGTCAACGTTGCCTTCCAAGTGCCGCACAACGCCTTGCGGCTGGCGGTGATTGGTTGGGAAAACCGCGCCGCTTCCGAGGATGACCTCAAGCAAATGGCGCGCTTGGCCGCGGAAGCCATGGAGCAGGGGTGTGTGGGCTTTGCCACCGGCCTCTCCTACCACCCGCACGTGTTTTGCGGGCTGGAGGAACTCGTCGCCATCAGCCAGGCCGTGGCCGCGTATGGCGGCGTCTACAACACGCACATGCGCTACCACCTGGGCGATCAGTTCCTGGATCCGGTGCACGAGACGCTGGACGTGGCGCGCCAGGCCGATATTCCCGTGCACATCGCACACTACCTCATCTCCGGCGTCGATACCTGGGGGTTGAGCAGCCAGCGGCTGGCGCTGGTGGACTCCGGCCGCGCAGAAGGCCTGGACGTGACCTATGACGCCTATTGCTATCCCGCCGGCTCCACCACCGGCATGTTCGTGCTGCCGCTCTGGATGGGCGCCGATGGGCCGCACGCCATGTTGAAACGCGTGCGCTCGCCCAACGTTATGGCGCAGATCCTCGACGAAATCCAAGGCCGCGAGCGCGATTTCTACGCCCGCATGCAGATAACCTACATTGGCGCCGAGCGTTATCGGGAGTGGGAAGGCCGCCGCCTGGCCGACGTTGCCGATGAGGTGGGTGAAGCGCCCGACGCGCTGCTGCTGCGGTTGCTTGATGAAACCGCGCTGGAACTCGGCTTCACGTTCCACTTCGGCAACGAGGCCGACGTGCAGGCCATCATCCAACACCCGGCCCACATAGGCTCCACGGACGCCATCATGATGGGCAGTTCACCCCATCCCCGCGCCTACGGCACCTACCCGCGCTTCCTCGGCCACTACACCCGCGACCTTGGCCTCTTCACCCTGGAAGACGCCATCCGCCGCTTCACCGGCTTCCCGGCGCAGCGTTTTGGCTTGTCCGATCGCGGCATCATTCGCACCGGCATGGCCGCCGACATCGTGGTCTTCGATCCGGCTACGGTCATCGACCGGTCTACGTTCGAGGACCCGCGCCAATACCCCGTGGGCATCGAACACGTGCTCGTCAACGGCACGCCCGTCATTGCAGACAGCGCCCCCACCGGCGCCCGCCCCGGCCGGGCGCTCCGGCGGGGGTAGTCCCTTTCCCGGCCGACGCTTTCCCTGAACCGAGACTGCGTGCCTCCTCGCCTCGCTGACGATATCCCTCGCAATCCGCGCCCCGAGCGCCTGCACAATTTCCCGCTCCCATCCTTTCTGCACTCCTCGAATCTGACGTATGCTGGCAGCGCGCCGGGTGCGCACACGTGCCGTATACGCTAGCCGCGCGGCCCCGTACAAACCCTTGCATGAAGCACTGTATGCATCTACTTAACAATAACCTACGTTAATTGCCTATTTTTTCAAAAATAATGGTATTTACTAAATAATGAGTTGCATTCTTCAAAAAGATGCATTATACTCTCCAAAAGGTGTAGAATTCTGAACATGCGGTTAGGAGGTTGCCAAAACCGCTTTAATCCGGTTCGGACGTGAATCCAGCCAATTGTGCTCTCGCATCTTCAGAAACACGAGTGGAGGGAAACCTTAATGGACGGTAACCCGGTAATCCAAACCGAAGGGCTCACCAAGCGGTTTGGGAAGATCGTTGCCGTAGATAATCTCTCGTTGACCGTGCCGCGCGGCCATGTTTTCGGTCTGCTCGGCCCCAACGGCTCCGGCAAGACCACGACCATGGGCATGCTCTTGGGTCTGACGCGGCCTACTGCAGGCAGTTTTCGCCTGTTTGGTTCGCAGAGCAACCATCAAGACGCCCTGCGCCGCGTCGGCGCCATCGTCGAAACACCCACATTCTACCCGTACCTCTCCGGTCGCCAGAATCTCGCCTACTTCCAAGGCATTCTGGGACGCGGCAGCGCCAAAGAACTCGACGACCTGCTGGAGAGAGTAAGCTTAGCCGACCGCGGCGACGACCGCTTCCATACCTACTCCCTCGGCATGAAGCAGCGTCTTGGGATAGCCTACGCGCTCTTGGGCGATCCGGAACTGCTCTTTCTGGATGAACCCGCCAACGGCATGGACCCCGCCGGCATGGCCGAGATACGCGATCTCATACGCAGTCTGGGGACGGAGGACCGCACGGTCTTTCTCTCCAGTCACCTGCTCCACGAGGTCGAGCAGGTCTGCGACAGCGTGGTGATTCTCTCCAAGGGCAAGCTCATCGCCCAGGGCAGCGTGGCCGACTTGCTACAAGGCCGCGGGCAGACCCGCCTGCGCACGACCGACAATGCTCAAGCGCTCACCGTCTTGTCGGCGTTGGATTGGGTGGAGAAGGCCACGCTGGAAGGCGAAACGCTGGTGGTGACTGCGCCGCCTGAGCGCGCAGCGGAGTTGAGCACCGTGCTAGGCCGGGCCGACATCTACGTCACCGAGATGACCAGCGGCGCGGAATCCCTGGAAAGCTATTTCCTGGAAATCACCGCCGCGGAAGAGGAAGGAGAAGCAAAGTGATCGCCAACGTCTTGCGGCTCACCGTCTGGGAGTGGCACAAGCTCCGCCGCCGCCGCATCACCTGGCTTCTCTTAGCAATAGCAATTGTGATTGCGCAACTCTGCCTATGGAGCCTCTACATTGCCTACCAAACCGACTTTCTCGGTGAAGCCAATCAACTCACGCAATCATATGCTCCCAAAGACGGTGAAGAGGGTGGAGGATCAGAGTTTTCCGTCACCATGAGTTGCGCGGACATGCGAGAGGGGCGCATTCCCTCTGAAGTCAATGAACTCCCTGAAAGTCAGCGACAAGAAGTTCTCGCGGATTTCGAGCGTTTCTTCACTGAAGATTGCGCACAGCTAGAGGAAGCCCGAGAAACGCTCCGCAAAAACTTTACGCTCCCAGGCAGCATTGGCGGCATCCTATCTATCGTGCAAAGCGTTGCGGTCATCCTCACCATAGTCTTAGCCGCATCGACACTGGGCAGTGAGTATGGTTGGGGCACCCTGCGAACAGTCCTCGTCAGGGGAGTCGGTCGTTGGCAATACCTGGCGTCGAAGACCATTGCGCTCATGCTCATGGTAGTCGCAGGATTGCTAATCATGTGCTTGACCGTTGCGGTCGGCAGCCTGGTCACAACACTCCTTGTAGCTAACGCCAATGATGGGCTTGGCGCCACCATCGAACTGTCTGAGTGGACGGTCACCGCCGCCATGTTCGGCAAGACGTTATATGGATTGGTGCCCTATCTGATAGCGGCTCTGTTCCTTGGGGTATTGACCTCATCTACGTATGCCAGCATCTCAATTGCGCTAGTCTACTATGTAGGTGAACTGGTGATCGTTCCGATGCTGAGCACCCTTTTCGACTGGTTCCGCAACGTAAAACAGTACGTGCTCGGTCCCAGCATCCAAAACTGGCTCGACAATCCGCCGCTCATCCAAATAGGCGCTTCTAGTGGCTCAGACTTGCAGAATCCGGATGTGCTCCAAGCCTTCCTCGTTTTGCTAGCATATATAATCATATTCGGCGCGGCGACGTTCTGGCTCTTCCAACGCCGCGACATCACCGGTGCAAAGGGCCAATGACCGCGCCCGGGCAAGCGCTTGCAGCAGCCCTGGTTCGCGCTCATCCCCACAAGGATAGGAGAAGGGAATTGATTGTCCACATCTTGCGACTTACGGTATGGGAATGGCACAAGCTCCGCCGCCGCCTGCTGCCGTGGATACTCTTGGGAATCGTTGTCATCCTGATGCAAGTAGCGGTGTGGGGCGCCTACGCCGTGTACCGCACCGAACCCTTCTCGCCGCAACACAGCACTTCCATTCAGTCCCAGACTGATGAAGACGAAACGGTGTTCGAAGCGTCATGGAGGTGCAAGGACGTGCGGGGCGAGCGTATCCCGCCGGAGGTGGAAAACGTCGCCGAGGAGTACCGCGAGCGAGCGCTCGCGAGTGTGCAGGAGTTTCGCGAATCGTGCACAGGGTACGAGGAGTTCCGCAACTTTACGAGCAACGCGGTCTTGCTGCCGAATAGCATTCTCTTAGGCTTCGACCTGCTGCAAGGGACCCTGTTCATTCTCGTCAGCATCTTGGGCGCGGCGGCGCTGGGGAGTGAGTACGGTTGGGGCACGTTGCGCACGGTGTTGACGAAAGGCACAGGCCGCTGGCAGTTCCTGACGGCAAAGCTCGTCGCGCTTATGTTCACGGCGCTGGTTGGACTGCTCATTGCCGCGGCTACGGTGGCGGTTAGCAGCATCTTGATTGGCATCCTCGGCTTGGAAGGCGAACCGCTGCAAGGCTCGGCGGAGTGGCTTGACGTACCCATCAAGATGGGTACGCTGCTCTATAGCTTCCTCCCGTACGCCATGCTGGCCTTGCTCGTCACGACCGTGACCCAGTCTACGGCTGCGGGCATCACCGCTTTCGTGGTCTACTACCTGATCGAGGCGACGCTCTTCCCGCCCTTGAATAGCTTCGAATGGTTCAAGCGGGCATCGGAATACCTGCTTAGTCCGAACGCCACGGCCTTGCTCGAATCGAGCTACGGGGAGGTTTCCGTCACAATTGGCAACAACGGAGGCGACGCGGTTCAGCCGGACGTGCTCCACGCCATCCTTGTCCTGGCGGCCTACACACTCGTCTTCGGTGCGGCAACGTTCTGGCTCTTCCAACGCCGGGACATCACCGGCGCGAAAGGCGGCTGACGTCCGGTAAGGGAAAAGCGCTGCAAAGCGCTCAGGATCTGTCTATAGTAAGGGTCACGAGGTGTCGTGACCCTTACGGTTAACCGTAAGAAAATCCGTGCCAGACTCTGCCGTAGCGGTATGGTACTATGCCACTCACAAAGGAGTGCGCGCGCAGTCAATGCGCTCCGTCTGCTTGGCTGCGCGGCTGTCGGGAAGGCGCGGCGCCGCGAGGTTTCCCCGGGTTGGCGACGGCACGCACACTGCGGATAGCTTTTTAATGGTTCCAAGAGCTTGCACCACACACAAGAAACGTGTGGAAGGAGAGGCAGAGTGAGTACCAACCAAGACTGGTGGCCGAATCAATTGAGTCTGAAGCCCCTGCGCCAGGATTCTCCCCATTCCGATCCGATGGATGAGGAGTTTGATTATGCTGAGGCGTTTAGCAGCCTCGACGTGGATGCATTGAAGCAGGACATCGAAGCGGTGATGACGACCTCGCAAGACTGGTGGCCGGCCGACTACGGCCACTATGGGCCCCTCTTCATCCGTATGACGTGGCACGCCGCGGGCACGTACCGCATCAGCGACGGCCGGGGCGGCGGCGGCGCCGGGTACCAACGCTTTGCGCCCCTCAATAGCTGGCCCGACAACGCGAGCCTCGACAAGGCGCGCCGCCTGCTCTGGCCCATCAAGCAGAAGTACGGCCGCGCGATCTCCTGGGCGGACCTGCTCATCTATGCCGGCAACTGCGCGCTGGAGTCCATGGGATTCAAGACCCTTGGCTTCGCTTTCGGACGTCCCGACGTCTGGGAGGCTGACGAGACTGACTGGGGATCCGAGGAGACGTGGCTGGGGAATGAGCGCCACGACGGCGAAGGTGAACTGCAAGGCTCTCTGGCCGCCGACCACATGGGCCTGATCTACGTGAACCCGGAGGGGCCGGACGGCAACCCGGACCCACTCGCCGCGGCCAAGTTCATTCGCCAGACGTTTGGCCGCATGGCGATGAACGACGAGGAGACGGTCGCGCTCATTGCCGGCGGACACACCTTTGGCAAAGCCCACGGCGCCGGCCCCGATGACACTATCGGTCCCGAACCGGAAGGGGCGAGCATAGAAGAGCAGGGTTTCGGCTGGAAGAACAGCCACGGCAGCGGCAAGGGCGGCGACACGTTCACCAGCGGCCTGGAGGGCGCGTGGACGGATAACCCGGTGAAGTGGGACAACAACTTCTTCGAGAATTTGTATAAGCATGAGTGGGAGTTGACCAAGAGCCCGGCAGGAAAATGGCAATATACTCCCAAGAACGCGTCCGCAGTGGCTACCGTGCCGGATGCGCACGATCCGTCCAAGATGCACGCTCCCATGATGCTCACCACGGACCTTTCGCTGCGGCAGGACCCCGATTACGGTCCAATTGCCCAACGCTTCCTTGAGAATCAAGAGGAGCTCGATGACGCCTTCGCGCGGGCATGGTTCAAGCTGATCCACCGCGACATGGGGCCGCGCAGCCGCTATCTGGGGCCCCTGGTGCCGACCGAGCCGTTGTTGTGGCAAGACCCGGTTCCCGACGTGGACCACGCGCTGATCGAGGAGCAAGATATCGCGGCCCTCAAAGCGCAAGTCCTCGCCGCGGGCTTGTCCGTTTCCCAACTGGTCGCGACCGCCTGGGCGTCAGCGGCATCGTTCCGCGGCACCGACAAGCGCGGCGGCGCCAACGGCGCGCGCATCCGCCTGGCGCCGCAGAAGGACTGGGCAGTGAACAACCCAGCCGAACTCGCAGAGGCGCTGCAAACGCTGGAGCAAATCCAGGCGGCGTTCAACAGCGCGCAGGCCGGCGGCAAGCAAGTCTCGCTGGCCGACCTGATCGTCTTGGCCGGCTGCGCCGGCGTCGAGCAAGCCGCCAAGAACGCGGGGCATGACGTGCAGGTACCTTTTGCGCCGGGACGGACGGACACGACTCAGGAGTGGACCGACGTCGAGTCGTTCGCCGTGCTCGAGCCCACCGCGGACGGCTTCCGCAACTACCTCCAGAACGGTCACCAGGAGTCAGCGGAGGAACTGCTGGTAGAGCGTGCCTACATGCTCACGCTCACCGCACCTGAGATGGCGGTGCTGGTGGGCGGCCTGCGCGTGCTGAATGCAAATACCGGCCAAGCGCAACACGGCGTCTTCACCGACCGGCCGGGAACGTTGACCAATGACTTCTTCGTGAATCTGCTCGATATGGACACCGTGTGGCACGTGTCGTCCGCGTCTGAAGAAGTCTTCGAGGGACACGACCGCCAGACTGGTGAGCTCAAGTGGACCGGCACCCGGGTGGACCTGGTCTTCGGTTCAAACTCCGAACTGCGCGCATACGCGGAAGTCTACGGCTGCGACGACGCCCAAGAGACGTTCGTGCGCGACTTCGTGCGCGCGTGGGACAAGGTGATGAACCTCGACCGCTTCGATCTGGCGTGATCGCAGCGGGGCGCTACGTGCGCGTTGGGAGCACGAGGGACAAGACTTGGAAGACCTCAAGGGGCATTTTAGTTGCCTTTTGCGGAAACTACTAAAGCACTGGGCCAGGAAAACGGACAGCCCCAGCGGTTCAGCCACTCCCTGGGGTCATCCGGCGGTTAGCGTTCAGGAGGCGTCATACACGACCCTTCCCTCGGCCAGCGCCGGTTTGATGATCAGCGCGTGACTGTCCTTATACCGCTCCACGTCCGCCGGAGAGACCATGACAGCGTCCACGGCGGCGCCGACCCCGTGCAGCTTGCGGTATATCTGCCCTACGAGTTTTCGCGAGTGCCCGCCTTTACGAATAATGAGCAAATCGACATCGCTGTGCGGGCCCATCTCGCCGCGCGCAGCGGAGCCGAAAAGGATGATCCTCTCCGGTTGCGCCTCTCGACAATTCTCTTGATTATGTCATCCAGAATGGCTTGTTCGAGCATCATCGAGTATCCAATTCCCGCCTGTCGAGTCTCGGCTGCCACGCATTGATCAGGAATTCCAAAGAATCTGCATAGACGTGCGCCCGCTGTTCCGTTATCAGAAACACACCACTATCAGAAACATATCACGCAAAGGGTCTCCATCCAAGTAGCGCAGGTTTGCAACCTGCGCCTCGTTTTGTCCGGCTCCGAAAGCAGAAACGGAAAGAACCTGTGTCGGAAGTCCTTGTCTTTGGGCAACGCGCCCTAAGATGGCCACTTGCTTTAGCGTGAACCAACAGATCATATCCCCGTTCTCGCCACCCTTCTCGGCAAAACATCCTCTGTTCCCATAGTCGAACCTTCGACTTCAAGCTCTATAATGGAATGAACTATCAGGGCTTTAGAGGCATTGGAGTCTTCCTGGAAGTTCGTTCGCCCGCTGGCAACAGGCAAGTCGTCTCAGCGAATACCACGGGCACCCCCTGAACAGAGACAGGCCCCGGTCAAATGGCCAACGTACTTGAAACCATCACCAAGCTCAAGAGAGAACTCGACGGCCTGCGGCCATTGCCGCAGACTGTGCTGGCTCAGGTAGAGCAGAAACTGCGGCTCGAGGCGAACTACCACTCCAATGCTATTGAAGGCAACACGCTGACCCTCGGCGAGACCCGCAGCCTCATCCTCCACGGCGTGACCGCGCGCGGCAAGCCCTTGCGCGACCACCTGGACATTCAAGGGCATGACAAGGCCGTAAAGGCGATTGAGGACGCGGTAAAGGATAACCAAGAACTCAACGAGGTCTTCATACGCAATCTCCACCGCGTGTTGCTGAAAGAACCGTACAAAACGAAGGCGGAGACTCCGGAGGGAACGCTGATAGAGCGCACGATTTCACTTGGTGACTACAAGACGGTACCGAACAATGTGAGGACAGCCACCGGCGAAACGTACTTCTTCACGCCCCCCGAGCAAGTAAAGCAGGCAATGGGGGACCTCATCGACTGGTACCGCGCCAAGGAGCGGGAGGGCGAACACCCGATAGTCATCGCCGCCACCTTCCACTACCGCTTCGTGCACATCCATCCTTTCGACGACGGCAACGGCCGCATGGCGCGGCTGCTGATGAATATGGTCCTGATCAAGCACGGCTACACGGTGGCGATGATTCGACGGGAGAACCGAGACGAGTATCTGAGCAAGTTGGAGCATGTTGATAAAACCGAGGACCTGACAGAGTTCATCAACTACATTGCAGAATGCTGCGAATACGCTCTCAACCTTTATCTTAAGGCTGCGCGCGGAGAACCCATAGACGATATCGATGACATTGACAAAGAGATCGCGCTCTTCAAGCAGTCCCATGCCAGAACCAATGTTCAAGGGTTTTCTTCAAAGTCGTTTGTCAAGTCTGTCTTGAGTCCATTCTACGAATACTGTTCAGGTAAGGTCTGGAGCATTTCGGATGCATTTGGCAACGTGGATGTGACTATTGATGTCGAAGGAACTGACATAGAAGACAAACCAATACAGCCCTGCAGATTCGGGATAAATGAGGGATCGCCTACACTTCAGTCCTTGCTGGATTCAGAGAATGTCCCGGATGAAATGGGCTCAATCTCAACCGTTTTTTCAAGCGGCTTTTCACGCTTCAGGCAAAGAGAGGGTGAGGGCATCAACTTGCGCGTTGAAAACAACACTGACGCGGACCGATGTAGATGGCAGTTCTATAGCGAAGTGCTAGGTGTCCAACGGAGTCACGAGGGCAGAGACCTCGACGACCTCAAGAGATTGTACGACGACCTGCTGCGAGAATTGATGAAGTATCTTGACCGCAGCAACCCATGACCAACTCTAGGGAGACTGCCACGACTCCGGCCCAAAGATTGCCGTGGCATTTGGTCAAACGTCTGCTACCCCAATGCAAAACCGCTCACCTCCGATTTTCTTGACGAAATTCTCGATCCCTCGCGCATTGGCCCAAGACTTGCCGAAATAGCCGTTGCCGCCGATTCGGGCTACGCGGGCATGGACCTTACCGAATTCGCAGCGGCACACTCGTTGCAAGTGCTAGCAATAAGTAAACAAGACGGTCAGTTGCTCTTTTCTCCGGCAACGGATGTCGTGCTGGATCCCGGCGACAGGGTAGTGGTGGCCGGAGACGACGCGCAACTTCAACACCTGAAAGGCGATGCTTAGCGCGGCGCAGGGCCCGCCTTCTGCGGCGCGCCCCTTCCCACACAGTGGCACACAAACCGTACAATTCGCCCTGAGAATCCTGGGTTTGCGGCACCCCTTCTCTGCCAGCAATTGCGCTACTCTCCGGCGGTGCTGTGGTCTGGCCTCACACGTCCAGAAACCCCAATCTTATGTGAATATAGGCACCTCCAAGGGTATTCTGCACTGCAGGAATCTTCATGACACTCCCCTCCAGTTATGGTAGGATACTTCCCACACCAAGACTCTTGATGGAGTGCTGATTGTACGCGACTTTCGATGCGCTTGCTCAAGCTCCTATAACGAGATTCCCTATGGAGTAGCTGGTATGTCTTCACTCTCTATCGGCTGGTAGGTCAGATTGGCGTACAGTTTTCAGACCCTGCGTGGCGACATATTTGGCGGCATCACCGCGGCGGTGGTGGGCTTGCCGGTATCGCTGGCCTTCGGTGTGGCATCCGGTCTTGGGCCGCTGGCCGGCATTTACGGCGCCATTGCCGTCGGGTTTTTTTCGGCGGTCTTCGGCGGTACCAAGTCACTGATATCGGGTCCCACCGGCCCCATGGCCGTCGCTATGGCCGTCATCGTCACCACCCACGCCGACACACTCGCCGAAGCTTTCACCATCGTCATCATGGCCGGTCTGATCCAGATTGCGCTCGGCGTAATGCGGATCGGGCGCTTCGTGGCCTTCACGCCGTACTCCGTGATATCCGGGTTCATGTCCGGCATTGGCATCATCATCATGCTCCTCCAGACGCTCCCGTTCCTGGGAGCGGCGGGCGCGACGGGCGGGCCGCTCGAGGCCGTGCGCGCGTGGCCGAACGCAATGAACAACGTCAACTTCAGCGCGCTCGCTATTGCCGCCGTGACGCTCGTGGTCGGTGTGCTTTGGCCTCAGCAATTGCGCAGGTTCTTCCCTTCCACTTTGGCGGCGCTCGCTGCCGGCACACTGCTGAGCATGCTGTGGCTATCCAACGTACCGGTCATTGGCGAAATGCCCACCGGTTTGCCGCAGATTGCCATGCCAATCATTTCGGCCGAAATCCTCGTCAGGGCCATCGAGCCTGCCTTGATCCTCGCGCTGCTCGGCTCAATCGACAGTCTGCTCACGTCGCTGATTGCCGACGCCATGACCCGCACCCGCCACAACCCGAACCGTGAGTTGGTCGGCCAAGGTGTCGGGAACTTGGTGGCGGGCCTCGTTGGCGGCTTGCCCGGCGCCGGCGCGACTATTGGCACCGTAGCCAGCGTCCGCGTCGGCGGGCGCACCCAAGTGTCCGGCGCCCTGTACGTGGCGATCCTGCTGGCGCTCGTGCTCGGTCTCGGCAGGTACGTCGAGGCGATACCCCACGCCGTGCTCGCCGGTATCCTGATGAAGGTTGGTTGGGACATCATCGACTGGCGCTTCATCACGCGCCTGCACCGGGTGCAGCGCGAGCACCTGCTGGTGATGGTGATTACGCTGGGTCTCACGGTATTTGTCGACCTCGTTACCGCCGTGGCCATCGGTCTCATCGCCGCCGGTATGGCCAGCGCGCGCCAATTCGAGCGCCTGGAACTCGACCGGGTTGTCTCTGTGCCGCTGCTGGACCAAAGTTTCTTTGGTAGTGAGGAAACCGAAGAGGAAAAGGACGCCTTCTCCGCGCGTGTCGGCCTGGTTGCGCTGCGGGGCAGCTTCTCGGTTGCCTCGTCCAACAAGCTCATCAACACCATCAGCGTCGACATCCGCGATCACGAGGTTGTAATCCTTGACTTCACGGAAACCGTCTACATCGACGACAGCGCCGCCCTGGTAGTCGAGCAGATGATCGATAGCGCCATCGCGGAAGACACCGAATACATCATCATGGGCCTCACCGGCCCGCCCGCGTTCGCCCTGCGCGCGCTCAACGTCTTGCAGCGCGTTCCCGCCGACCAATTCGCCAAGAATCTCGATGAGGCCAAGGATATCGCGCAACGGCTGCTGGCGGAGTGAAACCATGCAATTGGTGCCACACCCAATGCTGCGAACGGCTGGAGTGAAGCGTGGAGATACGCATAAGGCGAGCCAATCCGCAGGGCCGCAGGCGCGGCAATTCTCAGCCCGCCATGTACCGTCTACACGTCGCGCCCGATACGCCCAGCATCACCACTACGGGAGGACGATGCGGAGCGCGGTTCCCCAGAAGGTGAGCACGTACACCTCGCCATCGGCATCGGTGCCGAATGACGAAACCGACCGCGGGCTCACGGCGATCTCAACCACGTCGCCGCCATCCGGAGGCAGCGCCCACAGTTGCCCGCGGCAGAAGTCCGAGAAGAGGTAGTGCCCGACGAGCGCCGGGATGGCCTTTCCCCGGTACACCAGGCCGCCCGTGACCGAGCAACCGAGGTGGTGTCCGTACTCCACAACGGGCAGGATGGTGTCAGTCGGATCACACCCCACCCGGGGAATATTGCAGCGCGTGCCTTCTAACCGGGCCCAGCCGTAGTTGCCGCCGGCCTCGATGCGGTCGATCTCCTCGATATCCTCTCTCCCGACATCGCCCGCCCACAGGACGCCGGTTGCCGGGTCGAACGCCATCCGCCACGGGTTGCGTAGCCCGTACGCCCAGATCTCGGGCCGAGCGCCCTCTACTTCCACGAACGGGTTGTCGGGCGGGACGGCGTAGGGCGAGGCTTCTGAGGCCTCACTCACGTCGATGCGGATGACACTGCCCAGCAGGTTTCCTAGGTTCTGGCCATTTTGGGACAATCCTCCGTCGCCAAGGCTGAGGTACAGCATCCCGTCGGGTCCGAAGCGGATGCTGCCGCCGTTGTGGTTAAGACGCGGCTGCCCGACCTCCAGGACTACGAGCTCGGAGCCGGAACGTACGCGCCGCGGGTTATCGAGGTCCACCGAGAAGCGCGAGAGCCGCGTCCTGAGCGGCACACCCCGCACTGAATAGTAGAGCCAGAGATGGCCGGTCTCCTCGAACCGTGGGTCAAGGGCGACGCTGAGGAGGCCATCCTCGGTACTTACCAAAGATACCTGGTCACTGATGTCGAGCAGCTCGACGAACTCGTCGCCATCGGGGTGAGGCAGCAGCAGGATACGGCCTTCCCGCTCGGCTACGAACGCGCCGGAGCCGGCTGGCCCAATCGGGTACGTGCCAATCTCGACCGGCTGCTCGAACTTTCGTCCGCCGAACACCTCCTGGAGTGCGACCGCGAGCGGAGCCTGGGAGGGCTGGGGGGCCGTGCCCGCAGGCGCGACACGAACCGGTACCGGACTGCCCGGAATCTCCCCACTCAATTGGTTACCGGTGACCCACAGACTTGTCAGTTTGGCGAGGCTGCCCAGTGCCGGTGGAAACTCCCCGGTTAGTTGATTGTTGTGAAGCCACAGCTGTTCGAGATTCGCTAGGTTGGCCAGTTCCGACGGAATCTCTCCGGTCAGCCGGTTACTGGTGAGCCGCAGACTTATCAGGTTGGCGAGGCTGCCCAGTTCCGGCGGAATTTCACCGGTCAGCCCGTTACCGCTGAGCCACAGCTGTTCGAGATTCGCTAGGCTGCCCAGTTCCGGCGGAATCTCCCCGCTTAGCCGGTTACTTTCGAGCCACAGTTCTTTCAAGTTGGCGAGGCTGCCCAGTTCCGATGGTATCTCCCCGCTCAGTTGGTTACCGCTGAGCCACAACTGTTCGAGATTCGCTAGGCTGCCCAGTTCCGGCGGTATCTCCCCACTCAGTTGATTAGTGCTGAGCCGCAGAATTGTCAGGTTGGCGAGGCTGCCCAATTCCGGCGGTATCCCTCCGGTCAGCTGGTTCCGTTCGAGCCGCAGCCATGTCAGGTTGGCGAGGCCGCCCAGTTCCGATGGTATCTCCCCGGTCAATTGGTTACCGTTGAGGCCCAGCCATGTCAGGTTGGCAAGTCTGCCCAGCTCCGGCGGAATCTCCCCGGTCAGTTGGTTCCAGTCGAGGCTCAACCATGTCAGGTTGGCGAGGCCGCCCAGTTCCGATGGTATCTCCCCGGTCAGCCGGTTACTGCCGAGCCACAGTCTTGTCAGGTTGGCAAGTCTGCTCAACTCCGGCGGTATCTCCCCGGTCAACTGGTTCCCGCTGAGGCCCAACCTTGTCAGGTTGGCGAGGTCGCCCAGTTCCGTTAGTATCTCCCCGGTCAACTGGTTCCCGATGAGAAACAGCCATTCCAGGTTGGCGAGGCTGCCCAGCTCCGGCGGTATCTTCCCGCTCAATTGGTTCCGATTGAGCCACAGTCCTGTTAGGTTGGCGAGGCTGCCCAACTCCGGCGGTATCTCCCCGGTTAGCTGATTCCGATTGAGCCGCAGTTCTGTCAGGTTAGAGAGGCTGCCCAGCTCCGGCGGTATCTTCCCGCTCAATTGGTTCCGATTGAGCCACAGTCCTGTTAGGTTGGCGAGGCTGCCCAACTCCGGCGGTATCTCCCCGGTTAGCTGATTCCGATTGAGCCGCAGTTCTGTCAGGTTAGAGAGGCTGCCCAGCTCCGGCGGTATCTCCCCGCTCAACTGGTTATTGCTGAGGCTCAGGTGTGTGACGCGTCCGCTTGCGTCAACGGTAACGCCGTGCCATTCTCCGATTGGCGCACTGCTCAGCCACTTGCCGCTGTGCTCCCACTGTTCGCCACCTGTGGCGTTGAACAGGGCGACGAGCGCCTCTCTGTCCCGTGCCACGGCCGCGGCGATGCCGCCGGGGGCGTAGTCCGCTTCCCATTCAAAGCGTTCGGTGTTGAGCCGCTGCACGAGGCCGTTGGGACCGTTGATCCAGGTGCGGTAGCCGTCGGTGAAGGCGGTAAAGTTGTCAGCCTTGCGCCAGACCAGCAGGCCGCCAGTGGTCTGCTGCTCGCTGTTGCCGTTGGCAGCGTAGCGTTGATCCTCCAGGCACTCGCCGACGATATCGTGGCCGATGAGATCGCGCAGCGTCTTGAAGCCGAACACGAACTGGCAGTCGGCGGCGAGAACCGTACTCGGTGCAAGCAGCGCCAAAAGAAGTCCAAGTATGAGCCCACTAAGGCGTTTCAACGTAGCGACCTCATTATGTGCGCGTGGACACCCTCGGCTTGCCACACCAGTGAAGCTGGCGTTGTGAGTTGCAAGCGATCACGGCAGCGCCGTCGACGCAGTGAACCGAGCGGGATAGGGGATGACCCCGGCTGCGCCCCAGCAGACGAGCCCGCCTTCGCTGTCGATGCCGCACATGTGGCGCGTCCCGGCGCCCAGGCTCTGGAACCCGGTCATGGCCAGTATCTCACTGCTGGGCAGATACTGGCTCTTCTCATTGTTCCAGCACGACAGCGAGCCGTCGCTCTCCCTGATCGCGCAGTTGGGATTGCCGCCCGTGGCGATATCGACGTAGTTGATGTCGCCGAAGCCCTGCGCGTCATCGCTCCCGCCGGGCACGGCATAGCGGCTGTCGGCGTGGTAGCCCCAGCAGACCGCCTTCTTGTCGTCGCGGATCGCGCATGTGTGCCCTTCGCCAGCCGTGATGTCGATGTACCGGTGCGCGCCGCTCGGCGAAATCGTCGACGTGTGATTGCCCTTGCCGCCGATGTCGTCGGGTGTGCCGTCGCCCTCCCGGTCGAAGAAGATCGTCTCTCCCCAGCAGACTATGCTCTGGTCGCTCTTAATTGCACAGATGTGGGTTGCGCCAACGGCGACATGGGAGAAGGTGCCGCTGGGCTCATTTAGGCGGTCGTGGCTATCGTTGCCCCAGCACTCGATCGTGCCGTCGGTCTTGATCCCGCAGGTCAGATCGGGACCGGCGTCCAGCGTGGTGAATGTGCCGGTGGGCGGGACTGCGGCGGCAATCGTCTGGCCGGCTATGTTTGTGCCTGCCGGACCCACACCGCCCCAGCAGGCGACCGTGCCGTCGGATTTCAGCGCGCATGCGTGGACGTGGCCGGATGAGACCTGTATGAATGTTCCCGTAGCAGGCGCGTTGAGCTGTTTCCAGCCATTGCGCCCACCCCAACAGACGATGTTTCCATCGGAATTCAGCGCGCAACTGAAGCCGTCCCCGCCGTCAGTCTGCTCGAACGCCCCCATCGGCGGCGTGAACAGGCCGCCGTCGTCGATGCCCCAGCAGGTGAGTGCATTATCGGCGTCCAGTGCGCAGTTGGCGAAACTGCCGACCGAGATGGATGCGAATGAGCCGGCGGGAGCGGTCGTCTGGCTCGGATATGCGAGTTGCCAACCCCAACAATGGATTGTGCCGTCTTCCGCGAGGCCGCAACCGTAGAGATCGGTGGCGCTCATCTCGATCGCGGTGAACTTGACCCCGGCCGGCGCGGTATTGATCTGTACGTTGGGGCTGCGGGAATCGGAGTCACCCGGTAAGGGGTTGTTGTACGCCGAGTGGCCGCCCCAGCACTCGACGGAGCCGTCCTTGGCCAGGGCGCAGCCGTTATACAAGGCCAACGTGACATCGACGAACGGACCCGCGCCAATGGGCCCCGCCGAACGGTTATGGGACTGCCGGCCGAAGCACACGACGGAGCCGTCTTTGCGGATGGCGCAGGCATTTGCGAAGCCCGCCTCCACCATAGTCCAGTCGGTGATCGCCGCGCCGTTGTCATCGGGAATCACCAAGCGGGCGTCGCCCGCCTTGCCCCAGCAGACGAGTTCGCCGTTCGTCTTGATCGCGCAGGCGTGGTAGTTGCCCACGCTCAGGGAGCCGGGCTTGAATTTGACCGTGCTCGGAGGCGTGTTCACCCAGCCGGTGTAGTCGGCTGCGGGATTGGCGATCCACTCGCTCCAGTCCCGATGGTCGCTCTCGCGGTGTGTGCCGTTCTCCTGTTCCGGGTAACCCCAACACATCACGCTGCCGTCGGTCAGGATACCGCAGGTGAAGAAGGAACCGGCGGAGATGGAGTCAAACCGCTGCGAACGGTAGCGCCACCTGCCCCAATCGCTCACTGCCCTGCAGCGTCTTCGCCCCAGCAGGTGACGAGGCCGTCGGACTCAAGGACGCATGCGTGGTTCTGGCCAACCTCAACCTGTAGTATTGACCTGGGCATGGCGATGCCGCCGCCGGGGGCATAATCTGCTTCCCATACAAAGCGTTCGGTATTGAGCCGCTGCACGAGGCCGTTGGGGCCGTTGATCCAGGTGCGGTAGCCGTCGGTGAAGGAGGTGAGGTTGTCGGCTTTGCGCCAGACCAGCAGGCCGCCGGTGGTGTGCTGCTCGCTGTTGCCGTTGGCGGCGTAGCGTTGATTCTCCAGGCAGTCGCCCACTACCTCGTGACCAATGAGGTCACGGAGTGTCGCAAAGCCAAGCACGAATTGGCAATTAGCACCTGCGACCGCGGACGAAAATATGAGGAAAAGACCGAGCAAGAGTGCGCCAAGCAGGGGGAGAAACAGAAATAGCTTGCGGCTGGCTGCTCTAGAACGCCAACTCCGGTGGGTTGCGTCGAGTTTAACCACTAGGAGCACTCTCCTTATCATATCGTCGAAGTTACGCTCATTCCCGAACGTACCATACAAAGATTGCTATTTGGTTGTCAACCGTCTGGCGCCGGGTATTTCGCCGTGTGGAGCAAACCGCAGGAACACATCCATATGCCACTGCAAGCAACGTCAGCACGTCTAGACCTTCAGCGTGAAGCTTATGGTGAGGGTTCTTGATTTTATCAAGCGTGGTGGCCGGGCGAAAAGCTGCATCTTAGCGGCAGGACCAAGTGTGGCCACGAACGGGGTCATAGGTCCAGATACCAAAGCAGCCGTACTTCATCGGGGTACTCCGGGTAGGCGCCACGCTGTACGTCTCTAAGGGTGCAGCCCTGCTTGGCATAGAATTTGCAGGCCCGCACATTGATGTCCTGCGTTTCCACCTTGAGTTGCCGGCACCCTTTGGCGCGTGCCCAGGCGGCGGCATAAGCGAAGAGCCGTGTTCCTATGCCCGTGCGGCGGTGGTCCGGATGAACGCGCAGGTCCCAGAGCACCGCGAGATCATCGCGTCCCTCCAGCATGTCGGCGCCAGGCGTATTCCACGCGACGACAGCGCCGCCCACCCGCGCTCCTTGCTCCATTGCCGCCAGGACAATCCAGTTGGAAATGTCCCATCTTGCTTGCCAGCGCAGCGGCCGCTCCGCGCCGGCATCGTAGTCCTTGATGAATGGCGGACAGACCGCTTCCTCCACCAGCCGCCAACCGCCGGCGCCACCTGTGATCTCTTCGACTCTGTAGCGAGTACAGACGGTAAACGCGATGGGCAACTCGCCGTAGCCGCGCAAGTGCTCCTCATTCGGTTCGAGTGCTTTTACGATCAACGCGCCTCGCCTTTCGCCGGCAGGAGTGGCCGGGCTGCGCAGCCACACAAGACACCTACCGCCCCAAACCAAAGTCCTTCAATAGCAAGATGTCGCGGAGAGGGTCTGTCCATTTGTACTGTTCCGGTTGTCATTGATGAAAGTGACAGGTAATTCGTTGACAGAATTGGACCAAGAACAAAGGTGGAGGTCACCAGAGTAGTAATCGCGTGCAAAGGTAATAGACTACAGTGGCTTTTCTCTAAGCTTGAAATAGCGCATTTGTTCGTCACTCCGGCGAACGCCGGAGTCCAGGGCACGCGGAGAAGATGGATTCTGCGCCCCCGCACGGGGGCGAGTTTTCACGGGAATGACGGGCAAAAGGCGAACTCTGCACTTGCCACATTGGATCGACAGACGACGCTGTCAACGAATTAGTCAACACTTACAATTGACGGCGAGGCGAAGTCTACCTCGTGAAGACGGAGCGCGGCTGCGGGAATGTACTGGGTTTGCTCCCATGCACCATCGCCACCTATCTATCTTAACATCAGAGTTTTGACGTGTAATAATAGACAACGAACCCCCTGTGTTAGGAATAGGTCGCATTAGCAAGAGCAGCCACTGCGGAGGTTGACTTTCTCAGTGTCCTCTATTCCGCGCTTTGTCGCTGAGCGAGCGTTCTACGCCCTTGCCGCCGGCCAGCTCGTCTCAACTATCGGCTCAGGCATGACACGGTTCGGGCTGGGCCTCTGGGTGTTAGACCAGACCGGGGACGTCGCCGCCTACACAACGCTGCTCTTTGCGGCAGTGCTGCCGCTGGGCGTTGCTTCCTTGCTCGTTGGGCCGCTCATCGACCGTTGGAACCGGCGCTGGATTATGATTTGCGCCAATGCCGGGGCCTCGGCGCCGACCCTGATCGTGGCGTTGCTTTACTTTACCGACGCCCTTGCCGTTTGGCATCTCTACATTGCTCTGGTTGTCAACGGCATTGCCATCGCCTTTACTTTGCCCGCCCTTGAGGCGAGCACACCAATGTTGGTGAAGCAGGAGCGATTGGGCAATGCCGCCGGCATCTCGGCAATGCTGCAGTCTGTCGACATGATTCTCTCGCCCCTGCTCGCCGTGCCGTTCTACTTGGCGTTCGGCCTGGGCGCGGTGTTCGCCGTGGACTTTGTGACCTTTGGCATCAGCATTATCGCGATTGCGCTCGCCATAGTTCCGCAGCCAAAGCGCGTGCTGGAAGAGGCCGGCGCTACGCTCTGGTCGGAGTTTCGCTTTGGGCTAACGTACTTGGCGGAACGGCGGCCGTTTCTTTATCTTGTCTTCTTCGTGACGACTGCAATGTTCCTGATGCCGGGCATTGGCTACGCGCTCGCGACGCCGCTGGCGCTTTCGTTCTCCAATGAGACCGGCGCGGCCATCATCATGACGGCGTTCGGCGTCGGGTCGCTGATTTCCGGTGCCTTTCTCGCCGCGTGGGGCGGGCCGAAGCGTCGCATGAACGGCATACTGGGAGCGATGGCGCTTGCCGGCGCCGGCGCCATCATAATGGGACTACGAGAGAGCCTCCTTCTTACCGCCGCCGGCGTATTCATTATAGGCTTCGGTTTCGTATTGGCGATTGGATTGAACCGTGTAATCTGGCAAGCCAAAGCGGCTCCCGATGTCTTGGGCCGGGTATTTTCTTTGCGGGTGTTTCTTGGCGTCTGCGCCCAGTCATTAGGAGTCTTAGTCGCCGGGCCCCTGGCAGCGAGCTTCTTTGGCCCGTTCATGGCGCCGGGCGGCGCGCTGGCCGATACTATCGGCACACTCATTGGCGTGGGCGCTGACCGCGGCATGGCCTTGATGTACATCGTCGCCGGCGCCGCGCTCATTGGACTAGCAGTCATGGCACTTTTGGTACGCCCGGTCTGGCGGCTCGAGGATGATTTGCCTGACCAGGAACTGGAGCCGCAGCCCGCGGCTGACCCCAGAGCGAAATAGCTGTTGGCTGCCCGTTCTGTACTTTGTATGCTACCCGCACGCGCTCAATTCTGAAGCGCGCACGTGGAACTGCACCGCAAATCGCTCACGAGAGATCGTTCAAAAGCACGCGGAGATTCCCTCTTGAACTCCCCGCGACTGGATGCGGATGGCCCTAAACGCTCGCTAGCGGGAGCCCTCCACCTGCACCGTGATGATGTCGAGGCCGTGGTACTTCTGGTGCTGCACCGAAGACGCATAGTGCCAGAGCAAGCGGAACGAGACCTCGCGTTCGTCAGGAACAGGGGGTAGTTCGTTCAGGTAGGCTAGGTGGTCCTCCAGGTTCTCGCCTTCCAGAGACGTGACGAACTCCAGTTCCGCCATTCCATTTTCCAACCGGGCGTTGACAGTCAGGCGCCGCGCCGTTTCAGCCTCGCCAC
The DNA here is from genome assembly GCA_028874195.1 of Chloroflexota bacterium. Lineage (GTDB taxonomy): Bacteria > Chloroflexota > UBA11872 > VXOZ01 > VXOZ01 > VXOZ01. The sequence continues at coordinate 36,639 of JAPPLM010000033.1, forward strand.
CGTCAGTTTCCTGCAACAGTATGGCCAGCATCTCCTCGCCCGCCGAGGTCAGCCGCTCTGTGGAAGCGTCGTTCCAGCCGCGCTTCCCCGCAACAGCCAGCAAGAACTGTTCGATCTTGGGTAGTGCGTCGCTTTCCAAAGCCACTTGCAGCCGCCTGCGCCGCGAGCGGGTGAGTTCTATAAAGACCATTACGATGATCGCCACAATCGCGCCAGCCGTCATGCCGTTGCTGAGCAGCACCCCTATGAAGCCCTCACCCAGCAAGTCCTTGAAAATCCAGCCGCTTTGGAAGCCTGCGCCTATCCAGAATGCCAAGCCGACGACGATCGCTTTGCGGTGGTCCATGCCGTCATTGATGACGATCCTCATGCCCTGGACGAAGAGCAAGACGACCAGCACGGTAATGTAGGCGGCCGCCACGGGAGGTGGAATGGCGATGAGCAGGGCGGCAACTTTGGGGAAGAACGCCAAGACGACGAAGATGACGCCGATAACCACACCCACGCGCCGCGCGGCCACGCCGGTGACTTCCGCCAGAGCGATACTGGATGAGTAGGTAGTATTTGGTACCGTGGCTAGGAGGCCGGACAGCAGGTTGCCCACGCCATCGGCATTCAACGCGCCCTGCACCACGCGAAAGTCCGTGGCGCGCGGATTGCGGCGAGAGACCCGTTGGATCGCCACGCCGTCGCCGATAGTCTCGATGGCGCCCACCAAGGTGACCACGATGAAGGCGGGCAGGAGCGCCCAGAACTCGATGCCGGGCGTGACGTCAAACCCCGGCCAGCCGTCGAAAGGTATGCCAATCCACGGCGCGTCCAGCACTTGCTGAAAGTCGAAGATGCCATAGGGAATAGAGACCAAACACCCAACGGCAATGGCGATAATGGGCGACCATAGCCGCCAGGCCGGCGGCGCGCGCACCACCATCGCCACCACGATGACCATCGTAACCAGGGCCGAAACCGGCGCGGCAGCCTGCGGTGACCCCTCCGGCACGTCAGCGAGGGTATCAAAGACGATCGGCATCACGGTAGCCGCAATGAGCATGATCACGGTACCGGTCACAATTGGTGTGAAGATGCGCCGCAGCCACGAGAGGCGCGCCGCCAACAAGAACTGAAAAAGTGCTGAAATAACGATCAGGCTCGCCATGGTGGCCGGCCCACCCAGCTTCAGCGCCGCCGCGCAGACGGCAATGAATGCCCCCGACGTGCCCATCATCAACACGTGCCCGGCCCCAAAGCGCCCGACGCGTACCGCCTGCAGCACGGTGGTTGAGCCGCTGACGAGCAACGCGGCAAATATCGCCCAAGTCATGAATTCTGCAGATTGTTCTGCAATCCGCGAAACAATGACGACGGTCAAGACTACCGGCGCGAGGATCAGAATGGCCGCCTGAATGCCGGAGCCGATGGTAACTAACTGGGGAGGATTCTCATCAGGTTCGTAGCGGACAGTCTCGTTGACGCTTGCTGCAGCCATAGATCACCTCACTCCATTGTGCTAACACACTGCCGCGTTGGGCGTGATTGTACCGTATTGCGTACTCATCGCGGGGATATCCGGCTGTAGGGAGCCGGTCTAGCTATTCCAACCTGCCCCAGCGAAGCTACCGACCACGACCGGTCCCGGTTGGTGGCTCTCTCATTGGGCAGTCCCGATTGTTCTTCTTGCGTCCTCTCCCGGCCTTGTTGGCCGCATAGTCTGCTACACGCCAGAGTCCTGGAAACGCTGCCTGGAGAACCAACACCATATTCACGTTGACGTTGCCGGGAAGGCCGGCGCAACAATCACGTGAGGGTGCAAATGCAGCCTACGCTCCCGGCGGGCGGTAGGTCACCGTTTTTTCGCAGGCTTCGTCGATTTCCTCGGGGGTAATCAACTGCACGGTGGTGATGCTGAGGGCGCCCCCAGCACCTATGCGCAGGGAGACCGCGGAGGCGGTCGCTGTATCCGGCAACTCGAAAGTCAAGTACAGGTCAGTCCCGCCGAATGCGTAATAAAAGGACTCCAGAGTCCCTCCCTGCTCATTGGCAATGTCTTCAAAGACCTGCCGGCGTGAACTGCCTCCCTCCTTCAACAATCCCTGAAGACCCTGGGCGGTGTAATTGGCTTGGAAGAGGTATTTAGGCATTATGCTCAACTCCTGCAATTAATGTCTGTCACTAAAGTCAGTCCCGTCACTTTGGCGTCAAAGTTGTATCTTCGCTGATACGGCGGGATCAGCAGTTGCCAGTATATAAGCAATGCACCATCACCTCGGTCCTTTCTCGCTACACCTCCAATCTAAATCTCGAAGTGAAGGTCTTGTCTACCGTCAAGTCTGGTTGGGCTGACCTCTTGATAGCACACCCCGGCAACACCTTCGGAGACCTGACCCAGTATCGAAAAGCTGTTGTCTGGCCCGGCGCTCTGCTGGTCATCACTGGTGGAATCTCGGTCCTAAGCCCGTGACAGGCTCGTGCTGCGCCTCCACGTCCGTGTCTGGTTCCGGTTGAGCCACCTGGTCAGGCAGCGCGTCTTCAAGGTACCGGATCGGGCGCAAGATGAATGATACCACGACCATCCCGATGAGCGTGACGGCGGAGATGATGTACAACAGGGCCATGCCCCGGTCGGCGCCCACACCGATTACGGCTCCGACACTTCCAGCCAGACCTCCTCCTGCCTCCATCAGTGGGCCGAAGACATTTTGGGCAAGTGGCCCGGCTATCAGCAAACCTACGGACTGGCCGACGATAGCAATCATGATGCGGATGGAGGACACACGTCCCAGTACGTCGGGAGATGCTTTCGTCTGCCATATCACCCGGTTCAACCAGAACGCGAACGCGAACCCGACGCCGGTGATGAAGAGGCCGCCAGTTGCAAGAATCAGGTTCTCGCGCAGACCGACCACGAGCGCTCCTGCACCTGCAAGCGCCATGGCTGCCAGGATGCCGTTCATGCGGCGCTTGGGGCCTCCCCGGGCCGTGAGTAGCAGTCCGGACAGGAACGATCCGGCACCGAACGCGGTAATCAAAGCAGCCGCGCCGGCCTCGTTCGAGAATGACAGCGCCAGCGGTGTCGCCAGCGCGTAGCAGATACCCGGCAACAGGAACATCGACGCGGAAAAGAAGAAGATCAGGTACACGAACGGCCGCCGCTCGCCGATGTACCTGATCCCGAATCGGAACTCCGACCAGAGCGAAGCCCCGCCCTTCTCCAGCACGCGGGCAGGTTGCGGGACAAAGGAGAGCGCGAGCGTAGTGACGGCAACGCCGGACGCTACGAATTCTACGACGAACACGGCCCCCAGGCCGAGCGACAGGTAAACAGACACAGCGAGGAGAGGCGATAGGACGAAGTCGACCGATTTCAGCATCGCCGCAACACCGACGGCATTGTCGAGTCTCTCGCGCTTCACTAGCATCGGCGTGCTCGCATCCATAGCAACAGAGCTGAACGCGAAGACAACGCTATGTACAGCGAGGGCGATGTACAGGTGCCAGAAAATAAGGTTGTCCGTGAAGTAGAGCAGGGCTACGATCACCGTCGGCGCCGATGCCCCGGCGGTGGCGAGCATCATGATCTGCCGCCGGTTCCAGCGGTCGACGAGAGATCCGACCAGGGGCGAAGCGACTCCGAACGGGAGTAGCACCATAAACAGCAGTGTAGCGTAGGCGGTGACGTTACCAGTCTGGTCCAGTACCCATAGCCCCAAACCGAAAAGGGTCATGTTGGCCCCGATCGCATAGACGACCTGTCCGGCGACGATAGCGTAGAATGCTCGCTCGGCGGTAAAGCGCGACATCTAGGGCACCTGCAAGGTCAATGCTATTGGACCATACCTGCGTTGACCATTTCTTGCGTTTGGGGTCAGGACATACCAGGTAACGTGCACATTCAACTTCACTCGCTCTGGTGGAAGTGGTCCTTGTGCATTCCGGGCACTGGTCACGCTGGCCTCTATTGTAGAGCCAGCACAACTCGGCGAAGCCTCATCAGCAGGGGCTTCGCACTTTACCCTGGGAGCGATGAACGTATGATTACACCGCCACCGCGAACCTGATCTGAAAGGTTCTTGATTTTATCAAGTCTGGTGGGCGTGACAGGACTCGAACCTGTGACCTCACGGATGTGAACCGTGCGCTCTAACCAGCTGAGCTACACGCCCTTAGGAGAGTGAAGAGAGCTTGCCAGCTTTGCTTCGGCCAAATTCATCGCCTTGACTACGCTGGCAAGACCGACAAATTTCCGTAAGTATAGGGCGGAGATTCCGCCTGTGTCAAGCAAGCGAATACTTGCAAACTTGGAAGTAGACTCGGATTTGTGCATCCTTTGAATCTACTGAGAAGTACGTCTAATTCTGCGCGCAAGGGCTAGGCGCATACACCGAATCGGCATAGAATCTAATTATGAGGATTAATTCCCGGCCGGCTTCACTCCGTTGTACAACCCAAACAATGCGGCCGATGAGACAGTGTTTACGGGAGGATTCTTATGCGGCGCTTCACGCGCACACCCTACTACACCGGCCGCGACGACCCTGAACGCGGCGAACTGCGCGGCACCCTGCATCTGGGCGAGACGGTCGTCATCGAGACGGTCGGCGGCCACGACCAGGACCTGAAGATCGAGGGCGAACTGCGGCCCGGCGCGGTGATGGAGGTCGGCACGCCGCGCTACTCGCGGCCAGGCGGACCCTTTTACATCGAGGGCATCGCGCCCGGCGATTGGGTTTCCATCGATATCCTGGATATGGAGTGCGGTCCCTACGGCTTTTATCGCAACGGCGGCCCCATCTGGGGCAGCGTGCGCCTCATCGCGCCGGTGCGCGACGGGCTGGTGCATTTTCCGCCCGACTTTGTGGTGCCCGAACGCCCCATGGTCGGCGTGGTCATGCTGGAATCGGTGGACCCGTATGAGATCGATCACGGCGGCAACATGGACTTCAACTCGACCCGCCCCGGCAGCACGGTGCACATTCGCGCGCAGAAAGCCGGCGGTTTGCTCACGCTCGCCGACGCCCACGCGCGCATGTCCGACGGCGAACTCACCGGCACCGGCGTGGAGATCGACACGGCGGTGACGGTTCGCGTCGACCGCTCGCCGGGCTTCTCGACCTCCAGCCCTGTGGTGGAAACGACCAACGTGGTTGAGAGCGCCGAGGAATACCTCACCGCCGGCCAGGGCCGCACGTGGACCGATGCCGTGCGCGCCGCGTGGGCGGATATGGTGGGCCTCATCGCCGACCGCTACGACACCACCACCGAGCATGCGAATCTCATCGTCGGCACCATCGGCGACGCCCGGCCCGGCTACTCCGCCGGCGACATGAACCACCGAGGACGCCCCACCGAAAGCGCCTACGTCACCTGCCAGATCGCGGTGACGAAAGAACTGCGGCGCACCGGCGAGCCGTTCAAGGGGTAAGCCGAGCTAGGCTCTGCAATCCGGCTTCAGCCGCTTTGGGGCATGAACCTGCGGTGTTCGGCAAAGCGGAGCGCAGATTCTTTTGGAGGGCCTCCAGCGACAATCAGCGCGGGAAGGCTCTGGGTGCCTTCAAAGACTACCGCCTCGACCGGCCCGTCAAGCGACCGGCCGACTGCCACACCGCCCGGAAAGGGGCGGCGAACGCGGAGAGAGCCCTGTTCCCAGGGGTCGTCCCGAACAGCGTCCAACCGAGGGCCGCGAGCGCCATTACCACAGTGAACTGGATGAGTCCCAGCCATGCAGAACTTACCTCGCGCAGGACACTTGCCGCTGGAGGAGATGGGCTGGGAGCTGAAGAAGCGGCGCTCGTCTTCTCAATGATATCAACCAGTTGCGGGTAGGGCTCAATAGTTTCCGGAGTAGGCTCCTGGCCCCGGCCAAGTTCGTCCAGGTCTGCCTGCGCCAGCGACAAGGGCCGCGTCCGGCCGCAGGAATGCGCGGTCGCGCCGTCGTAGGAGTAGACCAGCCATTCCTGTCCTACATAGAACTCCACCCCGCAACTGCCGCTCCACCAGGCGGTTTCCACGAACATGGTGGCAAAGGCCGGGCCTTTCCAGACCGCATAGACTTCGAATTCTACCAGTATGAAGCCGCTGAGCAGCGCGGGCACCCGCTCCGTGCCGCTTCCACCATGTACGTACACGACTTTGCCGGAAAACACCTTTGCCGACTGCGCCGCTGCTACGGTTGGCGAGGGGATGTCCCCGCACGAGCACGCACGTAGTTCACTCACGAACAACATGAAGCAGAATCCGGCGATTAGGGCTGCTGCGGCGAGCCGCGATCTGAGAACGGAATTCATCTCACGCAACTGTTCCTAGTCCCGCTGAGAACTTTGAATGGCCGTACAATGGTTTTCTTCAATGCCGGCACACCTTGGTTAAGCCCTGCTTGACGGCACGAACTGGACAGGCTCGGCATGGTACCCCTGGCGCTGGAGTCCGGCGGCGAGCGTGCGAGCCGCAGCCTCGTCTCGGCAAACGGTGAAGACCGTCGGGCCGCTGCCGGAGACGTGGGCATATTGGGCGCCTGCCCTGAGCAATGCCGCTTGTCCTGCTTTGATCTCTGGCGCGAGCGCGTGGGCGGGACGCGCGAGGGCGTTATACCAGCGGGTCTGCGGCAAGAGCGTGCCATGTTGTGCGGCCGCCACGGTGTCCGCGGTGGCGACGCCCGAGGTGTAGTCCGATGGGACCACAGAGCCGTACACCGCCGCCGTGCTGAGCGCAACCGGTGGGGACACGAGCACGACCCAATGGCTTGGCAGTGACGGCAGCGGCGTGATCTTCTCGCCGCGACTAGTGGCAAGCGCCGTGCCGCCGGTAAGGAAGAACGGTACGTCCGACCCCAGCCTAGCCGCCACACGCTGCTGCTCCGACAACGAGAGCCGCAAGTCCCACAGGCGGTTGAGAGCGACTATCGTCCCTGCCGCGTCGCTGCTGCCGCCGCCCAACCCGGCCGCGACCGGAATGCGTTTCTCCAACCGCAGCGCGGCGCCCATCCGTACTCCGTATTCCTCTTGCAGCAGCCGGCCGGCGCGGTAGACGAGGTTGTCCGGGGTCGCCAGGACGGGGTCAGAGCACGTGACGGTAAGTTTCTCTGCCGCTGTCACTTCCAGCCGGTCCGCCAGTCCGACGGTCTGCATGACCGTGCGGACCTCATGGTAGCCGTCGGCGCGCTTCCCCAGTATCTCAAGGGTCAGGTTGATCTTGGCGTAGCAGTTAATGACCACGGGCTTGCCAATCCCTAAGGTGCGCACCCAATCACTCTAAGGCAGCACAGGGATGGAGAAATTTCGGCATCCCTGTGGTCTATTCCGTTTCGATCCTCAATAGTCCATTTTGAGGCATTGCCGGCATGGATATACGTTCACCCTGAGCTTGTCGAAGGGTCGCAGGATGAACCGTATGGCGAGGCAATCCGGCTTGTCCCATCACCCAAAGTCCGTTCATGCTTCGACAAGCTCAGCACGAACGGATCGCGCAAGAGCCTACCAAGAAGGGCCAACGGACTGCGCACGCGCCTTTCAAGAGACGGCCATCCCCTTGCTGCTGCGCCGGCTATTTCAGAGTCTCCAGATATGCGACGAGGTCGGCGGCTTCCTGGGGCGTGAGCGGCTGCGACGCCATAAGGGTGCCGGGCTTGACGAGTTGTGGATTCGTAATCCAACGCCATAGGTTCTCTGGCGTGTTCTCAAGCTCCCCGATGAGCGTCGGCCGCTTGGTGCGATCGCCGATGCCGTCGATTTCAGGTCCCGCGCTGCCGCCCTCGCCGCCGACCTTATGGCAGGCGGTACAGCCCTTGCTCGCAAAGAGCTCCCGCCCCACAGTAGCGTCGCCATTGCCGAGAATGCCCGGTGGCACGGTCGGGAGCGGCCTGGCGGCAGCGCGCGAACCGGCATTCGCGGCCGGACGAGAAGCAGCTTGCTCGGATGTTTTCCAAGGAAAGCAGGCAGCGAACGCAGTAAGCAGGAGAGTGGCAAGGAATAGGGCCGCAGTGCTTTGGGCAAGCCTACGCATCGACTACGGTTCTCTGAGAGTGCCGCAAGAACGCGTGGCGCCCGATTCCGGTCGGCTTCACGCGCTACTTCAGCGTTTGGAGATACGCCACCAGGTCGGCAGCCTCTTGCTCAGTCAGGGGTTGCGGCGCCATCTCCGTCCCCGGCTTGATCTTCTGCGGGAACTGCACCCACCGCCAGATGTTCTCAGGAGTGTTGGGAATGCCTGCCGCGCCTTCATCACCTGCCGCCAGCGTCGGGCGGCTTGCCGGATCGCCAATGCCGGCGAGCAAGGGGCCTATTTCGCCGCCGGGACCGTCTTCGGCAACCTTATGGCAGGCGACACAGCCCTTCTTCTCGAATAGCTCCATGCCGTCCTCGGCATTGCCCACACTCAGGTCCACAGTTACCTCAATGCAGTCCGGCATCGGCTCACAATCATCTTCCTCGGGGTCAGGGTCTTGCTCGCCACTGACAGCCACTGGAGTTGGGTCTTCATCCCAACTCCAGGCTGCTGCTTCCTCTTCACCGCCACACGCGCTGAATAGCGTCAGCGAAAGCACAATCGCGACGAGCGCCACGGGAACGCGCAAACCCCACCGCATCAAGAGTAACTCCTTCTTGCGACAAGCAACTATAGTCAAAGAACGTCCATATTATTTTCGCAAAGGATGGGTGAGATTCATCACCCATCCCACAACTCTAGCATAGCACCTCGCTGCTGTCATGTTTCCATTGCCGCCTGCGTCGTGCATCATTTATCATGCACTGGCGTTCACCGTGGCCACGCCCAGTTTGGCTCAAAACTACGCGGTCGCTGTGAAACGCTCAAAGTAAGCGCGAGAACAAGCGTAAGCAACTCAGGCCGTTGTGTGCGAGGCACGTAAAGTTTCTCGGTGGGATTTGACGCCCACAATTGGTCAGGCAATGAGTGAGAAATCGTACAAACAGGCGCAGAAGCAGTTCGGCCGCGCGGCTGACGCGTACACCCAAAGCCCCGTCTTTGCGGAGGGCGAAGACTTAGGTTGGCTGGTGGAGCAGGCCGGGGTCGAACGCCACGCCTATGCGCTTGATATCGGCACCGGCGCGGGCCACGCCGCCTTTGCGCTGGCTCCCTGTACGAGAATCATCGTCGGCCTCGACATTACGCCCCAGATGGTGCAGGCGGCCCTACGCAACGCGAGCGAACGCGGCATCGCGCAGTACCGGGCCAGCGTAGGCAACGCCGAACACCTCCCTTTTCCTGACGAGAGCTTCTCTTTGGTGATCTGCCGCTACACCGGGCACCACTTTCACAACCCCGCGCGCGTAGTGGAAGAAGTGTCCCGCGTGCTCACCGGGGACGGGCGTTTCCTGGTCGTGGACAATACGTCGCCGGACGATGCCGCCGCCGACCGCTGGATCAACCGCGTGGAAGTGCTGCGGGATCCCTCCCACGTCCGCGAGTGGAGCCAGAGTGAGTGGCAGCGGTTCTTCGGGGATGCCGGTCTCGATTTCACCGTGACGCATACCTGGTTGAAGATGCTGGAATTCGACGATTGGGTGGCGCGGCAGCAGACGCCGCCGGAGGCGGTAGCTGAGCTCCGGTCGCTGTTCGCCGCCGCGCCGCCGGTGATGCGCGAGACGTTTGGGATCGAGTGGCCCCGCTTCGGCTTGCTCACCCGGCTGATGGTGGGAGGGAAACTATGAGCAACTCGACGCGCATTCTTCTACCGGGGGCGGAAGTCCGGCAACACGCACCACGCAGACATGTGTATACCCCCCAGAAGTGCGAAACTACTCCCTCTCGCTGGGGAGAGGGTCGGGGTGAGGGGAGAGTGGCATGTCCGGCTTCCCTTCTCTACGGAGAAGCAAAGAGAGGGAGATAGTCTCAAACATGATTCGTGTGGGCGTAATTGGCTGCGGCGCCATTTCCCATTCGCATCTGCGCAGCTATGCGGCGAGCGGGCGGGCGCAGATCGTCGCCGTGGCCGATCCCATTCAGGCTGTAACGAAGACGCGTGCGCAGGAGTATGACGCCAAAGCGTACACCGATTACGCGGACTTGCTGGAAGCCGAGGACTTGCAGGCGGTGAGCATCTGTACGCCGCCGCCCTCCCATCGCGAAATCACCGAGCACGCTGCTGCGCACGGCCTGCACGTCCTCTGCGAGAAGCCGCTGGCAATGGGTGTGGAAGATGGCACAGCCATGGTAGCGGCGGCCAAACGCGCCAACGTCTTGCTGCTGACCGCCTTCTGCAACCGTTTCTACACGCCCATTGTGAAAGCCAAGGAGTGGATAGATGCGGGCAAGTTGGGTCCGCTGCACCACCTGCGCCTGCGCTTTGCGGGGGTCGAACTCATGGCCGGCACCTGGCTGGCGGATCCCGCCCAAGGGGGCGGCATCCTCTGGGAGACCGCCCCACACTACGTCGATCTCTTTCGCTACTTGGTGGGCGAAATGAAGAGTATTTACGCCAAAGGCGGCACCCTCGCCCAGGACATTTGTGGCACCGACACCGTTGCCTTCCTGGCGGAGAGCGTGGACGGCGTGGTCGGTACTCTGGAAGGTAGTTGGTCGTCGCCGCACACGGAGAAGCGCGTGGAGGTCTTTGGCGAGCGCGGCGCCATCGTCATCGACTTCTTGGCCGGTCGCAGCCGCTTCAGCCTGGACCACGTCACCGAGCGGGTGGAAACGGACATCGGCGGTCACGACCGCTTCTATATGGAGATCAGCCACTTTCTCGACTGCATACAAGGCAAAACGGCGCCAATCGTCTCCGGAGAGGACGGCGTGGAAGCAATGCGCCTCATCGAGGCCGCCCGACAGTCCATCGAGACGGGTCTGCCGGTGAGCGTAGAGTCCCAAGTGTAGGTTATGGTCTCCTTAATAGTCGCTTCTTGCGGTGCGCTAAAAAACTCACAGATTGCTCTGGCTACGGCGAGAAGAGGTCTGGCGCTTCCATCTAGGCAAATGCGAACTGCATGAGAGCGGGTACGTTAGGACTACATGCAATGAAATCCCGACTGGAAATCAGGCGCAATTACGACCGCGAGTGCGTGAAACTCAAGATTTGGTACGTACACCACCTGCTCCAGACCGAGCCGCGCCCTTTCGCGGAACTCATCACCACCCGCGCCGACATCTACCGTCGCACGCACCTCTGGGACGGCAAGCGCCATCCTGCCCAGGGTTACCCCGATCCTGAGTGGAACGTGCTGGTAGACCGGTTGCAAGAGTTGTTTCACCGCCACCGCGCCGACGCAACCACCGCAGCGCTGGAGGAAGCCGCCTACGCTCTGCTCATGCCCGCAATGGAGGAACGGCTGGCCGGCGAACGCAAGGGCAATCTCTGGGAGGGAGCGGGACAGGTAATCCCGCCCACGCCCTACGGCTCCTTCAGCCGCGACTACGCGGAGGATAGAGTGCATATCCACTTCACGAACGTGCTGCAGCCCAACTCGCCCTTCTGGGACATGCCCGCGCTCACGCGATTACTGCTGAAACTCCTGGACGACCTGGAGCAAGATCGGCCGGACATCCGGATTGTGCAGTGCGGCAGTTGGATCAACAACTTTCCGCCGTTTCGCTCGCTCTTTCCACCGGAGTGGATTGAAAACGCCCGGGTCTCCAAACCCAGTTATACCTACGGCACTTGGGGTCAGTTCATGGCCCACACCGGCGACTTCCACTACCGGAACGCCGCCCGCTTCCGCGCCACCGGCGCGCTTCCCTATCCTAGCCTCGTCTGCAGCGCCGACCGCGACAGCGTCCGCGCGCACGTGGAACATCTGCTGGCGGAGTACGGCGAGTAGGATCTATTGCCGTCATGCCCCATCTCTCTAGCGAGTGTCCTACAGTCGTTCGGCACGCGGGAAGGTGCAGTTGTGATTTACGCCCACCGTACGAGCACAATGCGCATAGTGCCCAATCAATAGCCGGTGAGGTTGTAGACGAGGTTTAGGAGTTCGAAGGGACTGAAGTGCTTGTGGAGCGTGCGATCCGGCTGACTCAGGCTTTCAGGTGGATTTGAATCTCGAGCGGATGGGTCGGTTAGCAGGATAACTGGCACGTGGGTGAAGACCGGATCACGCTTGAGTTCCTGATATGGCGTTTCCGATTCATTGGGGGAGAGGCCAAAGTCCAGAATTACGAGATCTAAGCTCTCGCTTTGCGCCGCAGCGCGCAATTCTTCCAGGGACGACGCCTCCACCACGCTCGTACGCTTGTTTGCCAGGGCAGCGCGCACGAGCGCCCGCAGGTGCCACGCCGCGGCAACCACGGCGATGGTCTTGCTGCGGCCTTTTGTTTCGGGGAGCACGTGGGGCTGGGAAATTGTGCTTCTCTCCAGTGGAACTGCACTGTACGGTATTGCGCTAAACCACAAGGCGTTGCGTTCGGCGCTCACATTCAATATCGTATTCTAGGTCATTGAAGGGTATCAGCGCAGGTCAAGCAGAGAATTGTCAGCTATAATGGGATGTTGCAATCAGTAGGCCAAGAAGCGGTCAGCTCGCAGCAGTATACATGGCAGAGGCAATGAGCGCGTACACATTTGACCTGGATAGATTCTTCCCGGAAGACGTCTTCTGGCGCATTACGGACGTGCGGGTGGACAAGCCGGAGATCGTGGCGTTGGAGCAGCGGTCGCGCACGCGGCGTAAGCACCTCGCGCCTGACGGCAAACTGGTAATCCTGGCGGCGGATCATCCCGCCCGCATGTCCACCGCCACGCCTTCCGATCCCCTGGGCATGACGAATCGACACGCCTACTTGGGCCGCGTGCTGCGGGCGCTGGTGGGCGGCCTCATCGACGGCTTGATGGCAACGCCCGATATCCTTGACGACGTTTTCATCGTCAATCACCTGGTCAAGCAGGGCGGCGGCCCGGGCTTCCTGGACGGCAAGGTGCTGCTGGGTTCCATGAACCGCTCCGGCCTGGCCGGAACGGTGTTCGAGATGGACGACGATATGAGCGCCTACACCGCCGACGGCATTGCCGAAGCGAACCTGGACGGGGCCAAGGTGCTGTGGCGTCTCGATCCCGACGAGCCCGGCTCCGGCAAGACGCTCATGTACATTGCCGAGGCGGTGAACGAACTGAGCGAGATGGGACTGCCGAGTTTCTTGGAACCGCTGCCGGTCAAGCGCACGGAGAACGGCTACCAACCGGTGAAAGACCCCATCGCACTGCTCAAGCAGATCGGCGTGCTTGCCGGTCTGGGCGGCAATACCGCCCGCACGTGGCTGAAGATTCCGGTGTGCGAGGACTACGAACGCGTCGTGCGGGCCACCACGATGCCGCTCCTAATGCTGGGCGGGGCGTCCCACGACAATCCCGAACCGACCATTCGCGAGTTTGCCCGCGGCCTGACCGGCGGACCCAACGTGCGCGGGGCCATGGTGGGGCGCAACGTAATCTACCCGGGGCAGGACGACCCCCTGGCCGTCGGTAACGTGATCAGCGAGATCATCCACGACGGCATTGGCCCGGACGAAGCACTAAAGAGACTTCCCCATTACCAAGATCAGAATATCGACCTGCTAACGAAGTATGCGCTTGCCTAACGTGAGAGAAGCGGAGGCCTCCAATGCCTGACACTTTGCGCGGCAATCTGGCGGTGGGCCAGTCGGGCGGACCGACCGCCGTCATCAACGCATCGCTCGTGGGCATGTTGCACGAGGCGAGCAAGCATGCCGCCATCGAGAACGTCTACGGTCTGCGGCACGGCGTGGAAGGCTTGCTCAAGGAAGACCTGATGGACCTCGGCGGGGTAAGCGCCGCGGAGTTGGACCTCATCAAGCGCACGCCGGCGGCCGCCCTGGGCTCCTGCCGCCGCAAGCTGCGGCCGGACGACTATATTCGCATCCTCGAGGTGTTTCGCGCTCAGAATATCCGGTATTTCCTCTACAACGGCGGCAACGATTCCATGGACACGAGCCAGCGCATCGCCGATCTGGCCGCGCGTGAAGGCTATGAGCTGCGCGTGATCGGTGTGCCGAAGACTATCGATAACGACCTCATGTATACCGACCATTGCCCCGGCTACGGCAGCGCCGCGCGCTACTGCGCGCTGTCGGTGCGCGACATGGGGCGCGACGTGGAGGCGATGGCGGGCTACGATAGGGTTGCCATCTATGAAAGCATGGGCCGCCACGCCGGGTGGCTGACGGCGGCAAGTTGCCTGGGCAAAGAGAGCCCCATCGACCCGCCGCATCTCGTGTACGTGCCGGAGATACCCTTCAGCGAAGACCGCTTTCTGGATGACATTTCACGCTGTTTCGTCGAATTCGGCTTTGCCACGGTGGCGGTTGCCGAAATGCTGATAACGGCGGATGGAGATATCGTCGGACTGTCGGAGGCTACCGTGAACTCCGATTCCTTCGGGCATATCATCGTTGCCGGCTGCGCCAACTACCTGGCGCGGCAGGTGCGGGAGCGTCTGGGGCTCAAGGCCCGCGCGAATCGTCCCGGCACCTTGCAGCGGTCGTCCATGATCACCGCTTCCCCCGTAGACCGCGCGGAGGCGTACATGGTCGGTCAGGCGGCGGTGCGGGAAGCCGTGGGCGGCGCCAGCGGTGTGATGATAACCCTGGAACGCACAAGCAACGATCCCTACCAGTGCACGACCGGCACGGCACCGTTGGGAACCGTGGCCAACGCGGAGAACCTTATGCCGCGGGCCTTCATGAACAGGGACGGCAATATGCCGTCTGCAGCGTTCGAGGCGTATGCCCGGCCGCTGATCGGCGACCCGCTGCCGCCCGTCGGTCGCTTTGCGTACCATGCCGTAGAGCAACGGGCGACGGTGGCAGACTGATAGCTTGCTTGTGTTTGGCGATTGCTTCTTAGAAAGTGTGTGAAAGGGTGTCCGTTCATCCTTCGACAGGCTCAGGACGAACGGATCAGAATGCGTCGGAAGGCCAGCAGCCGTTCGTGGTGAGTGGGCTTCGCGAAGCCCTTGTCGAACCATGAACGGATGCTGACGCTGGGAAATCTTAACACACCCTCGTAGCGCCCTTGACCGAGATTGCGGCGTATAGCCGCCACCCGGGCATTGAGCAGCCGGATGAAGGAGTGCCATAGCTGGTGTGGTCCGTGTCCCAAGCGCTCGCAACGCTTACCCTCATCGCCTACGCGGCAGTAGCGCTCTGCGTGATCGTGGGAATATGGGAGCGCGCTTTTTTTCCCAACCTGTCCGAGCGTGTGCCCCGCTTGGGGCAAGTGCGGGCCCAGGTGCAAGATTCCGCCCTCGGCCTCGCGTGGATTGTCGCACTGGTCGCGACGCTTGGCAGCCTCTACCTCTCTGAAATTGCCAACTATCCGCCCTGTACCCTGTGCTGGCTGCAGCGCATTGCCATGTATCCGCTGGTCGTGTTGCTTGGCATTGGCGCGCTGCGCGAAGACCGCGCCATAGGGTGGTATGCGTTGCCGCTGGCCGGCATCGGCGCGGCGCTGGCCTTCTACCACGCGCTGGTGCAACGCGTGCCGGGACTGCAACAGGCGACCAGTTGCAGCGCGGAGGCGCCGTGCAACGCCATGTGGGTGCGCGAGTTTGGGTTCGTTTCCATCCCCGTCATGGCGCTCGGCGCCTTTCTGCTCATTGGCGCCCTGATATTGGTTAGCGCCACTGCCGCTGCCGGCGATGTTGCAGCAGAGAGAAGATCGCCTCGCAGACGCTAATGCATGCCCATCCGACGGGGTTGCGCCCCGCCTACACACGTGGTTTGTCCAGCGCGCGGGCATAGGGTACCATGAGGAATGGCGCATCACGCCGGTGATGCCGGGGTACGGACTTTCCGCTAAACTAACGGCTTGGTTTAGCTTGTGTTGAGGGAGGCAGCCATGCCAGTGACAGCCGTGGTTGGAGCCCAATGGGGTGATGAGGGCAAGGGGCACGTGGTGGATTTCATGGCCTCGCAGGCCCACATGGTGATTCGCTTTCAAGGCGGGGACAACGCGGGTCATACGGTCGTCAACAACCATGGCAAGTTTGCGCTGCATCTCTTCCCGTGCGGAATCTTCTACCCGCACGTGCACAACGTCCTCGGCACGGGCATGGCGATCAACCCGGAGTCATTTCTCAATGAAATGACGATGCTCAATGACGCGGGTCTGGAGACGCCGCCGAGCCGCCTCCACATCTCGGAGCGGGCGCAGGTGGTGATGCCGTACCACGTCCTCATCGACGGTCTCGAAGAAGAGGCGCGCGGCAAGCACGCCCAGGGCACCACCAAGCGCGGTATCGGGCCGTGCTATACGGACAAAGCCGCGCGCGTGGGGCTGCGCATGGGCGATCTCACCGACGGGGCGCACCTGCGGGAGTACTTGCGCCAGGTGATGGACGTGAAGAATCGCTTGCTGACGCGCGTCTACGACCACGATCCGCTCTCCTATGACGACGTGCTGGAGCAGGCGCTGGCCTGGGGGAAGCAACTTGCTCCCTATATCGAGAATACGCATCCCTTGGTGCAGCAGGCCTTGCGCGAGGATAGGACGATTCTCCTGGAAGGCCAACTGGGCGCGTTGCGCGACGTCGATTGGGGCATATACCCTTATGTCACGTCGTCGTCTCCCATTGCCGGTGGCAGCGCGACCGGCGCCGGGGTGCCGCCGCATCGCATCAACAACATCATCGGTGTGGTTAAGGCTTACACTACGGCGGTGGGTGAAGGCCCGGTGCCGACGGTGCTCGATGGCGAGATGGGTGAGACCCTGCGGGAAGTCGGCGAGGAGTACGGCGCCACCACCGGAAGGCCCCGCCGCTGCGGTTGGTTCGATGCCGTTGCGGTACGCTATGCCGCCGAACTGTGCGGTTTCTCGTCGATTGCCGTCACGAAGATCGACGTGCTCGACCAACTGCCCACGCTCAAGCTCTGCGTGGCCTACGACGTGGACGGCACGCGCCATGAGACGGTACCGGATACGCGCATGATGGCGCGGGCAAAGCCGATCTACGAGGAATTTCCCGGCTGGCAAGCATCCACGACGGAAGCGCGGACGTGGCACGATCTGCCGCCGAACGCCCAAGCATACTTGGCGCGCATCAGCGAATTGAGTGGCGGTCTGCCCATCAGCATGGTGGGCGTCGGGCCGCACCGCAACGATACGCTGGTAGTAAATGGGCAGCATTACGAAGTGGCGTAGAGCTACGCTGGAAGAGATGAAGCCGCTTCGATCTGCCCTTCGACAGGCTCAGGGCGAGCGGGCTGAGCAAGGCATCAGGTTACGGTTCGTGGAGGCAAGGTGTCGTCTCGCGGAGGTAAAGCACCGTTTCACGCAATTCAGGCACCCTTTGGAGGAGGCTAGGTACCGTTCGTGCTGAGCTTGTCGAAGCACGGAGAAGAGAGCAAACGAAAGTCGATAGTGATAGTTATTATATGAATATATTGCCCGCCGTGCGTTGCAGCGGTAGGGAATCAGACTCTTGGTGAGTGAGTAGAAGAAGGGACGGTACAGCATGGCAACACAGCAAGCGATTGGGTTTGGCGTGATCGGCGCCGGGGGCATTGCCGGTTCCCATACACAGGCAATCAAGGACGCCGGCGGGGCGGAATTGATCGGCATTGCCGATATGGAGCCGCAGTTCGCGGTTGGCCTCGCGGAAAAACACAACGTCACCGCCTACGGCTCCGTAGCGGAACTGCTGGCCGACGACACCGTGCAGGTGGTGAATATCTGCACGCCCACCGGCACCCACGCCGAGTTGGGCATCCAGGCGGCTGAGGCCGGCAAGCACGTCATTTGCGAGAAGCCGCTGGACGTGACCCTGGAGAAAGCCGATGCCCTCATCGCGGCCTGCCGCGAGCATGACGTCAAGCTGATGGCGATCTTTCAGTCCCGCCTGCATCCGCTTTACGCCAAGGTGAAGGAGACCATCGCGTCCGGCCGCTTGGGCCGCGTCTTCTACGCTGACGTGCAACTCTATTGGCTGCGCACCGCGGAGTATTTCGCCGGCGGCGGCCCGGTAAGCTGGCGCGGTACCTATAAGTTCGACGGCGGCGGCGCCTCCATGAACCAGGGTATCCACAGCATCGATCTCTTGCAGTGGATCATGGGGCCGGTGGAATCGCTGACCGCTCAACTCGGCACCTTTACACACGACATCGAGACGGAAGACCTGGCCGTGGTGAACGCGCGCTTTGCCAACGGCTCGTTCGGCAATATGGTCTTCACCACCTCGGCTTATCCGGGGCTCGACCATAACTTCCACTTCTTTGGCGAGAAAGGTACCATCTGCCTGACGAACGCCGGTGTCGTCACCTGGCGCATCCAGGGCGACCGGGAGGAAGAGGAGGAGCAGGAGATGAAGTCCGGCTACTCCGCGAAAATGACCGCCGCCGCCGACCCGACGGTGAAGGGTTGGAACGGCCACCAGGTGCAGGTGGAAGACATGGTAGCGGCCATCCACGAGGGCCGCCCGCCTGCTATCACGGGCGAAGAGGCCCGCCACGCGCTCGAGATCGCCTGCGGCATCCAAAAGGCCGGCAAGATCTCACCCGCGCCGGTGACTTTCCCGCTGGATTAGACCACATAGAACAAGCGATTTAGAGAAGGAGGGCTAGCATGTGCGGCCCTCCTTCTCTTA
This sequence comes from Chloroflexota bacterium, assembly GCA_028874195.1. Classification (GTDB taxonomy): domain Bacteria; phylum Chloroflexota; class UBA11872; order VXOZ01; family VXOZ01; genus VXOZ01. The sequence continues at coordinate 55,181 of JAPPLM010000033.1, forward strand.
TGCGTTGACCGCTTCAGCTATCATTGCCGCAGCCATGTTGCGGTGAATGGGATCTCACGTCGGTCCGCGCATATTGGTACGCATTGCCTTGCTTGCCGACGATCTCGATTGCCTGCATGTGGCGCAGGCAGTACACGATCTTCTGTCCCTGGCCGCGGCGTAGCTTGAGGTCGGCGGCGAGCTCGCTGCTGGTAAACAGCTCCGGCAGTGTCGCAGGCAGGAGCGCGGCAAAGTCCGCCGGGCCGTGAAAGCGGTGTTGGGACTCCACGCCGACAAGAATCTGGTCGTGGATACTCCAGCCCCGCCGCCGCCAACTGCCCTGGCCGTCCTGGCAGCGGGTTTCCTCGACCTCGACGAGCAGCACTTCCAACGCAAACCGTGGGTGCGCGATGAGGTGCGGGATGCTGACAAGCTCATCGAAGATGTCCAAGAGCTTGCCGCGCTTGGGCGAACGCCGTCGGCTGAGCACGGTCGTGCCGTCGCGGTCCAGCCGCACGATCCACTTTAGCGCCGGAATCGGATGCACCAGGCGCACCGCGTGGTTCTGCAGCAGCACGGCGAGCTTGCGCTTGATGGCGGAGAAGTTCCGTGTCTGAATCTCAATGAGTTCCTCGTCGCGTACGAGGTCAACCACGTAGCCGTCTACGGGCTGCTCAGTAAGGTCGCCGGGCGCGGCGATCCAGTCTTTGAGCGCCGCGTGCAGCGACTTCTCCTGGTACGTGCCGATGGTTGGCGCGGGTGCGGTGCTCACGGTTGAACAGTCAGGCGGAGTCCGCGGCGCTAATCCGCATCTGTTGCCCGTCGTGCACCGGCAGCGTGAAGCGTATGCGGCCTTCACTCAGCGCAGCGACGTCGGTCACCGGCGCGCCGTCGCTGGTCACCAACGGCGTCTGCCAAGCGGGCGGCACGTCCATGGTGAAGGTGAGTTCCCGGTTCTGCGCGCGCTCCGGTATGCGCGGCGCTTCCATGGAGAAGGTGATGGCCGCATCAGTGGCGCGGTACCCGCGCGGGTGAGCCGCGCGGCGCATGAGAATGTAGTCAATCACCTCGTCGGGCGTGGCGCGCCACACGTCGCCGACTTCCGCCACTTTCGCGAAGCGTTCGCCAAGCAGCGCGGGCGTGATGTCGCGTTCCGAATCCTCTGGTTCTGCGGTGACCACGCGAGCGCTATCGACCAACCACCCTTCAGAATCCCGGGCTTGGTGCAGCCGCCAGTAGGGATCATAGGTCCGCGCGGGCAGGGGGACGCCTTCTACCGTGTAAAGCGCTGAACGGCCCAGCGCGTGAAAGTCCTCATCGACGTGGTTGTAGTTCAGGCGATCCTCCAGGGTAAAGACTCCCAGGTATCCGGCCGTTTGTACTTCTTGCGGCAATATCCCGTGATGATGGTCAATGGTCGACACCGTGAGCACCGTAACCGGCGCACCTACCAGTTGCTCCAGCGCTTCCCGCGATGTCTGGGTAGGGGCGCCCCTCGTGGGCGCCCGCTCGGTATCGCTCGATTGCACACGCGTTGGCCCTGCGCTGGCGATACTCCAACCATGGCGTTGCAATTCCCGGATTTCCCCCACGCTCAGGTAACGCTCACGCTCGCTGCCGCGAGAGCTTAGACGTAGTTGGCCGCCGTCTGCGAGAAGTTCCGCAGCCAATGCCACCGTGCCGGGCATATCGTGCTGCCGGTGCAGCGGCAGGGCATGATCAAGCAGAGAGCGGACGCCCTCGTCATACGTAACGGAGTACACCCAGCGCCAACCGTGTTTCCAGGTCTCTACGCGCAGCATGCGGTTGCTCCTCTCATCGCGTTCCTGCAAACGTGCCAACAACGTGCGCATTCTCTACTGTCATTCCGAGCGGAGCGTCGAACAGGAGTTCGCGGAATCTAGAGTCCTTTTCGGTAATGGTCGAATAGGCTTACAGCTTTAGATTCCGCGCTCGGAGCGACGCTCCGCTGCGCTCCGTTCGGAATGACATGTCTGCAGGGCGGGCCGATCTTGCTTTTACGTTCTGTCTCAAGAGACTCTGTCGACGAATCACCTGACATTGGCAGTTCCCGCGCATGCAGGAACCCTTCTCACCGCAAATCATCTATGCCTGCCCCATACCATACACGAGGCGAATTCTGCGACAGTTATGAAGAAAAGTGGCACCGTTTTTCACCCTAAAGGTAACCTAAACTGGAGAGAAATGCACAGACTCATCTGCTGAATCTAGAATGGTGACTAACGTGCCCGCTAGGATCTGACGGAGGATTGGGATGGCTAACTTAGAACTGACCACGCGTTTTCTCATCCACGAACCCCGCGCGCCGGACCTGCCCTATCGCGAAGAGCACTTCGGCTTCAAGTATGCATCGGTAAGCGTTCCCCCTGCGGAAGCCGCCATCGTGCTGGTGGACTGCTGGGACGAGCCGACCATCGAGAGCCATGGAGAGCGCTCCGCCCAGATTTGCCAAGACCTTATTGGGCCGCTGGTCGATGAGTGCCGCGCGCTGGGTATCGCCGTGATACACGCGCCGTCGCCGCCGGTGGCGCGGAAGTTCCCGCAGTGGTTGCGCTACGCCGGCGAGAGCGAACTCAATCCGCCGCCAAAGGCCGTAGCAGACTGGCCGCCGCCTGACTTTGCCGGACGTCAAGGCAAATGGGCGGACCTGGAAGCGCACTACGGCGAGGAATGGATGCCCTTGCGCCAGCAGCATGAAAAGGCGCGGTCAATTGACGCAGCCGTGTGGCCGACCGCCGAGGACTTCGTGATCGCCACCGGCGAGCAAATGCACCGCCTGTGCCGGGATAAACGAATTCGCTACCTCTTCTACGCGGGTTTTGCCGCCAATTATTGCGTACCCCATCGTGACTATGGTGTTTTCGCCATGCGCGAGCGCGGCTACTGCATCATCGTCTTGCGGGACTGCACCACGAGCATCGGCACACCCGGCCTGCCGCACAATCTCTGCACCGAAGAGGTATTGCACCACCTGGAGTCGCGCAGTCTGGCAGGTTCGATCACCTCTGTAGAGTTCACAGCCGCGGCGCAGCGCGTAGCAGGCGCGACGCAAGCGGGATAACGCGAAGAAGGGAGGCAACGCCCCGTGCCTCCCTCCTCGATGGATGAATTGTCTACGTGTCTTTACGTAGCTGGTCATGCGTAGGGGCGGTTCGCGAACCGCCCCTACATCTCGCCGTTCGTACTGAGCTTTTCGAAGTGCGAACGGTGAGAACAAAGCACTGCTTCCAACCCGCCATTCACCTTTCGACCCTTCGGCAAGCCTGTACTGAGCCTGTCGAAGTGCTCAGGACAGGCAGGCTCAAGGCGAACGACTGCGGGTCCGCCTTACGAAGTGCGTGGCTTAGGCGTTCTCCTTCTTCCAGTCCTCGATGGCCTGCTCGAGCGCCGCGAACGCATTCTCTACCGCCTCTTCCGACGTCAGGTTGTCTTCCTCACGGAAGTGCGGCCGCAGGTGCGTATTCAGGGCGCCGGTGAAGCTGAGGTACGCCGGGTGCGGCCAGAACGGTGTGGCGTAGCCCGCGCTGCGGGCGAACGACAGTTGGTTGGCCGGGTGCGGGTTGTCTTCCGGCGGGCCGAAGGCATGCTGTGACGGGATGTGAACCGGAATGGCGTGACCGCGCTGCCCCATCCACTCCTGATGGGTGGACTTGGCGAACCAGACCACGAGCGTCTCCGCGTCCGGATTGGTGCTGCTGTCCAGAACGAAGTGCTCTTCCTGGCCCATGAAGGCGCCGCGCGTGCGTCCGCCGCCAATTTCCAGATACGGCGGCTCAATGGAATCGAAGCCGAATTCCGCCGCTTCCCGTGTCGGCACGATACCCCACGTGCCAAAGATAACCTGGCTGAGTTGCTGTCTGCCGAAGGCTGCGATGGCAAAGCGGCTCAGATCGATGTCTTCGTTGTTCGGCCCTGGCGCCGCTTCCCGCCGGGTCCACGAATCCTTGATCATGCGCACCATGTGGAGCACGATTTCGCGGTCGGCGGCCAGTTCGCCGTCCGCATCCAGCATGCCGCCATAGACGAACGGCAAGTATTGGGGAATATACGAACTCATGGCGATGCCCCAGGCGGTCTTCTTTTCCGATCCCTGGTTGAGATGCGCCGTCAAGGCATCGGCATCGTTGAGGACCTGCTCCCACGTGGTCTCGTCTGTCGGGGGATTCAGGCCGGCCGCGGCAAAGTGATCCTTGTTGTAGAAGATGCTCGTCGTGTTCAGGCCGTAAGGCACGCCGAGTAGCTTGCCCTGCCATGTGTTGCCAGTGATCACCGGCTCGACGATCTCGTCAATATTTACGCCGTGTGCCGCCAAAATTGGACGGTGGTCTCGGACGATGTCGGCCACCTGGTGCGGCGCGACACCCCACCAGCAGACGTCCGGCGGTGAACCGGCTGCCAACAGCGGCGGCAACTCGCGCGGCGGGTAGCCCAACTTCCACGCGACGTGGACCTCAGGATGTTCCGTAGCAAAAAGCTGCAGCGTGGCCGCCGTCTTGGCGATCGTGTCTTCGCGCTGGCTGATGAGCAGCGCGATCACAGGCGCGTGCTCCACCATTTGCGGCTGCTCTGCCTCTTCCTTCGGAGCCTCTGCATCCTGCTCCATATCTCCACCCGTCATCTGAACCTGGCCGCACGCCGCCAAAACAAGCCCGGCGGAGCCTACGACCGAGGCGCCCAGCAGACTGCGCCGTGAGAATCGGTGGACTTCCTTCATCGTTGCTCTCCTTTGCACCACTGCTTACTCATCGGGAACGGCTTTGGGCTCTTCCCCGTCACTTCCCGTTGTGGTAAGAAGCGTACTCCTCGATATTCTCCATTGTCAAGTCAAAGCAAGGGTTCAGGCACTGCCTCGTCACCCCTCCTTATGAGGAGGTTCCTGCAATACCTGCGGCAAGGACATGAGAACGGGAACCTGCAAGTCCAAATGAGATATGGGCCTGGTGAACTGCAATGCGACCCTCAGCCGCACTAAGCACACAGCCTGTCATTTCGAGCGCAGCGAGAAATCTAGAGTCCCAAGATTGCTAGTCTCAGGATCGCGGAGCCTTGCCAAGGTTGGCGTAGATCTCACCTGAATGACTGGCTAAAGGAAAGTGCTGCACACCGGACAGCAAGTTCCGCCCACATCCTGGCAGCGCCTCAGTCCAAAGCCGCTCGTTGGAGCGTTAGGGCGGTATCGGCGGGCCGCGCGCCACGACCGGGCCGGGCGATGATAATTGCGGAAGTCCTCAGACTACGCCTTGCGCATGGCCAGAATACGTGCCATGTTGCCGCCCATGATGAGCGCCCGCTCTTCGTCCGTCAGGTTTACTGCCCGCATCTTGCCGATGCCGGCAGTAAACGACGTATCGCAGCCAAAGAGTACGCGCTCCGCTCCGACGACGTCTACGGCCATCTGCACCATGCCGCTATCGAAGACGCTGCCGCTGGTATCGAGGTAGATACCCGGTGTAGCGCGCGCTGCTTTGACGGTCCACTCCCAATCGCCGCCGCCCCCGATGTGGGCGCAGATGAAGACCGCTTCGGGGTAGCGGGCGGCCAGTTCAGCCAAATCGCCGCTATCCGAAATAAAGGGCTGGCTGGGTATGGGACGGTGCTGATGGCTGGCGTGCTGCAGGATTGGCACCCCGAGCTCGATAGCGAGTTCAACAATGGGATAGAGAATGGGATCGGTGCACACGTACTCGTTGTAGAGCTTGATCCCCATGAAGTCGTGCCCCTCCACGTAGGTGCGAATCTCGTGAAGGGCCTCACGCGTGTAGCCGGGGTTCACGTAACAATAGCCGCGGACCTTACCGGGGAACATCCGGGTAGCGGCGGCCATTTGGCGGTTGCACTCCTGGAAGTCCGCCAGCGGGGCGGGCATGGCGGTGGTCAGAACTGACGCACAACTCAGTTCGATGCCCACCCGGTCGGCGGCGGCAATGAGGGCAGCGTCACTCCTGCCCCAGATGCGCGTGATGCCGGTATGTTCGCCGCTCAGATGGGCATGACAGTCGATTACCATAGTGATTGCCTTGTCTCCGTGGCGACCGCGTCCCCTCGCTTATTGGCAGTAGGCCTCAGTTGGGTTCCGGATAGGGAGACTTCTTCAACTACGACCGGTCTCTCTGTTGTCGTTATCGCCACACACGCCCCCATTGTCACCTTTCAGAGAGGTGGTGTCCAGGGACAACGGACGTAAGGCTTGGTGAGCTGGCAAACGAGGCGCGGCATAACACCGCGACGATAGCATCCGCTACATCACCGTAGTCTACAAATCGGTCTGTCCGCAGTATACTCAAGATGGACGCCACGCTACGCACAGAGAGTTCCCGTGCCGGAACTTCCTACGAGTGCATTTCCCAAGGACGCGCCTTTGAACGCCTTGACAGATTCAACTGAAGACGACTTGGAAAGTGTTGTGCCAAGCGATTCCGCAAACACGCACGATGACATGCTGGAAATGTCGCTAAGGATTGCGGCCCTGCCGGAGCGCGTGTTTGCATTACTTACCGACCCTGACCGGATCGCCCTTTGGTTCGCGCAGGTGTCCGGCATCGAACCCCACGTAGGCGGCGGCGTGGAGTTTGTCTTTTTCAACGAGAACGGCTCGGTCAGCGTGTTTTCGGGGGAAGTCACGGCCTTTGAAGCCGATACCCGCTTCGGCTTCACATGGCACAACCGGCAGTGGACGTTTCCGCCGCTGCACGTGCTCATCACCCTGGAGAGCGTTGGCGACGAGACTATGTTGCACTTGCGGCAGACCGGTTTCGCTGAGGCCCCGCCTCTCGAACGCGACATTCACGACGAAGGCTGGGCACGGTACCTTGAACGGCTGGCGGCAGTCGCCGACGGCTCGCGACCGGAAGGATGGAACGCATGACGGATAAATGGGGCAAACTGGTCGAGGAGCGGCTGCAAGAGGCCTTCGCTGAAGGAAAATTCGCGAACCTGCCCGGCAAGGGTAAGCCCCTCGACTTGGAGGAAGACCCGCTGGCGGATCCGGCCGATTGGATGGCGCGTCACATTCTCCGCAACAGCGGCATGAGCTTGCCTTGGGTTGAGGAGCGCCGGCGGATTGAAGAACTCTTTGCTGAGGCAACCGCAGTTTTGGCGCGGTCATGGTCAACGTATGCGGCTAGTCACGGTGGAGAACAGCCGAGCCCGACGGCAAAATCGCGCTGGCAGAAGGCCGTGGGAGCCTTTCGCGAACAGGTTGCTGCGCTCAACCGACGCATTCGAAACTACAACCTTTCGGTCCCCCACGTGCGCTTTCAACGCGGCCTCATCGCGGCAGAGCGTGAAATCTCGCGGGTGTGTCGATAGAAGATACGCAACATGTAAGCACTTCTGGACTACTTAACTAATTCATGATATAGTATAGAATGACTTCTTGGTGTAATTGGACAAGTTTAGTGTTAGGGGCTCGGTTTGGCTAGGCAAGTCAACGGCAGAAATCGCAAAATGGAAGTGCACGTGCGCATTAGCCGCCAATTCATGCGCCAAGCGGATGAGGAATTCGCCAAGGGCGATAGATTGCAAGCCTCGGAGAAGGCCTGGGGCGCGGCGGCGCATGCGGTAAAGGCGGTCGCCCAGCAACGAGGCTGGCGGCACGACGGGCATCGCTATCTCTTTGACGCAATTGACAGCATTTACCGGGAAACGGGCGACACCGAGTTGCGGGGGCTATTTGGAACTGCCAATGCTCTGCACATGAACTTCTATGAGGATTGGCAATCGGCTGAATACGTGCAAGACGGCATTGAGCGGGTGAAACTTTTGCTAGAGAAACTGGAGCCGCTGGCTGAGTGACATACTGAAGGTAATGGGCGTGCTACCTTGCAACGTGGATCTTTTCATGACGAGTAGCGCAGCAGCCATAACGCGGGGCACGTAGTGGCGAAGCAAGTCAATAACAGAGACCCCAAAGTGGAAGAACACCTGCGCATCAGCCGCCAATTCCTGCGCCAAGCTGAAAGGGAGTTCGCGCAAGGCGACAGGTTGCAGGCCTCGGAGAAGGCTTGGGGCGCGGCGGCGCATGCGGTGAAAGCCGTGGCTCAACAACGCAGGTGGCAGCACGACGGGCACCGGTACCTCTTTGGAGCAATAGATAAGATATATTACGAGACGGGAGACCAAGAGTTCATTGTCCTATTTAGAATAGCCAGTTCCTTGCACACGAACTTCTACGAGAACTGGCAATCGGACAATCTCGTGCAAGACGGCATCGAGCGGGTGAAAGTCCTGCTAGAGAGACTGGCGCCGCTGGTAGAGTGACAGGCCGCAGGTAGCAGGCATGCGAGATTGCAACGCACATCTTTTCACGACGAATAGGGCAGCAGTCAGGACACGGAGTTCATCGTGGCTACGCGAGTCAACGGCAGGGACCCGAAAGTAGAAGAACACCTGCGCATCAGCCGCCAATTCCTGCGCCAAGCTGAAAGGGAGTTCGCGCGAGGCGACAGGTTGCAGGCCTCGGAGAAGGCTTGGGGCGCGGCTGCGCACGCGGTGAAAGCCGTGGCTCAGCAACGCGGGTGGCGGCACGACGGGCACCGGTACCTTTTCGAAGCAATAGACAAGGTGTATTGCGAGACGGGAGACTCGGAGTTTCTTGTTCTCTTTAAAGTAGCTAATTCGTTGCACACGAACTTCTACGAGAACTGGCAAACGGACAATCTCGTGCAAGACGGTATCGAGCGCGTAGAGGCGCTGTTGGCAAAGCTGGAGCCGCTAACAGCCTGACCGAGCGCAGGCTTTCCGTGCGCCACATTATGCCCATCCGGCACAGTTAGCCAACTGTCATCGAGCGATGTTCCAGATGGCGCGTTAGACCAACACCCCCGGCAAGGCGTTCGCCACGGCGCGGGTCGCTCGTTCCGTGGCGTCGGCCACGTCGAGATCACCGTTGTAGAGCGGTTCAATCATGGTCTTCAGCAGGAGCGTGCCGATCTCCGTCCAGGGCAGCGTTGTTGTGCCGCGTCCGTTGCGCAGCGCGTTCATCACTACCGGCACGCGCTCCTCTATCATAGCCAGTTCCGGTCGCTCGCCGGAGGGATTCTCGACGTGCTTCAGAGCGGGAATCCAGGCCGGTACCATCGAGCGCAGCGCCACATAGGGCGCGAGCGCCTTGATGGCCTCGTAGGCCAACTCGGTTTGCACCGACTTGCCATGGATGCCCATCACGTCCATGACGTAGAGCGAGCTGTTGGCGTTACCGGCAAAGGACGGCGAGTTTTGTATCTTCCAGCCGCCGCCGATGTTTTCGCCGGAATAGACCATGTGGTGGTGGAGGGCAGCGCGCTTGCGCGGCGCCAGGCGGGTCATGTCGAAGTACGACATGTCGGCGCCCGTTGGCATGATGCGGTGGGTATAGGCCAGATCGCGCCACCACTGCAGCGCCTCACGAGTCCGGTCGGACGTGAGACTCAGCCGACCTTCCTTCTGGTCAAGCACGCCCCCACCGGACTGCGCCATGAGGTGCGCCCACATCGCGGTGTAGATGCCCTCGCCGATGGCCCACCAGTCATCTTTGTTGCGGGCGCGCGCGGCGGTCATGAACTCTTGACCGAGCGACGCCAGGTCGTTCCAGGTCCACGTTGCGGGCGGCGGCGCCAGCTTGGTGTCGTCGAAACGGTCCGGATGCCACGCCATTACACCGGCGCCGAGCACTACCGGCACTGCCTGAATGCGGCCTCCAAACGTGGTAGCCTCCACCGCCGGAGGCACGAACTCGTTGAGAAAGCTCCTGTCGCGCTGCACAAAGTCATTGAGCGGCCCAAAGAACGGGCTGGCAATGCCCGGAAGCGCATGGATGCCGCCGGTGAGCATGGCAATGTCCGCCGGTCGCCCGGCCGCGGCCTCCGCGTCGATGCCCCGGCGGAAATACGACCACGTCGGCGGACTTCCGCTGGCGGTCACACCGCCGTCATCCCGTGCTTTGATGATCTGCAAGGAGATGCGGAAGCGTTCCTGCGGTCCGCCCGGATCGATGTCGCCGCCATTCCACGCCTGAATTGCGCGGATGAGGTTTGTGGCAGAGATCAGGGTGATATTGGGCGCGACCACGTGCACCGTCGGCACGTTGGAGTTTGCGTCAGGTCGAATGGAGTCGGGCAAGCTGCTCCCACACGCCGCCAGCAGCGGGAGCGCGGGCAGTGTCCCAATGGTCCTAAGGAACTTTCGGCGCGAAAAACCCATTGCCTCTTTCCACACTCTGCATCTCTCTATGCACGTAGATTCCCGTGAAAACTCGCCCAGTACCGAGGGCACGGTATCCAGCTTCATCTTCTCTCAGGACACCATCCGCCGGGAACGCAACAGTCCCCTGTTATGAGGCTTGGATTCCCAAAATGAGACTCTGCCTCCGGTATCGAGGTAGGGGCGGTTCGCGAACCGCCCCTACGGCCGAGATGTGCTCCATTCCGTCATTACCATGAAAATAGCACGAGAATTCCCGTCATTCCCGTGAAAACGGGAATCCATCTTCATCTTTACCAAGCCTCGTCGTGCGCTTTTTGAGCGGGGGACAAGCCCCCGCGCTACGAGCACTCCATCCCATTCGGCCGCGCCCGCCGTCGTCTCTTGTGTGCAAGTATGCGTCGCCTACCACCACAATTGCTATACCTGCACCACCAAGCCGTCGTACGCAGGCTCAATCCCATGCGGTGCGAAGTATTCCACACACTCCAAATAAGGCGGCGTGCGATTGTGGGAAAAGTGTGTGCCGAGTTGCCGTGCGCCGGGCTTCAGCAGACCCTCTTCCTTTAGCCTTTGATGATGCTCGGCGCATTGGTGCATGGATAGATGATGCGTGCCCGGCGGGCCGATGCCCATTGTCGATTCGATGATGGCGCAGTCGAAGCGGAAGTCTTGGAGTTGCCGCCAGGTCTCGTCAGGGAAGGGGCCGGTGTCGGAGGCGTAGAGCAGCGTGCGGCCCTCTTCCTCAATGGCAAAGAACACCGGGATCAGCTCCTCAGCATGCGCCGCCGGGAAGGCCGTCACCCGGTACCGCCCCGTCTGCCAGGTGTCGCCGGGCTGAATGGTGTTCAGGCGCAGGCGAAACTCCTCTTCGGAGACGTTGCGCGCTTGGGCTTCCGTTTGTGTCGCTCCAATAGTGGGCGGCGTACCGAATACCTCCATGTGGGCAGGCGTCGTGGCGCAAAAGTTGCTCCGGCGCATGTAGAGATTGGGTAAGTGGAAGTGATCGCCGTGGGCGTGGGTGATCAACAGCGTGGCAACCCGGCCGAAGTTCGCGCCGGCATCGTGCATGCTCGCCACCAGATCGGGGCCGATGTCTATCAGCAGGTCGTCGTTCACCATCAGCGCCGAGCGGCGGCGGATATTCCGGCCGCCGCGCGCGCGGGCCGTCGTACAGTGCGCGCATTCGCAGAAGATTGCCGGATAGCCTTCAGCGGCTGCCGTGCCAAGAAATAGCGCTCGCATATGCTTACCTCACCGGTTCATTTCACGGAGGATGTGGGCCAGCTCAGGAATGAGAATTTCGCTGAGCGCCAACCGCACGGCCCCAGACGACCCCGGGCAGCAGACGACGAATTTGTTACCAATGCGACCTGAGGTGGCGCGGCTCAGAATAGTGGCGGCGCCAATCTCTTCGTAGCTCAGAATGCGGAAGAGTTCGCCAAAACCCGTCAGCTCTTTCTCCAGCAGCGATTGCACGGTCTCCACCGTGATGTCCCGCGTGCCGGGACCCGTGCCGCCGGTGAGCATGACAAAGCGCGCCCGTCCCGCCAGCATGTGGGTGAGCGCTTGCGTGATCTGCTGGGCGTCGTTCTTGACCAAGCGGTAGCCGACGATCTCGTGGCCGGCCTCTTTGAGCATGGACTGAATGAGCGCGCCGGACTTGTCGTCGAGTTCCGTGCGAGAGTCGCTGACCGTAATCACCGCGCACTCAATCGAGGGGAACTGCTGCGCGCCGGCTTGACGATGCTCGTCGGGAGAAGACATCGCGGCGGCCCCGCCGTGGCCGTGTTCGTCGTGCGCGTGTTCTTCCGCACCGCTCCCGTGTTGATGCTCGCCGTGTCCATGCTCCTTGTGTTCGTCCGCATGGCCGCGCTCACCCGCTTGGGCGTGTGCCTCATCTTGCCGGCGTGCCGCCGCTTCCGCCTCATTGTCATCGGCCTCGCACGGCGGCGGGCGATGGGGCTGACGCGCGATTATTGACCGCCCCTGATGATGCTCGTGGTCATGATCTTGCTCGTGAGTCCGCTCGCTGTTCATGCTGCGCATCTTTCCTCATTCGCAAACACTACTGTGTGGCTTATCAGTAACGGGAGTCCCACAAATCATTGTACCGCGTATCGCGTGCCGAGCGGTTGTAGTTCGGAGGAGACAGATTTTATCTTGAAGCGATCCTGGCCTGCTGCTACAATACTGCTTGCGACAGTTCAGCAGATTCTAGCGAGCTTTGGGACGCACCTAAGCTTCTGGTCGCGTGCGTCTCCTTGCGGCTCGCTAGTGGTGCTGACTGTCGCGGTCAAAGCTCATGTGTGTTGTCGCAAGGAGGCATCTTTATGCGCACACTTTTTCGTCGTTCCCTCGTTCTGGTTGTCTTGCTACTGCTGTTAACCCCAGTGGCTATACTTGCCCAAAGTGAAACGGCAAGGCAGATTGTCGAGTTGATCTTCTCTGAGGATGAATCTTCAGTTCACTTAGAAGAGACTATCTCTAGTGTGGCGCGTGTGGCATTCTCCCACGACGGCAAGAACTACGTGGTCAAAGCACCAGTCACAATCAACGTGGATACCACAATTCCACTTGCCGATAGCGTTAGCGCCACGAGTTCAGCATCCCGTGTCGGCGTATTCGTCGTTGAGATACTCCGCGTGACTGAGCCGGAAGAGGTCGAGCGCGGTTACACCACAGTTGAGCCTAGCGGCGACGATCACAAGCTGGTAGCTGTCGAGTTTCGCCTTACCAACTTGGATGACGAACCCCGACAGCTTCTCTGGGACGGCAGCATCACTGGCATTGACGATATGGGTAGGTCGTTTGAGGATGCGGAATTGCTCGGAGAAGACAGCTCTTCATGCGAAGAGGTCAACCCAGGTGAGTCAACGGAATGCGTTGTTGTCTTTGACGTAAGCTCCGACGTTACTTTCGTAGGCCTTGAGGTACGCATGGAGGACAAGCGCGTGCTGCCAGTGCCGGCTGTGGAAGATATCGAAGAGGAAGAGTAACATGTCTACTCCTATCGTCGTGCAGCAAGGATCGCCCAATATCCTGCTGCGCTTCCTCTACTTCATCTTCATTGGATGGTGGTTGGGGCTGATCGTCTCCGTATTCGCATGGGCCGTAAACCTGACCGTAATCGGCCTGCCGCTTGGTCTCTACCTCATCAATCGTTTGCCCACCATGATGACGCTCCGCCCGCAAAATCAGTGGCGCTTAGAGGGCGACGTGCTCATTCAGGGAGCAAAGCAGCATCCATTTATCTTGCGGGCGCTGTACTTCCTTCTCATTGGATTTTGGTTTAGCGGTATCTGGATGGCGGTTGCTTATGTGTGCCTCCTCACTATAATTGGCCTGCCGATAGCGTTCTGGATGTATGGACGCATAGGCGCGGTGACTACGCTGCGAAGGCAGTAGTGCTGCGGCATGAGCAGGAAGCTTGAAGCGCGCTCCGGTTTTCAGGGCCGGGATGTGTTGGCATTTGCCGATAGGCGGCTACCTAATATGCTCGCAAAGGATGGGACTGTACATGCGCTCCCCGCCAACGATGGCGTCACCATGGCCGGGTGGTGGGCAGGTCGGCAGGATCTTCTTAGCGCACCGCCAGGACATGAGCGCCAAATGGCCGCAGCGCCGTGCACTCATTAATTCAGCCTCTTCCGTTCCATTGACGCTCCTGCGCAGTTGCGCGTACAATTGGACATGATCAGATTCGTACCGGCGCCTCACGATGGATTGAGGAAATGTGCCATGTCTACTACGGAAGAGCGACTCGCTCGTGTTGAAGCCGGCTTCGAGCACTTGGCTACGAAAGCCGACATACAAACCGTGCTTACGCAGATGGCGGAGATTCGCGGAGAGTTTCGTGGTATCAAGTGGACATTGATTGCATCTATTGCGTTAGCCGGTCTGGCAGTTGGCATCTTGGCATTTTCCGCCAGATGACGCGAACTGCATTCGCTCGCGTCCTGCCACCATCAATAGTGCGCGACCGCTTTCGCGAGAAATGCCCTGCCTGGGAGGGGCGGCGCGCGTGCGCCGGTCCCTTAGTGCAGGCTCCTACCCTACAAGCCCCTGCAGGAAGGGATTATTGGCGCGCTCGGCACCCACCGTGGTCTCACCGCCGTGGCCTGTGAGAACACGGGTCGCGTCGGGCAGCGGCAGGATCTTCTCCGCGATCACCTTGAGCAGCAATTCACCGTCGCTGTCCTCGAAGTCGCTCCTGCCGACCGATCCGGCAAAGATCGTATCACCGGCAAAAAGGTGATCTCTTACGAGGAAACACAAGCCGCCTGCCGAATGACCGGGCGTGTGCAGCGTCCGGATGGTAAGACCGCCCAACGCCAACTCCTCGCCGCCCTGCAGGAGCACGTCCGGCACGATCCCTAACTGCTCTTTGAGCATCGCCGCATCGTCCTGGTGCAGGAAGGCGGGCGCGCCGGTTTGCTCGCGGAAGAAATCAACGCAATCGACGTGATCGAAGTGGCGGTGCGTATTGAGTATGTAGCACAGTTTGAGCTGGTTGTCCTGGATGGTCTGTAGCACGTTCTCGCTCATCATCGCGGGATCGATGATGGCCGCGTCTTTGCTGTCCTCGTCCCACAGCAGATAGACGTTGTTGAGGAGCGGACCCCGCACGAAGGTCTCCACCTTCATGCGGAAGACTCTTTCTTGCCGGAGCCGGCCTTCTCAGCCGCGTCGCTATCCGCCGACGCTTCCACGGTTGCTGGTTCTGCCGCAGCAGCTTGCACAGCTCCGTCTTCCGCGTTCGCTTCTTCATCTTCAGCCTTTATCGAGTCCGCACCTGACTGCTCTTGAGCAGCGGCTTTAGGCGCAGCCGGCTCATCCGCCGGGGCGCTGTAGCCTTCAGCGAGGGAAGCAAATTCGGAAACTTCCTTTGTGGCCTCATCTGCGCTCGCTCGCTCTTGCGATTCCGGAGGCTGCGCTGCCTCTGCCGAAGCGCTGGCGCCATCCCCGTCTTCTGCAACGGTAGGTTCGGCCGCGACGGGCTCCGGCTTTGGCGGCGGGGGCGGCTTGGCAAATACCAACTCGCACCACGGATCGCCTGCCGTGAGATGGGAGTCCCACTTCACTTCGGCAGATCGCTCCTGCAAGAATGCCAGGTCATACGCGCTGCACGACTGGCACAACGCCACGTCGTCAGTCTCGGCAAAACTAAACGGGCATTGGCGCATGCGCACGCGGTAGTCCTTGCCGGTCTCGATGATCTGCAGGCTGCCTTCGGGCAGCGAGTTCCGGTGCATGTCCGCCCACGATCGCACGAGAGCCGCAATATCCTGGTCGTCGTCGGCGTTCCTTTCGGCGGCGCGGGCGCCGAGATCGCGATAGATGTCCGCCTGCTCCTCGAGCCAGTCGTCGCCGAGCCGTGTCTTGAGGCTTCGCATAAGTCCGGCAAAGAGGTCTTGCTGGAGCGGAGAACCACCGCCGGACTGTGCTCCCTGGGGTGTCCAGGCGGCGCCGCGCTCGCTCGTAGTGGGCCGCGCGGGTGTCCTGGTAACGGGAACCGCCGCGGGCGCATTGGTTTCCGCGCCAATCTGGTCGGGGCGTGTTGCGCCAGCTTCCTTCGCTGTCTCATCGAGACCGCGCTGGATATCCGCGCCGGCGGTCTTTACCTCGCTCTCCACCTTCTCCACGTCCTTCTGCACATCCTCGGCGGTGGAGCGGACTTCACCTTGAATGGAAGATATTTCACCGCGAATGGCGTCGATGTCTTCCTGTACGTCACCAAGCTGATCTTTGAAAACTGCCAGCGCGTCGCCATAGCTCGAGCGCAGCATGCGGATGAAGCCGGTGAACTGGCGTATCACCCCGGGCAGGCGGTCCGGTCCCAGCAGGACCAAACCCAGCACCAGGATGATCATAAGTTCCGGCAGGCCGATGTCAAACATATTCGCTCTTTTTATTACGGAGGTCGCTTGCGAGCTTGCGCGGGTAGCACACCGCTACTTAGCCTTATTCTATCCCGCGCGGCGCACAGGGGCAAAAGCTGTACGCGGCAAACGGCACACAGTATCATAGGTGCTGAGCAAGAGTTCCAGGGAGCATGACTAATGGCAGTGAATCAAAGAGTATGGCAACCGGAGCTGTCGTGGCGCGCCTTTCGCAAGGAGTTGCCCAACGATTGGTGCCTGCGCATCAATGAGCGCTACACAGTGCCGTTTGCCAATGGCTACGTTTTACAGATAACCCGTGCGGAGCACAATGACGATGGCTGGGAGTGCGCACTCGAACGCCGCGGGCGCATCGCCAAGCACGCGGACTTTCCCTATGGGCCGCAGTTGATCATGGTAGAAGCCGAGGTGGACGCGTTGGTGGAGAAAGTGGCCGGCTATCCCGGCTAGTGAATGGATGCTACAGCGTAGCGCGGCGCTAATGGTCTAATGCTCTTGCGTTAAAGTAGCGCGGGGGCTTGTCCCCCGCCAGAGCAAGCGAATCGGCGACCACGTCAGCAGCGCAGGCGTGGTTCTAACCTTTCCACTGATAGAAACAGATGCGTAAGGGATTGGCCCTAAAACAGCCGCAGAGTCTGCCTTGAATTTGAATCGGGGTTGCAAAACCTGTCCTGAGCCTGTCGAAGGGCCTGCGCTAACGAAAATAAAGAGCAATGAGCGTGCCACGTTGCTTGCCAAGTAAGGTAATGCGACAACATTGGGCTAATGGCCTACCCGGTTGGCAAACTACGAGACGCAGAGAAGCTGGATTCCGGCTTTCGCCGGAATGACGAACTCTACGCTGGCTACTCTCACAGCAATGACGGATTGTGTCACGCTCGCCTCTTCACTACCTAAGGTCTAATCGACTCTCAGGTGAACTCAACATAGTGTGACGCCGAAAGGAACCGTTCGTGCCGACCGTCACCGCTGACGCCCTGCGCCGCATCGGACAAGGATTCTTCGTTGCGCTAGGCTGCCGTCCCGACGATGCGCAAATCGTCGCCGACCACCTGGTGCAATCGAGTCTCTACGGCCATGACTCCCACGGCACGCTGCGCATGTATGAATATGCGCGCGCCGTGAGCGAGGGGCGCGTAATCCCCGATAGATCGCCCGAAGTCGTAAGCGAACACACGTGCACGGCGGTGATCGATGCCAACGACGGCTTTGGGCAGGTGGGCGCGACTCTGGCCGCGAACATGGCAATTGAGAAGGCACGGCAGCACGGTTTGGCGAGCGTTGCCTTGCGCAGGGCCAGCCACATCGGCCGGGCGGGAGAATACCCCGCCATGATTGCAAGGGCCGGCCTGCTTGGCATGGCCTACGTCAACTTCGGTCGCTTGGGTATCCAGGTTGCGCCGTTTGGCGGCATTGACGGCCGCCTGGGGACGAATCCGTTGGCATTTGCCGCGCCGCGCCGGGCCGACCCGCCCATCATGGTGGACATGACGACGAGCACGGTCGCCGACGGCAAGATTCGCGTGGCTACCAATCTCGGCAAGCCGCTGCCGGCAGGGTGGATTGTCGACAAGGAAGGCAATCCCAGTACGGACCCACAGGATTACTTTAGCGATCCGCGCGGGGCCATCTTGCCGCTGGGCGGCCCGCTCGGCCATAAAGGCTATGCGCTGGCGATGATGATGGAACTCTGCGCGGGAGGCCTGAGCGGTCAGGGCATGGCTGCCGGTGACGCGCGCGCACCTGCCAACGCCGCGCTCTTTACCGCCTACGACATTGGACACTTTGCGGACATGGACTTCTACTACGACGAGGTGGAGGCCATGGTCAGGCACGTTAAGTCGAGCCGCACGGCAACCGGGGTAGAGGAAATACTTTTACCCGGCGAACCGGAGTTTCGCACCGAGCGTGAGCGGGAACGAGCGGGCATTCCCATTGACGACACCACCTGGGAGAAGGTCTGCGCCGCAGCCCGTGACCTTAGCCTCGACCCCACCGCCTGGAAACTCACCTGATAGAATGGGAGCCGCTCTTGCCCACCGTAACCGCTGATGCCTTGCGCCGCATTGGGTGCGCGTTCTTTGAAGCTCTGGGCTGCCGTCCGGCGGATGCCCGCATTATCGCCGACCATTTGGTGCAGTCAAATCTCTACGGCCATGATTCCCATGGCGTGGTGCTCATGCCGATGTATGCCCGCGCCGTGCGGGAAGAGCAGCGCGTCGACCCGCAAGCGGTCCCGGAAGTCGCGCGTGAGCATCCATGTACGGCGGTGGTGGACGCAAACCATGGGTTCGGCCAAGTGGGCGCGACCTTCGCAACCGAGATCTTGATACAGAAGGCGCAGCAATACGGGGTGGCCAGTGTCTCGCTGCGCAACACAAGCCACATTGGCAGGGTAGCCGCGTACCCGCTCATGGTGGCGGAAGCCGGCTTGATCGGCCTGATCTTCGTCAACGCCGGTCGCATGGGCTTTCAGGTGGCGCCCTTTGGCGGCATCGACGGACGCCTGGGCACGAATCCGCTGGCCTTTGCCGCGCCCCGCCGCGCCGACGCCCCGTTTCTTGTGGACATGACTTCTTCCACAGTCGCCGACGGGAAGATTTTTCTGGCCGCCAACAAGGGAACGCCGCTGCCTGAGGGCTGGATCGTCGATGCGGCGGGCAATCCCAGCACCGCACCGGAAGACTACTTTGGCGATCCGCGCGGGGCCGTGCTCCCGCTCGGCGGTCCCCTGGGGCACAAGGGCTTTGCGTTAAGCTTGATTATGGAAATCTGCGGGGGCGGCCTGAGCGGTCAGGGCATGTCCCAAGGCGACATGCGCGTGATGAGCAACGGCGTCCACATCACGGCCTATGATATCGCGCAATTCACCGATAAGGAAGACTTCTACAGAGAGTTGGAAGCCCTGATCAGCCACGTCAAGTCGAGCCGGACGGCACCCGGCGTGGAGGAAATAGTGGTTCCCGGCGAGCCGGAATACCGCTCGGAACGTGAGCGTTCACAAGCGGGCATCCCCATTGATGACACGACGTGGGAGAAGATCTGCGCGGCAGCGCGAGACATGGGCCTGGATACAACGACTTGGAAACTCTGCTAGTCTAGCGTCGCGGGCCTGAATGGAATGCCAAGCGAATCGCACGCAGCCGAAACACAATTGCAGCTAGCAAATAGCAGTCTTGGGCTTGGGTTGGTCAATGGCAGGACACATGATCGTCTCTAAGTCTGAGCCAACTTCCAATTGTCATTCTGAGGAGCCCTTCGGCAAGCTCAGGATGAACTCCACGTCGAAGAATCTAGAACCGGGAGCTTTTTTAGATTCCTCGCTGCGCTCGGAAAAAATTGTAAGTGTTGACTAATTCGTTGACAGATTTTGCAGGGCTTGAATTGGCGTA
>JAPPLM010000053.1 GCA_028874195.1 Chloroflexota bacterium
CCTGCTCCTCTCTACGACAGTATACATCCGTACATGCTATTTTTGAGACAGCCTCACACGGTAGGGGATCTTGCCAAAGCGGGTGAGCACGGTGGGGCCGAGGTTGAAGAGTGCCAGATCGGCAATGAAGTGGACGATGATTGGCGTGAGGATTGTGCCGGACAGCAAGAACAGGATACCGAATAAGAAGCCTCCTGCCGTCGCAAGCAGCAAAAAAGGTAACGGGAATCCGGCCAAGCGGTGATAGAAGCCAAAGACGAGCGCGACGCTAACGAATCCCACTGCCGGAGGGATAAACCCAAGAGCCATTGCCCACGATTGCAACATGCCCCGAAAGAAGAGTTCTTCCGCAGGCGCATTGAAGAAGAGGAAGTATCCGTCTTCAATGAGGTGTGCGCGCCGGGACGCCAGGCTGTGGATGGGCCAATAGCGGGCGCGAAAGAGCGTGCACGCCGCGAATGCAGGAATGCCTGTGCCCAGGATGAGCGCAAAATCCATGCCGGTCAGACGCCAGGAGAGCTTGAGAGTCTCAGATCCACCTGCAAGGGCATACGCCCAAATGAAGGCGACGATTGCGAACGGAAGAAGCCGGACTAGGACATCTTTGCCGATCCAGCGCAGCGAGTCGCGCGCCGTATGTAGCGGGATAGCCGGCGTCCGGTTCATGTGGCTTCACGTTGGAGGCTATGTGAAAAGGCTTGGCTGTTCGTTGTCAGCGGCCTCACTGCTCTGCAGTCCCAAATGCTCATACGCCGCAGTGAGCGCTACTCGCCCGCGGGGCGTCTTTGCCAAGAAGCCTAGCTGCATGAGGAACGGCTCGTAGACATCCTCTAAGGTCTGGGCCTCGTCACCAATAGCTGCGGCTAAGGTATCGATGCCCACCGGCCCGCCGCCGAACTTTTCGATGATGGTCGCGAGGATTGTTCGATCGACCGCGTCAAGCCCAAGACCGTCGATCTCCAGGCTCTCTAAGCAGTCCTCGGCCAGTGAGGCCGTAATACGCCCGTCGCCTTTCACCTGCGCCCAGTCGCGGATGCGGCGCAGCAGGCGATTAGTGATGCGCGGCGTGCCGCGCGAACGCTGCGCTATTTCGTCTATGCCAGCTTTATCGATCACCACACCCAAGATACCTGCTGAGCGCTCGACGATCATACGCATTGCGTCAATGTCGTAATACTCCATATGGAAGTGCGCACCGAAGCGGTCCCGCAAGGGAGAGCTCACCAGTGCCAGCCGCGTGGTGGCCCCAAGCAGCGTGAATTGCGGCAACGAGAGTCGGATGCTGCGCGCCGCCATGCCCTTGCCCATGACGATATCCAAGGCAAAGTCCTCCATTGCCGGGTAGAGGATTTCCTCCACGGCGCGATGGAGGCGATGTACTTCATCAATGAAGAGTATGTCGTGAGCACGGATGTTGGAGAGGATGGCCGCCAGGTCGCCCGGGCGCTCGATAGCTGGCCCGGCAGTGACCCGGATGTTAACGCCCATTTCCGTGGCCAGCACATTCGCGAACGTCGTCTTGCCTAGACCCGGCGGGCCATGGAAAAGGGTGTGGTCGAGCGGCTCCTGTCTCTGCTTTGCCGCGGTAATGGCAATGCGCAAGTGTTCACGCACCTTGTCCTGTCCGATGCATTCATCCAAAGAACGTGGACGCAAAGATTGGGCGACTTGTGCGTCCTCCGGCTCCTCTTGCGGTGCAACCAGACGGGTGTCGGTCATGTGCCTAATCCTCGCAAGCGCAAGCGATATCTTGACGGTTTATCCACAGCTATAGCCATTGATAATTCACAGATCTGCAAAGGCGTCGCCTCATTGCCATTGGGGTGGAATTGCGCGCAGTCACGCTCGCTTCAAGCTCCGAGGTGCCGCAGCGCGGCACCCACGCGCTCTTCGACCGACGTAGCTGCCTGTACCTCCGGGTGAGCGAGCGCATGCGCAATCTCTGCCGTTGAGTACCCAAGCGCCGCCAACGCGTCCGCGGTTTCATCGGGGGCGCCTGTGGCTTCGTCCGCGGCCGCCAGCTTGCCGCGGAGTTCCAGGATGATACGGCTTGCGGTGCGCTTGCCCAGGCCGCTCACGAGCGTGAGTTGCCGCAGATCCTCGCCCTCGAGCACTGAGGCAAACTGGTCGGGCGCAAACGTGGAGAGAATGGCCAGCGCGAGCCTGGGCCCCACACCGCTGACGGTCTGTACCTGGTCGAAAAGCGCTGCTTGCCGCTCACTGGCAAAACCAAAAAGCTCGAGCCGGTCGTCGCGCACCAGGAGCCGCGTTGCGAGTCTCACGACAGTTCCAATGGCGCCGATTTCCTGGACGACGTTGCTTGGCACGACAACGCGCAAGCCAATACCGCCGACCTGAATCGTAACGGACTCCAGGTCGCTGGCGACCAGTTCACCCTGGATAAATGCAATCATGTTTGCGCGAGAAGCTGCTGGGCGGTGCGCATGTGAGCGTGGCAGATAGCTACGGCGAGAGCGTCGGCTGCGTCATCGGGCCTCGGCGGTTTTTCAAGTGCAAGCGCCATGGACACCATGGTCTGTACCTGTCGCTTGTCAGCGCGTCCATATCCCACGAGCGCTTGCTTGATCTGAAGCGGTGAGTAGTCGCTCACGGGACAGCCGGCCTCGGCCGCCCGCAATAACACGACCCCTCTCGCTTCACCTACGGCAAACGCGGTGGTTATGTTTTGATTGAAGAAGAGCTGCTCCACGGCGACCTCATCAGGTGTGGCAGTCTCAAAGATCTCTCCCAACTGACGATAGATTGAAAGGAGGCGATCGGGTTGGCTGTCTTTGGCCGGCGTTGTCAGACAGCCATAGGTGACAACGGATAGCTGCGGCGTATCTTCGATAACCCCGTAACCGAGTCGAGCAGTGCCGGGGTCAATGCCAAGGATGCGCATTGGATCGTCCTAGGTTCTGTGGGCATTTAATGTCATTCCGAGCGCAAGCGTCGAACAGTGTTCGCGGAATCTCAAGCGTTTGTGCGGGATTCTCTCGCGCCTTGCTCCTCAAAATGAAAGTAAGATCAATTGACAATGATAACACTTGCCTGTTTTGGTTTTTTACTACTTGGTGTGCAACGCAGTCTTGGCCGTATGAAGATGGATTCCGCGCCCCCGTGCGGGGGCGAGCTTGCGCGGGAATGACGACAAAATGCCCACACAGCCTAGCCTATGTACGCCGACTACGTCGCAGACTTCGACTATGTCGCAGACGCCGACTACGTGGAATAGGCAACCATCATTTCGTCGGTGAGTTCGAGATTTGTGTAGACTTTCTGGACGTCATCCAGGTCTTCTACACTTTCGATGAGGCGCATCGCTTGGGCAGCCTTTGCGGTCTCGGGTTCCGACATGGTCTTGGGGACCCGAGTCAGCTCCGCACTCTCCACCGGGTAGCCGCTCTCTTCCATGCCGCGGCGCACGGCTTCGAGTTGTGCAATGAGGGTGATCACGACGAGCGTCCCATCCTCCTCTTGCACGTCTTCCGCGCCAAGTTCGATGGCTTCCAACATGGCTTCATCGGCGTCGCCATTGCTAAGTTCAATAATGATTTGGCCTCGTGTATCGAACATCCACGCCACGCTGCCCGTTTCACTCAGGTTTCCGCCCCCGCGAGTCAGCGCATTGCGGAGTTCCGCGACCGTGCGATTGCGATTGTCCGTCAGCGCTTCAATGAAGAGCGCCGCGCCGCCGGGCCCGTACCCTTCGTAGTTGATGTCCTCCAGGCGGGCCGCATCTTCCAACTCACCGCTGCCGCGTTTGACGGCGCGCTCGATCGTGTCGGCGGGCATATTGGCGTCCTTGGCTCGTTGCACGGCAAGGCGCAAGCGAAAGTTCGTCTCAGGATCGCCGCCGCCGTCACGGGCGGCCACGGTGATTTCACGCCCGAGCTTGGTGTAGAGCTGCCCACGCTTCGCGTCATTGGCCGCTTTCTGGCGCTTGATTTGTGCCCACTTCGAGTGTCCTGCCATGCTAACTCTCCACAGCAACGCGCAATCGGACGCCGACAGTTTTCCGGGCTTTAAGAGCGTTGAGAGTGCGTCTTCCATGCCTAAAACCGATGTCTGATAACCATTGCCATTATAGCATTTCTACCGCTCTTGGCCGGATACGGACGGGCAGTTAACTTTCTGAGAGAGGCGCGTTTAACTATGGGCGAGGCGCGGAAGAGTGATGGGCGATTGTTCCGCGTGGCGCTAGCGAAAACTCACCAGGCTGCGCTTCAACGTGTCAAAGTACTGCATCGCCACGCCGGTGCCCAGCGCAACGCAGA
This sequence comes from Chloroflexota bacterium, assembly GCA_028874195.1. Lineage (GTDB taxonomy): Bacteria > Chloroflexota > UBA11872 > VXOZ01 > VXOZ01 > VXOZ01. Next base: position 4,278 of record JAPPLM010000053.1, read on the forward strand.
TGAGGGGACTATCGGCAACATAGCAAGCGATGCCGGTTTCTTGTGTAAGCAGTCCGTCGAGATTGCGCAGAAGGGAACCGCCGCCGGTCATCACAATGCCGCGGTCGATGATGTCTGAAGCAAGCTCCGGCGGCGTTCGTTCCAGTACGTCCCTGACACACTTTACGATGATGGCGATGGTCTCTTGAATTGCTTCGGTTATCTCGTCGGACGTGATCGTGATGGTTCTCGGCAGACCGGCCACTTGGTCTCTGCCGCGCACTTCCATCGACATCGGCTGATCCAAAGGCAGGGCGCTGCCAATTGCAATCTTGACCTCCTCGGCGGTGCCTTCGCCGATCAAGAGATTATAGTGTCTCTTCACATAATTGAAGATTGTCGTGTCTATGCGGTTGCCGCCGACGCGTACCGACTGACGCTCCACAATTGCATTGAGCGAGAGAACGGCGACTTCGGTTGTGCCGCCACCAATGTTGACGACCATGCTGCCACTGGCTGAGGATATCGGCACGTTCGCGCCGAGGGCGGCGGCCAGCGGTTCTTCGATGAGGTAGGCATTGCCGGCGCCGGCTGAGATTACGGCGTCATGCACGGCCCGACGTTCAACGCTGGTGATACCGGTTGGCACGGAGACCATTACGTCAGGCTTGAAGAAGCGCACGCGACCGCAAACACGTCGAATGAGGTGGCGGATCATTTCCTGGGTGACCACATAGTCCGCGATCACACCTTCGCGCATAGGTCGCACCACGGCTATGTTGTTTGGCGCTCGCCCAATCATCTGGCGCGCTTCATCGCCAATGGTCTCTACGCGGTTGTCGTCGGTGGAAACGGCAACGACCGAAGGACCATTAATGGTGATTCCTCGTCCCGGTACGTATACCAGCACGTTAGCCGTTCCCAGATCGATGCCGATCTGCTGCGTTCCGAACATCTCCCTAGCTATTCCATTTCAATCTGCGCGCCAAGAGCTTTTAAATCCTCTGGCAGAGACTCGTATCCGCGAAAGACGTGTTGCATGTCCGTCACTCGTGTGGAACCTTCAGCAGCGAGGGCCGCAAGCAGGAGAGCAACGCCGGAACGAATATCAAGAGCGCGCACCGAGGCCGCGTGCAAGGGGGTGGGCCCGCGAATGTACGCTTTCTCACCGGAAACCCGAACATCGGCTCCCATTTTGCGCAACTCTTCAACGTACGTAAAGCGCGCTTCGAAAACACGCTCGTGGATGACGCTCTCACCGGTGGCCTGCGTAAGCAGCGCGCAAATCTGCGGCTGCAAGTCGGTGGGAAAGCCGGGAAAGTGGATGGCCTGCACTTCCACGGCTCTCAAAGGATAGTGCGCAGACACTCTAATCGGATCGTGCGTCCCTTGTATGGTAACACCACTCTGCGCAAGTTTGTAAAGCAGCGGCTCCAGGTAATCATAGTTGGTATTGTGAATAGTCACGTCACCGCCGGTAATGGCGCTCGCCAATGCAAAGGTGCCGGCTTCGTGGCGGTCGGGAATCACGTCCCACTCTGCACCGTGGAGTCTCTCTACCCCTTCGATTTCGATAGTATTAGTGCCGGCGCCACGGATACGCGCTCCCATCTGGTTCAGACAGTTCGCCAAAGCGACGACCTCCGGCTCTGAGGAAGCATGCCGTATCACACTCGTTCCTTTGGCCAACGTCGCGGCGAGCATGAGGTTTTCCGTGCCGGTATGGCTGGGGTAGTCCAGGTAGAGCCGCGCGCCGTTCAGCCGTTTGGCGGATAAGCGATAGTCCTGCTCTTCGCTCTCCACCGAGGCGCCCATGGCCTCGAAGCCAAGCAAGTCTACGTTAACGGGCCGTTCGCCAATCTTACAGCCACCCGGATGCACCGAGGACGCTTCTCCCACGCGTGTCAGCAGCGGGCCGGTTACGAGAAAAGAGGCGCGGAAACTGGTAGCAATCTCTGTTGGCGTACGTGTTGAGGAGATTGCGTCGGCGGTAATTGCGATAGTGCGCTGGTTTGCGTCAATCTCGACACGAACACCCAAGCTCGTGAGCAGATTGGCCATTGCCTCGATGTCGCGAATGAACGGCGGATTATGCAGCACGCACGTTTCTTGCGTGAGCAGCGCCGCGGCCATCAAGGGGAGCGCACAGTTCTTCGATCCACGCGCGCGCACCTCGCCGGACAAGCGCGCGCCGCCCTGTACGACGGCTGTGTTGGCTTGCGTTCGTTGCTCCAGCGCTGTCATGCGGGACTGCTCCTGAAGAAGGGCATGCACCAAACACCGGCGGGCGGGTTAGAGCCACAGGTAGAGAATGGGCCGGTTATCGCTCAAGTCTTGTGGCAGGTGTCTTGCGAGAGTTGGAGTGCGCCGTTGTTTGCTCAGTTGTGAACAAACTTCCTGATACTGCTTCCGGTCATTCAGTTGCAACGTCTACCGAGCCTGAGAAGCGCCACGCCTGCCTCGCGCTCGCTGCGCCAAACGTAAGCGAATCAATGCACGTCGCATGGCTGCCTCAGCGGCGGCAAGTTCCGCACCTTCTCGTTTTTCTTTCAGTGCTTCTTCGGCGCGACGACGCGCTTCTTCCGCGCGTTCAACATCAATTTCCTCAGCGCGTTCAGAGGCATCCGCCAAGACGGCAACATGATTGTCCCGGACCTCCAAGAAGCCTCCGGTGACAAAGAAAGACTCTTCTTCATCACCTCTGCGCATGATGAGTTCACCCGGTGCCAACGTCGTCATCAGCGGCGCGTGACGCGGCAGTATGCCTACTATACCTTCCGACGCGGGCACGCGCACGGAACCAACCGCCTCTTCGGTAAGGACGATGCGTTCGGCAGTGATGATTTCAAGGCGAAGCGACGCCATAGTACCCTTTCACCCTCACCCTAGCCCTCTCCCTGAGGGAGAGGGAACAAACTCGGGGCCTGCTATCTGTCAAATCTGCTTGGAAACGGTAATCGTTAGGACTCTTGCTGCATTTCCTTGGCGTTCTCGACAACTTCGTCAATGGTTCCCGTCATATAGAAGGCTTGCTCCGGGAGATCGTCGTGCTTACCTTCCAGGATCTCTTTGAAGCCCCGCACAGTTTCACCAATAGTGACATACTTGCCGGGCATGCCGGTGAAGGCTTCTGCCACGAACATCGGCTGCGACAGGAACCGCTCCATACGGCGCGCGCGCGCCACAGTGAGCTTGTCCTCTTCGGAAAGCTCCTCCACGCCAAGAATGGCAATGATGTCCTGCAAGTCTTGATAGCGTTGGAGCACCTGCTGCACTTGCCGCGCGACCTGATAGTGCTCTTCTCCAACCACCGTCGGGTCGAGAACGCGAGACGTGGAGCCGAGAGGATCGATGGCGGGATAAATTCCACGTTCCGAAATGGCGCGCTCAAGACGAATTGAAGCGTCCAAGTGGGCGAACGTAGTAACCGGCGCCGGGTCCGTATAGTCGTCGGCCGGCACGTACACCGCTTGTAGGCTGGTGATAGCGCCGCGCTTGGTAGACGTGATGCGCTCTTGGAGTTGTCCCATCTCCGTCGCCAACGTCGGCTGGTAGCCCACCGCCGAAGGCATGCGCCCAAGCATCGCAGATACCTCAGACCCTGCCTGTGTAAAGCGGAAGATGTTGTCGATGAAGAGCAACAGGTCCAAGCCCTGACTGTCGCGGAAGTATTCAGCAACGGTAAGGCCGGTCAGGCCGACGCGCAGACGGGCGCCGGGCGGTTCATTCATCTGGCCGAAGACCATGACGGTCTTATCGAGCACGCCGGCTTCACGCATCTCATTCCAGAGGTCGTTGCCTTCGCGCGTCCGCTCGCCGACACCACAAAATACCGAGTACCCTTGATGTTCGGCGGCGGCGTTACGGATCAACTCCATGATGATGACCGTCTTGCCCACGCCGGCGCCGCCAAAAACCGCGATCTTGCCACCGCGCCTGAAGGGGCACACCAAGTCCACAACCTTCAGACCCGTCTCAAAGACCTCTAGCTCGATGCTCTGATCTTCCAGACTGGGCGAACTGCGGTGAATGGGATACGACTCGTCGGTCTCCACCGGATCGCCGCCGTCTACCACCTCGCCGATGACGTTGAAGATACGACCCAGTGTTGACTCGCCCACCGGCACCTGAATTGGGCTGCCCGTATCGGTGACCTCAACACCCCGGCGGAGGCCTTCAGTGGGACCCATGGCTACGCAGCGCACCCAGTCGTTGCCGAGGTGCTGCTCGACTTCAAGCACGAGCCGTTCGCCATCCGGCGTCTGCAGTTCAATCGCATTGTGGATGGTCGGAAGGTGACCCTGGGGAAACTCAATGTCTACGACCGGGCCAAGTACCTGAACAACGCGGCCCTTCACCTGGGCTTCGGCTTCTACTGCCATGGAAGTTCGCTCCTAACTCTGGCTCGCTGCTATCACTATATCAACTCTAGACTCCGGCAATGGCTTTCGCTGCCGTCGCGATTTCTATGACCTCGTTCGTGATCGCGGTCTGGCGTACCTTGTTGTAGGTGAGCGTTAGGTCCTGCAGGATTTCCTCCGCATTCTCTGTGGCGTTCCGCATAGCGATCATGCGAGCGCTGTGCTCGCTCGCGATACTTTCCAGCAGCGCCCGGTACACCTGGGCCTCGATGAACCGTGGCAAGAGGTTGGAAAGAACGGCATCGGGGTCAGGCTCGTAGATGTAGTCCACCTGGTGGTAGGCACTTGCCTCGCTAGACTCTAGTTCTTCGGGTGCGATGGGAAGAATGCGCAACAGAGTTGGCTCCTGTCGCATCAAGTTTACGAATTGCGAGTATCCCACGTAGACTTCATCGTACCTGGCCGTCGTGAAGCCTTCTATCGTGCTGCGGGAGATCGGCAAGATGTCCGCAACGTTCGGGTAGTTGCCCAGGTCCTGGTACTGAGCGGCAACAGAGCCACTGAGGCCGACAGAGCGCAGCAGTGTCGGACCCTTCGTGCCCACGGCAATGATGTCCACCGATACGCCGCGATCGAGGATGAAACGCACCACCGCGCGCACCATGTTGGAATTCAGGCTGCCGCAAAGTCCACGGCTGGTGGTGAAGAGGATCAGCGCGGCATGCGAAACGGGGCGCACCTGCAGCAAGGGATGCAGTTCCTGCGCGCCGCTGACCGCCGCGAGATTGCTGATGACCGCGCGAATGCGCTCCGCGTAGGGCCGTGAGGCCAGCACGCGCTCCTGCGCGCGCCGGAGCCGGCTCGATGCCACGAGCTCCATCGCGCGCGTTATCTGCCGGGTGTTTTGAACACCGCGAATACGCCGCCGCAGTTGACGGATGCTCGGCACTTACGCTGCTCCTGTCTGCACGGAAGGCTGGAACACATCCTGCTTGAATTGCTTTATGGCTGCCCCCAGTTTCTCTTCCAATTCGTCTGAGAGCGCCTGGGATTCTCTAATCTCTTCTGCCAGTTCCGGGTGGCTGGAAGCAATGTACTGCAGCAATTCGGTCTCAAAGCGGCCAACATCGCTCACGGCCACGTCGTCCAACTCACCACCATTCAAGGCAAGAATGCTGATTACCTGATTCTCAACTGGGAGCGGTACGTACTGGGGCTGCTTCAGGATTTCCATCGCGCGTTGTCCGCGTTCCAGTTGCTGCCGTGTGACACGGTCGAGGTCCGAGCCAATCTGGGCAAAGGCGGCGAGTTCCCGGTACTGCGCCATATCCAAACGCAGTCGACCTGCCACCTGCTTCATCGCCTTGATCTGCGCGTCTCCACCAACGCGGGAAACCGAGATACCGGCGTTCACGGCAGGACGCTGACCGGCGTAGAAGAGGTCCGGCTCAAGATAAATCTGGCCGTCCGTAATCGAAATCACATTTGTTGGAATGTATGCAGACACGTCACCGGCTTGGGTCTCGATGATAGGAAGCGCCGTCAGGGTCCCGCCGCCATTGTTGTCGTTCAGGCAGGAGGCCCGTTCCAACAGGCGCGAATGCAAATAGAAGACATCGCCAGGATACGCTTCACGTCCGGGAGGTCGTCGGAGCAATAGGGAGACCTGCCGATACGCCCAGGCGTGCTTGCTGAGGTCATCGTAGATTACCAGCGCATCTTGGCCCTTATCCCGGAAGTACTCACCCATTGTGCAGCCGGCGAACGGCGCGAGGTAGAGCAACGCCGCGGGGTCAGAAGCGCCCGCCGCTACGATGATGGTGTGGTCCATGGCGCCGTGACGATCGAGAATCGTCATCACGTTGGCAATATCGGATTCTTTCTGGCCGATTGCGACATAAATGCAGATTACGCCCTTGCCCTTTTGATTGATGATGGTATCAAGGGCAATTGCCGTCTTCCCTGTTTGGCGGTCGCCGATGATTAGCTCGCGCTGGCCGCGGCCGATCGGAATCATGGAATCGATGGCCTTGATGCCGGTTTGCAGCGGAACATTCACGCTTTCGCGTGTGACCACGCCGGGGGCCACTTTCTCAATGACGCTCGTCTCAGACGTGTTGATAGGCCCTTTGCCGTCTACCGGCTGACCCAAAGAGTTCACAACGCGGCCGGCTAATTCGGGCCCGATCGGGACGGACATAACGCGCCCGGTGCCTTGGACCTCGTCCCCTTCCTTGATGTCCTCGTAGGGGCCCATGATGACCGCGCCAACGGTGTCTTCCTCTAAGTTGAGGGCCAAGCCATACACACCGTTGGAGAACTCTAGAATCTCGCTGCTCATCACGCCGGAGAGGCCGAAGATACGAGCGATACCGTCTCCCGCTTCCACAACAGTGCCTACATCAACCGCCTCGCTGGGGCGGTCGAACGCTTCTATCTGCTGGCGTAGTGCCGAGGTAATGTCTTCAGACTTGATGCTCAAGAGGCCCTCTCTCCTTTCCAAGTGCACGCTCGCAAAACTCGACTGCGCCGCAGAAATCAACTGCGCGCGCAGACATCGACTGCGCATTACACGCGCGCCAATTGCTCCTCCATCGCCTTAAGCGACGTGTGGACACTGAGGTCTAATAGTCGGTCTTCTTCTCGTAAGATCAATCCACCGATGATCGTGGGATCTACAACTTCTTCCAAATGCACTGTGCGACCGTCTCTTCCCAGCGAACTCTGCAACTGCTGTCGCAGTTCAGCGGTCAACGGTTCCGCGCTCGTTACTTGAATGCGGGCAATTCCTTCAATTCGGTCAGCCTCACGCAGCACCTGGCGGGCGAGTTGCGGCAGTATCCGCACCGCACGATCTTCAATGAGGATGCCCAACAACTCTTGTCCGGCATCAGACAGCCGGTCGCCGACAGAACGCGCGACTATCTCCATACGCTCCGCAACTGATAAGCGCGGGTCTTCCAGAAAGTGCCGAATAGCGCGGTCCTCGCCAATGGCTTGGAGGACCGTCATGTCATCTCGCCAATGGTCGAGCGAATTCGTCTGCTGCGCAAAGTCCAGCACGCCGCGCGTGTAGCGACGTACGTTGATGGGGCTGCTCACGATGAATCATCCAAGTCTGAAACGAGACGCGCCGCTAGCTCGCGGTTCTTCTCAGAGTCGAGACTCTCTTGGATGAGCTTTCCAGCCACAGCGACAGAAAGCGTGGCTACTTCCTGGCGCAACTCCCGCCGGGCATGTTGCACTTCAGCGCGAAGCTCTTCCTGCCCTCTCTCAAGAATGCGCTGTGCTTCCTGTTGCGCATTGGCTACACTCTCTTCGCGCAGCCGCGCAGCCGCCGCCGTTGCGTCCTCGATGATCTTTCGAGCGTGCGCACGCGACTCCTCAAGCTGACGCTCATATTCCTGGCGCAGTTCTTCCGCTTCGGATTGCGCCCGCTCTGCCGCCTCTTGACCTTCCCGAATGCGCTCCTTCCGCTGATCGAGCATGTTGAGCACGGGACGGTAGAGTAGACGGTGCAACAGAAAGACGAGAAGCAGAAAGTTGATGATCTGGAAGGCGAGATAGAACGGGTTGATCCCCAGCTCGCCCATGGCGATACCTTCTCCCTTTTGCCTGACGTATCTCGTAATTACCTGATATTGGTGATTCGCGTCTCGCGTGCTCTAGCCAAGGAAAATGAGCAGGATCGCGGTAAGCAGCGAGTAAATGGCAATCGCCTCGGCAAGACCCGCACCAATGATAAGGGTGTTGCGAACATCATTCGCGGCTTCCGGATTGCGTCCGATTGCCTCCATCGCGCCGCGCACGGCGATACCAATTCCCAGGCCAGGACCAATGGCGCCAACGCCCATTGCGATGCCCGCAGCCAACTTTGCAGCAGTTTCCGGATCCATGGATTCCTCTTCTCCTTACTCTGACCACTACTGGTTCAGTACGAATAACTTAACTGCTCTCACGCAAGACTAAACCCTAGGTGTGCGCCTCTTCATGTTCATGCTCGCCACTCATGGCCAACCCAAGGAAAATCAGCGTGAGCATAGTAAAGATGAGCGCTTGGATGAGGCCGAATAGTACTTCCAGTACCATGAACGCGGCCCCAACCACCGGCAATCGCATGACCAACAGCAACACTTCACCGGCAAAGATATTACCGAAAAGCCGGACAGAAAGCGATACCGGTACAAAGGATTCAATCGCTACATTAATGAGGATCAATATCGGCAGTGGTCCCGCCAGGTGTTTGAGGTACCCCAGCGGTTTGTGAATGATCACGCCGGCAGAGTGAATGAGAATGAACGCGATGAGCGCCATGCCGATAGTCATATTGAGATCGCTATTGGCGGCCCGGAAGATGGGAATGAAGATTTCGTGACCTTTCCCGTCGTCTCCCCACACGCCAATGCTGTTGAAGCCCGGCAACAGCCCCATCCAGTTGGCGACGACAATATATATGAAGAAGGTGGCAATGATTGGAAAGACGATTCGCGCGCGCTCTCCTACCACACCTTCAACAATGTCGTAGAGCATGCCAACGATGGCTTCTGCGAAGTTCTGGAGGCCGCTTGGCACCAATTGCATATTGCGAGTCGCGAAAAAGGAAACGACCACAAGAAGCACCATGACAATCCAAGCGGTAAAGATGGTGTTCGTGATCGTGATCGGCCCGATGTGAAAGAGCGGTTCTGCCGCCAGTGAAATGTGCAGCCCTTTGAAGCCAATGACTTCCAGGAAATCCATAGCGCTCCCTATATCTGCAATCGAAAGAGCTGATAGAGCGTGCCGAAGCTCAGCGCCAAACCAAGGAGCATGCCTACAATGACCAGCAACGGCCCAGTGCCGAACCGCTCATCGAGGTAGTTACCCGCCCATACGCCGCCAAGCACAAACGTACCTACAACAAAGCCAAATTGCAGGGCAAACATCCCGGCCCGCAGCGGCCCAATCTCAATGCGCTTCCTGGACTGCGGCGGCATCGTTATCCCTCTTGCGCCACGCAAGTATAGCATACGTCCCTGCTCACCTCAAAGCATCCACGCGCATGAGCATGCGTCTTTCGCGCATGTGCATTATTTCACAATCTATTTGGCTTGTCTACAATTTCAGGTGATTCGTGCACTGAATTTCGCAACTTATGCGGGAGTTCCCAGAAGCTCATCTGTGGAGACCAGCGCTCCCTTGCGCTGTGCAGAGACATTGGCGCCCAACACCGCCGCAAGACTGCGCATCGCATCGGAGAACGAACTGCGAATGTGTCTGGGGTCCCGCTGTGCAATTGCTGTTACAAAGGCCCTGCTTATTTCCAAGGTGTCTTCCCCGCGGTTACCTACCTTTAAGGGATGGCGCAGAACTTCTGAGGCGGGACGCGAGCTGGGAGGATAGGGACCGTCGTAGAAATAGGCAGCGGGACCCTCCGGCTCCAAGCACAAATGGCCGTGATCCCACAGCACATGCATGTAGTGTTCTTGATGGAGGACTCGCGCCAAACGTGACATAATGAGGTGCCCCACCGCCCCGTTTGCGAACGTGTACGTCACACTGTATGCCATTGGATTGTCACCCTCGGACTCGATCAGGTCAGGGTGTCGGGGCACGTAGCGCGCCTGCACTGTTTCAATCTCACCGCACCAGTAGCGCATCAGGTCGGTCTGGTGAATGCCTGCTTCCACCACAGTGTTGCCGGACCAGTCTTGGTAGGCCGTCCAGATGCGGCTGTCCGGCCCGCCAAGCGCTTCGGTCGGTGTGTGTTTGACGCTATGGTTCTCTACGTTGCTTGTGTGGACCATGGTTGCCATGACGATGCGCTTGTCCTGCAAGTACTCGCGCATTGCCGTATGCCAAGCATCGTGCCGTTGTTGGAAACCAACGGTGGCGATTACGCCGCTGCGTGCGATGGCTGCCTCCATAGCCAGCGCTTCACCGAGGTCGAGGCTCATGGGCTTCTCCACGAAGAGATGGGTGCCCCGTTCGGCGGCGCGGATCACCTCGCCGTCGTGCCGGTTGGGCGGAAGGCAGACGTAGAGCGCGTCGAGCTCATCTTCAGCCAGCAGCGCGTCGGAATCGGTGTAACGACGGATCTGCTCTTGCCGATATTCCGGCACAAAGCGGCGTATCTTCTCTTCTTCCAGGTTTGGTCCGTGCATGTCACCGAGCGCCGCGATGTGCGCCAACCCCGCTTCCTGCAGTCGCCAGAGTGCCGCGAGGTGCTGCAACCCGCGTTGACCGACGCCGAGTATTCCGATCCGTGGTGGTGAATTCATCCTCTAAATGCTCCTAACCAGCGCACCGTGTCTCCCGTTATTAAAGCTGCCTTCTACAAACACTTCCGAGGGCATTAGGTGCGGGTGGCCGCATTTGACCGCTCACAGCAATCCAATGCCCTATATCTGAACGAGCTCCCGCGCTACTTAGAGGCGATTAATACGGCAGATCGATCTCAGGGTTTTCTTGTATATAGTGAGCCAGGCGCACGCCGAGGTTCTCTTGCAATTGAAGGCTCAGGCCACCGTCTACCACCAGGGCGTGGCCGGTGATGAAACTCGCCTCGCTCGAGCAGAGAAACGCAATGGCGCTGGCGATCTCCTCAGTCTTGCCGCAACGCCGGAGCGGGTATTGCTCTTCGAAGAACGCGTAGCCGCTGGGATTTTCTTGCCACATGTGCTTTTGGATGTTCTCGGTCACGATGTGGCCCGGACAGATGGCATTCACGCGTATGCCGCGCGGACCGAGTTCGGCAGCCATCTGGCGGGTCATGCCGATGACGGCGCTCTTGCTGGCTTCATAGACCAGGAAGCCTGGCGATTGGAGCAGACCATGGACGGAAGATATGTTCACGATGTTGCCGCCGCCGTTCCGCTCCATGTGCGGAATTGCATGCTTTGTGGCAAGGAAAAGTGCCTTTGCCATCACGGCCAGACCGGAATCCCAGGCCTCTTCCGTAGTGTCCGGAATGTCAGTATCGTGTGCCGCGGTCGGTGAATAGGCGTTGTTTACAAGAATGTCCAGCCGACCCCAATGCTCAACCGCGCCCTCGACCATCGCAGCGATGTCTGCGGAGTTTCCCATGTCTGCTACCACTACCCCCGCTTCGCCGCCTGCTGCAGTGATGCGGGCCGCGTTTTCCCGCGCGGCCACCCCATTGATGTCTGCAATGAGGACCTTCGCGCCGTCCGCTGCCAGCCGCCGGGCGGTAGCGCCGCCAATGCCGGATGCGCCACCCGTAACCACGGCCACTTGTCCGGATAAGTCATACATAGCACTTCCTCAATGTCATCTCGAAGGTATCACTCATCCACCTCTTGAAGGTGGATCCGTTCCAAGATCTCAGGATTTACAACGCTTTCCGGCATTAGTCCCTGCAGTACGCGACCGACCGACCTGGCGGTGCGCGTTTGCAGTTCGGCAAGCGACTCTTCGCTGTAAAACGCGACGTGGGGTGTAACCACGAGGTTCTGCTGTCTCAGAAGTGGTTCGTCGGGGTCGGGAGGCTCCTGCGGGAGCACGTCGATACCCGCCGCAGCAAGATGGCCGGATTCAAGCGCCTCAGCCAGTGCCGCGCTCTCAACCAAGCCGCCGCGAGAGGTGTTTATGAAGATGGCGCCGGTTTTCATTTGACTGAAACGTCCGCGGTCCAACATCTGGGCCGACTGGGAGGTTAGCGGTAGATGCAGGCTAACGAAATCCGACTCTTTCAGGAGTTCGTCCATGACTACTGCGCGACAGCCCGCCTGCTGGGCTTCGTTGGGGGTCAAATGAGGACTGCAAGCGAGAACACGCAGTCCTAGAGCCTGTGCTTTGGCTGCCACTCGCCGTCCGATTTGCCCAAAGCCCACAATACCTAGTGTCTTACCGTTTATGCGGTAGAGCGGCATGCCGACTTTGCTGTTCCAGTTCTCACCCCGCACGGCGCGGTCGTAGAGCGCAAGGCGCCGCGCGCAGGCGAAGAGAAGCGCCAATGCATGTTCTGCGACTTCCTCAACGCAATAGTCCGGCACATTCGTCACAACGACATCGCGCCCGGTGGCGACATCCACCGCGATGTTGTCCACGCCGATCCCGTAGCGCGCAATGACCTTGAGTTGCGATGAAGCGCGCACCACCGCCGGCGTCACGCTGGCAAAGCACGTCATAATGCCGTCAACATCAGTGGCAAGGCGAGCCAGCGTCTCCTCATCGCCACTCGGCGCAGGGACCAACTCTACGCCAGCCGGCTCAAGTATAGCTTGCTCTCTGTCCAATGTCGGCCAGACGTAGTCTGTGACCAACACGCGGTAACGCATACGCTTTCCTCATCAGCGAAGTTCAGGTGGCAGTCTCCCTTTGCCACTGCGTGCAAGTACGACAAGCAGTGCGGCAACTATGATGCCAAGGATGCCCAGTGCATAGATTTTCTGCAGCGGAGTCGGCAGCAATAGCGCAATTGCGCCAAAGAGCGCAGAGAACGACCAATACACAACTGCTATGGCAAGAGGCGGCAGCCCAAGTTCCGAAAGGCGATGGTGGAGGTGGCCGGTATCGCGCTGGTAGAACCTGCCGCCTTGCAGAGTGCGGCGGATGATTGACCAGGCAACGTCGATGGCCGGCACCCCAAAGATGAGCAACGTCGTGGCCAGCTTTGCGCCGCCGATAATGGCAATCGTGCCCAGGGCAAATCCCAGGAAGTGGGCCCCGCTGTCGCCCATGATGATGCGCGCGCGGTACACGTTTAGGGGAAGAAAACCCAATATCGCGCCCGCAAGAATTAGCGGGAGAAAAGCAATACTGAACTGCTGCAATGACAAGCTAAGAAAGAAGAGCACACCCGCGCCAATGAACGAAAGCCCACCCGCCAGCCCGTCATAGCCGTCAACAAAGTTGATGGCATTCATCATGCCGACGATCCAGAACAACGTGATGAGAATGGAAAGCCAACCAGCGAAGAAGATGTGATTGTCCAGAGGCAAGGCAAGCCACTCGGGGAATGAAACACCGCCGCCAAAGGGGTCACGGACGAATTTGATGACGATGTCGAACTGGATGGCAACCCCAGCCGCAGCAATTTGCGCGAGGAACTTGGGGAGCGGAGGCAGCCCGCGGACGTCATCGATGAACATCACGAGGGTGATGAGTCCGGCGCCCAACAGCAGTCCGAGAATCTTCGTGTCGAATTCCAGGTCGTCGCGCAGCCATATCGCCGCGAACAATATGCCAGCGAAAGCCGCGAAGATGGCGAGTCCGCCGATGCGGGGAACCGGTTTCTTATGTACTCTGCCTACCCCAGGCTGGTCCAGCCACTGCAAACGCAAGGCAAGACGCCGCGCGGCATCGGTGAGTAGCAGAGCAAGGACTGCAGCAGAAAAAAGGACGAGCAGAAGGGTACTTGTTGCAGGTTGCACAATTCTACCCAGAATGAGCGCTGCGAAGGTGGGACTATGTCCGACAAACAGTATACCACCACCCATATTCCCGCTCCATATTTAGACGCAAGCGCGCCGGCAGCGTTACAATGACGGTAAGGGAGGACTACGTCATGCGGACGAATGCGTATGCGATGCAAGATGCGGAGGAGGGCCCCCAAAGACTGCCCGAGCACCGACCGGAGCAACATGCCGAAGAGAGCGATCCCTTGGGCTTTCTCGGCGGCTTTGTGGCGGGAGCGATGTGCAGCGCGGTCGGCTCGACGACGTGGCTGTGGTCCCTTGGCGTTCTGCTGCTGAACGTGGTGCCCCAACTTGAACGTTTCACGCAACCCGCGCGGCCGCTCCTGAACTTAGATCGGCTCATCGGCGGCCCCGCTGATGAATATGCCTTGTTCGTCTTCATCGGAGGGCTGTTCTTTTCCTTCCTTCCCGTTGCTCTCGCCCTTTCTTTAAAGGAAGAAGCGCAGACGTTTAATCTGCGCAACGGACTATTCTTGGGCTGGATGTTAGGCCTCTTCTCTATCCCGATTATGGTGTTCCTGTCGTTCACCGAGTCCTTAGGGAGGCTGCCGAGTCTCTAAGTGCTTACAGTCTGTAAGACTGGTTTTGAAGGCCCTCCATGGACGACACGATCAAAAGCAAATAGAGGCGTAGCGTTCGGCCCAACTGCTCGCTCTTAAGTGCTGAAGTTTCCGCTGCATATGTGTTCCAACCTACACCAGAAAACAATTGACACTACGCTACACATCAATCTTGGGGGACAATCCTGGCTCGTACCGGTCTAAGCCACGCCAAAGCCTGGCGTTTACCGCCCACCTGTGTGCCCACTCCCGCGTGTCTGTAGGGTAGAATGATAGAAATGCACTGACAAACTGAATTGGTGAATATGGCACAGAAGACACCAGAAAGTGAGATGAGCTCGGTACAGGGCGATTACCTTATTCGCATCTATACCACGCTCCGAGAAGGTTCCCGAGTGGTTGGTTCTCGGTTGGCCGATCGACTAGGGGTTTCCGCTTCCGCGGTGACCCAAGCCTTCCAACGCATGGAGAAGCAGGGCCTTGCCGTCATCGACCACGAGTGGGGTGTGCAACTGACCCCTGAGGGACGCAGCATAGCCGAATCGATCATTCGCCGACACTATTTGATTGAAAGGCTCTTGGTCGATACGTTGGGCTTCGACTGGGCGGATGCCGACGATGAAGCGGAGCGCTTAGAGCATTCGCTTTCTCCTAAACTGGAGACCTACCTGTTTGAGAGTCTTGGGCGACCTACCACGTGTCCCCATGGGAACCCCTTCCCCGGTTCCCCGGACGAAGAACGCCTGCTTGGCGCCCGTAAGTTGACAGAAACAAGGGTAGGAGAGAGCGTGGAAGTCTTGCGCATCACCGAGGAAGGGGAAGACGACGGCGATCTCCTTCGCTTCGCCCACGATCACGGTCTGCTGCCGGACACACAGGTTGTGGTTAAAGAGATCGACCTGAGGGCTGGGCACTTGGTCTTGGCCAAGAGAGATCATGAAGTCTCGGTTCCCGCGAACTGGGCGCAATGCATTCGCGTCTCGGGGCCGGTTTAGAGCTAGGGACCTATTCGCGAGAGTGCTCAGGATCTTGACACCGACTGCTATTCCTGACCCTGCCCTAAGATCACTTGCAATCCCAAGCACGCACTTTTGCCTTACAATCCCATAAGCGGACCTCAGGACATGCCGACGAGCATATTTGCACGGATATCCAGGAAGTCTACTTAGCACCTAAGCCCTGTTCGTGGTCTTCGCTTCCCCTTGACTCTCCAGATAATTGCCAATTCAGCATTCCAACAACCGTTTGCGGCCTTGACGGGTTTAGTGTGCTATATTATAGTTAATGTGCATAAAGAAATGTTCTCATAGATTACTGTGCTGTGATCATCTGTAGTGCTTGAAGATCGGTGCATGCCTGAGGGAGGCATTGCTGTGCAACGAGTTTCTATCACACGTCTTCTCAGGGACAGAGCGTCCCATGAAACCGTTTTGATCATGGAAGTGTTGGACAACGATGAAGAACTCAGAGTTAGTGTGCCTTGCCACAAGGCGGGAATATTGGCGCTGGAGGCGCACGGCCTCAATGATCGCTGCCCTCTCTACAGCATCATGTTGGAGTGTGTTGCCCAACTTGGCGGCACATTTGGCCCAGTGGTGATCACGATAGACGAAATGTCGGGCAATGGAGCCGCTATCTCCCTTACACAAGACGGGCGTACACGATGGGTTTCTGCAGACCTCGTCGAACTCATCGCGCTGGCACTGCATCTGCAGCTTCCCATATACTTGAGTACTGTTGTATCGCGCAGCAGTACTGCATTGGATTCCGACCATCCTGATTTAGAGATTCCCAGTGTATTTCACGAGACCTTCAAGGAGAACACGCCCGCAGAACGAGATGAGGACTAGCCTTCACGGTAGGAAAGCAAACCGGACCTTCTCGCAACTGGCGAGCTTCCGTTCTAACTCAGTTCAAGTGAGATGTCCTGTAGTAATTGGAAAGGGGGATTTGGTTCTGGTTCAGTTGCTCTAGAAGCGTCGACTAACCGGCGGACAGAGCGCGTGTTGTTCAGATGTCGAACACTATTTTAGGAGATCTGATCCTTATGGAAGTCGGAATGGGGCAATTTCGCAACGGCATGCCAAGGGCGGCAAGGAGACTAATTCCTTTGGCGCTCTTTTTATTCTTGATAGGGATATTGGGGGCGTCTTGCGCCTATGGAGGCGCCGGTACGATGCCGGCGCCGTCACAGGAACAGGCGGCAACTGAAGAAAAGGAAGCCCCCGCAGATTCCGCAAAGTCAGAAGAACCAGCCACGCGAACCGTCATTGACGATACCCAACGACCGGTTGTGATCCCGAGCGGGCCACTGCGCATCGCCGTAACAGATGCCTGGATGGTGGAACTGCTGATGGCGTGCGGCCACACCCCGGTAGCAAGACCGCAGATTCCTGACGAACACATCTACCCAGCCGCGGCGAAAGACATACCGGAGATTGCCATCTCCCATTCAGCCGGCCCCAACTTGGAGCAGTTGGCGGCAGTCCAGCCTGACATAGTTCTTACCTCATCCACATTTGGCAGGTTTGCCGGACCGATCGCGGCCGCACTGAGGATTCCGGTATTGATCTTCAACGTGAACAGCATCGAAGGCATTCTGGAGAAGATGGACACCTTAGGCACTTTGGCCGGCTGTGAAGACGAGGCGCAAAACGCCAAATCGGAGCTAGAAGAGAGAATTGCAGAGCAGCATCAAGATCTTCCGGATGAAGGCCCGGTGGTATTTGGCGTTTTCGGCACCAGCGAATCTTTCCTGGCCTTTACTGGCCAGTCTTATCTGGGTAACATGGTTGAACACTTGCGCGGCCGCTTGACTACTGAAGGTGATCCACCTTACATGTATCGCGGCATCCCGGACCCCGCCTACACGCCTTTTAGCTTGGAGATAGTGGTGGAACGGGATCCGGATGTGATTCTGGTGGTCCGCCACGGCGGTCCAAGTGAAGCGCGTGAAGGCAACTTCGATTCCTTGTATGCGAATCCGGCCTGGGCGGGACTGCGTGCCGTACAAGAAGAACGCATCTACGAGCTGTCTGAGTGGCTCTACATGCAATATCCTGGCCCACGTGTAATTCAAGCGATGGAGGAATTGCGTCCGCTCCTGTATCCAGACGCGCAGGAGTAGGGCATGAAGCTGGAGGATGCCGTCGCTGTTGAGACTCGTCCGCTTCGAACAGTGAAGACTCACAGCAGCACCCGGCAGTTCGCCATTATTGGTACCGGACTGGTCTTATTGACCGCCGGTCTGGTGATGTCTACTGCCCTCGGTGCGGTAACGATTGGGCTGAACGAAGTGCTCGCGGCGCTCTTTGGAGAAGCCGAACGCGTGCCCCGCCAAATTGTCTGGAATTTGCGGGTGCCAAGAGCGCTCGTAGGGGCCTTGGTAGGCATGAATCTCGCGGTGGCAGGGGCGCTCCTTCAGGGAATCATGCGCAATCCGATGGCAGCGCCAACGATTGTAGGAGTCACGGCCGGGGCCGGTTTGGCGGCCGCAGCCGTGATTATTCTCTTGCCGGGCGTGGCCGCGCTCTTGCCGCCAATTGCCTTTCTCGGTGCCCTGGCGGCCTCGGTGTTTGTATACGTTCTCTCCTGGCAACCGGGGATCGGCACGTCTCCCGTTCGGATGGTCCTGGCAGGTGTGGCAGTAACGACTATGCTGGGTGCATTCACGACAGGACTTATGACCGTGTTCAGCGACCGCATCCAGTCGGTCGTGCTATGGATGGCAGGTAATCTTGTGGGCACGAGTTGGAACCATCTCGAACTCATCTGGTTCTACAGTGTGATTGGCGTGGTTGGCGGGCTCTTGCTTGTGCGGCAACTCAACGTCATGCAGTTGGGTGACGAAACCGCACAGAGTCTCGGCGTTCGGGTTGAGAGAGCCCGGTTCTTGGCAATGGGACTTGCGGCCTTGCTGGCGGCTTCCGCAGTAAGCGTGGCGGGGCTGGTTGGCTTTGTCGGCCTCATCGTGCCCCATGTGATGCGGCTGCTGGGAGGCCACAATCACGGCTATCTGGTGCCGGCCTCGGCCGTTGGCGGCGCCGCGTTGATCGTTTGGGCCGACCTAGGCGCCCGTATGGTGCTTGCTCCTCTGGAATTGCCGGTAGGCGTTGTAACGGCCCTCATTGGCGGTCCGTTCTTCGTGTTCTTACTCTATAGAGCTCGTTTCGTAGGGGGAAGAAACCTATAGTTCCCAAGATCATGCGACAAGCGATCCGGCAAGCGTAGACACCGGGCATTGGAAGTAATGTGATAGGTTATTGACTATATGGAAACTACAGTCCAGCCTGACGCGCACCAACCGCACCGCAATGAAGCGACTAGCGGTAGGGACTCAGCCGCGCGGCTAGCCGGCATCTTGCTCATTCTCACGGCTTTGGCAACTATTGTTGCTGTTTTCGCGCGAGTGTCTGCAGACACCGATCAAGCCACACTCGGTGAATCGCTGGCGGCAATTGCGGATCACAGAATTCTCTACGGCGCAGGTGGCATAGCGCGACTGGTAGCAGGAATTACGCTGATAGCCGGGGCCTGGTATCTCTCCAGAACTTGGGTCATTCGCGAGGGCTGGGGTAATCCCCTTGTACCGGTCCTCTTCGCCTTTTCAGCAGTGTTTACGGCGATCTCAGGCATTGCGGCGGCGGCACTAGCAATTTCGGCTCCCGTTGTGGCTGACCCTACGCTACTGGAGCCAAGCGCTGCGGCAGAGACGATCAATCTCTTCCGGTGGTTGGCTGGCAAGATCGGATTTGCAGTGGCCGGTCTGGCTTTGCTCGTTGCAGCGCGGCAACAGTGGAAGGGTGGTGGCAAGATGCGGCGTCTGTCGCCGCTCTCCGCCATCATCGGCCTGGCGATGCAGTTCATTTGGATCGATTCCGCAACATTCATGCACCCCATCAACGGGACGGGTTTCGTGCTTTGGCTCTTGCTGATAGGCAGCCTGCTCACTGCCGGTTTCGTGGAAAGGCACTTTAGCGCCTTGCGCACAGCACAAGAGAAGACGGTGGACTGAAGTGCCCGCTGCAGAAGCTGAAATCAGAGTTGAAGGCATAACCGCGGCCTATGCGGAAAGCCCCGTGCTAGAGGGTGTGGATATTCACATAGCGGCCGGAGAGATGGTTGGCATAGTCGGACGTAACGGGTCGGGTAAGTCAACCCTTCTGAAGGTCATGGGCAGGTTGATTAAGCCGAGACGTGGTGCTGTTTACCTGAATGGAACAGACATAAGCTCGCTCCCAACCCAAAGAGTCGCGCAATGCATGGCAGTGATGCCGCAGGCGCCCGCATCTCCTCAGCAACTAACGGTTCGTGAACTTATCGGTTACGGCCGCTATCCCCACATTCCTTGGCTTCAGCGCTTCGGCATTCGCGACCGGGAGGTCATACAAGAAACCATGCAGTCTTGCCGGCTCGAGGATTTTGCGGATCGTCAGTTATCGACCCTATCGGGCGGCGAACGGCAGAAAGCATGGATCGCGCTGGCGCTGGCGCAACAGCCACGCGTCATGCTCCTCGATGAACCCGTCACGTTCCTTGATCTTGGTCATCAGTTGGAAGTCATGGACCTCATTGCAGAACTGAACCACATGCACGGAATTACGGTCGTCATCGTACTGCATGACTTGAACCTTGCAGCGCGCTATTGTTCGCGCTTGATTGCGTTGCAGTCAGGGAGCGTTTACGCGGACGGACCGACAGAAGATGTGATCCAAGAAGATGTCCTGCGTGAGGTGTTTGGGATAGACGCCCGCATTGGCTTCGATCCATTGACACACAAGCCGGTCTGTTTTCCTTATCGCCTCGACGCGACTGTGTGATCATTCTGAATGACTCAGTGAGGTCGGTAGTATTGCTGCATGTGCAGCACTTAAGGGAGGACGGCATGTACATTGCAACGAACAGAATCAGGGTTCAAGAGAATTTCGGTGAAAAACTGGAAAGCCGCTTCAAGGAGCGAAGAGGTATAGAAAAACAGCCGGGGTTTCTGAACTTTGAACTTTGGAAATTGGATGATCCGGAGGAGCGCGGGTGCGAGGAATACCTGGTTGTTACGCGTTGGGAGTCGGAGAGCGATTTTAGAGCGTGGGCCAAGAGCGATATGTTCAATAAAGCCCACTCCGGGCCAAGGCAAGAGTATATTCTGGAGCATCCTACTTTCAAAGGCTATGAAGGTCGCCAGAGTTTCAGGTTGCTCCACCCTTTAGACGAGACCGTTGGGTCAGACATTCAGAAGGAAGTGGGCTGAAGTTTTCCGAAATGCATCGATGTCAGAGAAAAACCAACAGCTAAGGAATTATCTGTTCGCCTCTTCCAAATAGCTAGCAAGTGCAGCCTGCCAGGGGCGTAGATCATCTTGACCGAGGGCGGCCAGCCGCATGCGGTCTAAAACCGAGTATGGGGGCCGGACCGCCGGCGTGACGTACTCTAAGGACGTGGTGGGGGAGATGTCCGCGTCAATACCCGCGCACGCGAAGATTGCCTTGGCGAATTCGTACCAGGTGCAGGAACCGGCGTTCGTGATGTGCACGATACCGGCAAGATCCTGCGTAATGAGCCAGGCTACCTTCTGCGCGAGGTCTTTGGTCGACGTGGGTGTGCACACTTGGTCGTCCACCACCCGGAGCGCGGCGCCTTCCCGCGCTTTGCGCAGCATGGTCTGCACGAAATTGCCGCCCTTGCCGCCAGCGTCCGCAATGCCGTAGAGCCCGCACGTGCGAATGACCAGCGACCTTCGCCAGCACAGCAGAGCGAGATACTCGCCTGCCAACTTGGATGCTCCATACACGGAAAGCGGTGCCGGCGGATCGTCTTCGGTCAAGGGAGCGCGCGCTGCCTGCCCGCCAAATACGTAGTCCGTGCTAAAGTGTACGAGCAATGCGTCTTGCTCCTGGCAAAGCTGGGCCAGATGACGCACGGCAAGGGCGTTGGTGGCAAAGGCAGGTTCTACCTGTTCTTCGCAGTCGTCAACGCGGTGGAAAGCGGCCGTGTTTATGAGTACGTCCGGCCTGAACGACCGCATTGCCTCTGCCGTTTGCATTGGGTTGCAGATGTCTAATTCTTGACGCGAAGGCGCGCGTACCTCATGGTGCATCAGCGTCCGTTTCAAGTCGAACGCAAGCTGCCCGTTCCCGCCTGTGATGAGGATTCGCATAACGTCGTCGCAGAGACCCTTCTCGCCGCTGTGCACTGTCGCTCGGCGTGCACTTGCCTGTGAGTCGGCGTTCTTAAGTAGTGTACTCCTTTGAAGGTGTACACGGTTGTCGTAAGCTATTAGTCACTGCTGCAGGTGCGTTCGGGGCAAAAGGAAGAGTCGTCCCGGCATAGCAAAAGACGTAACGCGATGTGTCATAGGCTTCTCGTTGCGAGGTTTCATTAGTTGCAAGGGACTTCACGCGCAGACACTTCGGTAACGTATCGTGGCGGGTCCACGCTTGACGTCGTAATCGTCGGCGGCGGACCGGGTGGGCTTGCCGTTTCTCAGCAGTTGGGCGAACGGAGTGTCGCGCATATCGTCATCGAGAAAGGGGACTGCCCCGGCTGGCAGTGGGGCCAGACGTACGACAGCCTTCGCTTGCACACCGGAAAGCACCTCAGCGCGCTGCCCGGCATGCCATTCCCAAGCGGAACAGACCTCTTCCCTTCCCGCGCCGCTTTCACGGGTTATCTCAAGAGCTATGCAGAGCGGTTCGACATTCCTCTACGCGTTGGCGTAGAGGCCCACGCCCTCGAGCGGGAGGAAAATACGTGGCGCGTTAAAACGAGTGAGGAATGGATTGCGGCGCGCGCCGTGGTGGTGGCAACCGGCATCATGTCGTCTCCCGTAGTGCCATGCTTTACGGGCTTAGATGCGTATCAGGGAGGCTTGATCCACAGTTCGGCGTATAGACACCCGTCCGGCTTTGCCCGTCAGCGCGTGTTGGTCGTCGGCATCGGGAACTCCGGCGCAGAGATCGCAACGGAGCTCGCCGCGGCCGGCGCCAGCGTGGCCGTATCCGTCCGCTCCGGGGTAAATAACGTACCGCTCAGCATTGCTGGAATTCCGAGCCAATATCTGGGCTGGGCGATCTCCTGGCTGCCCCGCGCAATGCAGCAACGCTTGACTCGAGTGTTTGGGAACGTTGGCTCACTCTTGCGAGGCGGCAGTCCGTTGCCGCGAAAGAAGGGCTTCAGCGACTGCCCGGACGTGCCTCTCATTGGCATGAAGCTGGCAAACGCTGTAGAGTCCGGCGCTATCGAGCTTTTACCGAGCATTGAACGCTTTGGACCGCATGGGGCGAAGTTTGCGGATGGGACCGAGCGCACATTTGATTCCGTCATTCTGGCGACCGGCTACGGGGCTGCGCTTGAATGGATGGGCGCTTACGGCGCCAGAGACGTCTGCGGCTTCGCCAAGCGGCAGGACCGCGTACGGAGCCGGGAGTTCTCAAACCTCTACTTTATTGGGCACAATTATGATGGCAGAGGCGGCTTATATAACATTGCCGTGGATGCAAAACGCATAGCGCGGATCATCAGCCAGCGTCAGAGGCTATGATACGTGCCAAAGGACCACAGAGCCGTAGCCAATACCATGTGAAACCAGATGGGGATAGTCCGCCTAAACCATCTTCTCTCCGGTTTGAAGACCATGGTAAGCACGTAGCGCGCAATCATAGAAGCGAAGTAGAAAACCGCAACAAGCTTTAGAGGTGCGGACAAGACCTCCCAACCGCTGGCGGCAAAGAACCCATCCAGACGATGAATGTCATAGGCGATGAGGATCATCAACGTCAGCAGAATCAACTGTGCTGGCAGCAGATAGCGGTACGGCATCAGTCCCGAATACCAATGTTCCATGGCCGGCAACCACGGGGGAGCGCGGCGGGCTACGATCACCTGTCCGATGACGCGCAGTGCGAACAAGAGCGTGCAACCAAGAAGCATCCATTTGGTGAATTCCATGCGCACATTCCCAAGAACTAGCCGAAACCACAGTCCCCGAATTGACTAATCCAGACGATCAGTCCACAATAGAGTATCGCAATACCCCTATTGTACTTCCGCTATTGATTGCATTCTCTTAATTTGTGATGCCATCCCCGTACCGCAAGTTGTTTGTTTCTGCAATAAGCGTGACCGCTTTGGCCTAAGTCTCTATCTATGCCTCTCTTGATCTTCCATCTTTGCAATTAATCTAACCTACTTCCCTCTTCAACCTCACGTGCTGACGAACCATCGTCTTCTTCGGCAAAAGCCGCGAGACGGTATTCGCTGCCGCAGATAGCAGATTAGGAGTCTGTGCATGAACAAGGTATTCGTGACATTGGGGCTTGCGGTGTGTTTCTCGTATTGGGTGCGAAATGCACTACGTTCAGTTTCCGGCGCATCCGGCTTGGCAATCGTCGCCGCTCTCACCCTTGGACTATTGGCAGTAGTTGCAGTGGGAACTTGGCAGAAGAACATCGTCTTTGCGTCACATATAGATTATTGTTCGCCCGACGCCTACACTGGCGCAATTGTAGCCCGCGACGGTCAAAAGCTCTCCAATCTAGACGTTAGCATCCAAGACCTCTACACGAAAACTTATGGAGCGGATGCGGCCGCGCGTTGGGTGTTCGAGCACAACTGCGCCCTGGGGTCAGATTTTGCACCGCATACTCCTCCCGTTTCTCCTGAATGCTCGCCAGACGCCTACACCGGTGCGCTCGCGGCGCGCGATGGGCAAACGCTAAGCAGCCAGACTGCCTTAATCCAAGAACTGTTTATGGCTACCTGGGGCACAGACGCCGCCGCCCGTTGGGTGTTCGAGCACAACTGCGCGCTTGGAACGCCCCCTCCACAGCCATCGCCCAGTCCTTCACCCAGCCCGACACCCAGTCCAACGCCTAGCCCAACGCCCAGCCCAACGCCAGAACCAACACCAGATCCATATAGATCCGCGCTCTGGCACGGCTACTACATTGAAGGCGACATTGCCGGGAGTTGGGATCGGTTGTGCAATGCTTTCTTTAAGTACAAAGTGCCACCTACTTATACTCTCGAAGGTAGCAATGATGTCCTGGATCACCCACTGCGCAACGAAAAGACTGGTAGGTATCTGTTTGAATGCCAACGGTCTCCCCGCTGATCTCGGGTAGCACATGGGGGAAAGTGTCTACAGCAAGGGCAGAGCTAAGCTATCTAGGGAATGGAGCAGCGCTGGGGGCAGTCCTCATTGTAGGCTGGAGTTGCTTCTCTGGCAGATGTCCGCATACTCGGACAATGCAAACGTGGGATCGCAAGGCAAGCGAGCTGGATGATGGGACCAGGCGGTAGGAGTGCGCCTCCGGCCAGAATGATCGCTCTCGGATGCGCCGCCAGGCCCTCTGGAGACTCTCTTTCGTCTCCAGAGCCAACCCTACTTACCTACCCCGCCGAGCATCACCGCCGAATACTGAAAGCTCAAGGCGCTTTCGGTTCTCTTGGCGCTTAGCTTGTGCGTGCCTGAGCCTTGAAAGTCGGCATTGCAGTAGGTCGCATTGCTCTCAAACCTGCGCTCAGATCCTCGCGCCACTAATCCAGTCCCTACTACTCTGTTATAAAGACCCACCCAAAAGAATAGCGAGTGGTAGCTAAGCTTCAATAACGCCAGTCAGCGGTAGAGCCGGACCACCGTATGGAGGTCATGCGCGGGAAATGCGCATCGCTGCTTAAGGTGACTGCATCCGTGCTGGCGAACCTAGGCTGAACCTCAAGCGCTGGCTGACATCAGAATAATCGCAAGGCAAGGGTAACGCCTTGCTTACTCGGGCCTATCTCTTCGCTTTGGCGTTCCTTGACAGAGCAACCGTCAGTTGCTAGGTTAATATCGCATCCTACATTGACTTATTGCCAGCGCAGTTCACTAAGGAAACGCTCAATGGCGGAGTGAGCAAGTAGACAATGCGAGAGTTGTGGTGATGCTTCCGAACTTGCTTGATCAACCAGGGATTTGTTGCTAAGACGCGATATCGGCACTAACGCAACTGCGCCGCATAGCACTTGGTAATTGTGCGAACCATCTTGGATAAAGGTGGTATGGTATATTCTGTGTTTGAGCAGTGTTGAGTGGCGGCGTCTTGCATCACAAGCGGTGCCATCTTCTAGAGTGAGGATGCCAATGAAGTGAAAGCAACACGCCGGCTCCGAGAACCGCAGGTCGTTTTGCTAGGCATTGTCGTCAGCTAAGTGCCAAGTCGCAACACTTGAAGGAGATTATCCGAATGGGAGTTACAACCGAGCGGCAAGATAACACCTTAATCGCAAAGTCCGAGGGTCGCATCGATGGCGCAAATGCCCGGGAATTCCAGGACGCATTGGACGCCGCAATAGACTCGAGTGAGCGGGCCGTAGTGTTGGATCTAGAGGAAGTATCTTACATAAGTAGTGCTGGCTTACGTGTAATCCTCCTAACGGCAAAGTCCCTGCAAAAGCAGGACGCCAAATTCGCAGTGTGCTCGCTTTCTGAATCAATCCGCGAAATCTTCGAGATCAGCGGTTTCGATCAGATCATTGCCGTCCACGACTCTCGGGATGAGGCAGTAGACGCACTCAAGAATTAGACCGCCCATTGTTTCGCGGCGTCGAGAACTCGTGCTGGCTCATGGGAAACATCACATGGGCGTGGCATTGTAGTTCTTGAGGAAAGGGAATAATGGAACCACCCTATAAGATCCTCGTAGTCGACGACGAACCGGATCTCGAGCCGCTCATGCTGCAACGTATGCGCCGGCACATTCGAGCGGGGCGCTATACCTTCGTTTTTGCCCAGAACGGGATAGAAGCGCTGGAGCGTTTGAACGAGCAAGACGATATTGATATGGTTCTCTCCGATATCAATATGCCTCGCATGGACGGCCTGACGCTGCTCGAACAGATACCCAAAGTCGACCCCAACATCCGCGCTGTGATCGTTTCGGCGTATGGCGATATGAAGAATATCCGCACGGCGATGAATCGCGGCGCATTCGACTTTGTCACGAAGCCGCTGGACTTTGCGGATCTGAAGATCACCATAGACAGGACGCTGAGCCACATGACTGAGTGGCGCGAGGCCCTCTCCTCGCGCGACAAGCTGGTCGCACTGCAGAACGAACTCAACGTGGCCAGTCAGATCCAGCAATCGATTCTCCCCACCGAGTTTGCCCAAGGCGATAACTACCGGATCTACGGCAGCATGGATCCCGCGCGCAATGTCGGCGGGGACTTCTTCGACGTCGTGCACATGGAAGGCGGTTTCGTCGGCCTGGCTATCGCAGACGTTTCGGATAAAGGTGTGCCGGCAGCACTCTTCATGATGTCCACTCGCACGCTCCTCAAGGGTTCCGCTATTGGCATTGGCGACCCCGGTAAAGTACTTGGCGAAGTCAATGAATTGCTGGAAGAGGACAACGACGCCGGCATGTTCGTCACCGTCTTCTACGCCGTGTACAATCCGTCGAACGGAGAGCTTGCCTTCGCAAATGGCGGGCACAACAGTCCGCTCATCGTCCATGCCGACGGTAGTTCTACCTTTCTTCCATTGACCAAAGGGATTGCGCTGGGCGTAATGCCCGGCCTTTCTTACCAGGAGCAGTCTATAAAGCTGGCGCCCGGCGATACCGTGTTCCTCTATACCGATGGTGTGACGGAGGCGATGAACACCGAAGGTGAAGAGTTTGGAGAGGAGCGTCTCCAGCAAGTATTCGCAACCGTTTCTCCCCAAGACCCACAAGCAGCGAACGAGGCGGTCTTTGCTGCCGTACGGGAGTTTGCGGGCGAAACCCCACAGTCCGACGACATTACCTGCCTAGCATTGAGTCGTAGCGAGTCGTAACGTTGAGTACAGAGTTGCGCCTAAAAGTCGAGACCCGACACGATGAACTGGACCGGGTTACTGCCGCAATAGAGGATTTTGCTCTGGAGGCCGACTGGCCGTTAGACCTTGCATTCAAGGTGAATCTGGCCCTTGAGGAAATTGTGATCAACGTCATGAACTACGGTCACGACGACGGTCTGCATGAGATTGACATTACCCTAACCACCGAAGAAGACTCCCTCACTATTGAGATCGTAGATGACGGTCGGCCCTTTGATCCGCTGCATGACGCGCCAATACCCGATGTGAACGCGGAACTCGAAGATAGGAATATTGGCGGTCTTGGCATCCATTTCGTGCGCAAGATGATGGATGACGTGCGGTATCGGCGGGAAGAGGGTAAGAACCATCTGACTTTGGTTACGAGTTTAGCAAAATGAAAAAGGTCTCCAGCCTTTCGGCGGCCGCGCTCACCCGCCGCGGCCTCACGATGGCCGCCGGAAGCCTCGTAACGGGTTTGCTTGTTGGCTGTTCCACCTCCGGCCAAGTCGGTGACTCTGTCGTCGCGGAAGCAACGCCAACACCTGAGACCGTCGCGGGAGACACGCAATTAGCCGCTCCCGGTGTTACCGATGACCAGATTCTTTTCGGCCAGTCTGCGGCATTCACCGGTCCCGCTGAAGAGCTCGGCAAGAACATGGAGTTCGGCATCAGAGCCGCATTCCATGAAGTAAACCAAAAGGGCGGAGTCCACGGGCGGGAGCTTGTTCTCCTTATAGCGGATGATCGCTACGAGCCAGAGCTTGCCATTGCCAACACCAGAAAGCTCATTGAAGAACTTGGCGTGTTCGCCCTCATTGGCGCTGTTGGCACGCCAACGTCCCGTTCCGCGGTTCCGGTAGCTTTTCAAGCAGGCGTCCCGTATATTGCCCCCTTCACCGGCGCCGAAATCCTGCGCAATCCCGATTTGGTCAATGTCATAAACTTGCGCGCCTCTTACTATCAAGAGACCGAAGAGATGGTCAAACGCTTGACCACGGACCTGGGCGTCACGCGCATTGGTGTCCTCTATCAGGATGACTCTTATGGTCGGGCCGGCTACAACGGCGTGCGGCGGGCACTTGAGAAGCGCAGTATGCAGATGGTGTCCATTGGCGTATACACGCGCAACACAACGGCAGTGAAGGCGGCCCTATTGGATCTCCGTAGAGGGAATCCCGAAGCCGTAATCATGATCGGCGCTTACCAACCAGTAGCTGCTCTCATCAAATGGGCGCGGCAAATTGACATGGAAGCAATTTTCATGACGGTTTCATTCGTCGGCAGCAATGCCTTGGCGGAGGAGCTTGGGCCTGACGGTGAAGGCGTATTCGTGACACAGGTGGTGCCCTTTCCAACGGATCGTACCATCCCTGTCGTCAAAGACTACTTTAACGCTACGCGTGACTTGTCTTCCTGGCACGATCCCGGCTTTGTCTCACTCGAAGGCTACCTCGCCGGCCGCCTGGCTATCGCGGCGCTCGAACACTGCGTCCCTGATCCTACCCGACAGTGTTTTCTGGAAAGCGTACGAAACCTTGGTTTGATTGACCTCGGCGGCTTTAAGCTCAACTATGAGGGAATGAACGATAACCAAGGTTCTGACGAGGTTTTCCTCACCATGATTGACTCCAACGGCAACTATCAGTCTGTGAGCACGCTGCGAGACGTACAGCCGTGATCGACCGGATCAAAGGTCTGCTGGAGACCAGGTATCGCATTTCCACCCAACTCTATCTGGGCATTGGCGGTGCTGTGGCGCTCGTTATTGCCGCCAGTCTTGTGGGTTGGTTCTCATTCAATCAAGTCGGGGACGTCCAGCGGCGTGTCAATGAAGGCCGGGTCCCTGAAATGGTGGCCGCCTTTAGGGTCGCACAGCACAGCAACTCCCTCGTGGCTGCCGCCCCACGTCTTACGAGCGCAGTCTCTGCCGAGGACTTTGCCGGTGTGGCCGCGAGCATCGACGAGTCGCATGCTGCCCTAGAACAGCAACTTGCCGTTCTTGAGCAGGCCGACGCGGGGGACGAGCGTTTTGCACGCATTCGTGACCACGCTGACGCTTTGATCTCCAACATTAGCGCGGTCAAAGACGGCATGTCGGAGTCATTCGACTTGAACAAGGAAAGCGATCAATTACGAGTTGATTTGACTGCGGTTCGTACTAAGTTGGGTGAAATCCTGACTCCGCTAATTGATGAGCAGATCTTCTATACAATTACCGGTCATAGACTCTTGGGGGAGGGGCCTGCCCCCCGCGAGGAGCATTTCTCGGAAGAAGAGTTTTACCGTTATTACCACTTGGGGCTTCTCCAGACAAATGCGAATATTGCCACCGAGCTTCTCGCCAACTCATATGTAGTTTCGGACGCTTCTCTCGTTGAACCTCTGAAAGAGCGCTTTGAATCGGCGCAAAGCCGCATCGAGCGGAGCCTCTTTGCACTCGCGGATACCCCGTTCCATGCGGAGCTTTCTCCGGTTTTTAGCGAGTTGTTCGCTTTGGAAAGCGTGCTAGACTTACGCGCGCGTCAATTACGACTAATAGAACACCAAAATGATTTGCTGGAAAGCAATAGCGACCTGGCTAACGAGCTCTTGAGCGAGGTGGAAGGCCTCGTCAGCGCATCGTCAGATAGTGTCCAAGCGGCAACCCAGGCTTCTACCCAAGCGATATTCACCGGTCGCCTTCTGCTGCTGGCGATCGGCCTTATCAGTATCGTTGGCGCACTAATCATCGTGTGGTTGTTCGTCGGCCGGGTCGTCGTAAGCCGCATCGAGATGCTTTCGGGATGGATGCGCAGCATGGCCGGGGGCGATTTGGAGACCCAGGTTGAGATTGGCGGGCGCGACGAGGTCGCTGAGATGGCCGCTGCGCTCGAAGTGTTCCGCCGCCACGCCTTGGAGGTGCAGCGCCTCAACCTGGTAGAAAAGCTCGCAAACGAACTTCAGGGTAAGAATGATGAGCTGGAGAGCGTGCTGGCCGACCTACGCAAAGCGCAGGATCAAATCGTCATGCGTGAGAAACTCGCGGCGCTTGGTGAACTCACGGCGGGCGTGGCTCATGAAATCAAGAACCCTCTTAACTTCGTCAAGAATTTTTCCGAAGCTTCCGCAGATCTTCTTGAAGAACTGAATGAGGTACTTAGCGAAAATGGCGGAGAGTTGACCCCCGACGACCGAGACCTCATAGAAGAGATATCTGAAGATCTCACGGGCAACCTCAAGCGGATCCACACACACGGCGAACGCGCCAACCGCATCGTGCATGACATGCTTTCCATGGGCCGCGGCGCGGGAGGCCTGGAACCGACCAACCTAAACAACCTCCTCGATGAACATGCCCGGCTCGCTTACCATAGCAAGCGCGCTGCCGATACGGAGTTTCAATTGGATTTGAAGCAGGACTTAGATCCCGAGATGGGAGAGGTCGAGGTCATCCCGCAAGACATGGGGCGTGTCTTCTTGAATATGGTAAGCAATGCGTGCGACGCGACTGATGAGCGGCGGCGCACTATCGAACAGGCAGATGGCAGCACGGACTATAGTCCCACCGTGTGGCTTTCCACAAAGCGGGGCGACGAGACCGCGGTAATTCGCATCAGAGACAATGGCGCGGGCATACCGCCTGACGTAATTGAGAGGGTCTTCAACCCATTCTTCACCACGAAGCCTCCAGACAAGGGCACCGGTCTCGGCTTGGCAATGTCCAGCGACATCGTGCGCCACCGTGGCGGGACAATACGAGTAAAGTCCGAGCCCGGTCAGTTTACCGAGATGACCATTGAATTCCCCCTTGAGCCGGTAGCCATCGAAGAAGACGCTGACGAAGCGGCGGTTCAGGCACAGTAACGACAAAGAGTCCCGGCCGTAGAACAATGGAGTAGGCTGTAGGCTGCGCTCTTGCTTGCCGGGTTCATAATCTTCCCCTCTGGGCGTTGCGGAGTCATCGAGGGCAACCCGCAGCAGTCGTAAGGAATGCGTCTTTGGCGTTTCGAAGCACGCCAGGCATCCGGAAGCAGCGTTACATAACTGGACTTGGAGCGTGGCTTGAAATTGCCTGCGTGTTTTGATACTGTTCTGGCGGGACGTGTATCGTTATTCCGCTCGACTGCGGCGCTTCCCACTTCAGCGCCTGAGTCGATACCACAGTGCTTTCTGTACCCTGGCGGAAATCCAAAGATTTGCCGTATGCGAGACTTGCCGTGAATTTTGACGAATACCAGCTAGACGATGATGTCTACGACGAGATGTTTCTCCCAGACGGTACGCCGCGGGGACACAGCCAAGATCTTTACGAGCTTCTTTGTCAACTATCTTCCGAGGAACTAGCGAACATCCAAGACCGGGTTACCCGATCATTTTCCAACGAAGGCATTACCTTTACGGTTTACGGCGATGAGGAAGCTGAAGAGCGCATAATTCCCATAGATTCTCTGCCGCGGGTCCTTTCCAACACTGAGTGGCAGCAAATCGAAGCCGGCCTTACACAGCGTATCAGTGCGCTGAATAGCTTCCTGGAAGATGTGTACGGAAGAGCCGGCTCCAATGACCCTTACGGCGAGCCGAGGATCGTCCACGATGGCGTCATCCCCGTGGACATGGTGCGCGGGTGCCCGCAGTACCGGGTCGAGATGCGCGGGTTTTCCGCGCCTCATGGCACCTGGGTTGCGATTTGCGGCACCGACATCGTGCGCACCAATGACGGTTTCCGTGTGCTTGAGGATAACTTGCGTGTTCCCTCCGGCGTCTCTTATATGCTCGCGAACCGTGAGGCGGTAAAGAAGAGCTATCGCCGTCTATATCGAAGGTCCCGCGTGCGCGAAATCGAGCACTACGGTCAGGTGCTCCAGACTACGTTGCGGGAACTGGCACCGGGTGGACAATCCGACCCCACCATCGTCTTGCTGACACCTGGCGTATACAACTCCGCCTTCTATGAGCACATCTTCCTGGCCCGTGAAATCGGCGCCGAACTCGTGGAAGGCCGTGACTTACTCGTCAATAACGGCTTTGTCTATATGCGCACCACCACCGGGCTGCGACGCGTTGACGTCGTGTACCGGCGGGTGGACGACGATTTCTTGGATCCGCTGGTTTTCCGCCCGGATTCTCTGCTTGGCGTGCCGGGTTTGCTCCATGCCTATAAGCTGGGCAATGTGGCACTTGTGAACGCGCCGGGCACCGGCGTTGCGGACGACAAGAGCATGTATGCCTATGTGCCCGACATGATCCGCTACTACCTCGGTGAAGAGCCGATACTTGCGAATGTCGAGACCTATCTCTGCAGACGACGTGAGGACCTGGAATATACCCTTGACAACTTACAGGATATGGTGGTAAAACGGGTCGGTGAATCCGGTGGTTACGGCATGCTGGTTGGCCCTCACGCATCACCTCAGGAGCGGGAGGAATACGCGGAACAGTTGCGTGCGGACCCGGCCGGATTCATTTCACAGCCAGTACTTGCGCTCTCGCGCGCGCCCTGCTTCATTGACGGTCGCTTCGAGCCCCGTCACGTGGATCTGCGCCCGTTTGTGCTGCACGGCCGCGAGACTCGCATAGTGCCCGGGGCGTTCTGCCGCGTTGCCTTGCGACGGGGCAGCTTGGTCGTCAATTCTAGTCAAGGAGGAGGCGGGAAAGACTTCTGGGTAGTTGAAGACTGAGGATCGTAGCATTCAGGAGAGAGGGTACATGGTATTCACGGACGTTCTTGCGCGTCATCGCCGTATCGCCGTCATTGCGGCGGTAATTCTGCTGACGTTTCTCTATTTCTTGGTCCGGCCGGCGGTCGTCCACGCGGCGACTGACGGCGAGACCACGTTTGTCCTCAATACGTTTGCATTCCTCCTTTGGGGTGTATTGGTGATGTGGATGGCCGCGGGCTTCACGATGCTCGAGGCCGGCGCGGTCCGCACCAAGAACGCCTCCATGATTTGCTTGAAGAACATTGGTCTCTACTCTATCGCCGGTCTTGCGTACTTCTTCATCGGTTATAACCTCATGTACGTCGATGTGAGTATGGATCGGTTCGGAGGATTGATCGGTTCGTTCAATCTTCTCTACGGCCCTTCCGCCGATGAGCTTGCACTCCTCGATGGCGACGAAAGCGCGGCGGCGGCCGTGATCGAGAGCGGCTACTCGGTCATGTCGGACTGGTTCTTCCAGATGGTATTCGTCGCGACCACCGCTTCCATCATTTCCGGCGCCTTGGCCGAGCGTGTCCGCATGTGGTCGTTCTTCCTGTTCATTCTCATTCTGACTGCCTTGATCTATCCCATAGTCGGCGCTTGGACATGGGGCGGCGGCTGGCTGGCTGACATGGGTTTCCAGGACTTCGCCGGTTCGACCATCGTGCACAGCACCGGCGGTTGGGCGGCGCTGGCCGGTGTCATCATCGTTGGCCCCCGACTTGGCAAATACCGCAAGGACGGTACCATTAGGCCCACGCCACCGTCCAACGTGCTCCTCGTCACGCTGGGTGTGTTCATCCTGTGGCTCGGTTGGTTCGGGTTCAACGGCGGCTCGCAATTGGCTCTAGGTAGCGCCGCTGATGCAATCTCGATTGGCCACGTGCTGGTGAACACCAATCTCGCGGCAGCGGGCGGCGTCATCGCGGCCCTCATCGTCTCGCGACCCCTCTTGGGACGGACCGATCTTTTCGCCGGCTTGAACGGCGCCATTGCGGGGCTGGTTTCCATTACGGCCGGGCCTGACATTACCCAGCACTTCTGGGCGGTTATCATTGGCGCTATTGGCGGCATAATCTGCACACTTGGCCTCAAGCTGCTCGAGAAAGTCAAACTTGATGACGTAGTCGGCGCAATCCCCGCCCACTTGTTTGCCGGCGTTTGGGGCACTCTGGCAGTCGCCATCGCTGCCGGCGGCGACATTGTGACGCAACTCATTGGCATTCTTGCCATCGGCGCCTTTGTATTCTTCGTCTCCTTGATTCTCTGGAAGATTCTAGAGATCGCCCTCAGTCTGCGGGTTTCTGCCCAGGTAGAGCGTCTGGGGCAAGACACCGCGGAGCTGGGTCTGGAGGCCTATCCCGAATTCGTCTTGATGCCTGAAGAGCAAGACGAGGACTAGAGGTTGCGGGCAGAGGAACCGCATCGCATGCTCTCACGAAGCGCACAAGGCCTCTATTGGATGGGGCGGTATCTCGAAAGAGCGCAACACCTCTGCCGCCTGCTGCAACTGCAGACGGCGGCTTTGGTGGACCGTCCTGTCCAGGAAATCTACTTTGGCTGGAGTCGAATCTACATAAGTGTCAACCGCCTCCCGCCCGGCGGCAGCCTCGGACTTACGGGTGGTGATGACGGCTCTTTTGAAGAAGACTTCACGCTGGCTGACTCGTACACCCTTGCCGACGACCTCACCTTCGAGCGCTCGAACCCCGGTTCCGTCTGGAGTTGCTTCGCGATGGCGCGGGAGAACGCCCGCCAGACGCGCAACTGCGTAAGCGCGGAGATGTGGTCGCAATTGAACCTGTTCTACTTGCGCTTGCAAGAGCGAGACATTCAAGACATTTGGTCCACATCTCCGGAGAGCTTCTACGCTCAGACCACCAATGAAATAAACACGCTCATAGGTGTCGCGGCGGCCACGATGTACCGCGACGCTGGGTGGCACTTCTTGCAGTTGGGGCGCTTCGTCGAACGTGCCCAACTCGCGGTCTCCCTCTTTCAGGCACACCTCGCTACGGAAGTCCACTTCGAAGAGTCATCCGAAGCGGACTGGACCAGCCTCTTGCGCGCCTACCATGCTTTGGAAGTCTATAACCGCAGCTATAGCGTGGACGTGCAGCCGAACCAAGTCCTGGACCTCCTGGCTACAGATCCACTCCTGCCCGATTCTTTGTGCCAATCACTCGACGTCGTGGGTGCGCAGCTTGACGCTATCGGCCCAGGACCGAACGCTGAATCCAGCGGCGCGACGCGACGGCTCGCCGGCCGCCTGGGGTCACTGATCCGTTACGATTGGCCCGACTTGGAAGACCGGGAGCAGGCGCTAGAGGATTTGAGCGCGTTCTGTCGAGACCTTCACACCCTCATCACCGCGACGTATTTCGATTATCAGGTCGACGCATCCCCCGTCTCGTGACGTTATGGCCGGATCGAGGTTCTCCCGTCATTCCGAGCACAGCGTCGAACCAGGGTTCGCAGAATCTAAAAGCCGCACTGCTGGTTCAAACCGCTTCGCGATCGAGCACGTCTCCCACTATCGCTACACCTCACCGGCGCGGCACTCGATTATGTCCCTCTGCCTGCGACCGCGCAACAGTGTGAAACAGCACCTCTTGCATTTCGCTCTGACCACAGACCCCTTCACTCTCTACAGCTCGGGAATGGACCCCTACGGCAACATCAAGAACGTTTTCAGCGTGCACCAGTGGCACGAATCCCTCAAGATCACCGCCCACACCACGATCGACACCGGGCCCGCTGCCCAGCTACCGACCTCCTTGGCAGCCGGCGCGTGGGACACGATCAATGCGTGGCGGGATTCTTTCGCGCTCTGGGACTTTACCCACGATAGCCCGCTGGCCCGGTCGTCACCCGCCCTCACTGCCTTCATTGCGCGCGAGAGCATCAAGCCTGCCGACGATCCCTTGCAGGCCGTGGGCATGCTGTCGGAGAAGCTGCACAGTGTCTTCGCTTACATGCCCGGCAGTACGTCGGCGGCTTCGCCTATCGACCACATCCTGGAGTCCGGCCGGGGCGTCTGCCAGGACTACGCTCACGTCATGATTGCCATTGCGCGCTCCTGGGGGGTGCCGGCCCGTTACGTCTCCGGTTACGTCCACGTGACGGGCGAGAGCCGCGAACAGACACAAATGTCCTCGCAGGCGCGGACCTCGTCGCAGACACAAACTTCGTTGCAAACGCAGACTTCGTCGCAGACGCCGCAGACCGCTACCCACGCGTGGGTCGAATGCCGACTGCCCGGCCTCGGCTGGGTCGGCTTCGATCCCACTAACCAGACCCTCGCCGGAGACCACCACGTCACCATCGCCGTCGGACGCGACTACCAGGACGTGCCGCCTTCCAAAGGCGTGCTGCACGGCTTCGTGGGGAGCATCTTGGAGGTGGACGTGCGCATGCGCCTGCTCACGCCAGCGCAGGCCGAAACGGCGTGACCTCTGGCGTCCTAGGCGCGGCGGGAGAATCACTAGCGCGCACTCTCGTTCCCTCCCTCTGTTACCATCCAGGTGTTGCTGGCAGCCAAGTGCGTTCGTTTTGCTTCTTCCCATAAAGACGATGAGTGAGACACCACATGCGGAAAACGCTCAAGATCATCGCCCACGTCGTGCTCTTCTTGGTGGCATTCATCGTCTTCTACCTGGGCCTGGGCATTGGCCTCACCCGAGATCCCAACCTCGGCACCGCGTTCTGGGCCCTCGCCGCGGCCATCGCCCTCGGCAATCTATTCTGGATCTACAAAACACGACCGCAAAAGCAGTAATGCAGGCATACGGTCAATTGCCTTTAGCAAATGATTGAACCGATCCTTGATCCCAAATCTGATCCCGCCTCTCCCGCCTTGTGCCCGCCATGCGTGACGGGAGTTTGAAAGCAGCGCTATGACCGGCCAACTCTTCACGCAGTACTTCCTCACTGAGGGCATACAGGCAACCGAGGCGTGGCGGGAGTCCATGCGTAATCCACAGAACTTTGCCGAGTTCAGGCAATCGCTGAGCGTGATTCTCGGCAGCGTACACCACGCTACTTCTCCCAACGAGGCCACTGTCGAGCAAGACATCATTCGTCCCGTATTCGATCTCTTAGATTGGCATGACTACCTGCCGCAGCAAGGCTCGGGCCGCAACGAGGACATTCCCGATCATCTGCTTTTCGCTGATGCGGCGGCCAAGGCCCGGGCAAACGCGCGCCAGAACTCCGCGGACCGCTATCAGGATGCGCTCGCCATACAAGAGAGCAAACGCTATGGCCTGCCCCTCGACAACCGCGACCAACACGACAGAGCGCAGCGCGGCACGCCCCACGGCCAGATCCTCCGGTACCTGTCAACGGCGGAGACGGCCTCCGATGGGCGCATCCGCTGGGGCATTCTGACCAACGGCGCCGTCTGGCGGCTCTACGACTCCCGCGCCCGTCCCCGCGCCAGCGGTTTCTATGAAGCCGACCTTCACGCCCTGTTGCGGCAGGACAATGACGCCGCTCTCCGCGCCTTCTACCTGCTCTTCCGGCGCGATGCTTTCACGCCGCTGGCGGGCGCCACGACCACCTTTCTCGAAGACGCCATCGCCGAGGGGCGGCGCTATGAGCAGCGGGTGGCGGACGATTTATCAGAAGTAGTCTTCACTGACGTGTTTCCCAATCTGGTCGCTGCCTTAGCGACACAAGGCGATGGGACGGCTGCAAATGCCGCCGCCCTTGCCGACGCACGACATGCGGCCCTCATCTTCCTCTACCGGCTGCTCTTCATTCTTTATGCCGAGGACCGCAACCTCCTGCCGGTGAACGACGACCGCTACGACAATTACGGCCTGCGCATTCCGGTGCGGGATGAGATTTCCAATCGGATGCAGAGAGGAGACGCCTTTTCTAGCTCGGTGGCCAAGTACTATCGTCACCTGACCGATCTCTTTGCTCAGATCGATAACGGCGATCCTTCAATCGGCCTGCCGCCCTACAACGGCGGTCTTTTCGCGCCGGAGTCCGCGCCGCTGCTGCAGCGCGTCCAATTGTCGGATGCCGTCGTCGCGCCCATCATCTATGAATTGAGCCACACGCGCACCGCGCCCAAAGCCGATGCTGCCCGTCCGTTCGTCAACTACCGCGACATGTCCGTGCAGCAGCTTGGTTCCATCTACGAGCGGCTGCTGGAGCAAGCGCCGGTGCCAGGCGCTGACGGCGCGCTTACGCTGCGGCCCAACCCCTACGCCCGCAAGGACAGCGGCAGCTTCTACACGCCCCAGGAACTCGTCGATCTCATTGTCGAAAAGACGTTGGCGCCTTTGGTGGAAGAGCGCCTGCAAGCGTTTGAAGCCAAAGCGGCGCAACTCAGGAGCGACCGCCGCCCCAAAGCGGACCGCCTCAAGGAGCTACAAGCCCTCGATCCGGCGGAAGCCGCGCTTGATTTAAAAATTCTCGATCCGGCCATGGGCAGCGGGCACTTTCTCGTCACCGCCGTAGACTACCTCTCCGACTACATCGCCGACTTGGTCGAATACGTGCCCGGCGTGCCGGAGTGGCTCGACAATGACGGCGGCAACGCCTACGTCTCGCCCTTAGTGGACCGCATTGACCGCATGCGGGCGGAGATATCCGGCCGGGCGCGTGAGTCTCGCTGGACGATTGACGAGAGCCAGCTCACCGACCAGGCCATCATCCGGCGCATGGTGCTCAAACGCTGCATCTACGGCGTGGACAAGAACCCTCTGGCCGTGGAATTGGCCAAGGTCGCGCTCTGGCTGCACAGCTTCACCGTCGGCGCGCCGCTCTCGTTCCTCGACCACCACCTGCGCTGCGGCGATTCGCTGCTCGGCCTGCGCGTGACCGAGGGCGTGGACGAGTTGATGCGTTTGGGCGGCCTGGGCGCGCAGTCGGCGATTGCCGGAGCCGAATCCGCCGCCGCGGGCATGCAGCGCATCGAGATGCTCTCCGATGCCGACGTAACCGAGGTGCGCGAGTCCGCGGCCTTGTTCGCGGGCGTGGAAGAGACCACCGCCGACCTGCGCCGCCTGCTCGACGCGCTCTGCGGCCTCCGCTGGCTCACCGGGGGCATGAAGAAGAAGGAACGCGCGCTCTTCGAATCACCCCTGTTCGAGACCCTGCACCAACACCCCAATGACGCCTTCAAGCTCCTGGCTCACGGGCCGCATGCTCCTGGTTCCCGCACAACCTGGGAGCCAGCGTCTACATCAGCTCAAGCGGGCATAGAACTACTGCGCGCGCCGCTCGATCCAGGCCACAACATCCGTCATTCCCGCGCAGATAGTGACCGTCGTTCCGGCGAAAGCCGGAATCCAGAAGGTGGTCTCCAAGCGGTCGATGCTGCCCGTCATTCCCGCGAAAGCGA
Source organism: Chloroflexota bacterium (assembly GCA_028874195.1). GTDB lineage: Bacteria > Chloroflexota > UBA11872 > VXOZ01 > VXOZ01 > VXOZ01. The sequence goes on from JAPPLM010000053.1 coordinate 43,474, forward strand.
CACACTCCGTCATTCCCGTGAAAACGGGAATCCATCTTCCTCCGGTCCGATGGACTCCGGTTTTCACCGGAGTGACGATCCGCAAGCCCCGGCCTCTTCCGGTAGCGCAGGTTCGCACGGGACGAGCGCGCAACCTGCGTCCGCCGAGGGAAGAGAATCGGCAGCCGACGCAGGCAGGCAAGCCTCCGCGTCAGAATTCGCCCACCTCTGACGCCAGGCCCGCGCCATCGCCGACCGGGAAAACTTCCTCCACTGGGAAGTCGCCTTCCCCGGCGTGTGGGCGCAGTGGCAGGACGCCCATCCGGCCGGCGGCTTCGACGCCGTCATCGGCAACCCGCCCTGGGACCGCATCAAGCTGCAGGAAGTGGAGTGGTTCGCCACTCGCGCCCCGGACCTCGCCCGCGCTCCCACCACGGCCGCGCGTCGCAACGCCATCGAGGAATTGCGCGACCAGGGCGATCCCTTAGCGGAAGACTTCGACGCCGCCAAAGCCCGCGCCGACGGGCTGGGCAAACTGGTGCGCGCCTCCGGCCACTACCCCCTGCTGGGCAGCGGCGACGTCAACCTCTACTCCCTCTTCGTCGAGCGCGCCCTGCGCCTGGTGAAAACCGACGGTCTCGTCGGCCTGCTCACCCCGTCCGGCATCTACGCCGACAAGACCGCGGCCAGATTCTTCCAGTCAGTCTCCACACGCGGGCGCGTGGCGGGACTTTACGATTTCGAGAATCGCCGCCTCGGTACCGACCTGCCGCCGTTCTTCCCGGACGTGGACTCGCGCTTCAAGTTCTGCGCCCTCATCGTCGGCGGCACGGCGCGGCAGTTCGCCGAGACCGCCTGCGCCTTCTTCCTGCACTCCACCAAGACCATCGCGGACTCCGACCGCTGCTTCCCGCTCACGCCGGACGATTTCGCCCGCGTCAATCCCAACACCGGCACCGCGCCCGTCTTCCGCACCCGCCGCGACGCCGACATTACCCGCGCCGTCTACGCCGGCCATCCCGTGCTCGTCGACCGCTCCGACGGAACCGAACAGAAAACCTGGCCAGTCAAGTACCACACCATGTTCCACATGACCAACGACTCCCATCTCTTCCGCACCGCCGCGCAATTAGACGAGGAGGGCTTCTACCCCGTCCAAGGCAACCGCTGGCAACGCGGCAAGGAGCTCTACCTACCCCTCTACCAAGGCCGCATGATCTGGCACTTCGACCACCGGGCGAACTCTGTAAGGCTCAACCCAGAAAGTGAGAAGGTCCCTTACTTGAGCGAGGAAGTTAGTGAAGTCCAGCACATGGATCCAAAGTTCTTGCCGCTGACCCAATACTGGGTCCCTAAGTCGAGCATTGAAACTGTCTTGCCGCCTGAGAACGGGTACACATTTGGATTTCGGCTAATCTCGAACCCAACGAATGAACGCACAATCGCGGGGGCAATAGTCCCATGGGCCGGATTCGGCAACTCAACCGGACTTCTCGTCTACGATGCAAGCCTGGTAGGGAACGGCAATAGCCAAGTAGAAGACTCTTCGATATCTGGTTCAGAAGTGGTGTCGTGCTTAGTCGCTAACCTGAATACCCTCTGCCTTGACTTCATTGCAAGGCAGAAGATTCAGGGCACAAATGTCAACTGGTACATCGTCGAGCAACTCCCCGTCATCGCGCCCGACGCCTACGACCGCTGGTTCGGCCAGACCACCGCCCGCGCCCTCGTCCGCGACCACGTCCTCAAACTCACCTACACCGCCCACGACCTGGCCCCGTTCGCCCGCGACCTCGGCTACGACGGCCCGCCCTTCATCTGGGATGAAGAAGAGCGCCGCCACCTCCGCGCCCGCCTCGACGCCTGCTACTTCCACCTCTACGGCATCTCCCGCGCCGACGCCGCCTACATCCTCAGCACCTTCAAGATCGTCCGCGAGAAAGACGAAGCCGCCTTCAACACCTACCGCACCCAAAACCTCATCCTCGCCTACATGAACGCTCTCAACGCTGGCGATACCGAGACGGTGGTAGACCTGTAGGCGAGGGCAAGCTTCCGTAGGGTAGCGGGTGACTGATTGGTTTCGGCAGTTCTTGGTGGGCCTAAGTGGACGGTAGATGGCACTGTCTTCGAGGTGTGGCTCGACAGCCTATACACTCCCGTGAGCCGCTAGCAAAACCATAAGCCGTTCGGCCTGTCCGCCCCTGTGCGTACAGCTTTTTCGATGTTTCAAACTTCCACAGAATGGTAGAATGCCATGTATAGAAGCATGCTGCGAAAAGGGAGACGGATGAGAGACGCAGACACCCCGGCGCCTACACAGTCCCCCAAGATCATCACGCCAACCCGCCCTGGCGAAGAGATCGCCCGCTTGGGCGACGAGATATACGAGCGGGACATCCGGCAGCAAGTCGAGGCCGACCACCACGGAGAGGTCGTTGCCATAGACGTGGACACCGGAAGCTGGGCCATTGGCGACAACGTGATTGCCGCGACGGACCGCCTGCGGATACAACACCCGGATGCTAGTGATGTCTGGCTGCTCCGGGTCGGATACCGGGCGCTGCATCACTTTGGGGGGCGTCCCCTGCGGAGAGCCGAGTGATAGAGGGCGTGGTGAACGCCGCCTACGAGCCGGTGATTACCCTTGTTGTGCGAGGTCCGTCGGGGCGGACTAGTGAAATCGAGGCAGTGGTAGACACCGGTTTCACTGGATTCTTGACCGTGACTCCAGCGTTGGCGACGGAGTTGGGATTGGACCTCCGGGGCATCAGCCGGGCGACCCTGGCCGATGGCAGCGAGGTAACCTTTCCTCAATACGGCGTCGCCGTGCTCTGGGACGGCCAGCCGAGATACATAGAGGCTGATGCCGCCGACACCACACCCCTGGTCGGTATGCGGTTGCTGGACAGGCACAACCTGAACATCGACGTCGAGAACGGCGGGCGCGTTCTCATTGAGGCCATAGCGTAGCCCACGTTCCGGCACGTTCTACTCTTCAATCCCAACAGTGGCACGCCAGAGAACGTAGCATGGCTACTACTAGGTCTAACCATGCAGTTCCAAGCCTGCTCAAGGCCCTGGGCGACTCCTCGTATACTGGGGTTAGTTGCCTAGGAATCCGGTGAGTTTACCAATGGCCTTTGCACCCCGTTTTACCATCACGAACGCAATCACCGCGGCGCTCACTGAGATCGAGCGCGCGCGGGGCTTTCTGGAAGCGGCGACGCTGACGGATGCGTGGTTCGACGCGATGCGTTCAGAGGCGTTTGTGCGGGAAGCGCATCACACGACGCATATCGAGGGCACGCGGCTGACGCTGGAGGAGGCAGCGGGTCTGCTGGCGGGCCGTGACGTGCCGGGAGCGGATGCCGACGACGCCCGCGAGGTGCTTAACTACCGTGAGGCGTTCGCATTCGTCAGCGCATACTTCAGCGACGGCGGGCCGCCGCGTGAAACGCGGCCGATTACCGAGCGGCTCATCCTGGAAATCCATCGGCGCTTGGTGGCCGGCGTGCGTGGTGGATCTGCGGCGCCGGGGCAGTACCGCCGCGTGCAGAACTACGTCATCGATGCGACCACCGGCGCGACGATCTACACGCCGCCGCCGACCGCAGACGTGCCCCGGCTCATGGGCGAACTGGGGGCGTGGTTGAACCGCCCTAGTGACATGCACCCCGTCATCGTCAGCGGTATCGCGCAATTCCAACTGGTGCACATCCATCCCTTCCTGGACGGCAACGGGCGCGCGTCGCGGCTGCTCTCGACGCTCTGCCTCTACCGCGCGGGCTATGACTTCAAGCGGCTCTTCACGCTGAGCGAGTACTACGACCGGGACCGAACTGCGTTCTACGGCGCTCTGCAAGGCGTGCGGCGGGCAAACATGACCTGACCGGCTGGCTCGAGTACTTCACGCAAGGCCTTGCGACCCAACTGGCGGAGGTCAGGCAGCGGGGAGAGGCAGCGATCCAGCAGGATGCGCTGGCGCAACGCCACGGTCTGACGGAGCGGCAGGCACGCGCGCTTGGACACGTGCTGGAACGCGGCAGGATTACGATTGCCGAAGGCGAAGCGCTCTTTCCAGAGGTGTCACGGCGGACGCTCCAGCGCGACTTGAGGGCCCTGGTGGAAAAGGGGTTGCTCCAGCGTCGGCAAGGCACGAACCGGCTGGAGTACGTGCTAGCGGATAGTTCCGGCTGAACTTGCGACAAACTTGCGCCACAACTTGCGACAGAGTTGTGAAAATCGAACCGCGTCGTGCGGCTGGCGCGAACGTCTATCTACACATGGTGAAGGCTTTAGCTTGCTTTCGGCTAAGCACTTTGCCGAGACGGTGTCCGTGCTTTGGCGCCAAGGAAAAACATCCAGTGAGTCGCTGGCAAGAGTGGCGGAAAGGTTTACCCCCAGATGTTGCGGGCGGTCTCGGCGACGATGCGGAGTTTCGCGTTTTGCTGCTCGATGGTGATTGGATTGCCGACGATGGATGAGGCGAACCCGCACTGCGGACTGATGGCGAGTTGCTCGAGCGGGAAGTGGCGGGCAGCCTCGGCGACCCGCGACTCAAGCTCGGATACGTTCTCCGCACGTGGTGACTTGGTCGTGACCAGCCCCAGCGCCACGAGCTTGTCGTCTGGCACGCCGCGCAGAGGCTCGAATGAGCCGGAGCGGGGGTCGTCGTATTCCAGCATCAGCCGCTGCGCGTTTATGCGCTGGAGAACCGGCTCAACTATCCGGTCGTAACTGCCTTGGACCAGCCAACGGCCGCCCTGGTTCCCGCGTCAGAGGTGGACGGCGAAAACGACTTCTGAGAAACCGTCCATCACGGCGTTGTCCAGCTCGACGCCCTGGGCAATCCAGTCCTCCGCAGACCAGCCCTGGGACTCGTAGAATGCCGCCCACTGCGGATCCAGCACGAGTGGGTAGTGCGGGGCGTCGAGTTGGATGTAATTCGCCCCCAGCCTGATCAGTTCTGCAATCTCCTCACGGACAATCAGCGCGACATCGGCCAGAAACGCATCCAGCGTGGGGTAGGCCCCAGCGGACGTCGCCGGCGACCAGAAGTTGGCGAAGAGGCTGGGGCTCGGCAACGTCACCTTTACGATGCGGGAAGTGCGGCCGCGCAGGTAGGTGAACTCCTCGGCAGACAGGTGGCGCTTCCGTTGGAGGCGACCGACGACACCCAGTGTCGCGGGACGTTCCGTGCGCGCGTCTCCTACTTGCTCGTCGCCCTGCCAATCGCCCCAGAGGAACGCGTCGATGTCGAACTCGCCAAAGCCCGCGACCGCCTCGGGCATCTGACTCTGGAACGAGAGCCGGCGCATTTCGCCGTCGGTGAGGATCTCAAGTCCGGCCTCCTCCTGGGCAGCCACGGCGCTATCGACGGCGGTGTCCTCGGCGCGCTTGAATGCCGCGGGCACAATGCGCCCGGCCGCAAAGTCCTCGCGCGCGGCGAGGAGCTCCGGCGGTCTAATGAGGCTCCCAACGACATCGGCATGAGGGAGATTCAGCATGGCGAACAGCCCCGCAATTCTTGGCGGTTTGGGGTAGATAAGTCGGATCTGCCGAGTAGGTGGCTTACCCAGACGATCCGGGCAGCGACAACGCGGCGTTCCATCCAACTTTGGGACCCAATTGCGGCGAGACCAGCAGCAGCAACCGAGCAAGCGCCGCCACGCGAGCACACAATGACTGACCCCATGCGGCTCATTTCAACCACGGGCTTCACTCCAAGGGAATAGCGGTAACTCCGATGCAGAATTCTCCGCTTGCCGATGTGTATGAACTCCGCCGGCCCATCAGTAGGTCGAGTGGTGGGGACGGCGGGACTCGAACCCGCACGCCTTGCGGCACATGATCCTAAGTCATGCTCGTCTTCCAGTTCCGACACGTCCCCGCGCTTTCTATTCTAGCAGTGGGGGGCGGGTGCGACTAGGCGGCCTCGCAAGGGAAGTCAATCGCGCCAGAGCACTTCGACCCTTCGGCAAGCTCAGGGCAGGCAAGGCTCAGTGTGAACGGCAAAGGGGCTCCGCGTTCATGCTTCGACAAGCTCAGCACGAACGGTTATAAGGCCATTCGTTTCACACTTCAACAGGAGCGCGGCGCAGCCGCCTCAGCAGCGAACCGTGAGAGCAGCATTCCGTTCACGCTTCGAACCTGCGGCAAGCTCAGGCAAGCGAAGCTCAGCGCGAATGGAATTCTGACGTCAAGAACCATTCCGCGCGGAGACCTGTTCCGCAATTTCCTCGGCGGGATAGGTAAGGATTTCCGCCAGGGTGGGGTGGTAATGAGGAATCCGCATGAAGTCCTGGGCAGTGGCGCGGTAGTGGAGCGCCACGATGCACTCGTGGATTAATTCGCCTCCCTCCGGTCCGAGAACCTGGTAGCCCAGGATTTCGCCTGTTTGGGCGTGCGCGACCATCTTGACGAACCCGCGCGTCTCGCCGAGGCAGAGTGCCTTGCCGTGGTCGTTGAAAGGATAGGAGGCCGTGACAATGGGCAACCCTTTGGCGCGGGCTTCCTTCTCAGTCATGCCCACGCGCCCGTACTGCGGCTCGGTGAAGATGACGATGGGCACGATGCGGTAATCCATGTATTGCGGCGGGCCGCTGGCGAGGGCATTGTGGGCCGCGATCTCGCCCTGCTGGATCGCCACGTGGACGATGTCGAACGATACGGTCACGTCGCCTACGGCAAAGATGTTGGGATTGGACGTGTGCATGGCGGTGTCGGTGGCAATGCCGCGGGAGGTGCTCTCCACACCCGCCGCAGCCAGGTCTAAGCCCTCCACGGCCGGACTACGCCCCGTGGCAACCAGGATGTGATCGACCTCGATGACGTTTTCAACGTCGTCCTGCACGAGATGGAGCACCTTCTTGCCGTTGCGCTGCTCCACGGCGGAGAGGCGCGTACCGCAGCGCACGTCCATGCCGTCTTCCCGCAGGTACTCCGCCAGCGCCGTACCCACGGCCTCATCCTCGCTGCTGAGCACGGAGCTACTCCGCTGCAAGAGGGTAACGTTCGCGCCCATCCGGGAGTAAAACTGTCCCAGTTCCAAGCCGATGGGACCGCCGCCAAGGACACAGACAGATTCCGGTAATTCTTCAAGTTCCAAAGCCTCATCGCTGGTCAGATAGCCCGCTTCTTCCAGACCCGGCACCTTGGGAACGAACGGCACGGAGCCGGTGGCAATGACGAACTTGGGCGCGGTAAGGACGCGGTCACCCACTTGCACTTCCTCGGCCGAGAGGAATTGCGCCGCGCCCTCAAAGAGTGCAATATCCGGCGAATTGAGTTGCTCGATGCGATAGTCGGCAAACTCCTTCACCAAGCGCCGTTTGCGGGCGATGATGGCGGGCAAGTCGGGCGTGAGCGTGCCGACCTGAATGCCCAGTTCCGCTGCATGCTGCGCGTCATACAGGCGATTTGCCGAAGCCAATATAGCTTTGCTGGGCATGCAGCCGCGCAAAATGCACAGTCCGCCCAGCGGCCCTTGCTCCGCCACCGCCACGCTGGCCCCCAACTCAGCCGCGGTGCGCGCGGCAGCGTAACCGGCGCTGCCGCCGCCAAGCACGATCAGGTCGAAGCTTTCTGCCAAGACTATGCCACTCCTCTGCTCCTGAGGCTTAAGTCACTGAACCAACACGTCGCCAAAGTGTATAGGTGGCTTACATAATGCTCTAAAGTAAGTGATACGTGCCGGTCACTCAGAGATTGCCTAATGCCGTTATCACCGCCTCGCTATCCTTCAGCCAGGAGTGGTCAGGATCATCGCGCGGTGTCAATACCCGCTGATTTCCGGCAAGTATCCAGAGGTAATAGAGTTGATACCCCGGCGCTGCCGCCACGGGATGGTAGCCGCGTGGAATTGCCACCACGTCGCCGTCTTCAACGGCGTAGGCTTCGTCGAGCGAACGGTCGTCGGTATACACGCGTTGCAAGCCGAAACCCCGCGCCGGATTGAGACGGAAGAGATAGGCTTCCTCGTGGTCGGACTCGCGGGGTGGGTCGTCGACCTCATGCTTGTGCGGCGGCGCGCTGCTCCAGAAGCCCGGCGGGTTATAAGTCTCGCCGAGCACCATCGTGTGCGCTGGAAACGGCGCGTCTATGATGTCGTAAATCTTACGATACCAGTTACCCTGACCAACGTGGCGGATTTTGAGCTGGTCTGCCGTGATAACCTGAGACGCGGTTCCCGGCTTGCCCGGGGTACTGCAGACAACCAGTTCCAGCGGCGCATTGCCTTGCGCGCGCACTTCCCACTGTTGTTCAGGCGCAACGAAGACCGTCGAGGACGGGCCGGCAAAGACATTCGAGCGCTGGCAGTGGTGGGCAATGCCGTGAGATTCGACGGCGATCACCCCTTCACCGGCTTGCAGCACCAAGGCAGACTCCCAAGGGCCCGTTTCGCCCGTGTAGCTTTCGCCGGGAGACAGCCGCAAGACCGCGATGCGTATGCGATCCAGCGAGGGGTGTCCGTCTGCGACAATCGCGTGGTGGCCTGGGCCCGCAGGAGCTTTGTGGAGGAGATTCATCGACTAAACCTTTCTCGCAACATCCGAGCAACTGCGCTTAGCGGCAGTCGCAGCCAAAGAGGCGCTATTTAAAATACAAGATCATTCGGTTTGCTATACGGTACCTAATGCGCTGCCGCGCTGCAATTGCCGTGTTTTGCCAAAGCCCTTGACTCTGCGGACTACCCGTTACTATAATCGTCTGGATTAGGCAGTTGCGCTTCTGCAACTGGCTGAGGCTGTGGAGGAGTTGGTCCTCCGATTTCTCCGCTATTGACTAGTTGAAGTATGTAGCGGCTTAGGGCGAACGGGCCGTGCTGTACATCAGGAATTCGAGGTTACTGGTATGCCTCCGCTTACAATTATTCTTGGTATAGTCGGCGTCTTACTCTTGGCCGCTGGCATCATTGGAAAGCGCGCGGGCCGCCGCCCGACAGTATCTATGGGTTTCATGGGCGTAGGCGTTGTAGTGCTCGGAATCGCGGCGGTCTATATGGTATCCGGTACGTCAGACACGGCGTCACCGGAGGCCGCAGGCGCAACTATCAAAGTGACCAGCACGGCTACTGCGGTGGCGAAAACTGATGCAGAATTACAATCGGCTGCTGACGCGGCCGACCTGCCGCTCCTCGAAGCGGCAGCCAGGCCGGATAACTTTGGAGATCTGGAAGTCTTTTACGAGGCTACCACCTCAGTCGCGAATTTCGATGCCTTCAGACTGATGGGACTGAAAGCCTACGGCCCAGCGGGGCATGGCATTGGAAGCGAAAAGTCTCCCTTTAAGGTGGGCCAAGAAATCTACATTGAGTTTACCGTCCAGAACCTCCGTGTGCCGCCGATCGAGCTAAAGCGCACGTTTGTTGCCGTGAATCATCCCACAGGCGAAGAAAAAGATTACGGGTTGGTTCATGAAGGGGTGGAAGTTGTGCGGTATCAGAAGTTTGAGACCGGGGTGGTTATACCGCTCGATGCAGCAGGCAATTGGGAAATTTGGCCTTGCTATCAGTTAGTGCTGGATGACGACACGCTCCGCGACCGCTGTACGCCCAAGTGGCAGTTCTTCACGATTGAGGTGGAAGAGTAGTCTGCCTAAAGCGGGCGCGTGAAGATTGAGCACTGCGCAGCGCTCTCTTTGAAGACACTTTGGTTGCGCAGCTAAACAGTCCCTCTTCTTTGTCTTTCTAGCAGATCCTTTGATCTGGATGGCAAGCCTTCGTCATAGAATCTGCCGGTTGGTTCGGAGTCCCGGCGGCCGATAGAGTTCAGGACAACCCACTACACGAGGTGGCGCACCGCAGCCTCCTGTAGTGATGACGGAGAGAATCCTTGACCCGCCTTGACGAAACGTTTATAATCCTTGCAAGCCTAGCCAATTAGTGCGTTGGTTTTGTTATGGGTAAATAATGGGATCTGCAGCGTGGCTGGGCACGTGATCGCAAATAGAGCGTGGTCATGCATAATGCAGGTTCCGTATGGGGGAGAACCAGAAAGGAGTGTTCCCCATGAGTTTGACGAGACGATCATTGCTCGGCACAGGCGCCGCAATGGGCGGCGTTGCCTTGCTTGCCGCGTGCGGCACAGCGGCTACTACGGGTGCCCCCAAGGAGGATATGGCCGAGGCACCCAAGGCCGAGGAAAAGACCGAGACGATGGAGAAGCCGGTCCTCAAGATCTCCAACTACCACGCCGAGGAAGATCCGCGGTGGAAGGCGCTCTCCCAGACCTTCGCGACCGCTGAGGAGTCTCTTAACATCACCATCGAGGCGACGCCCGACCGCACATTTGACGGCGGCGTGTTTGCCAAGCGCAACACCGAGTTTGCAGCCGGTGAAGCCGGTGTGGACATCACTTACAACCAGGTCAACTGGGCGCTCAAGTGGGGTCTCACCGGTGTTATCGAGGAACTGACCCCCTACTTCGCCAAGGGCCCGCGCAGCAAAGAGGACTACTTTGCCGGCGAGCTGGTGAACTGGAGCTGGGGCCCGAACCTGTATGGCGTCCCCTTCCAGTCGGGTGGTGAGGTCTTCCACGTGAATAAGGACCTGCTCACCCAGGCCGGCGTCGACATGCCGCCGCCGGATTGGAGCTACGACGACCTGCTCGAGATGTCCCGCAAGCTTACCAATGCGGATGAGAACAGATGGGCGCTGGTCATTTACCAGAACTACGTGTTCTATATGATGGGCACGTGGATGTATAATTTCGGCGGCCAGATTCTCAACGAGACCAAGGACAAAGCGGTCTATGGGACCGACCCGCTGTCTTTGGAAGGTGCTCAGTTCAACATCGACCTGGCGCTTAAGCACAAAGTGATTGCGCCGGGTGCCAGTGAGATTGGTGTCGAGTTCCCGAAGGGTACCTACCATATCGAGAACCAGTTCGCGGCGATGGAGAACAACGGTATCTACCGCCACAACGGTATTCGCCCGCACTTGGGTGAGGCGCTTGACTTCCTGCCCCCGCCAAAGGGTCTGGATCAGCGCGTAACCGTGCTCGGCAATGCCTACTCCATCCTAAGTCTCTCCGAGGCCAAGGACCTGGCATGGGACTTCCTCATGTGGTTCCACTCCGACGAGAGTATGCTGGAGACCCCGCACTTTGGTTCCATTGCTTGGCCGCCCGTCATCGAGTACGCCACCCATCCGGTATGGCTGGAGCCTTTCAAGGGCACCCGCGTAACGGACGTGGTGGACGTTTGGATTTCCGGCGGACACGATGCCATGATCGTGCCCGAAGGCACCGAGGCTTGGGGCATCGACATTGAGTGGACGCGCAAGGCGATCTCCGGTGAGGTCACCGTGCCTGAGGCGTTCCGCTCCTCTGCCGAAGAGATGAACGTGCTGTTCAGCCAGCGGCCTGAAGAGTGGAAGATGCAGATGTAAGAGCGTTTGCCTGTGTGAAGGGCATGCTCTGAGATAGTCGACTGAGACAGGAGGCAGCGAAACCGCTGCCTCCTGTTCTTACATGGTTGAGCGTGATACACTTGTGGAAACCTGCATAGCATACAGTTGACCACCGAAGGATTTGGTAATTTCCCATCAAGAAGGAGCGTGCAATGGCACAGGTAGTCAGCAGAGAGGCACTGGCGCTTGAAGGCGGACCCAAGGCCGTTACCGTGTCGAGCAGTGATACGTGGGAACGTGTCAGTCCGCTGGAAAAACAATACGTGAACGCCGTGCTCGACGACTACGGCAGCGCCTACGACGAAATCGAAAAATTCGAGGAACAGTTCCGGGACTTCGTCGGCACGCGCTACGCCTTGGCCCATTGCAACGGCACGTCTACCATTCACGCGGCAGTCTTTGCCTCCGGCGCTCGCTTGGGCAAGGAAGTGATCGTGCCCTCCGTGACCTGGCACGCGAGCATTACGCCGATCCTGCACTGCAATGCCACGCCGGTCTTCTGCGACATCGATCCGGAGACGTTTTGCGCGGACCCTGAAGACGCGCGCCGCAAGATTACGCCGAACACGTGTGCCATTATCGTTACCCATGTCTACGGCAATCCAGCGGATATGGACGCCTTCCGCGAAATCGTGGAGGGTACGGACATCACGCTGATCGAGGATGCCTCCCACGCCCACGGCGGCACCTGGGACGGGCAGCAAGTCGGTTCGATTGGCGACATCGGCTGCTTCAGCCTGCAAGGGAGCAAGGCGGTCACCGGCATCGAGGCCGGCGTCGCTACCACGAATTGCCCCGACCTCTATGACCGCATGCTTGCCCTGGGACACTACGGCCGCACGGAGCGCATGTGGCAGACGGAGAAGTTCACGTCGCTTCACAACATCGGCCTTGGCGTCAAGTACCGCGCCAACCCGCTGGCGATGGCCATGGCGCGGGCGCAGCTTGAGCGTTTGCCCGAACTAAACGAGAAGCGTCTGGCGTGGTTCAGCAAACTCGACGCTCTGCTGGGGCAGATTCCGGGCATCCATCCGCAGAAGACCTACCCATCAGCAGAACGGGGCGGACTGCTTCTCTACGCCGGCGTGATCGATCCTACGGAAATCGGCGCGCCCGTCAACGCTGTGCTACAAGCTCTGGTGGCTGAAGGCGTCAGCACGACACCGGCCATTACGCCGTTCGGCTACGGCGTAATGCACTTGGAACCACTTTTCAACGACTTTGATTTTGAAGGGTTGGGCGGCCCGTGGGGCGACCTGCCGGCTGACACTCGCCGACCGCTGCAACGGGGCTCGTTGCCGGTAAGTGAGCATGTCCACGACACGTGCTTCTGGCTCTCGACGCCGGTTGATCCCACTGATGAGTGGCTTGAGCAGAATGCGGCAGCCTTCCGCAAGGTGGTGGAGCACGGTCCGCGGCTCGCGGAAGCCATCGCAAAGGCTGGATAAAGAACGTAGACACACCTGGGAGGTTTGAGGCTCATCGGCACTCTTGCCGGTCCGAGTCCTGGTGCTGAAGCGTAGAGAACCTAGCATTCATCGCTCTGGGTTCGCCAGGGCGATGAATCTACTTAACGCAACTACTCGGGTGACGCGAATGCGCGCCTAGTTTATTCTGCAGTTTGCACTGAAAGCCTGTGCGTCGAGCACTCTTGGGACAATGCTGTGCGCGCCGTGAAGCCGTTTACTTGAAGTCCCCGCGCGGGCAGTGTAGCTTAATCAGTGAGCCCTTTTTACTAGGAAAGCCTAATAACGCATGGCAACAGAAGACCAAGACGTTGCGGACGAGTCGCAAGAGGTGCTGCCGGACGGCACACATCCGGACGACGTAGCCGATCTCGACAAGGAAATGAGCCTCGGAGAACACATCTCCGAGTTGCGGCGTCGCCTGCTTATTGCCGCGCTCTCCGTGCTTTTCTTTACCATAATTGGCTTCATTTTCATCGATCCAATCATGACGTTTCTCAGGCAGCCATCGCCGGATGAAATCCGACTCTACCAGTTTTCCCCAACTGAGGGTCTATTCACATACATGCGGGTAGCGCTCATGGCGGGCATCGCCGGAGCGATGCCCGTGCTCGTCTACCAGATTGGCGCGTACGTACTGCCCGGCCTGACGCGGCGCGAGCGGCGCTATCTCTATATGCTGGTGCCTACGTCGTCGTTTGCGTTCCTGGTGGGAATGGCCTTTTGCTACTACATCGTACTGCGGTTCGCGCTGAACTTCCTCATTGGCGCAGAAGCTTTCGTCTCCAATCAGGTGGGTAGTCTCATATCAGTCAAGTTTTACATCAACTTCATCACCCGCATGATGCTCGCGCTCGGTCTAGTCTTTCAAACGCCCATATTCATCTATTTTCTTTCGGCGATCGGTCTCGTCGACACGCAGAAGCTTTCCCGTTGGCGGCCCTTTGTGATCGTCATCTGCGCGATCGTTGCCGCCGTCATCACCCCGACACCGGATCCCTTCAATCAAGCGCTGGTTGCCATTCCTATGTACCTGCTGTACGAGGTTGGAATCCTGCTTTCACGCATCACGGGACCGGTGATGCGGCGCCGCTCGCAGAGAGAAAGCTAAGCCATCAGGGCACAGCGGCTAAAGACTGCACGTACGCGAGGATATGCCGGACTTCTTGGTCCGTGATCTGTTCGTCAAGATAGGCCGGCATAACATCTGACGGTTCGCGCACGGCATTGAGAAACCTGGCAAAGCCGAGACGCCTGCCTACCAGTGCCGGGCCGATGCCGCCTTCCGCCTGCAGCCCATGACAGAGCACGCAGCCTGCAGCGCGGTATGCGGTTTCTCCTTGCGCAGGATCACCATACCCAAGCGGCGGCACCGGAGAGGCCACCGGCGCTTGTGCGGGCGCGGGGATCAGATTCAACTCTTTCGCTAAATCACCCCCGTTTACGACGACAACTTGCCCTACGCTCGCCCATGGCGTCTCGATCTTCCAAAGTTGAAACGCTCGCCGCTGGGCACGCAGCACAATCACGTCGCCATAATCTTTGATGCCCATTGGCAGCCCATTGAATGTGATGGGGTCTCGACCGTGGCTGCTCTCCGCAAAGTATGCGGCCTTGATGGCTGCGTCTTCCTCCAGCAACGCCAGGTGATTGGCAACAATCACCTGCCACGGCTGCCCGGCATCTTCCGTCCAAGCGTTGGACCGCGGTATGAACCGGTGGGTCTCCAAGAACGGATCCGCCCCGGCAGCGGAAAGTTCATCGAAGAGATTCATCAGGTACGCACTCTGGGAGCGTTGATCCCAGAGGAGAATACCCTTCTGAAAGGCTTGCGCGACGAGGCCCTTGAATTGGAAGCGCTGTGAGACCGGATAGCCAAGCGCTTGGAAGCCACCGAGGTCTTGGAACGATGTCCAGAAGAGCGCCGCGTCGTCATCGATGACAGCGTAGCCGAGTTCGTTGCTTTCAGCAGTGCCGTTGGTCTGCGTATAGAAGTGTCCCTGGGGGATTCCCCAGTCGCGAACATCCGTCAAGTCACCTTGCGGTCGCGGTGGGGCAGAGGCCGTGACAAGCGCGACAAGAGCGAGATGCAAGAGCAGATGGGTGAGTCTCTTGAGAGTCATTTGATACAGCGCGTGAAGTTAGACACGTGGTCGGGCGAGGACGTGCAAGTAGCGAGCCAGAAACTTGTGGGGAGAACGCGTTATCAGTGTCTGCTCCAGGGCAAAGGCGGCATCCCATCCCTCCTGCTGTTCGAGGCAATCCTGGGACAGGTAATCACACGCCACGCGCACACCACGCACGGTCACGCTATGGAACCCTGCCTGGTCGAGCATGGCTACCAGTTCATGCAGCGCATAGACGCGCCGGTAGCCGCCAAACAACGTCGCCGGATGGACTGACTTATCCAGCAACTGGAGCGCGGCTCTCGGGTCCTGTTGATTGACCGCGGTACGCAGGGGCTCGGCGTCTTGATTAGCCACGGCAACGGAAACGATACCATTCTCTTGAATAAGCTCCCGCATACGGTTCAATATCTCCTGCGGGCCGACCGCGTACTCCAGAATGTTGTGGCAAAGAACCGCTGTAAACCTGCTCTGCAACTGCCGGGCCCGGAGGTCCATGATGGTACCTTGCTGTACGCGCAGGTTAGCGCGAGCTTTGGACCCAAGGTCTCGCTTTGCCTTTGCCGTTGCCAGGTCCAGCATTCCTTGCGCCGGGTCCAGCAGCAGCACGCGGTGGCCGTGGGCGGCAATTCGCAGCGCAAAGGCGCCCGTGCCTCCACCCACGTCGAGCACATACTGCGGTGAGTCCGCCTGCTCTATAAGGGAAGCGATCCCAGTCCAGACCAATTCGGTCCGCAACCGTCCGAGCGGACTTTGGAGATACTCTTCAAAGTTGACCGCGTCACGATCGAACAACTCAACCTCGCGGACCGGCGGCGCTTTCACCTGCATTGCCCCTTCTCACCCCACGTTCTGTTCTTACCAGCTTACCTACACCGTGTGAATTCTGCTAGTGCAGTACATCCTTTGAGGCGAGGATCAGGATTTGCTAAACTACGGACAAGACAACGGGCAGTCCGTATGCGGGTTGCAAGGGTGGAACCAAGGCACACAGAGAGGATTGCTAACAATGGCGGCAGCACAGGCAATTGTCGGGATTTTGGGTCTCATCGCGCTGGCATGGGCCATCAGCGAGAACCGCCGGGTCTTCCCTTGGCGGACGGCTGTGGTAGGGCTGGCCGTGCAATTCGGGCTGGCGCTCTTGCTGCTAAAGTTACCGAATTCGCAAATCGTGTTTGTGTGGATAGGCAACGGCGTGAGCGCCTTAGTGCAAGCAACGGAGGCCGGCACCTCGTTCGCATTCGGTTTTCTTGGTGGAGGAGCGCCGCCTTTTGCGGAGACGTTCCCAGGCGCGTCGTTCGTTTTCGCTTTTCGGTCGTTGCCGCTGGTCATCGTCATCGGCGCGCTGTCGGCAATCCTCTACCACTATCGAATTTTGCCGTGGGTCGTAAGAGGGTTCGCTTGGGTCCTTAGCAAGACGTTGAGCATCGGCGGAGCGACGAGCTTTGCTACTGCTGCCAACGTCTTCATCGGCATGGTCGAAGCGCCGCTGCTCGTCCGTCCGTATCTTGAGCGCATGAGCCGGTCAGAGCTTTTCATCGTGATGACCGGAGGCATGGCCACCATTGCGGGCACCGTGTTCGCCCTCTACGTGACCCTCTTGGAAGGCATAATCCCCGATCCGGCGGGACACGTGCTCACCGCTTCCATCATCAGCGCGCCTGCGGCCATCATGCTAGCGCTGATACTCGTACCGCGGACGGGTGAAGAAGTGGATGAGGCCAAGGTTGAGTTCGAGCGCCTGTACGAGAACGGCGCCGATGCGCTCACGCGCGGCACGATCGATGGCCTGCGGCTCTTCGCGTACATCATCGGCATGTTGATTGTGCTGGTGGCGCTTGTGGAACTAGCGAATATCATTCTCGGCCTCGTGCCGCTTGTGGCAGGCGAGACACTAACGCTGCAAAGGATTCTCGGTTGGATTCTCTCCCCGGTGGTCTGGGCTCTCGGTGTGCCTTGGGCTGAGTCGGTGACTGCCGGACAACTGCTCGGCACCAAGGTGATCCTCAACGAATTGGTGGCGTACGTGCAGATGTCGCAGCTCCCGCCCGACAGTTTGAGCGAGCGCAGCGCTGTGATCATGGCCTATAGCATCTGCGGGTTCGCTAACTTTGCCAGCCTCGGCATCATGATTGGCGGCATCGGGGCCATCGTTCCTGAGCGCAGGCTTGAAATCGCGAACCTGGGACTAAAGTCCATCCTGGCCGGCACGATGGCCACGTGCATGACGGGCGCAATCGCCGGTCTGCTCTACTGGTAGAAGCTAGGCGACATGCGCGCGGCACAGCAGCGGTGCCTAAAGTGAGCACGAGCGCAGAAGCCCATGGCGCTCGCTCTTTGTGCACCAGTGCCATTGAGGTAAGCCAGCGGGGTTTGCTAGACTGAGTATACGACCCGGTAGCTCAGTTGGCAGAGCACCTGACTTTTAATCAGGGTGTCCTGGGTTCGAGTCCCAGCCGGGTCACCACGCCAGCAGCTATGTTATCCCGCCCCACTTGATCTCCCACGCGTGCTGCTCACCGGCCGTGTAGTCGGCGGGTAGCAGCACCTGCGGTCGCCCTTCAAAATCGCGCGCAAGAATCGGTACGGGCTCTCCATTGACACGGGCACTTTGCATAGGCGCGCCCCGAAACGCATGGGGCAATATAAGAGAGAGCGCCTCTGCGTTCATGCCAGCCTCCAGGACAAAGCGCACGGTGAGGTCTTCCGGCTGAAAGTCATACGCGGTGATTTGCAACGAACGCCTGCCGTCGTTGAAATCCACCCAGTCCACGCCGCTGACAAAGTGAAAGTCCCGCTCCCGGCAATAGGCAAGCACACCCTCCAGCCAGCTCTGGCTCGACGTCGGACCCGAGCGCGTGCGCAGTGGATGAAAGTACGGGTGGTAAACGGTATGGTACTGGTCGATTGCCGCGTCCGCCTGCTCCTTGGAGAGCGCTGTGCACTCCTCCATGCTCATTGGCGTCGCGAAGATCTTGTCAGTCGTCCAACCATCGTCAGTGGACATGGTTGTCTGTTCGTAGAGGTCGATGAGTCTCCCGTCTTCATCCATGAATTTCACGGGCAGACCGCTACCGTTCACGTAACCACCGTGGTGGTAGCGTGCCGCCGCGAAATTCGTGTCCAGCCTCACTTCGTTTTCACGTAAGTACTTTGCCATCTCGGTCCAGCCTACCCATATGACGCTATGCCCCCGGTACGTCACCGACTCATGACCGTATCGCGTCCGAAACGCCTCCATTTCGGCGCGGAGCTGAGTGCGCATTTCCTCAAGCGTAGGCTTAGCGCCGGCAAAGGCGTGTTGACCAAAGTCATGGCCCTGCCGTCGAAGCTCGTTTTCGTATGCCGGCTCCACTTTGGGATGGTCGTCCATCTTGAGGTATGCGGTATACGGTACTTGGTAGCGGTCGCACGTCGCGACGGTCTGCATCAAGTCCGTAAGCGACATACTGTCGCCGTCGCCATTAATAAAGGCCACGGCAGGCGCCGCATGGGGGAAGTGCCAAAGACGCGGCAGGGGCGCGCTGAGCTCGGTCATCCACTCGATAATGCGCACGAGGATGTCCTGCTGGAGATCGGCCTGGGGCAGCGGACAAAGTGCGGGATCGAGATGGCCGACAAACAAATCGTTGGGCTTAAAGCTGCGGTCACCGTCGTAATCTGGATACGCACCGGTACTCGCCTGTTCATGCCGTCCCTGGTGCAGGAGCACCGTACTCTCGGCGAGATCGTACGCAAAGACGGCCCATGTGCCCTGGCCGCGTTTGCCAACCGTAATCGCGGGGTGTTTGGTTATGAAATCGGGAGAAGCGGCGAAGTACGCTAGGATGTGCGCGGGTTCGCCGTGCCAAAGATAGAGCTCGGCACGGCCGTGAAATTGGAGGGGCGGTAAGCCCACACCGTCATTGAGGGCACAGAGACTATTGAGTGCGATGTAGCGGTCCGCAAGGTCGCGGTTAAAGGGATGAAGACCGAGTGCCGTCGCAAGCGATTCGGGGGGCCTCAGCGCAATTAGCGCGCCTCCTTGATCGACATACGTGAGAAGCGCGCTTGCCAATTCTTCAGGCACGGCAATGTGGGTTAGCAACACGACAGGATGCCGAGCAAGCTGCTCTACGGTAATACTTGCGGTCGCGAGATCGTGTACCGTAAACCAGTTGTACCCCTCAACGTGTAGTATCTCAGTAATGTACCCGGAGAGACGCGCATCGGTCTGACTGTCCCAAACTATGAGGATCGGCGAGACGTTCTCTGACATAGTAATGCAAGCCCTATGGTGTGCGCGGATGGCTTTCACGAAGTCTATGTTGCAAGAGTGAATTCTGGCGCTGCAGCTTGCCCGGCGCTTGCCCCCATGCATTCGCGAGCCGCTAGCTGAAGCGCTATGCAACGCACTCCGGCGCTCCGTTCGGTTCAGCATACAGTGGGTTCTACCGTCTGTCCACACAAGCCGCCTCACACCAACACGCGCTGCGTTGCCTCTAGCGGCTGCGACGTGCTATCGCAACGGTGTCGTCCGCCAAGGTGGCACCGCTCTTTGTACTCTTGCCGCGATTTCGTTGACCAATGATTATCCTTCCAGTAGCATAGAATTACGGCACAGAGGTGCCGCGCGGCCGAGGAGCGTAGCTCAGTTGGAAGAGCACTGGTCTCCAAAACCAGCGGTCGGGGGTTCGAGTCCCTCCGCTCCTGCCAAACCACTGCCCAAGAGCGTACGCTGCCGCCATACCGGTTTCGCTTAATCTGCCGCATGACCTCCGTCTTTGCGTCCGGCGTCAGCAGTCATGCGCTCACCGAAAATTGAACGTGCGCGTGACGGCTACTCCCATTTCCGGGCACACGCCTGCCGCATCGGCCCATCCATTTAGACATAGAGCCGCACCTCTTTGCCCGGACTCTGCTCACAAAGAAGTGCGGCCTTGGTTTGTATGTGCGGCAGCGTGAGTCGATAGTCTTAGCTATAGGCCTTTGTGGCTTAGTGATTCCAGCGGGATGTCCCGCTACAAGGTAGCTATTACTTGACGTAATGAACCAGAGGAACGTACGCGATGAAGATTGCTCTGTATGGAGGTATCGGCTGGCAGCATCCGTTTGGGCTGGCGAAAGTCCTCGCTTGGGCCGGAAAGTACAAGTACGACGGCATTAGCCTATGCGGTTACACGCTCGATGTCCCGCAGCGAGTGGAACGCCACTACAACGCCGTTGGCTACGACATGATCAGTCCGCAGCTCGTTAACAAGGCGGGGAGAAACGAGTTTCGCCGCGTGCTCAAGGCGAAGAAACTGGAAATAGCCTGCCTCTCTTGCTATTGCCCACTGACGTATCCGCCGGGCACGCTCCGTGAGCAGAGCCTTGATCTCAATAGAGCCTACATCGACTTGGCTGCCGCGCTTGACGTGCTTTGGTTGCGCAGCATCGGCAATGTCCTCGATCCCGAGCCGGGAGAAACCCTTTCGTTCCGGGAGGCCCAGGACCTTCACGTGTCCGCGCTCAAGGAGCTAGTGCCGTATGCCAGGGAGCGCGGCGTGCGGCTCATTGTCGAAACCAATGAGAACACGACGACGTCCAACGCCGCTGAGCTATTAGCGGTGCGTGAGGCAGTGGGGCCCGAACTCGATCTCGTGATGGACGGGGCAAATCTCTACATGGAAAGCCAAGATGTCTTGTCTGAAGCCCGCAAGTTGGCGCCGCACGTTGCCATGCTTCACGTCAAGAATGTGCGCCGCCGTGAGCCGGGCGAATTAGACTACATGCCAAAAGATGTGTACGGCTATGAGTGGACGGAACTCCCAGACGGGGACATCGACTGGAAAGAAGTGCTCGGTGAGCTGCGGCGCGGCGGTTTCGATGGGTATGTACTCTATGAGTACGTGAATCCATTCAAGGGCATGCCACGAGCGTACTGGCATCTTTTACCCAACCCGGAAGAGGCGGCAAGGTCGGCAGCAGAGTACTTACGCCAATTTGCATGATCCTGATTGCCACGCATACGATACCTTCGCTATGCGCGGATTCCTGTGTCTAGAAAAGCACTGAGACTAGGATGCTCAGGCGCTGACACCTAGCAAAAGGGCAGGAGGATCCTGACTGCTTTTCGCTTGTACGCGGTGTTCTCATCCATGCGATTGCGGGACTCTTAGACTTTCGTGGTCTGATGGAAACGCAAGCAATTGACCGCGACACCCAGTTCCAATACGCTAGAGCTATCCCCGAATCATAGGCAACCTAATTCATGCTGCAGGCGTATTCCCACGTGGCCGGTCCGACAGGTGTAGGAGCACATCGTCGGCGCTGAATGCAATCGAACAACGGGACTTTTGGAATAGAAAATGCTGTTGAACTTGCAATCGCGTTGGTGCCCTGGACGTTTGCGCGCGTTTCAGGCAATAGCAGGCATTGGGATCAGTGTGGTTCTCCTGTGGCTGGCACTGCGGGGCCTTGACCCACAACAGACCTGGGCTGCGCTGAGCGGCGTCAACTTCTGGTACCTAGCGCCGGCAGTCCTGGTATATTTTGTGGGCGTGGCAATTCGCGGCTTGCGCTGGCAGCGTCTCCTGCTGCCTGTTGAGAAAATTTCGGTACGGCAGGCGCTTGCCCTCCTCATCGTCAGCTATACCGTGAACAACATTATACCCGCGCGCATGGGCGACGTTATGCGCGTCTTCTTGCTCGCCCGCGAGACGGGTATTCGCAAGAGTGTTTCACTGGCAACCGTTGTCCTGGAGCGCCTCTTGGACGTCTTGGCAATCCTGGCCATCATCGTTGCGTGCACGGTCGTTCTTTCCTGGCCTTCACCGTTGCTTACGGCATTGCGGATCGCCGCGGTGCTGGCTATCGTCGCGACCGGGTTGCTCATACTCGTCGCCACACACCGGTCGCAGCGTCTACAACAGGGGCATGGTCGGGCGCGAACAGTGCGGAGAGCGCTTGCCCTGACCGTGCTGCTTGCCGCATTGCTCGGCTCTGCCTTCGCGGAATTTTGGGAATTAGTTCCTGGCAGTTTCCGTGTGCCGTTGATTGGTGCGAGCATTGTGTTCTTGCTTGCCGTTTTCGCAGCAGCCACAATTGCGCGCGGCTATCTGTTATCACTACCCTTGCGTTTGTCTCTGTTGCTTCCCGGCAGGTTGGGCTATCACACTGTGGGAATGGCACGGTCGTTCGTCGAAGGCTTGCAAAGCCTGCGCTCACCCCGACGCCTTGTGGAAATAGTATTGCTGAGCCTAGCTTCCTGGCTGGTCGAAGGACTTGCGTACTATGTGATCGCTCGCAGCATGGGGATGGATGCGTCGGTGCTGATATTCCTGTTGGCGATGGGTGTTATCAACATTTTCTCTGCAATCCCGTCTTCCCCAGGGTACATCGGGCCTTTCGAGTTCGCCGGCAAACTCGTCCTCACGCAGTTCGGCATTTCGGCTGAAGTGGCGGTCGCGTATCTTCTCCTCGTGCACGCGCTCCTCCTGCTGCCGGTAATCGTGCTTGGCGGCGTGCTTGCGTGGTCGCGCCGGGATCGCTGGTGGCCGACTTCTGCCGCGGATGTGCCCCAAGCTCCGCTACGCCAGCCCACGTCATAAGACCAAACCGGACAGTCACATGAATGCAGGTACCAAGGCCGCCATTCCCGCTGCGCCGCTGCGCATTGCCGTCGTTGGCGGCGGCTTTAGTGGCATGGCTGCGGCCGAAGCACTCCTGGCCCAGGGCGCTGAGGTCCACGTTTTCGAGAAACAATCGCAGCTTGGGGGCGAGGTAGCCACACGGGCGATTGGCAGCACCTTTGTCGAGTACTACTACCACCATTGCTTTAGCAGTGACCACCATCTCCTCGCTTCCGCCGAACGCCTTGGCGTTACGGATAAGTTGACCTGGGTCGATTCCACAATGGGCTTCTATTGGAAAGGCCAGTTGCTTCCCTTCAACGGCCCAACGGATGTCTTGCGCTTCAAGCCGCTTAATCCATTACAGCGTTTCCGGCTCGGACTCTCGGTTCTCTACCTGCAACGACGGAAGCGCTGGCAGCCGTTCCAGGATGTGAGCGCGGCGGACTGGATGCGCCGTTTCTGCGGTGACCGCGTCTTCGACACCGTGTGGGGCGGGTTGCTGAAGGCGAAGTTCGGTGAGGACTGGCACCGCGTGAGCATGTCGTGGCTTTGGGCGCGCATTTACGTGCGGGCGGCCTCACGTTCTAAGGGCATGGCCAAGGAGCAACTGGGCTACTTCGACAACTCCTTTCGCACTCTGGTGGATGCGTTTGGGCGCCGCATCGAGGAGCTAGGCGGGCACATCCACCTGGAAGCGCCGGCGGAGCGCATTATCGTCGAAAACGGTCAGGCGCGGGGGATCGTTGCGGGCGGCGAGCGACGCGATTTCGATCTCGTGCTGGCAGCGGTGCACACGCCCATCTTCCTTCACCTCGCTCCCGACCTGCCTGAAGATTATCGTACGCGGCTGGGCAGCATAGAATATAAAGGCGCATCATGCTTGCTCCTGGAGCTTGACCGGCGCATGTCTCCGTATTACTGGCTCAACATAAGTGCAGAGGATTTACCCTTCACGGCACTGGTGGAGCAGACGAATCTTGTGTCACCGGCGGCCTATGGCGGTAGCCACTTGCTCTACGTGGCGCGCTACATGTCGCCGCAGGACCCGCTCATGCGCATGGAGACCTCAGCGTTATTCGAACACTATCTGCCGTTCTTGCAAAAGGTGTATCCTCAGTTCTCGCGAGATATGGTGAAGAACATGTGGTCGGGCGGCGACCCATTCGCACAGCCGCTGATCGAAGTTGGCTACCAGCACAAGAAACCGGAACCGCGGACGCCAGTCCCCCGGCTGTATCTGGCGAACACCACTCTCATCTACCCCGAAGATCGGGGGATTAACTACAGCATCCGGCTTGGGCAAGAGGTAGCCGCGCGCATCCTTGCTGACGCGCCACAGTTCGTACAGCGGAATAATTGACATAAGACACTCTCCTTGACCTCTGTGAATGCTATTGCCTAGAATCATCCTAGGCACGCCGAAGTGGCGGAACGGAAGACGCGCTGGTCTCAAAAACCAGTGGGGTAACACCCGTGCGGGTTCGAATCCCGCCTTCGGCACCAGTGTTCTCGCACTGCCGATTGTCTTGGCTGCAATTTGCTAGATCTGCGCGTTTGTCTCTGCGTGCCGGTCGCTCTTCAGCAGAGACTGCAAGCGACCAGAGTGAGAGCGTGCTATGGCGTCACTACTGCTTGTTGCGCTGGGCGGCGCCTTTGGCGCTACGCTCCGCTATCTCCTCTCCGGCCTCATCAGCCGCTACTTCGAGAGTGCGTTCCCGGCGGGAACACTCGGCGTAAACCTCTTGGGCTGCTTTGCCGTGGGGCTGCTGTGGGAACCGCTTGCCCACACGGCGCTGTCGCCACACGTGCGTACTTTCTTCCTGATCGGCGTGCTCGGCGCGTTCACGACCTTCTCAACCTATGGCATCGAGAGCGTAAACCTCATCCGCGACGGCGAACTCAGGTTAGCTCTCTTCAACCTCTTCCTCAGCAACGTGCTGGGCATCGCCCTCGTGCTGCTCGGATTGGCAATCAGCCGCTTGGCAAGCAGCGCAGTATAGTCAGTATCTGCATTGGGCAAAGATCAAGAGAGCCAGGGCAAGGGAGAGAGGTCATCCTGAACAGTCGTCGGCAAGACCACGTCACCGGATATTCCATTCTGAAGGGAATTTGCAACCGACGATCATCGTCAGGGTAGGCGTTTGCACGTGTTTAGTCGAGATGCGTCCAGTCGAAGAGCACGCCCATGGCCTGGGACCGATCCTTCGTCAGCATGCCATAAGCCTCGGCGGCCATGCGCGGGTCATAACGGTGAGTGACAAGGTCCTCTACCTGCATTTGGCCGCGTTCCAGGTAGGTAAAGAAGAGCTCAGTCATGTGATTGTGGGTCCAGTGGGCGTAGTCGGAAGCAACCGGGGGCGGATTGGTGCTGTGGGCGCCAACGAGCGTAACGCCGCGCCGGATGATATCGCCGGTGAGCCGTTGGTCTGACGGCGTGCCGGTGTCACCGAGCAGCAGCACTTTGCCAAACCGCCGCGCCAGTGGAAAAGCGGTTGGCAGCACTGACGCATTGCCCGTGATGTCGTAGACGACGTCTGCCAGCCTGTCGCGCGTGATCGAAGCGATGGCATCCTCTGCGTCAGCAGCCGTCATTTGCAGCGTGTGCGTAGCGCCGTGGGCCGCCGCCATAGCCAGCCGCGCGGGCGCCGTGTCGATAACTATGACGCGATTGGCACCGAGCAGGCGCGCGAACTGCACGACAAGCTGGCCGAGAATACCGGCGCCTATCACCACTATGTCGTCACCCAGCGCGTGTTCCGCCCGCCGCACGGCATTTTGTGCAATGCACGCCAGATTGAACCACGCGGCAGCGTCATCCGAGACAGCCTCCGGCACTCTGACGGCGCGGTCAGCGGCTAGGACGGCATACTGTCCATGTTTGACTGGTAGCGCGACACGGTCGCCGACGGAAAGACCCGCAACGTCGTCAGCGGCCTCCACCACGATCCCCACTGCGCTGTAGCCCGGCCGATACGGGTATTGCACCCACTTGTCCCAGTGGGTGCCGGGCGCGAATTTGCGCTGTAGGCAGATGCACTCCGTGCCGGTGCTGATGAGAGAGCGGCGTAGCTGCACCAGAATCTCGCCAGATTCAGTGCCGGGAACCGGTTGCCGCTGCACCGCGACCGTATCCTGGGCGAGGAAGAAAATGTCGAGAGATTTCATGATTGCATTACCAATGGTATTCGCTGTGACTCATGTTGTATCAAGGCAATCACCATACGCAACTTCATAGAGAAGCCTACCGAGCCTGAAAGCGAACCAATCGTACTCTCAGATTGGAGCCGGTGCCATTATGACATTTCTGGGCAGGTAGTTCGAATGCTTGCCGCCGCGCGGTGTGCAGCGTACGATGTGGGCAAGCATGGGCAATCAAGATATAGTGCTGCCGGGGGAGAAAACATTACATAAACGTAAGGATGTCAATAATGGCACAAGCGCATTGCTATCCATTCTTTGCGGTCAGCGGCTCGCCGTTTGCAATAGGCCGCCAGCATGGCGAAGCCTGCCGGGAACAGATTCATGCCTTTCTGGAGCACTCGTATCAGTCGATTGGAGAGTATAAGAACCAAGATCGCGCAACACTGCGGTCACGGGCGGAGTCGTTCGTGCCGTCCATCCGGGGGTTCATTCCCGACGCGATCGCGGAGATGGAAGGGATCGCGGCGGGGGCGAACGTTGCCTTTGCCGAGATTGTGCTGCTCAACGTGCGGACGGAACTCACCTTGGGCGATGCCGGTTTGAGCGGCACATCCGTCACCTCCGCGCAAACGGGAATCCCTTCTGACGGTTGCAGTTCCCTCGGCTTCTTGACCGGTCGCACGGACAACGAGAGTACGATTATTGCCCAAAACCAGGACGTCGCGGACTGGATGAAGGACGTGGGCGTGGTGCTGCGGGTGTCGCCGGAGGAGAAGCCGGCATTCATCATGTTCACCTGGGCGGGTGTGATCGGCTATCCAGGCTTCAATGAACATGGTGTTGCGTTTGTGCAGAACCAACTCTACACGGAAGGCTGGCGGGTTGAAGTGTCGCATTACCCCCTCAAGCGACGCATCCTGGAGTGCCGCAACCTTGCCGAAGTTCTTGACATAATGCATCAGACGACGTTTTCTTCCGCGGGAAATTACCTGATGGTGGATGGCGAGAACCGCTTGGTGGATGCGGAGGTCGCGGCCCCCCACGGCGTGGGCGTGATCGAGGCGACCGAGGATACCCTGGCGCACACAAACAATATCCGTTCGCCTGAACTCGAGCCGTTCGACATGTTTCGCAGCCAATTGCCGGACTCAGAGCCGCGCTGCGCCCGGGCGGACCAGCTCGTCTCCAGTGTAGACCGTGCGTCCGCGGCTGACGTGATGCGGATGATGTCGGATCATGAAGGCCATCCTCATAGCATTTGCAGACATAACGACGGCACGCCGGAGAGCATCGAAACCGTAGCTTCTTACGTCATGGAACCGCTGCAGGGGCGACTGAATGTCAGCTACGGTAACCCATGTGAGAATGGGTACACCGCGTACACGTTGTGAGAAGTGTGCGCTTATCGGTGTACGCTCAGGTCTCTTTAGCAGGGCGCAGCGCGGGAGCTTGTCCCAATGGTGCCGCACTTAAGCTCAATGGCGCGGAGCCTAGCACTCTCTGTGCCCCCACATCTCCGGGAGCACAAGTCTGTAACCTGCGACTGTTGTAGGCTCAACGGTGGTAACATGCCCCCGTATTGCTGACGTGGCGCGCGGTCTCACCGTACTTCGGCGGGGGACAAGCCCCCGCGCTACTTTGATGTGACAGCCTCAGGCACAGCGCTATGGAGAAGAGAGCGCTGCTGCCGCAAACTCAGTAGGTTCCGAGAATGTATCTTCTCGGAACCTACTGATCCCATCTATTCAGCCAGGTAGCTTTGCAGCCAGTTCGTCGCCTGATCAATCGCCTGCTCGATGCCAACTTCGCCACGCGCGAGCGGCAGCGTGACTTGGTGGAAGAGGTGATACGGAATCATAGGGCTACTTGCCGCGTACGATGCTTTTCCATGGTCCAGACCTGCCAGTGCGGCAACCTGCAAGGGTTTCGGCAGTATCAAGTCAAAGTGGTCGGTGTCCGGTTGCTCGAGGTACTGCCAACCCGCGGTAACGGCCGGCAAGACCCGCCGCTCGCCAATCCAGTGGGCGAGAGGAACGAGTACCTCATACGCGCCTTCCACATCCCCAGCCGCCGGAACGGCAATAACTTCCTCTAGTGAAAGTGGTGTGGTCCCATTGGATCCACTGGGCATAGGGGTAATGTCAGGCCGATAGGACCAGGGATTTTTCTTGAACCGCGAAAAGCGCATGGCACTTGGTTTCGTGTCGTCCTCAAAGCCCCGAAGATCCAATTCTGTGACTTCCGGTCCATATGGATGCATGCCGTGCACTCTGCCCAATTCGTCCCAAGCCGTAAGGGCGCGCTCTGTCGCCGGTCCTTCAATGCTAATCAAGCCCGTGTCCAAGTCTATGATTTCGCCTCCCTCTTGCAGTAACAAGGGCTCCCAATCCGGAAAGTCCCAATTCAAAGAGAAGCCGTACTGTTCGGGATCGCCATCCTCATTGGCGTCCACGGTGAGGCGATTGCCGGCGTCGATAAAATCCTGCCATTTCCAATCGGGAGTAGGCCCAGCCACATTGGCCCGCTCAAAGAAACTAGCATTGTGGCCCAATACGCCCGGAGCTATCGACAAAGGCAAACCACGAATCCGGCCTCTCACTCGCACGAGGCGCCGGGCTTCTTCCGAGAATGCGTCCAGCGGATTTGCATTGTCGGACTGCAGCCAGCGTTCCAGCGGCGCTAACAATTCGGTTCTCATGAGCTCCATGATTTGCGCGAGGGACGGTAGCCAGACTACATCCGCCACAGACGAATCTGCAGCCGCGGTTGCGCGAAGGTACTCTACTGCGGTTGCTAGACCTAGCAACTGATATCTCTCATCAGTTTTGTGCGGCATTGGCACAAGTTGCAAGGTCGAACCTTCACGCGCGCCGGGAATACTGCCGCTGTCCCAGCCACTTTTCACGTCCCGGCCAAGAATGCTTGGTTTGGGAGGATTGACCGCATAGGGATGCTCTAAGTAGGCCAGCGTGAATTGCCGGAGTTCTTTCGCAGCTTCCAGGGCATTAGCATTGCCTGTGCTTGGTTCTTGTTGTGGCGGCCTTTCTTCATCCTCATCACCGCCGCAACTTGCCGGCAGCAAGACTGTACCGGTGATTAACGCCAAACTCAGCCATTCGCGTCGCGTCACGAGATGTGCTCCTTTCAGACGTATTCGGCAAGTTTCGCTCGGAGGATTCTCAAAGAGTTGTCTATTTTCCACCTTGCGCACACGAAGCAGTTGCGTCAGCCGCGTCTGTCGTCTTACAAAGATCGTATATGGATTCTTCTCTATATGTCCATACTTAGCACCTCCTAGACTTATGTAAAGTTTCTCTCACTCACATTAGAGGTGCATCTTACTCAGAGGGTGAACAGTGTGGCTGTGTGATGTTCCAAGACGGAATGATAAGAATATGACTTGACTACCTATAACCTGTTTGGTACAATAGGTT
>JAPPLM010000061.1 GCA_028874195.1 Chloroflexota bacterium
CCTGCTCCTCTCTACGACAGTATACATCCGTACATGCTATTTTTGAGACAGCCTCTAAGATATAAGGGCGAACGGTATACAAAACGGACTTGGCGGAACCGCCGGTCTCCGTTACCCGCTACTTTGTGCCTATTGAAGCACACCGCCGACTCACCGAAAGAACCGCTCAACCTCAGCAAAATCCCGCGCGCGGCGGGCCGGGGGCAGTGACTTGAGGATCAGTCGTCCGTAGAACTTCGTATGGATGCGCGCGTCGAGCAGCACCATCACGCCGCTGTCTGCCGGGCTGCGGATGAGGCGGCCAAAGCCCTGCTTGAGGTCGATGATGGCTTCCGGCAGCATCAGGTCCCGGAACCAGTTGCCGCCGGCCTGGGTCACTGCATCCAAGCGCGCTTGAGAGAGCGGCGACGGCGCTGAGAACGGCAGCCGGTCGATGGCGACGACCGAAAGCGCCTCGCCCGGCACGTCCACGCCTTGCCAGAATGACTTCGTGGCGCAAAGAATCGCGTTGCCGTCCTCCATGAAGACCCGCAGCAGTTCCCGTCTAGGCATCTCGCCCTGGCGCAGACAGAGCAGCCGGTCGCCCACGCGCCGCGAGATTTCTTGGTAGCAGTGCTCCAGCGCCCGATAGCTCGTGAAGAGCAGGAAGGCGCGGCCCTGCGAGGCGAGCACCAAGCGTTCCAAGCGAGCGACCAGGGCCGCCAGGTAGGCATGGGCTTCATCACCTTCCCAACGGGAGGGCGGCGCGGGGAGATCGCGGGGCTGCGGCGCCCAGATGAGCGCTTGCTCTTCGAAGAAGAAGGGGCTTTCGCACATGACTTCCCGATAATCGCGCGCCCCTACGCGCGAAGCGAAGAACTGCATGCTTCCGCCTACCGCCAGTGTCGCCGAGGTGTAGACCGTCGCCTGCGTCCGCGCCACGAGCTCCGCGAGAGGCTCCGAAACATCGATGGGCGTGTAGTGCAACTGGACGGCGTTGCGCGCTTCCTCCACATAGCGGAGCGAACCCCGCAACGTCGGCGCGCAGAAGCGCTCCATGCGGTTGATCACAGCAGCCACCTGCTCGATGCGCTTCTGCAGCTTTGCTTCTTCCTCCTCGCTCGGCATCTGGGGCAAGCGCTCTTTGAGGACCTGATAGTAGCGATTGAGCACAGTCGTGACCGGCCCAGCGTCGAACTCCTGCGTTTCCGGCACCGCAACTTGACGGCTGCCCCACTCACCGCGTCCCTTGTTCAGCAGCAAGGCCGTAAACTGATCCCAGCACGTCGCCACACCGCGCTGGAGCGCATCGCGCAGGCCCTCCAAACCGGGCTCATCGGGAATCAGGCGGGTAATGCTGCGCGGCGTGAGGGTATCCGTGAATGCGGCGTAGGCGAAGTTTTCGAGTTGATGCGCCTCATCGATGATGAGAAAAGCGTGCTGCGGCAGAATCTCAGCCAGTGTGCTCAAGCAAAGCAGCGCGTGGTTGCAAATGACAATGTCCGCTTCCCTAAGCTGTTTCCGCATCGCGTAATACCAGCACGAGTTGTCATGATAGTAGCGGCAGCGCTGCCTAATGCAGTCGGTGTCAGTGGCAATGGTGCGCTCGCGGAGTTCGGCGGAGAGCGTGAAACGGAGTTCGTCCACGTCGCCGGTGGCGGTCTCTCCCAGCCACTCCACCATGCCCGCCAATCCTTCCGGCGGTATGAGACTGCCCGTGGTCTCGTCCAGCTTGAGCTTGCAGGCGTAATTGCCTATGCCTTTCGCGACAATGGCGTTGAACGTGATGCCAAACGGTTCTAGCAACTCCTGCACGGCCGGCACGTCTTTGTGGAAGAGCTGGTCCTGCAACACCTTGGTTGCCGTGGAGATGACGATGGGGCCGCAATCCGGGTCGGCGCGCCGGGCCAAGACCGCCGGGATGAGATAGGCGAGACTCTTGCCCACGCCGGTGCCGGCTTCCACGACCAGGTGCTGGCGCTTTGCAAGGGCCCTTCCAACGGCGGTTGCCATCCTTTGCTGCCCCGCGCGGTGCTCCCATCCGGCCTCGACGAGCAGCCCATTCGGGCCGTAAACGGCCTCTATGGTAGCGCTGTCCAAGCGGAGGGGCGGGGCAAGCGGACGTTCGGCAGCAGGCATGCAGGCGTTATCCCGGGCGTACACGTGTCAGGACATCCATAATCGTCTTATTCTAGCACGGCTGCCGTGCGCAACCCGGCACGCGTGCTCACCGTCGAAAGACTCGGGACAATGCGCAATGCTGCCGCATAAGAGAATGAGGCGTTCTTCCTCCGTCGTCCGCGGTGGAGGCCGGAACACACGAAAGACGGCCAGCACACTCAGTAAGACGCAGGTTGCAAACCTGCGCTACCGGGGAAGCGGATCCCATGCTCTTGCCCTGAGTTTGCCCAAGGGTGTCACGTTTCCCAATTGCAACGGACAGTGCAGCAGCAGTGGCAGAATCGGGCATCTCTACTTATCAGGCTCACAGCACTGTGGTAGGTTTAATCCAAGCGGCGCATGGCGGCGCATCAGGAATAAAATGTCGAGGAAGGCGTGATATGTCCACGCGGCTCTATATTGCCGTGGTGTCGACGACGGTACTTGCCATCGCCCTCATCCTGCTGGGTCTCGCGGCCTATGTCGTGCTTGCTTTTAGCCTGCATGGTCAGTTAGACCGGGGCCTAGCCGCGGAGGGTCAGCAGTTGCGTGTCTACTTCCTCACGTCTCAGGACTCTCCGCTCGTCGGCAACACGCTGCCCGTTTCCACAACGCCGTTTGAAGCGGTTGCGCCGTCCGGCTCGGTCTTCCGGCTCGTCGGTGTGGACGGCCGCGTGCTTGCTCGCTCGGTCGGCAACCTTACCGCGCCGCTCGAGGGCAGCGCGTACGGCGCCAGCGGCGCGTGGCCGCAGTCACTCGTCTATGAGACCGTGGAACACGGGGGAACGCGGTTTCGCGTCTACTCGCTGCCGCTGCAACTGCCCGCGCAAGCACAAGGCATTCTACAAATAGCCCGTCCGCTGGCTCCGGTCGAACAGACGCTCGCTCACCTCCGCATCGTTCTTCTTGCCGGCGCCGGTGTCAGTCTGCTGATCGCGGTAGGCGTGGGCCTGCTACTGGCACACATCGCCGCCAAGCCCATCGAGGACGTAGCGAGCGCCACGGCCCGCATCCGCGCCTTTGGCGAAGACGACGAGCGTCTTGTGTCGCGGGGTCATCTCCAGGAACCTCACTGGCTCGTGCAGAGCCTCAATAACCTGCTGGACCGCGCGGCGCAGGCCGAAGCTACGGCCAGCGAAGCGTCAGCGTTTCGCGCCCAGAGCACGGGCTACATCCAGCGGCAACTCGCGCGGCTCATCGTGCAGCAGCGCAGTCTCAACGACTTTCTGCGCACAGAATTGCGGCCCCGGGACCCAAGCGCGCTGGAACTACCCGATACGCAAGACAACGCGTTGCGCGGCTTCTTGCAAACCGACCCACGCGGGTGGATCACGGCCTACGACGACGTTGTCACGTGGCTGGAAACGCAGACCGCGGCGCTGGAGCGCTGGGTTCACCACCTCCCCCTCTACATAGGCGCGCAGGAAGAGCTTGAACTTGAGCGCGAGGAAATTGCTCTGGCACCGCTGCTCTTCGGCATTTGTGAAGAGCGGCGCGAACAGCATGGAGATTCTGTGCAAATCGAGCGCCAGTTGGTCTGCACGCCCCGCCTGCGCGGTGACCGCCAGAGCCTGCTAGACGCTCTCGGCGCGCTTGTGGACAATGCCTGCTACAGCACGCCCGCAGGCGGCGCCGTGACGGTCACGCTGCATTGCGCTGAAACCGATGCCACGATCACGGTTGCCGACACCGGGGCCGGTATCCCGCCGGAGGAACTTCCGCATGTCTTTACCCGCTTCTACCGCGCGGCTGATGCCAGCGACGGTCACGGCCTGAGCCTGCCGTTCGCGCACGACGTGGTGGCACAGCACGGCGGCGCGCTGACGGTCGAGAGCACGCCGGGAGAAGGCAGCACGTTCACCGTCCGCTTGCCGCGGGAGCAGAACGGTGCGGTATAAGCCGTACGACCCGCTGGGCGGCAAGCGGTCGTGGCGGAACCGTCTCATGGTGCCGGGCGCGATTGGCCTGCTCTTGCTCGTGGTGGCGATTGGCACCACCCTTGCCGTCGTAGGCGTCGTGCGTCTCTTGGATGATCCGAGCGCCATGGAAAGGCGCATCGGCCCATCGGATTCGACGCGTGCCACCGGCGAACAACGGCCAATCGTGCCGCTGCCAACCGTAGCTCCCACCACCGAGCCTACACCCATCCCGACGGTCGCACCAACCGCCGAACCTACCGCTATCCCAACCGCCGAGCCGACGCCAGATCCCGTGCCGACGGCTGTAGTCGTGGAGGTGATCGAGAATCGAGCAAAAGACGTGTTCGATCGCCTCACAGGGAGCGTCGTACGGATAACGACGGCGTCAGGTAACGTCGGCATCGGTCAGCCATTTAGCGAGGCCGGATCAGGCTTCGTGATCGATGAAACCGGCCATATTCTCACGAATTATCACGTGATAAAGGATGCCAGGAGTATTCAGATCACGCTCAGTGATGAGGTGACGCAGGGAACAGCGAGAATCATTGGCGCCGATCCGGGTTCCGACGTTGCCTTGCTAAGAGCCAGTGATGCCCTCCTGAACAAGCTGGTAGTCGCTCCTCTTGGTTCATCCGCCGCCGTAGAGGTAGGCGATGAAGTGATAGCAATTGGCAGCCATCACTACACCTATCAGAACACTCTCACCAGTGGGATTGTAGGCGGCTTGAATCGCCCCTACGCCTTTTTTGGCCGCACCATAATGGGTATGATCCAATTCGATGCCGCAATCAATCGCGGCAGCTCCGGCGGACCCCTCATCGACGTGAGAAGCGGTGAGGTTATCGGGATAAACACAGCGATCCAATCGAGCAACTTTGCCGGCGTTGCATTGGCGTTGCCCATAGACCGGATTAAGGCCATTCTGCCCGATTTGCGCGCAGGCATAACGCCGAAGCACGCCTGGCTCCCCATCTATGGCGCGAGCATCACCCCGCAGATGGCGGCGCAATGCAATCTTCCCGTTGATTACGGCGTCATCGTTTTCGGCATACTGCCAGGCTCAACGCTCAACAATGATACATTCAAAACTGGCGCCAACGGCGACATTATCGTGAGCATCGACGACCGCACGGTCAGAAATCTGAACCACCTGAGCGATTACCTCGACGCTCACAAGAAGCCCGGCGACATTGTCGAAATACGAGTCTACCGCGAGCGCACGATAAACAGAATCTTGAAGGTTACACTTGAGGAGTGGCCGAACAAGCTGGTGCGGCCCCTCACTCAGGCGGTCGATTGCTCCAAACCGACCAGCGAGCCAACCAACGCGCCGACCGTGCCGCCTATCACTGCGGAGACTACCACGAACGCCGCCAGCGGCAGATTCATCATCTCCGCGGAGCCG
Source organism: Chloroflexota bacterium (assembly GCA_028874195.1). Classification (GTDB taxonomy): domain Bacteria; phylum Chloroflexota; class UBA11872; order VXOZ01; family VXOZ01; genus VXOZ01. Next base: position 5,464 of record JAPPLM010000061.1, read on the forward strand.
CTGATACCGGCGATCGCGGCGGCTACCAGCCCAATCACCGCGCCAGCGGCGATGCCGCCCACGATGCCCCGCGCCGCCATGCGTTCCGATGATCCCATGGCTGCGGTGTCGGCGGTACTTGCCTGATTCAGATCGGTGCTCTCCGCGTCAACGGTATCGCCAAAGGAGCCGTAGATCAGCCCCAGCGTAGCGCCGTACACGATATGCAGGACCAGATTGCCTAGAATCGGCAGGAAGCCCGCGCCCAAGCCCAATCCCAGGAAACCGGCGCCGACAAGGGGCAGAAAGACCACCAGGGAGAGCACCCACGGGAAGAAAGCGAACGCTAGGCCGCGCCCAATGTCAGGCCCGGGAATGCGCGGCTCGAAGAGGTACGCGTAGATGAGCGCAAAGCCCAAACCGATGGCGAGATGGATGGCGACCGCCGCGTAAAAGACATCGGTGGTGTACTCAACCACGATGTTATCGGTCAAGCCCTTGAACCACAACGAATAGGTCTGAGCGCCGGATTGAGCCGAGGGCTCAATGTTTGCCAGCGCGAAGGCAATGCCGTACGCGACCACGGCAGCCAATATCATGAGTATGGTGGCAACAAAGCCGGAGAGGACCGCTCGCGCCAGCCAGCCTTGCCGCAATGTTGTTTGCGCGTTCAACATGGTCGCTACCTCCTATAGAGGCGAGGCACCGCGCACACGTCGCCAGAATCGCAGGCACTACGCGCATCGAGCAGGAGTGCCTGCTCATCAACTTGTCACCGTGTACTCGACCTCCCGCCTGTGGCTGCCCTGGGGCAGCAGTGCTAAGAAGAATATATCCTGTAACTTCATTGTTAGAGGAGATTGCAAAATTGTCAACCACTTTAAGTAAAAATCTGCTATTGCAGTCCTTGCATAACTCGTGAGGCCAGCGAATGCCGCCTCAAAGCCTCCGGTGACGGCGGAGTGCGCAGGCGGCGTTATCCTGCGTTGTGGATGTCGGTGCCCCGCAGGATGCGGGCGGCCTGCAAAGCCAAGAGTACCGTGCCGAAGTTGAGCGCTCCCGCCAGCACGAAGGGAATGGGCGCGGCCAGGCCGATCAGCACGCCCGCCGCCATCGTGCCGCCCAGGTTCCCGAACGTCCACGCCGCCTCGGTTATGGCGGTGAGTCGCCCTTGCTCGTGTCCCTCGCCGGAGACGCGCACGAGCGACGGCATGAGCGAAGCAAGCCACTGACCACCGAGACTCGTGAAGATAGCTGCGGCAGCCAGCAAATAGGCGTGGTCCACGAACAGCGCGCACCCAAACGGCCCCAAAGCCAGCGTGATGCTGCTCGCTATCACCGGAATGGGCCTGCCGATGCGGTCGGATAGCCAGCCGACAATGAGTCCGGTGGATCCGGTTACTAACGCAATCACGGTTGCATATAGGGCAACCGCCGTTATCGACTCCGTGAGACGAAAGATGAGCAAGGGGAGCAGCACCGAACTCGTGCCGAGCCACCAGGTCGGCAAAAAGCGTATCCCAATGAGACGCAAGATCAGCGGGCGCCGCCATAGGACACGATACGTACGCAGCATCTCCCATGCGGACGTTTGCTGGACTTGCTCCAAGCGGATTTGCGGTAGAAAGAGCACGCCAAAGAATACCAGGACGAGATTTCCCACCAGCATCGCCATGCCCAACGTGCGAAAACTGAACTGCTCGGCAATTGGCCCCGCCGCCGCATTGCCCAGCGCGCTGCCAATCGTCGGCCCGGTGAAGTAGAGCGCTCCCATGAGGCCCATGCTGCCCAGCGGCGCTACCAGAGCAAGATACGCGCGGGATGACGTGGTGCGCAGCGTAAAGAGCGCGCCGTAGAGGAGCGACAGGAAAATGAGCAACCGCGTGTCGGATACCATGAACATCAGCCCGCCGATGCTCACCGCCGTCAGGCCCAGCAGGAGGATGTACTTCGCCCCCACCCGGTCCGCTAACAGTCCGCTGGCAAACAACACCACGATTCGTATGAGGTTCTGCAGCGAAAAAAGCGTGGAGGTAAGAATCGGAGAGCCGCCGAGGACTTTCTCAACGTAGACGGGAAAGAGCGTGCGGCCGGGCGTGCCTAGCGTGGCGTTGAGAAAGAAGATCGTCAGAAAGAGAATGAGCGGCTTGAGGTACCGGTGTTCCGAGAGCGGGGATCGTGGAGCGAGGTTGTCAGTTGCGGCCATGCGCCTATGTCATTCGTGAATTGGGTATACGGTAAAATGCTTGCTGGTATCTGACGAGTCCAAACCGCGCACAACAGTCAACGCACAATTGGCAGCTCTTCGTAGCGCGGGGGCTTGTCCCCCGCTTCTGTCGGCCGCAGGTTGCAAACCTGCGCTACCGGAACATTACGGTGTCTAGCCTGCTCTGATATCCGACATGAGCGCTTGTCCTCCACCTATGTGACAAGCTCTCTCGCAGCGCGGGGGCTTGTCCCCCGCCTCCGTGCCCAGGGTATGCCCGGAGAGTCTAAGGAACGGCCACCCTAAAGGGCAATACTTACCGGGTCACCATTCTTCTCTAGCGACTCATAGATCGCCCACGTCACGGCTAGGGCAATGCGAGCATCCGCTGCCGAAGTTTCCACCGGCTCCTCGCCCCGAATCGCCCGGATCGTGTGCTGGGTCAAGAGCAACTGGGTGTCGTCGCTATACGGCCCGAATTCTTCAACACCGCCGCCCTCTCGCATAATCTTGAAGCCATTACTTGGGCGGCCCGGCGTCAGCACACCCTGCGGGCCGAGGATGTCATCCATCCGTCCCGGCGGCTGCACGCCCGGCGGCAAGCCCCATGAGATGCTGAACGCGGCCAGGTCGCCGCTGCCGTACTCCAGCGCCACCGTGGCCGTATCCGGCGCTTTGTTCGCAAAGTGGGCGATTTCCGGCCGGTCTTGGGCGAACGTAAACCCGTGGGCGCTTACGCGCACCGGGTCCGTGCCCGTGAGCCAGCGCCAGTAGTCGTAGTAATGGGTCATGAAGTCGTTGAGCGGCCCGCCGTTGCCGCGATCCATGTCGTGCATTGCCAGTTTGGGCCGGATGTGGGTGGCGGAGTGCAGGCGGAACATGAGCGGACCGCCGAGGGTCCGGTCGCGGATGCACTGGCGCACGGCCGCGGGCGCGTCGCCGAAGCGGCTCTGATAGTTGACGACGTACACGACGTCGGAGGACTCCAGCGTGGCAATCATGCGGTCAGCCTGGTCCAGCCGCATGGCAATCGGCTTCTCGCTCAACATGTGCTTGCCGTGCTCGGCGGCAAAGATCGTGACCTCTTCGTGATAGTAGGCCGGTGTGCAAATGGAAACCACGTCGATGTCGTCGCGCCCCACCGCGTCGCGATAATCGGTGAAGACATGCGGCGCGTTATATGCCGCCGCCAGCTCCCGCGCGCGGTCCTCGAGCACGTCCACCACCGCGACGACATCCGCCTCGCCAGTTGCCGTCCACGCCTTGGCATGAGCGTTGCCCCGCGCGCCGGTGCCGACGATGCAGACGCGAAACTTGTCGTTAGCCATACTTCGTGCCGCTCCTCTCCATGAAGCTCGAACCTGTCGGTATCACAGCTCGGAAATTCATTTCAAAGAATAGTCTCGTGCCTGAGGTATAGTCTTCTCTTATGCCGCATGTGCTTTAGCATGGGACTTGCCAACAGGTATGTCAACGCGGTGGGGGAAGCCGGCATGCCGGGAGAGATTGGTCAGTACACATACTTTAGCGCAAGTGGGTTTGAATGCGCGGCGTCCTTCCTCATTCTGGGTTCATAGACCGTTCGTGCTGAGCCTGTCGAAGCATGAACGGCCATGGTCGGAGCAACTGCGGCTCAGCCTCCGCCGC
>JAPPLM010000065.1 GCA_028874195.1 Chloroflexota bacterium
GCTTCCTTGCGCTCGTACTTCGACAGGGGCTTCGCGCAGCCCTCAGCACGAACGGCTTTCATCGAGATTTTAGACTCCCTCGAAGAGCATCATAAACGGGCTCATAGGTGTGCGTAGACGCCTCCAGACCACGTGCCGCACACGCCTGCACCTTTGAAACTCTTGTTCCCAGTTCGTACTGACCTATCAGTAGATCGCAATGGGGCATCCGGACAAAAGAGACTTCTGCCTAGCATCGGATTGAGTTGCATACATTACCCCTCTCCTTGGGTAGAGCAGATTTTCTCGCTGCCGCGAGAGTCATGCTAAAGTCTCCAGAGAGGCAGCAGCGGACCCAGTAGCGTTACATGCCATGAAACGAGCCTTGATCATCCGCCATGCCGAACCGGAGACCCTGGCCGCCAACTTCACCGGCGTGCTGGAAAACCATGGCTTCGCGCTGCGGCCCCTAAACGTCTTCGAGTCAGCGCCCGCGTTCGACCGCTTTACTCCGCCGCCGCTAGAACAGGTGGACCTCATCGTGGCGCTGGGCGGGCCGCAATCGGCCAACGACGACTTTCCCGCAATCCACCAAGAGCGTGTCTACCTGCGTCGAGCCGTGGACATGGACAAGCCCGTGCTCGGCATCTGCCTGGGGGCGCAGATTATGGCGACTGCCCTGGGCGGCACGGTGGAACCGACGGGCGGCTATCAGTTCGGCCTGCGCAAGCTCGACGTGACTGTCGCTGGCGACGCGGACCCGGTCTTTAGCAATCTGACCATCCCCCTGGCGCCAACCCTGCACGGGGAGTGTTTCTCCATTCCTCCGGGGGCTACCCGGCTGGCGGAAGGCTACATGCTCTGCCGCGACGGGAGCTACCGCAGAATCAACATGGCCTTCCGCTATGGCAAATCCTACGGCTTCCAATTCGAGCCGCAACTCACCCTGGAGGAGTTGCAGGTTTGGAACCGGGACCTTGGCGGCGACTACGCGCTGATGGGGGAGCGCTTCGACCCCGGCGAAGAAGCGGCCCGCCACCTGCGGGAGTTCGCCCGCTACGAGCCTCACTACCGTGAGCAGATGCGCAACCTGCTGACCGCCTTCCTGCACAACGCGGACTTGATCTAGGGCCCGCAATTGACCCAAACCGGCAGAGCGGAGACCCCTGCATGCCCTGTGGCGAGTGCTCGTGAGAACTATCCCCTCCTCCGGTGGAGGGCCGGACGGCTTCGCGCCTCCGACAGTAGCCGCACCTACCAGAATTCGACGGGGCCCGGCTCGGTGCGGCGCTCGGTTGCGCCACCGGCTTTTATATGCACGATGTCGTTGGTCGCGTCGTAGCGGATGTCGGCATTCGTAATTTCGCCGTTGAGCCCCGCGTAGCCAGTGCGGCCTCCGTGCGCAACCACCCCGTCGCCAAGCGGACGCTGGATTGAGACGTGCCAGGCGGGAATGTCGATTGGCCTGATCCAGTCCCCGTAGATCTCCATCGTGCTGTACACGGGGGACTGCATCACGGCCTTGCCGTCTTGGAGTGGGAACTTGAGCGAGCCGATCCAGGTGGTTTCATCCGTGCTGAGGTCCGTGATCCAGAGCCCGAACCACACACCGTCCGAGTCTTGAGGCGCGGATTCATCCGGGGCCATGCGCACCCGATACTCTCCCGCGCCCCAAGCGTAGGAGCGCCGCACTCCAATGAAGTCTCCCTCGTGGCCGGATGACTCAGTCCAGCCGTCCTCCTCCACGTAGCGCGCATTGGCTAGGTCGCGGGTCTCCCAGCGGGAGAAGATCAGGCCCTTGCCGCGCATCTGCAGGATATTAGGATCTTTTACATCGGTTTGCAAGCCAAAATAGAAGCCTACACCTGAGATTTCGCTGTAGGCCAGCATCAAATAAAGCCCATTGCCGCCCAGCGGCGCAACGTCGTTATGGATCGTGAATTCTATGACCAATTCCGCGAACTCGTCGAACCTATTCCCCTTGGCATCTTGGCCTTGAAGCCACCCCCACCAGATGTATGCCATGTGTTCCGGCGGATGCACCGCCGTGTAGAGATCGGCGCGCCCCGGTATCTGCGTCGGCGTGGGCTTTGGCGTAGCTGTTGCCGGTATGGCAGCAGGCGCGGTCTGCGCACACGATACGACCAGCAAGAGCGCGACGAACCGGCAGAGGAGACATAAGCGCTTCACAAATTGATTCCTTCACGGTAAGGAGTTCTTGCGCGCATTTTACACGAGTGGTCGCAGCGCCCCGCACATGCGGTAGACAGCGCGCCCGTCCCTATAGTATGATGGTGTGCAAGAGAAAGGAGGTGATGCCCATGGATGTAAGTTGTAAATCCAGGGCCGCCTCTGTCAGGTCTCGGTAACGAGACCACGGAGCGGCCTTAGGGAATTGAAGGAGCGCCAGCGGTGCACAGGCACTGGGCGCTCCTTTTGCTATCTGCCCTCTTTCTCAAAATGCAGCCTAGGGCAACACGTTCGGTTCCTATTTGTAATGGAGACAGGGAAGAGCCTTGATGTTTTTGCTGAGCCACCGCTCTAGCGCAGCAAAGTGAAACGACCCTGTTTCAAACAACTGCATGAAGTACTCATAGGCTACCTTGCTCTCACACTCAATGAAATGGCCGTTCATGCGGAGAAATGTATCAGTTACAACGAATGCAACCCGCTTGTTTCCATCCACAAACGGATGATTGTTTGCTAGGCTCTCCATCATGGCTGCTGACTCTTGCACCAAACCCTCGTAGTAGCCAATTTGCGGGCGCATGAGGGCGGAGGCCAGCGCGGCTTCGTCGCGTATACCGGAATCGCCACCAGATTCGGCAATCAAAGTAGCATGTATGGCAATGACTTCAGATAACGTAGGGTAGTCATGTGTCATTCTGCAAGCAACTTGACAAGTTCGCGGTTCTTCTCAAGGCTCGCCTGGAAGTGCGCCATGACCGCCGCGCGAGGCTTTTCCTGTCTACGCGCTTCTATATAGTCGCGCATAGCATCTTCCAGAACGGCCTGAAAGTGTCGCCCGTCCTGTTTGGCTATTTTGCGCAGGGAAGCTAGGATTTCCGGATCCGCCTGGCTGGAAAACTTCTGCATTTTTGTCGCCATAGTTTGTTTCCTCCTGTATCACTAGTGTAGCTGTTGCGAAGCAATCAAGCCATATCTTGATGAAACTGGATGCCTAATTCTTTGTAGGGATGTTCTTGTAATGATTTGAGGTAGATGGTGGCTTGTCTTCCACGCCTTTCACCACATTCCTTCCCCGATTTAGCAGTAGGGGCGGTTCGCGAACCGCCCCTATTGCTCGATTGAGGTCGCAACCCCTGCATTCAGTCGAGTCCGGCAACACTAAGAAGGTGGATTCTGTGCCCCCTGCAGGGGCGAGCGTGCGCGAGAGTGACAGACGGGTTTTACCTCGACGGCGGCGGGTAGGTCGGCTTACTCTCGTAGGGTTCGCCGCCGGTGCGGGTGAAGAAGCCGGTGGTTTGGGCGAAGCCGGAGTCCTTGGCGTAGATCTCCATTTCGGGCGCGCGCAGATTGCCCAGGTTGTCGCGCACGGCGGCGATGCTCGGATACGTGGCGGCGACGGTGTGCTCGTCGATGCGAAAGGCGTTGGCTACGGCGCTCATGGCGTCGGTGGCGCGCTCGGCAAAGGTGTATTTTACCTTGAGCGTCACCGGGCCTTCTAGCTTGAGCGGCTTCACCACGCCGATCTTGTCCAACGCCCGCACCGCGCCCTCAGCCGCCGCTTCCGCCGCGGCTTGGGGCGTCATGGAGATGGCGCTGAAGTGGCTGGTGCCCTTCTTCACGGCCACCGTCTCGATGCCAGGCACCAGGTCTTCGGCTTCCAGGCAGGCCCAGTAATCGCCGGTATTGAGCACCGCCGGCACGTTATGTATGCCTGCAAACGCCACGAACATGCCAATCTCGCCCACCAGCAGGTCATTCAGCCAGATGCCCTCCACCGCGCTATAGGCTCGCGTGATGGGGTGCGGCAGAATCGAGTGCCGCCAGCAGCCCTTTTCACGGTTGCCCGCCATCTCATGGAACCCAACGAGCATGCCGGCGTCAAAGCTCTCATCGAGCAGTTCGGTAAAGATGTCGTGCCGGGGCAGGCCGTGAATTATCTGCACGGGCTTCGGCAGCTTATGGTACTCCATGATGTGAATGGTGTTCAGGACAATCTCGTCGACGCCGTTATCCAGGAGCGCCTCGCAGATGGCCGCGAGCTCCATGGTGGCGTACTCGCTGGCGTTCAGGTAGCCTTCCCGCCGGTTGAAGACCCCGGCCACGCCCTCCTGGTCGGCAAAGATGTAGATTTTCACGGCTTAATCGCCTCTTTTACATCTAATGGATTCTGTTCAAACTCCACAAATTGCTGCCTAACCTGGGTAGCAATTCCCACAGGATATGTGGTTGTCAAGAACAAGCATGCGGGGTTGCAGGAACTCGCGACTTCCCCCTGCTCCGGAGCAGTACATTGATCTTCCGCACTCGCGCGCATTTCCATGCAGCAAACTGACGCAAGACTCCCCACAGGAGCCTGTGTGCGTACCAAGTGCTTTAGATTCCTCGCTGCGCTCGGAATGACAGTCAACAAGACTCTGAGCAGAATTCAGACTCTGCGTATGCTTCAACCGCAAGCCTATGCGTGCTAAGGGCTTTTGCCTACAGTCTCTATTTCGCGTAGTGGGTGAACACCTTGCGCACGGCGCGCGCCATGTCGTGGATCATTTCCTCGGTGCACTTCTCGTTGACGTGCCGTACGAGCATGCGCTTCAGGATGCCCTCGGCGTTCGGGCACATGCCGGTGTAGTAGCGCACGTCGCGGCCGTTGGCGGGATCCAAGAGCGGATAGGCCGATTCGCCAAAGAAGCGGCGGTTCTTCAGCACATCGTATTCATAGATGGGCGTGCGGGTGTAGCCTGCGCCAAAGCCGACGCCCTCATGCGCAAAGGCCTGCGACAAGTCGTCCAAACCGACCGTCAGTTCTTCCAGCTTCGCAATGGGGCACCAATTCCAGAAGACGTGGGTGCTCTCTGGCGTCGGCGCGCGCGGCGGGATGATGCCGGGCACGTCCTCAACCAGGTCGCTCAGCAGATTGCCCCACTTGGTGCGCAGGCCCGTAATGGTCGGCAGCTTGCGCAACTGCGCCAAACCCACCGCGCCCTGCAATTCCGTCATGCGGTAGTTGGGCGCCAGGAAGGGCGGCTGGTTCTCGCGGCCGCTGCGGCCCCGGCCCTTGTTGTGCGCCAGCATGATGCGCTCGCCCAGGTAGTCGTTGTTCGTCACGGTCATGCCGCCGTCGCCGGTGGTCATGTGCTTGCTCTGTTGGAAGGAGTAGCAGCCGATGTCGCCGATGGTGCCGGCGTAGCGACCGTTATACGCCGCCATGTGGGACTGGGAACAGTCCTCGATGACGAGCAAATTGTGCTTGCGCGCCAGTTCGACAATCGGGTCCATGACCGCCGGGTTGCCCTGGAGGTGCACCACCATGATGGCCACAGTGCGCTCGGTAATGCAGGCCTCGATTGTCTCGGCGGTGACATTGCCTGAGATCGGGTCAACGTCGGCGAAGACCGGCACGGCAAGCTGGTAGAGAATGGCTATCAGGCTACCGATGTCCGTTATCGGCGCGACGATGATCTCGTCACCCGGGTTGGGGCCCACGGCCAGCACGCCCACGTGCAGCGCGGCGGTACCGGAGGTGCTGGTGACGGCATGCTTGACGCCAAAGGTCTTCTTCCACTCTTCTTCAAACTGGGTAACTTTGGGGCCGCCAAGAACGTTCAGATTACCGGAGCGGATCACGTCCGTCAATTCCGCGATTTCTTCATCGCCGAACATGCGGCCGCTGATGTCGCTGTTGGTGGGAAACTTGTAGTCAACCGTCCTCGGGCCGCCCTCGATGGCAAGTTGCTCTTGCTCTACGGTCTGCATGGGGAGTTTCTCCTCCGGTTGCTGCGGAAAGTATAGGGAAAAGACAAGCGAATCGTTGCTCTCATTGTGGACAAACGCCAAGGGCAGCGCAAGTGGCGTTGCCGGAGAGTCTCTCTCGCGCGCAGCGAGGCAAAGACTGAATGAGACCTGATCTCGTCCCAGCCTTTGTCACGGAAGAGGGGTCTTGCCGCCCTTTCTCAAGAGAACCCGCTGAGCTTCAGAAACGGCGTATCGCTAAGCGATACGTTAGCCTATGTTTGACCAACGGACGACAGCAGGACGCTGTGAAGGAGCCACCTGCGAAACTCCTCGCCCGCTCGTGCTTCGAAAGACTTGGCGCGAACGGGTGAATAGGACTTAGATGAGCAGTTTTAAGTAGGGATCAATGCAGTTGATTCGTTGCAGAAGTCAGGCTCAAACAGTGTGGACGAATCTGCAGGACAGGTTGACTTGCCCTGTGCGGGGCGTGGCGTATGCTAGAATGACCGTAGGCAACTGCCGTGTCCCGGATAGCAGGGATCGAAACGATGGCGGTATTTTGATACCCATAAGGCATATACTGCGTTTAAGGAAGCAGGCTTTACCGACGCCCAGGCACAAGCTCTTGTTGACCAGGGACGCGAAAGAAGCGACGCGTTGGTAACCAATGCGGACCTTGATGCGCGCCTGCGGGAACTGGAATTGCGGTTGCGCCACGACCTAACCCTACGGCTTGGCGCGATGGTATTTGCGGCCGCGGGTTTGCAGGTAGTAGTAATCGGTATCCTGCTTGCGTCGTTCGGATCCTAGATATCAGAAGGCCGGACCAAAAGAAAGGTAGCCGCCCAAGAGGGCCACGGTTACCTTCTTATATTTAAGGCGCCCTACCTCAGGCTGGAACGAACGCCAGGTACACCTGCGCGTGGCCGGTGATGTCGGACGTGTAGACCACGCCGCGGCCGTCGGGGGTGAACGACGGGTGAGGGTGCGACCACTGCGGTCCGTAGGCCTCGTCCGGTGCGGTCTCGCCGGCGTAGGGTTCCGGCTGCGACCATTGGAAGCCCTGCGACGACGCCTGCGGGTGGCAGAGCGTCTCGCGCTCCCCGGATGCCGGATCGATGAGTTGCAGTCCCACGTCGGGCAGGGTGGTGTCGCAGACGATTTGCGCGCCGTCGCGGCGCGGCGCGGGATGCCAGCAGTTGAACTCCGCTATATTGCGTTCGCCGCTGCCGTCGCGCCGGATGGCTTTCAGCGCGTGGGGCCAATAGGTAAAGATGATCTCGTCGTTGGAGAGCCAGGCCTCGTGGGTGATCCACTCGTCGAAGGTTTGGTCGCGCAGCGGGCGCGGATTGGAACCGTCGGCTTCCACCAGCCACATGCGCGGCAAGTCCGATGAAAAGAGCACCGTGCGCCCGTCGGGACTCCACTGGGCGTGCGCCACGAGCTGATCGGTGGCGAAGAGCACCCGCTCGCCGCCGCCGTCGGTGCGCACGGCCAGGATGATCTTCTTGCCGTCCTTCTGCGCCGCCAGCAGAATCTCTGAGCCGTCAGGGCTGATGGAGCAGTTACCGAGCCAGGACGAAGGCGGCAGGTTCGTGAGCACCGTCTCCTGCAGCGTTGCCGTGTCTATGGCGCGCAATTGCGTCGTCGCGGCGTAGTAGACGTGTTTGCCGTCGGGCGAAACGCACGCCGACCACGGCGAAACGTCGCCGCTCGTCGTGAGTTGCCGCAAAGCGCCGTCCGGCAATTGGATGCCGTAGAGATTCGGCGCGCCGGCGCGGTACGACGTGATGATGAGCATGTCGTGGTTGGCGCCCGCCCAGGCCGGATTGAGGAAGTACGGCGCATGGTTCACACAGGGCGCGTCGGTCAACTGCCAGATGGTGACGCCGGTCCGCTCATCCCGCAGCACCTGCTTTTCGGTGGGTAATTGCGTGGCTAGTGACGTGCTCATGCCATCGATCCTTTCTCTTTTTGCAGCGTAAGCCGTAAGCGTCGTGCCAAGAGGTTACGTATTCTCGGTACTGCCAACGGTGCCGCGTTGCGTTTGTGATCCCAGGGAATCCATCTTCGCCGCGCATACCCTAGATTCCCGCCCCGCATCACGACGGGGAGGAGAATTGCCAAAGCGATGGGGTAGTCAAAGATCTCCCTAGGAGCCTTTGGGCGCGGCTTGACTTGGGGAATGGCTCGCTCTCAGCCAGCCCTGCTCCTCGAGGACTCGGAGCGCCAAGCCAATCTGCCGCTCAGAGAATTGTCGTTTGCGTTCGTTCCACGCATACGTCTGGGCGATAATCTCTTCTTCTTTCGCGCCCGGATGCTCGCAGGCCACCCAATGCACCGTCGTCAGCAATTCAAGGCCAAAAGGCGACTCGAAGCCATCGACGAGCTTTGAAACCTTGTCAAAGCGCGCGCGGGTTTCCGGATGGTCTTTGAGGAAGGCGCGAGCGTCGTCTATAGTACCAGGGACGAGTTCTAGTTCCTTGTTAGGCGCGTCGCCGCCATCGGCATAGCCAGTGATAAGATGGCCTTCGACGTCCTTCAGGACATGCCTCAAGTTCTCTGCATACGGGCCAAGCGGCGCTTTCTGATACCTTAACTTCAACTGTTCGCCCGCTTCCTGCATGAAGTACAGGAGCTTGTGCACTTCCAATAGTGTCACGAATGGAACGAGTAAACCGCGTCGATAACGATCCATCAAGCCGACGAGAACTGCCCGCCCTGGTGTCATCTGTGGCACATCGCGCGAGCGATTGCTGCTCCCGTCCACGGGTGCGCCGCCCGGCTTGAATACGACGACCGTGACGTCGGTGAGTTCCCGCAGCCCCGCCTCGATGCGTTGACGCACCGTCTGCCATTCCAGTCCGCCCAAACCGCTGCCTAGCGGTGGCAGCGCTATGGAGCGGATGTTCCGCTCTTTGATTTCTTGTGCCAGAGCAGCGAGACCGGACTCAATGTCTTCCATTCGGCTTTTGCCGCGCCAATGGCGCTTCGTCGGAAAGTTGATTATGTAGCGCGGCCCTGCCAAGTGGCCGGTCTCGAACACGAACATATGGCCGGGTTTTACCTCATCGCGCTTGCAGGCGGCGGCGTATGCTTTGAAGTTCTCGGGGAAGGCCTGCTTGAATTGCAGCGCAATACCGCGTCCCATGACACCCACACAGTTCACACTATTGACAAGCGCTTCGACATCTTCGGCAAGGATGTCACCAGTCTTGTATCTGATCATGGCGCACTTCCTCCCCATCAATAATACCAACGCGGTATGATTTCCACACGTGGCTGATAGGTGGCCATTGCAATCATTGCTTGTGTTTGCGTACACACTTCCCAATTACGCACTCCGATGCGCGCCACCAATTCCCAAGGAAATGACCGCTCGATTAAGAATTCAGCTTGCTTCTCAGATTGGCAACTCCTCCAGTCACGTGCATGCACTGCACTCCAGTTCACCCTGCGCAGGTCTGAGAGATTTGCGTAGTCCTCGAAGTAGTTGGAGCCAGCGTTGGATGTTGTGAATGCCCAACGTTGGTTATTCCCCTCCGCCCAGGAAACCACCTCGTGTAAGTCTGCTTCAAGGTGAACAATTGGTGCTTGCCCCTCTCTGTAGTTCAACTCGGGATTATCCGCCATGTGGATAACATAGAGCATAACGGAACGAGGGCAAAAATAGAACGGTACACAGTCGCCTACATTTAGGTCCGGGTAACTGTGCAACTCTCCCCTTCGCCGCCTTTGCTTGATAGTGTGCATGCCAATTGTGGTGCCGGGAACTCCTCGACTTGTAGCCTCACTATCGGACCAGAGGCAGCCCTCCGCAACTATCGAACCGATCCGGTCAACATGAGCGATGTGGTATATCTTTGGGCTCTTTGGTACCGACACTACCGACCCCTCAGGCTCATCCCGGAACGGAGTGTTGTATTCATACTAAGTTGTGTGGGCATTTTGCCGTCATTACCATGAAAATAGGCTATCATACCGTTCGCCCTGAGCATTGTCGAAGGGTGAACGGCGAAAGCGCTTAACAGATTTCGACACTCCTCTCTCCGTTTATGCTTCGACAAGGGCTTCGTGAAGCCCACTCAGCACGAACGGAGAGATTCGGCGTTCATTTTCATAACCTTGTGTGGCCTAGTAAGGCCACGGTGATTCCCGTGAAAACCCGCCCCCCAGGGGGCGCGAATCCATCTTCACGCGACACCGGATCGTGCTACTACGCGGGGTGGCGAGCGATCACATGCGCAAGTATCAGATATGTCAATTGCTTTCCTTGCCACTTTGCGGAGCAAAACGAGAGACATCCCGTTCAATCCCTTGAGATTCCTCGCTTGCGCTCGGAAGTGTAGATGTCAGGCAATTCGTCGACAGAAATGGCGGTCGCATTTGCAGCCGTCGCGCTGACGCAAAGCCTGCTTCCTCCGTCCGTGACACGGGTCTGGACCAAGACGGAGGCTCGCACCGTCACTCCGGCTTGCGCCGGAGTCCAGAGGGTGCGTGCAAGCTGGATCCTGGCTTGCGCCAGAGTGACGAAACCGGGTGTTCTCTCCTTATTGGAAGATTGACTGGCTGACACAATCTGTCGACGAATTGGTCGGCCTTTACAGAAATTGCGTTGAATGCGAACAGAGCCGAACGCGCATGTGCCCGTGATCCCGTATCAGGAACGGCGGTTTCGCTGGTGGAGGCCGATGTAGCCGACGATCACCTGGCCGCGCTCGTCGTCCCAGGCGAACGCGATGCGGAGTGTCTTCTGCGGGTCGGCGCTGGTACCCTTGCCCAAGTGCTCGCCGAGCTCGTACCGCCGGCCCTCGACCCCGGTTTCGTACCATTCTGCGAACTGCTGTTTGGTCGCGTTGGCCTGATGCGGCTTGTACGACCAGCCGGGGCAGGGTTTCTTCAGGCGCTCTTCGAAACGCGGGTCCTCGCCGGGTTTCGTCCACCGCAGGTGATGATAGTCCGTGGCGAGCCACGCCAGCGCGGCGAGCACCTCAGCCGGCTTCTGGAACGGACTGTCCTTGTCGGACTTCGAGTTGAGGGCAAAGACCAGTTGCTCGGGAAACAGCTCCTTGGCGCGCGCGACCGCTTCGTTGACGTTTCTCACTTGCTCGAACGGGGACGCTCCGTAGAAGCGCCGCCAGTACTCTTCCAAGTCGCGACTCTGTGTTAGCTTGGCTCGCAGTTGGCCGTTTTCGCTGTCGAGCGACTGGTTCTCCGCTTGCAGACCGGAGTTGGCTTGAGCAAGCCGGTCATTCTCCACTGCCAACAGGTCGCTCTCGGACTTAAGGGAGTCACGCTCTCTCTCCAGGCGCCCGCGTTCGGCGCGCAGGGCGTGGATATCCTCGGTCGGCGCGGGGCCCGTCGAGTCGCCCATTGGGGCGTTATCCTCGCCGGATTTGGCGGGTGATCCGCTGTCGTTCAGGGCCGCCACGATCATCTCTTCCCATTCGTTGGCGATTGTGAGAATGGCCAACTCCCGCTTGTCACGCTCAGGCTTCCGTTCCTCCTCTTGCTTTCTGAACGGCGCCTGGGGCCGAATGCGCTGATAGTCCGCCAGGTTGTCCCGCAGTTCCTCTGCCAGTTCCAGCGCATCGGTGATGGCGGCCGGGCGCTCGGCGGCTTGCTGCGCCCAGCCAGCGATATCGATTTCCAGGTACTCAAGTTCAGTTGCGAAATCGCTCTGTGCCTGCCGCAGGGCGTCTTGGCAGCGTTCCACAAAGACGACGGCACGTCGCTCGGCATTGTTGTCAGCAATGTCACGCACGATGTCCACAAAGTCGTCCACATCGCGCCAATCAGCGGCATCAACAGCGAGCGCTCGCAGTTCGAGGATGCACGCTGCAAGTGGTTCGGACACCACCAGCAGCCTCTCCGCCAGGCCGGACAGGTAGCACACCATCATCCTGACGTCGTCGCGGCTGCACTCGGGGTTGCGCGTGGCGACCGTGCCGATCGCGTCTTTCCACTCGTCCCGCGGCCACGTGTTAAAGAAAGTGCCCTGGCGTAGGTCTGGGCCGTCCGCCGGCATATCGCGCTCGGTCAGATAGCGTTGGACGGAGTCGTGAAGCTCTTTCTGCGATTCCGCCCACGTTCTCAGCAATTGGCCGATAAGCCGGTCGTTTCCTTCCGTCACCTCCCACAGCAGGGGGTCTCTGAGTTGAGACAGCTGCGCCTTGCTCGAATAGCGAAAACCGTCCAGCTTGATGCTCGCGTTAATCGCCGAGTCGAGCCCTTTGCGTACACCGCCGGACGCCTCGTCGCGCCACCGCAACACGCAGTCGATGAGTTCCGTAATGTAAGCGGGAGTGAAGGCAACTTTGACAATGCTCAGCGGTATGCCTGCGTCGATTCGCGCCATAGTCTCTCGTTCCCGTCAGATGGAGTCGGCCGCGACAGTTGGCTCATTACGTGCGCGCCGCCGCCAAAGCGATGGGCGGGCAACCTCGCTGTCCCGCCGTCCTGTCGGCGCTATTATAGCCTAACCAACCGTGCCTGCGTGCGGCGGCTGAAGCCGTAGTATACTGCTTGCAGGCATAGGTGTGTATCCTCGTACTTGGCAGTCAAGATGCGGCGCGTACCCGGTGTCCACCTGCCCGGAGGGCACGGACGCCTTTGCCGAATACCGGCTCTTCTTCGGGCGCAGCAGCGCCGGCATTGAGGTGGTGAGCGATGAAGCCTGGGCCGCTTTCCTCGCGGACACGGTTACGCCCGGATTTCCCGATGGGCTGACCGTCGACGACGGCGCCGGACAGTGGCGGGATTCTGCCGGTGTAGTCCGGCGCGAGCGCTCCAAAGTCCTGATCATACTCGCGTCGCCCGGTGAAGATGGGATGCGCCTCACCGACGAGATCTCGGCAGAATATGAGTCGCGCTTCAATCAGCAAACCGTGCTGCGGGTCGTACGCACGGCCTGTGTGTCGTTTGAGCCAAGTGCGCGCTGGAGAATCTATTCACGTGCTTACCCTACCTATGCGGTACGGCACAGCAATTGATCACACTGTGGGCTGCGGCCTAGTCGGGTACTTCAACAGAGTTCGAGAAAGGCCACCCGTGCACAACAGAGACGCAGACGAAATTAGCATCAGACGCGCGGAGAGTCACGACGA
Source organism: Chloroflexota bacterium (assembly GCA_028874195.1). GTDB lineage: Bacteria > Chloroflexota > UBA11872 > VXOZ01 > VXOZ01 > VXOZ01. The sequence goes on from JAPPLM010000065.1 coordinate 13,005, forward strand.
TTATCGGGCTTTCACTGACCTCGCTTGCGAATACCTCGATTCCTTGGGCTTTGAAGTCGACTTCCAAGATGTCGATCGCGAAATGGCCGAAGCACAACGCCGTTACGGGGAGGCCGGTCGAGGCGCCGCGTTGCTTGTGGTTAACCGGGCAGGCGAAGTGGTTGGGATAGCCGCGCTCCGTGATCTTGGCGCCGGTGCGTGTGAGCTAAAGCGAATGTACGTAAAACCGACCCACCGGGGAAGCGGCATTGGCAGAAGCCTGTGTGAGACTGCAATCTGCGTCGCGCAACGTCTCGGTTACCAGACCATGCGCCTCGACACCATGCGGCGCATGACCGCCGCGACGCGCCTCTACGAATCTCTGGGCTTTCGGCGTATTCAGCCCTATACCCTCAATCCACTGCCGGATGCTCAATTCTACGAACGCGAACTCGATACCAGCGCCTGAGCCTACAATCTCCAATTGTGGTTCAAGAGCAGGTCAGCGGCTCCGGGTTCACCAGCGCTCCGCCCTTTCCCCCACGTGAGAGCTGTTGCCACTTTCACTCCGGTGCGGACTAGCCCTACCCACACAAGGGCGATCGCTTAAGGGCGAAGAAGGGGGCTGAGCCCCCTTCAATCCTGTCGCATTAACGTAGCGCGGGGGCTTGTCCCCCGCCAGGGTAAAGAGCAAGGACATATCAGCCGACGATTTTGCGTGAGGAGAGCGTGCACATAGCTTGACCCTGCTGTGCCGCAGAGCCTACCCCGTACGCCGATACAAAGCATCGGATGATACGGGGTTGCAAACCTTGTACTGAGTACTTCGACAAGCTCAGTACAGGCTCTGTCGAAGGGCCTGCGCTACCGGGGATGTGAGCACGGTGTTCTACCGCCCCAGACGCTCGTTCCAGCCGGCCAGCAATTCCGTGATCCCTTTCTCCGCGGCTTCCAGCGCCTCCGGCGCGGTGATGGTGCCCGCCATAACGTCCGGCACGAAACCCACAGCGTGGGTGCGCGCCTCGGTCCCGCCGGGACCGGAATAGTAGAAGTGGCGGAACGGCATCTGCTGGGCGATCAGTTCGCGGAACGGATCGTTCTCCGTGTAATCCGGTGAGGAGGTGGTAGCCTCGCGCACCGGCACGCGGTCGTACTGCTTGGCAAAACGCAAATTCGTCTCGGGGCTCAAGAAGTACTCGAACCAGGCGAACATGGCATCCGGGTTCGGCGCGTTGATGGCAAATGTGGCGGTATGATTGCCGCCGAGATTGGCATCCTTGCCGCCTTCCGGCTTGGGCCACGGCGTGAAGCCGAAGTTCAGGTCCGGCGCATTCTCCTTGAACCACTGGCCGCGCTCGGCAAAGGTGGCGTAATAGTGCACGGCGCGGGCCTCGGCCAGGTGGCTATTGCGGTGGAGACCGTCGCCGCGCAGTTGGGCGATGGCGTCCCAGCCGCCCTGTACCTCGTGGATGTTCTTCAGCCAGTCCAAGGCGCGTACGGCCTCTTGGCTGTTGATGGTAACCTCAGACCAATCGTCGGCCATCACGTCGCCGCCCAATTGCCACAGCAGGAGCAGCCACAGGCCGGTGCCGCCGCTGCCCCAGAAGGGCGGGCACCCGGCACGCACGAGGGTCTCGCCATCGAACTTGGTGGTCTGGATAATAGCCGTATCGAAATCAGTCCAACTCGTGGGCGGGTTTTCCGGGTCCAGACCCACTTCGAGGTACGTGTCCCCATGGATATACATTACGCGCAGGTCCGGCGCGTACGGCGCGCCGTACATGTTGCCCGTGGGCGCATCCGTGAGATAGCTTAGGACGCTCGGCCAAAACTCGGCGAGGTTGAGCACGCCCGAGGCCTTGTAGTAGTTGTTCAAGGGCTGCGAAATGTCGGTGACGCCGAGTTCTACGGTCTGCCAGTCGCCGACGTCTACGGCATCGGGTGGGCTGCCCGCCGCCACGGCCGCCTTGAATTTGTTCAGGCGGTCCGCTTCACCCACGGCATTCATCGTTAGGCCGGGATTCTGTTCCGCGAACTCTTTTGCCCACGGCTCGAAGTCAAAGAAGCCCCGGTGCCAGTAGAGCGCCTCGCCCTGGGGGCCGCTGGGCGCTTCGGCTTCCGCCTTGGCCTCTTCCTTCTTTTCCGGCGCCATCTCCTTCTCTTCCATGGCCGGCGCGGGCTGTCCGCACGCCGCCGCAAGCACGCCTGCGCCGAGCGCGGTCGCGCCAAGCATGAATCCGCGACGAGTAATGTGTGCTCGCACCACAGTATCCTTGCTCATGGCGGTATCCTCCCTTTGGACTGCAAAACGATACTCTGCGCCCATTAATAGCAACAACGCATTCTTGCTGTCAACACCCTTCTTGCCGCGCTGCGGCGAGGGTTACGCAAAGGTCTCCAGAGGGGGGAGAGAGCCGTAGCAAACGTATAGAGCCGCAGTCGGCATCTGCGACGAAGTCGGCGTCTGGGGCCGAAGCCGGATTACTCCGTCGGCCAGCCGGCGGCGGTTTCACCGGCGTCGAGGGCCGCTTGAACGGCGGCGGCCGCCTCTGGGGTGACCCATTGGCTCCAGACGTCAGCGTTGTGGTTGAGCCACCAGAGCGCGGCCTCGGCAATACCGGCCTCGTTATCGAGCCGCCAGACCGCCAACTCCTTGTAGCGTTCCAGGGTGAAGTCCCACTTGCGCAGCAGCGCCACCACTTCAGGCGCGTCGGTCAGCAGTTCGGGGCGCACCGCGATCAGGGCCGTCACGGCTTCATAGGTGCAGGCTTTGGTGGTGGACCAGCACTCGTCGCTGTAGGCCGGCTCTGCCAGTGGCACCATGTCCAGCTTGAGGGCCGCGGGCATATCGCCGGAAAGGTAACCCAACCAGGGCTCCCCTGCCGCGTAGAGCGCGAACACCTCGTCATTCAACGCCGCTTCGGATTCAGGAACGACGACGTGCACGTGGTCGGAGAGGCCGTAGCTCTCGACTTTGGTCGCATTTACGGCCTCACAGGCCCAACCCGACGGGCAAGCAACCAGTCTGGCCTTGCCGCCACTTTCCGCAGTGGCGAACAGCTTCCGATACTGCTCCTCTTTCAGGTCTGCAACGCTGTCTAGTTCCGGATGCGATTCCTGTATATACGCCGGTATCATGAACGATGACTGCGCGATGCCGCTCACGCTCTCACCCACTGCCACCACTTGGCCAGCCGCCAGTGCTTCTTCCCAGACAGCGCGCTGATTAGGGAGCCAGATTTCCATAGTCACGTGGCTGTCGCCCCGCCTGAGACTCTCGAACAGCGGCAGCGTCGGCCCGGCGACGGCGCGGGTGGGATAGCCGTACCCTTTCTCCACGATGTACTGCGCAATGCGGTTCTGCACCTGGGCGCTGGCCCAGTTGAGATCGTTGAAGACGATAGTCTCTTTCGTCTCAACCGGCGCTACTTGTGCACAGCCAACGACGATGATGACGGCAACTATCGCCGCCGCTAACGCGCGCAATCTGCGCTGGATGCTCATGAATAGCCCTCCTCTACAAATTAAGAAATGAATGACACAACGGGTTCTCGAGCGGCTTGGCGCTATAGCGAACGCGACCGCCCACATATCCTTAGTAGCGGCGCGTTTTGCGGAACGCTGCACGCTCTCCGTCTTACTGCGCACGCTGCGCAGGTCGGTTTCTCCATGCGCCAAAGTATAGCAAAGCGGTGTGCGGAGAGACAGCGGCGCTCTGCACGACCGGCCGCACCGTTTGGGAGCGCAGCGCCCTATGCGCTTGATAAGTGGCGGGAGAGGGCGGACCGATTGCTTGGACGGAGGTGAAACACGCAGGGCAGCAGACTATCTGGTAGCATTTAAGTGATACCGCTGGGAGGAAAATGCGACATGAAGGCGCAAGCCGAAACCATGACCTATGCCGAGATGGAAGCGGCGTTCGACGGCGAGTGGGTGCTAATAGGCGAGCCGGAACTCACTCCGATGAATGAAGTAGTTCGCGGCGCCGTGCACTTTCATAGCACAAGTCGGGACGAGGTGTATCGCGAAGCTATGCAGCGCAGCCTTAATCGGGTAGCCATTCTCTACGTCGGTACTCGCCCGACAGACGTCGATTTTCTCTTGTAGAATGTCCTTCCCTTTCAACCCCCGTGGCGGACTGATCATCGTGCCAGCCACGCTGTGCGGCCCACAGCGAGAAGTAATAGTTGAGCTTGCACTTGACACCGGCGCAACCACCACAGTGATCAATCAACATGCCCTCCAATACGCAGGACTTAGACTTGACGAAGATGGCAGGCCGGCAGAGATTACAACCGGAAGCGGCATAGAATCCGTGCTTGAGGTACGGCTCGATAGCATCCACGCATTGGGTAAGATTGAAAACGACTTCGCGATTCTCTGCCACAACCTTCCGCCTAGCGCTGCCGTAGACGGCGTGTTGGGCTTGGATTTCTTGCGCGGCGAGCGCTTGATAATTGACTTTCGTGCAGGTCAACTAGCGCTGGAGTAGGTGTCGTATGCGCATTCTGATTACTGGCGGCGGACGGGAGTGAGCGACTGCTTGGACATGGGCTCGGCAGGCGCCTAGGAGAGTGGGCTATCTGCTACCATTTAGGCTAGGAGCGAAAATGCTATGAAGACGCAAGCAACTATACTGACCTACGCGGAGATGGCGGCGGCGTTCGATGGCGAATGGGTGCTGATTGGCGAACCGGAACTCACGCCCATGAATGAGGTAGTTCGCGGCGCCGTGCTCGCGCACGACGAGGACCGGGTCGCCGTCTATGAGGCGCTGTGGCGGCTGCAAGCGCAGGGCCGCGCACCCAGTGATTTCGCTGTGTGGTACTTTGGCGATTTTCCGGATGATGTCGAATTCCTGCTATGAGCTTCCGGTTCGATCCACGCGGCCATCTGCTCATCGTTCCGGCTAGGCTGTACCGTGGCAATCGTCCTGAAACCGCCCGTCTGGCGCTGGACACCGGCGCCACGCGAACGGTAGTTAGCCAGGAAGTTGCATTATCCTTGGGGTACGAGCCATCTGCGCTGCAAGAACGGGTGCGCATCATTACCGGCAGCGGCGCGATGTCCGTTCCTTTGCTAAACGTCGATACGATCAAGGCGATAGGCAAGGCAGCAACCAACATGCGTGTTCTCTGCTACACGCTACCTACGAGCGCAAGGACTGACGGTGTGCTGGGCTTGGATTTTTTGCGCGGTGAGCGCTTGGTCGTTGATTTTCGCGCAGGTCTCTTAGCGCTGGAGTAGATCACCCTTGCGCATTCTCATTGTCGGCGGCGGCGGACGCGAGCACGCGATTGCGTGGAAGTGCGCCCAGAGCCCAATTCAGCCGACGCTCTTTGTCGCCCCGGGCAATGCCGGCACGGCTGAGCTTGGGGAGAACGTCCCAATCCAAGCTACAGATATTGATAGTTTGGTTGCTTGGGTGCGGGGCAACGCCATTGACCTGACGGTGGTTGCCCAAGACGATCCCCTGGCCCTCGGCGCGGTCGACGCCCTGCAGGCGTGCGGGCAGACCGCCTTCGGTCCCACGCAGGCGGCGGCGAAACTGGAATGGAGCAAGGTCTGGTCCAAGGACTTCATGCAACGGCACGGGTTGCCCACGGCCGCCTACGCCATCTTCGAAGAACATGACGCGGCAGCCGCCTACCTGGAGCAAGCCCCGCTGCCAGTCGTCCTAAAACCCGACGGCCTGACGGCCGGTAAGGGCGTATTCGTCTGCGCTACGCGTGATGAGGCGCTGCAAGCGCTGGACACGATCATGGAGAGCCGCGCTTTTGGTGAATCCGGCGACCGGATTGTGATCGAAGAGTGCCTGCGCGGCACGGAGATTTCGGTCTTCGCTTTCGCCGACGGCACGCATATCACGCCGCTGGTCACGGCCTGTGACTATAAGCGCGCCTATGACGGCGATGCCGGCCCCAACACCGGCGGCATGGGCGGCTATTCTCCGGCCCCGTTCGTGGATCCGGAAACTCTGGACTATATTCATCACGAGATCATGGAGCGCACCGTCACGCTCATGGCACAGGAAGGGCGCCCCTACGTCGGCGTGCTCTACGGTCAACTGATGTTGACCCACGACGGGCCGCGCATCGTCGAGTTCAACGTGCGCCTCGGCGACCCCGAAGCGCAACTCATCCTGCCCCGCATGCAAGCCGACCTGGTAGCGGTCTTCCAAGCAGCGGTGGAGGGACAGCTCGGTGAAGCAGACGTCACGTGGGATCCCGCCGCCACCTGCGGTGTGGTGACCGCCTCCGGCGGCTATCCCGGTTCCTACACGACGGGGCATCCCATTGCAGGGCTGGACAGGGTCGATGACGACGCGTTGCTCTTCCATGCCGGCACCGATCTCGTAAACGATACGGTCGTCACCGCCGGAGGTCGGGTGCTCATAGCGGTAGGACAAGCCGCTAACGTCCCCACGGCGCGTCAGCGGGCCTACGACAATATCGCGCGCATCACATTTGAAAATGCCTACTATCGGAAGGATATCGCCGCCCGCGAGGTCTGATGTGAATGCCCAGATCCAACCAGAACTACGCGCATGCTGGAATTCTTTTTTGAACACGGTATACTGCATGCATAGATGAAATGCGGTCTGTCAAGATTCCCAGCATATTGCGGGTAATGCGCAGACATATTCGTGAAGTCACACGAGAATCTCAGGAAATTCCCAGCTTTGTCTAGCATCCTAGAAAGTGGTATTGAGTTTCAGGTACAGCGCTCGTGAAACGGTGCAGAGAAGGGCCGGAGCAAAACACAGCTGGTGTATGACCGAGGGCGCGTAGTTCCCGTTGTGCTCGCGCCTAGTCTTAGGTGATAGTAGTTTGTTCGTATCTATTGAAATCCCCGGCGTATGCGAGGAGAGTTCGCAGTGACGCGACGAAATCTGCTTCTCCTTGCCTCCTTCGTTCCTGCCGTCGTTGCCGCATGCGGTCCTTTTGCATCGGACGATTCTGAATCAGATGAGACCTCCGGGACTTCAGCGGCAACTCCCGACGTACCGTCAACCCTCACGCTTCTCATGCCCGACGCCTCAGGCAGCGAAACCAATGAGATGGAAGAGGTGCTGAAGGAACAGACCTTTGCTGGGCAGTACACGGTGACCCCGGTGACGCTGCGCCCGACCGGCGGACAGACGTATTCCGAAGCCGTCACCGCCTTGGTAGCCGCCGGCACCAGGCCCGACCTTGTCTGGATGGACCAGTTCGCGCTGCCCACGCTGGCGCAACAGGGCGTAACGCGCGCGCTCACGCAGTATACGCGACAAGACATTGACTTTTCTACCGACGGCTACTGGCCGCATATTCTCAGTAGCGGCGCTAATCGCGGAGCGCTGCATGCCCTCCCTCTCGCGGCGTCGGTTTGTACACTGCTGTACAATCCGGCGCTTTTTTCACAGTCGAACACCCCTCCGCCGGCAGACAATTGGAACTGGCAGAATTTTCTGACGCTGGCGCAGTCACTCAATGACCCGGCGGCCACGCCCCGTATCTGGGGTGTGCTGCAAGCGCCCCTCATCCCGCCGTTCTTTGCCATGGCGTGGCAGGAAGGGAGCACCCTCTTCCAAGACCGCAACTGGGACGTGACGCACGCCGGGGTCATAAGCGCGCTGCAATACCAAGCCGATCTGATTCTGCGCCATGAGGTCGCGCCGCCCCTCAACGTCGTGGACTACGGCACGAACAACCTGACCATCGGCCTAACCGATAAGGCGCAGAGCATGATACTCTCCGGCCAGATTGCCATGACGGGCGGCATGGTCAAAGCGGAAGTCTTCTGGCGCAGTGCCGGTCGCGCTTCGCTGGAACTCGTGGAGGTGCCGCGCGGCAGCGACGCGGCTACCTGGGGCATGGTGGAACACATGGCGGGCGTTGCGGAGGAGAGCAACCAGCCTGACGCTGCCTATGAGGTTCTAGGACCACTGACCACGGCAGCGGCTCTGATCCTCAGCATGCCGGCCAAACGCACCAGCGCGGAAGCGCTCCGATCCGTGCACCAAACGCTCACCGTCAACGACTCGGAAGTGTTGGTGGAGAGCATGGAGCAGAGCCAGTACATCGACGCCGATGCTCCCGAATGGCTCGCTTTTCTCATTCTTGCCTCGCTCGTCTTCCCCGTCCTCACCGGTCAATCCTCCGCCCCCCAAGCCGCCGCCGATACCCAAGACGCCATCCGCATGCAGATTCAGTCCGTGCAGGCCACGCCAACGCCTTCTTCCTAGTGGTCTCTCGTTGACAGATCCGCATTCCGACTTGACCCGGCCCTATTGTGTATTGCAGATTGCTGCTTGATGCTTTGTTGCCAGTATTTGCCTTGATGGAACTCACTGATTCCTTGAAGCTTGCCAACCTACAGACGGTCCTATTCGACTTCGACTACACGTTGGCGGATTCTTCCCCCGCCGTGATTGCCTGCGCGAATTCTGCCTTGCAAGCGCTGGGGCTGCCTCCGGCTGAGCCTGACGAGATTCGCCGGACCATAGGTCTTTCCCTGGCAGAGACCTTTGTCCGCCTTGCCGGGTCGCGGGTCCCGGCAGACCGGTTTGCGGCTGCCAGTAGCACGTTCGACCGTCACTTCATCCAGGAGGCGGATGCCGTTATGGCGGATCGCACCGTGGTCTTTCCGGGCGTAGCCGCAGCAGTGCGGGCCCTGAGGCGGCGCGGCATTGCGCTGGGGGTGGTTTCTTCGAAATTCCGCTATCGCATCGAGCAGGTATTGGAGCGCGAGGGCTTGCGCGCGGAATTCGACGTGATCGTCGGAAGGGAAGACGTCATTGCGTCCAAACCCGATCCCGAAGGCTTGTTCACGGCAATGTCGTCGCTGGGAAGCGTACCGCCAACGACCTGCTACGTGGGGGATAGCGTCACCGACGCCGAAACCGCGCGGCGGGCGGATGTCCCATTCGTCGCCGCGCTCTCGGGAGTAACCCCGCAGGCAGCGTTCGACGCGTACGCTTGCCGGGCTGTCATCGCAAGTATCGCCGAACTGCCGGACGCAATCGCCGACTAGAGCACCCGGCCTCCCTTCGCCGCGCCTACCCCCCCCCCCCCCGCCCGATAGACCGGACAGCGGGAAGAGGACAGTCTACTTCCATACCGCTCGCGATCAGCACAGGCGTCTATAGCCGCGCGCGGTCTTCTGTGCGAGCATGGGAGAGTCCCCTCCTGCACGCTTCATGCCGCCCAGACCGGCCGGAAGCAGGAACATGAACCTTCCGCTTCTCACACAATTCCGGCAAACCGAGATCCTCGCCGTGCTGGCGCACCGCGACTTTCGCTTCGTATTCTTGGCGCAGGTCGTGAGCGGTCTTGGCGATGCCGTCTACTGGGTTGCGTTGCCCTGGCTTGTTCTCAATCAAATCGGAACTGCGACCGCGGTGAGCATCACCGGCGCCGCGGCAGTGCTGCCGGTCATCTTCCTGACCCCGTTCGCGGGTGTGCTTGCGGACCGGCTGGACCGCAAAAACCTCATGGTACTGTCGCACGTGGCGCGCATTGCGGTATTGGCAGCGCTTCTGCTTGTGTCGCGCATCATGCCGCTGGAGACAGTGCACTTTGCGGTGGCCGGGCTATTGCTCGCCGCCGCGGGTCTGGTCTTCTATCCTGCGCGCGCCGCGATACTGCCGAATCTGCTGCCAAGGGAGACGCTGGTTGCCGGCAATGCCGCCCTCGCGGCAGGTATGCAGGCCATCAGAATTGGCGGCACCGCGGCAGCGGGGTTCCTCTTTGCGACCATAGGCGGCCTGAATGCGCTTGGCGGCGTGCTGGTTACGTATGCAATCGCGGCCGTGCTGCTCACCAAAATACGCGCCCCCGCGCGAGCAGTACTGCGGAGTACGGAGAGCGCAGGGATCGGACGCTACGTGAAGCTGGCGAACATGCTGAGGGAAACGAAGTCGGACTTGATTCTTTCGGTAAAGTTCATGCTCACACACCCGGTGATTCGCGCCATGGCCTTTGCGGGAGTGATCCTCAATGCGTTCCACTTTCCGGCGATGGGGTCCTTGCTTCCTGTCTATTTTCGCCAAGCGCTTGAGGCGGGTCCGGAGTCATTCGGCCTGTTTGGCGCCATCGAGTCCGCCGCCATACTCGTCGCTTTGCCGGCGGCGCCGTGGCTGGCGAAACGCTTTGGCGACGGCAAGCTCAGCTCGCTCGCGCTGGCCGCCCTGGGCATCCTTGTCGGCTTGCTGGCTATCACGGGGCAGATCTGGCACGTGTTTGCCGTCGCCGTCCTCATGGGTTTCCTGACCGCCGGCGTGCTGCCCATGCAGAGCCTCGTGCAAGCGGAAACGCCCGATCACATGCGTGGGAAGGTAGTAGCAAACCTTACCGTCTTCAACGTCGCTCTCACCCCTTTCACCGTGCTCTTGGGCGGTCTTCTGATCGACGCGATGGGAGCAAGACCCATCTACCTGCTAACCGGCATTGTCGTAGGTCTCTCCGGTTTGGGACTGCTGCTGGTGAGAGAAGTGCGGCAGGCGCGGCTTACGCCGCAGGAAGAGACCGGAAACAGCGCCTAAGGTGCCCGGTGCGCGGGCCTCAATCACCCAGCGTGAAGGAAGTCACTCACAGCAAGCGGCGGCGGGTCTGCAACCGGATGCGTTGCGGATCGGCGGCGGGATCGCCGGCGGGGCGCAACTCCAGAAAGATGCCGCCGGACTGGCCGATGACGGCGCCGGCGTACAGCGGCGCTGAGTCGTCATCGCCGGTCAACGCCAAGATGACGACGGTATCGTCGATCTCCATGGGCACCGACTTCTTGCCGCCGGGTGGAATGCGGTGCACCACCGTATCGCCGTTCACCGTGATGCGCTGCGGGGCGTTTCCCGTATTCGTATAGTCCAAGCGATATACTGGCACCGATTCTATTGCTCCTTGCGTCTCGCCAATGCCCTACAGCCGCCACGAGGGCTCATGCAACATTAAGGTCCTACACGCTGTATGGTCTCACCGGCAATCCGGCAATGGTCCGCGCCTAGCTAGTACTCCATGATACCAAGTCTGCTCGCCGTGCCCCAACCCAGGCCTATTGATAAGCACTTTAAGCGCACATAGTAGGCATGCCCTTTTCGTCACGAGTATAATGGGCGTGTGGGAAAGCGCGTGACTTCGCATAGGGTAGTTGCGATGCCGACCGTCGTTACACCGCAAAAACATGACTCAGCACTCGCTGCGGACCAGACTCCCGCCGTGCGGGCGTTTGCAGATGCGCTCGGCGCGGGAAACCACTGGTACAGCGCGCTTCTGGGCGCCGTTCATCTCTGGAGCCGGGACGAAGAGTGCTATGGCGGGCGCTACTTTCGCTACATGATCGCGGGGGAAGCGCTCGATTTGCTGCTCGTCATGGAGCGCATCAGTTGGGATCTGCGGCATCTTCTGCCGCCGGAGGAATGCGACGCGCTCTTCTTCTACGCGCGGCCGCCCTATACGTATTCGGATAGAGAGTTCGCCCACCTGCTGGGCGCGGAGAAGTACCGCGCGTACCTCAACTACTTCTACGGCGTTACCCTCGAGGAGGTGCTTCTGCACGCGGTGGAAGATGAGATATTGAAGGCGACAAACTACGGCGTTACCCGCGACAAGCGCGATCCCGAGAGTCCGTACACGCGCTTGTACGGCAAGAACGAGCACGAACTCCTGCAAGACTTCAGCGCGGAACGGGCACGCTCGGTCAATGGCGTCATGACGCTCACCGAGTGGAAGGAGTTCCTTTACTGGCTCTTCAAGCAGCGGGTTGCCAACTCCCTGCCGGAGCGCCTTGCCAGTGATTCGCAGAAGGGCCTGGATACGCTGCGCATGCTGCGCGGCACGTATCCGGCCGGGCCGTTTGACACGCTGCGGGGGTACAGCGAATAATGCGCGTACTCTTTCTGCTTTTCACGGCGCTCGTCCTGGCGCTGGTGCTCTGGGTGGAGTTTCGCACGCGCCTTTCTCGCAGCCTCAAGATCGTGGCCTGGCTCATTCCTGCCCTGCTCGTCATACGTCTCTTCTTCAACTGGTCGTGGGAGAACGCCACGTACCTGGGGCTCATAGTCGGAATTGGCGGTTTGGTCTGGTTGGCGGTTTGGTACATTACCGGCCGTATCGAGCGCAGCCAAACGGAAAGACGCCGCCCCGGGAATTGACGCAACCGGCTCGTTGCCGAATAATAGATAGGGAAAGCTCAAGGAAACTTCGCTATGCCGCAAAGAATGTCCAAACGTGACGAAAAAGAGGTGCGGCGGCTGCTCGACGGCATTGAAGTCTACGTGCCTGAAGAGAAGCAGCGGATCCGCCGCGCGCCTCCGTCGCTGCAACGCGCCTTTTTCGCCATATTCGACCGGTTCGGCCCCAGCGGCACACTGCTGTTGCTTGGCCTTGCCGCGATAGTGGTGGGCAATGTGCTGCGGCTGACGTTCCCTTTGGCGGCGCCGCTGCTCGGCGTTGCCGCCGCGTGCTGCCTTGGCGCCGCGCTGTACCTCGCCTTCCGCGGTAACCGGCAGCGGCCGACCAAGTTGTGGCGCGGTCGCGAAATGACCGACCGGCCGCCAAGCATGGTCGAGCGTTTGCAGCGCAGACTGCAATCGCGCCGCCGCTTCTAGTACGCTAGCGGCTCTAGATAAGTCCTTGACTGCTATCCCGGTCTTGTCTCGCACTAACGTATCCCTCGCAAAGGAGCGAATGATGATACAACGGAGTCTCGCATGCCTCAAGCACGCGCTTGGAGTTGTAGATCAGAACCTGCGGTTAGGCAGGTGGGTGGCATTGCTTTGCTTAGGTGGCGCCTTCCTATTGACGGCGGCGGATTACCCGGCGTGCACCGAAGAAATCACTGCCGAAGATTGCGCCACGCTGCAAACGCTTGGCATTGCGGACACGTTGCGTGGCGAAGGCGGCGCGGATTTGAATTGGGGGCCGGAGACTCCGCTTAGCGAATGGACCGGCGTCACAATAGACGCGGAAACGAAGCGTGTAACCCGGCTGGACCTCCGCAATCTGGACTTGCAGGGATCCATCCCGGCTGAACTCGGCAATCTCACCGGTCTGGAGCGACTGTGGCTTGCCGGCAATCAACTCACCGGCGATATTCCACTGGAGTTGGGCACCCTTGCCAATTTGGAGTGGATTACGCTGCGCGGCAATCAACTTACCGGCTGCCGACCGGACGAGTTTCGCAATATCGCCTATGGCGATGCCGAACAGCTTGGCTTGCCGTACTGCGCGGAGCATGAGCACGCGACGTTGCTGGCAATTCGCGACGCGCTCGTCGGCAATGGAACAGCGCTCAATTGGGCTGACGACGTTGACGTCAGCGAGTGGGACGGCGTGGGCCTCAACTCCTTGCAGCGCGTTACCTCCCTGCGTCTCTCGGAACACGGGCTGCGCGGCACGCTCCCGGCAGGGCTGGGCGATCTTACCCATCTGGCATCGTTGAACCTCTCGCGCAACCTGCTGAGCGGTGTCCTGCCCGCGGAGTTGAGCAGCCTTTCCAACCTGAGCTCGTTGAACCTTTCACGCAACAAGCTGAGCGGCGAGATACCGGTGGAGTTCGGCAACCTCGCTAATCTCAGTTCGCTCTCGCTTCACTACAACCGCTTGTCCGGCGAAATTCCGCCGGAATTCGGCAACCTCACTAATCTGCGGTCGTTGGTGCTCTCCTTCAACCAACTAAGTGGCGTGATTCCGATAGAGCTGACCACACTCCCCGAATTGACGACAATCCACATTTCGTTCAACCGGCTGACGGGTGAGATTCCAGCGGAGATTGGCAACCTCACCAATTTGGACACGCTGGTGCTTTGGAACAATCAGCTTACCGGTCCCATCCCGCCGGAGTTGGGCAGTCTCACCGAACTGACCAGCATAGACCTCGATAATAACTTCCTGACCGGCGAGATTCCGGTGGAACTGGGCAACCTTGCCAATCTGGAAGCCTTGTGGCTGGATAACAACTTCCTGACCGGTGAGATACCGGTGGAGTTGGGCAACCTGAAGAACCTGTGGGCCCTGGGCTTGGCCGGCAACCAGTTGACCGGTCCCATCCCGCCGGCGTTGGGCGATATCCCGTTCATCTCCTATTTGGTCCTCAGCCGGAACCAACTGAGCAGCAGTATACCGCCGGAACTGGGTAACCTTGTCCACTTACGTGACTTCAATCTCTCCGACAACCGCCTGACCGGCGAGATACCGGTGGAATTGACGAATCTCGCCTTTGTCCGGACATTTAGGCTTGCCAACAATCGCCTTACCGGCGAAATTCCCGTGGAGTTGGGCAACCTGCTGCACCTGGAAGCGTTGTCCCTAGCGTCCAACCAACTGAAGGGCAGCATTCCGGCCACCCTGAGCAATCCCGGCAAGCTGGGAGTTTTGGACCTGAGCGATAACCAGTTGAGCGGGGAGATACCCGCCGCGCTGGGTAGCCTCTCGAGTCTGAGCGAACTCGATCTCTCCCACAACCACCTGGCCGGCGAGATACCGGCGGAGTTGGGCGATCTCGCCAGCCTGACGGTATTGGACCTGGGCCACAACCGGCTGACGGGGAGTATTCCGGTCGAGTTAAGCAAGCTGCGCAACCTCCAGGAACTCAGCCTCTGGAACAACCAGCTGACCGGCAGCATTCCGGCTGAACTCGGCAACCTGGCGAACCTGCGGTCCATGGATATGCGCCACAATCAGCTCTCGGGCGAATTGCCGGCGACACTCGGCAACCTCTCCAATCTGCGTGAGTTGGATATCGACGAGAACAAGTTCACCGGCAGTATTCCGCCGGAGTTGGGCAATCTGGTCAACCTGCGCGAGTTGGACCTCAACGAGAATCTACTCACCGGCAGTATTCCCGCCACGCTGGGCAATCTCACGAACCTGGAATGGCTGGACCTGGACGAGAACCAGCTTTCCGGCAGCATTCCGGCCGAACTCGGCAATTTGGTGAACCTGCAGGCGCTGGACTTGGGCGAAAACCAACTGAGCGGCGCAATACCCGCCTGGCTGGGCAACCTCAGCTCGCTCAAGAAGCTTGACCTTAGCGGGAACCAACTGACCGGGTGCATACCGGCTGCCCTGCGCAACGTCGAGTACAGCGACCTCGATCAGCTTGGCCTGTCGTTCTGCGAGAGCTAGTTCTGCAAGAACCGGGCATAATCGTAGAGACGCTGACCGCACGTTTCGTGTAAGGACGAATAGTCAACGTTCAGGCTGGCGGCAGTGCCGCCAGCCTGAACGACATTCATTCCCAGCGCCGGTCTGGCATATAATCCATGCGCATTGGCATCCTGGGCGGGACGTTCGACCCCATCCATCGCGGGCACTTGACTGCCGCGGAAGAGGCGCGCAGAGCGCAGCGGCTTGACCGCGTGCTCTTCATCCCGGCCAATCGTTCGCCGCTGAAGCCGTCTGCGCGGGCGTCCACCGCCCAGCGGGTGGCTATGGTACAGCTTGCGATTGAGGGCAACGCGGCCTGCGCCCTCTCCACGGTCGACGTTGAGCGTCCGTCGCCCAGCTATGCCGTGGACACGGTGGCGCTACTCCAAAGTCGTTGGCCCAATGACGAATTCGTCTTTCTCATGGGGGCCGACCAACTCGCCGACTTGCCGCAATGGCGCGCGCCGGAGAAGCTGTTGGAGGCGGTCCCTGTCGTCGCGCTCACCCGCCCCGGCGCCGCGAGCGCAGACGCTTTGCAGGCCCTTTCACCAGCGGCGCGCGCGCGCATCACCGTGCAGGAGATTCCGGTGATAGACATCTCCGCGAGTGCGATCCGGGAGCGCGTGGCTGCCGGTCAAACCATCCGCGGCCTCGCGCCGGGTCCGGTAGTGGACTACATCGAGGAGCATGGACTCTATCTGCCCAAGGCCGATGGCGGGTCTGAATGATGACGCGTGCGAGTTCGGAGGCGCTTCGCCGTAAATGACGGGATAGAGGGTTGGCGAACAGTGTAGATTTCTCGCTGCGCTCGAAATGACATTGAGGGCGCAGCCACGACATTCAGAGCGCGCAGACGTGAATGGACAAGCGCACATGAATGGGCAGTCCCACGTGAATGGATAAGCCCATTTGCGGAGTGGGACGCTTGAAATCCGCGAAAAAAGGGGGAGTGAAATTCCCAAGAAAATTGGCCGCGGCGTAACCGCAAGCGAGGGGGGTGTGCTATAATTATGCCGATGGAAGGCTTGGAGAAAGCGAAGCTCGCAGTCGATATTATGGCCGAACACGGCGGCGCAGACATTGCGCTGCTCGACATTCGGCGTCAGACTGTTGTGGCCGATTTCTTTGTACTGTGTTCGGCGGAGTCAACGCCGCAGTTGCGCGCGATTGTGGAGCATATCGAGCAAGACTTGGACGCGCGCGGCGAGTCGCCGCTACGCAGCGAAGGCAAAGGTGAAGGTGGCTGGGTGGTGCTCGATTACGGCGACGTGATGGTGCACGTCTTCTCGAGCGACATGCGCGAGTACTACCATCTCGAGCGCCTCTGGTCGCAAGCGACGACCATTCTGCGTGTGCAGTGACGGCAGTTGCCGGTAAATGGGCACGAACGAGAAGAGGTGCTACGCGCGGATGCGAGGACCGCCCTCACCGGCGCAGAAGGGGGACGGTACGGTGATTAGAATGAAACTCGCAGAAGAAGGCCAATTCGTTTGGGGCATCGCTCTCGGGGCGGTGTGCGGTCTACTCCTCGGTTCCGTTATCGGGACGCTGCTCGGCCACGAGAGCGTGACCTACCTGCGGCGCACGGCGCAACGCCTGCTCGGCCGCGATGAAGACGTGAATTTCGAGATCTTCGTGCAGTAGACCCCTACCCGGCTTCCTCTTCCTATGCCGCGACCGCCTGCTGCTAAACGGTTGGTAGCGTTGCCATATCTGCGGCACGTACCAGCCACAGTCATACCTTGAGAATCCAACAGACCGTTCGTCCTGAGCTTGTCGAAGGATGAACGGTCTGTCGCTATACCGCACGTTGGGCCAACCCCCAGCGAACGGTATCCTCTTGAATGCGCCCCCTACTGCGCCAGTTCCACGACGGTCGCGCCGTCGCCGCCTTCCTGGGCCGGTGCGGTGCGATAGCGGCGCACGAGCGGGTGGCCGCGCAGCACCTCGTGCACCGCAGTACGCAGCGCGCCGGTGCCCTTGCCGTGGATGATGCGCACGTTCTTCAGCCCGCCGTGCAGCGCCTGATCGAGGTAGCGGTCCACGGTGCCAATGCTCTCCTCGGCGCGATTGCCGCGGATGTCAAGTTCAACCGGCACCACCGGCGCGGCCGGGGCAGTGTCGCGATGGCGTGATTCCGGCGCGGGGCCGGGGTCCTGCGCTTCAACTAACGTTATCTCACCAAGGTGCACTCTGGTCTTGATCTGGCCGACCTGCATTTCCACCAGACCCCGGGTATCCGGGGTGGCGAGCACCTGTCCGGGCATTTCCCAGCCGCGCACGCGCACGGTATCGCCCACGGCAAGGTCTTGCGGTTCCGGCGCCTGGCGCACAGCGCGCGCCTGCGACCGCATTTCCCGCTCCCGTTCGCGGGCCTGCGTGGCGGCATGTTCCAACAGCTTGCGATCGGTGTCTATGGGCGCGGCGAAGGCTTTGGCCTGGCGCACCAGCGCCTCGATCTGCTGCAGCAGGTCACCCGCTTCTTCGGTCGCCTGATTCCACGCCGCAATTCTCTGTTCCGTTATCGCTTCCTCCATTTCCCGCACCCGCGCTGCCAGCGTGTCGCGCTGGGCCTCCAAATCCGTGCGGTCGTTGGCCAGGTCTTCCCGCTCGGCTTTCAGTTGCTCCGTCTCCTCCCGCAGGGAGACCATCAGTGCGTCCACCGCCTGTTCCGTCGGACTGAATCGCGCTTCTGCCTCCGCCGCGATAGCGGGATTCAGGCCGAGACGCCCGGCAATCTGCAGCGCGTGGCTCGTGCCCGGCATGCCGATGGAGAGCACGTACGTCGGCGCCAGCCGTTCCACGTCGAATTCGACGCTGGCGTTTTGCATGGATGCTTCCACGTGCGCCAGCGCCTTCACCGCCGAGAAGTGGCTGGTCGCCACCGTGGGAACGCGTTTATCACGCAGATACAAGAGAATCGCCTGCGCCAGCGCCGACCCTTCCTGGGGATCGGTGCCCGCGCCGAGTTCGTCGAAGAGCACCAGCGAGCGCTCGTCGGCCTCATCGAGAATGGGGGTGATCTTCGAGAGATGCGACGAGAACGTTGAAAGGCTCTGCTCGATGCTCTGTTCGTCGCCAATGTCGGCGTGTACTTGGCGAAATACGGCCAGACGCGAGCCGATTGCTACCGGCAAATGCAGCCCGCATTGTCCCATGAGCGTCAGCAGGCCGACGGTCTTGAGCGCCACCGTCTTGCCGCCGGTATTCGGGCCCGTAATCACGAGCACGTAGAAAGGTTGCTGGCGCTCCCGGTGGGGGTCTTGCCCCAGATACACGTCTATAGGGACTACCTTGCCGGTAAGAAGCGGATGCTTGGCCTGACGGAAGGAGAAGCGGTAGCCGGCAACGACGGTCGGCTGCTCAGCCTTGATCGCGTCCGCGTAGCGCGCCTTTGCCAGAATGATGTCGATGGCGGCCAGCGTCCCTACGTTGTCGGTGAGTTCCTGTTGGTAGACGCCCACCTCAGTCGACAGCGCGCGCAAAATGCGGTCTACTTCCCGCTGCTCCTCGCGCTGTGCGCTGCGCCAGCGGTTGTTGATCTCCACCACGTCCAGCGGCTCCACAAAGACCGTCGCGCCGCTGGCGGACTCGTCATGTACGATGCCTTTCACGCGGCTGCGAAACTCCGCCTTCACCGGCAAGACGTAGCGGTCCGAGCGCAGTGTGACGATGGGGTCTTGCAAGTAGGTAAGATACTCCGGCGCGCGCACGAGGGCCTGCATGCGGTCGAGCAGTTGGTTGTGGACCGCGCGCACATCGAGCCGCAGCGAACGCAGCAGCGGGCTGGCGCTATCCAGCACATCGGCATCCGGGCCGATGGCCTGCTCGATGGCGCCCTGCAAGGGATCGCAGCGCATAATGTCCCGCGCTAAACGGCTGAGCAGCGGAAACGCCTCGGCGCGCCGCACGAGCATCTCCCGCACCATGCGCCCGCTGCGCACCGTGTCGGAGACCTCCAACAGCGCCGCCGGGTCCAGCACGCCGCCGCGCGCGGCATAGTCAACGAGACCACGCACGTCATGCGCCGGGCCGATGGTGAAGTTCGGATGCAGGCGCAGCAGTTCCCGCGCCTCGGCGGTCTCTGCCAGCAGCGCCTCCACTGCTTCCGGCTCTGTCGCCGGCATGAGCTCTTCCGCCAACGCCTTGCTGGCCGAGAAGTGCGCGTGCTCGACGAGCAGCACGCGGATCTTGGGAAATTCGAGCAGTTCGAGAGTCTTAGGATTCATGGGTTTCGTTGAGCCTCTTGTCTATCGGTCCCGCCTGCGCGGAAATCCGACCGCAACCGGTCATTCCTGTAAGTGTTGCGTAATTCGGTGACAGCTTATGTCATTCCGAGCGCAGCGAGGAATCTAGTGTGCTCGTGCTACAGATTGTGTAGATCATGGCACTAGATTCCTCACTCCGCTGCGCTGCGTTCGGAATGACATGTGTGCGGGCGATTAGTCTCCACGTTCCTCCCGTCAAGTCTGTCAACGAATTACCTGACATCTACAATTCCCGCGCAAAGCCTACCCCTTAGTGATGCGGGGCGGAAATCTATCTTCTCTCCATTATCGCAGGATTCCGCTTGTGCGCGAGCGGCGCATGGCAAGAAGCGAGCAAGGTGTGGGCTTTGACAGCTAATTCCCCAAACCGACCCGAACGCCTGTCTCAGTGGAGCATGGCGGCGATCCGCTCAGCGACCATGAGCGTCGGCAGGTTGGTGTTGGCGCGCGGGACGGTGGGCATGATGGAAGCGTCGACGACGTGGAGGCCTTCCAGGCCGTGGACTCTGCCCACTGGGTCGACCACGGCGTCGGGGTCGGAGGCCGGGCCCATTTTACAGGTGCCGACCGGATGGAAGTAATGCAGGCTGTTGCGGCGCAGGTCTTCAGCCGTAAGCATGCCCGCGGTTTCGTCAAGCTCCTGCCCGATCAGATCGGCGAACGGTCGCTGTCGGGCGACCTCTCTGGTCAGCGCGATGCCGTCCAGCAGCGCGGCCAGATCATGGTCGCCGGGATCGGTGAAGTAGCCGGTGTCGATCACCGGATTGCTCTGCGGATTGCCGTCGCGCAGTGCCAGCCGGCCGCGGGACTGCGGCGCCATGAGCGCCACGTACATCTTGCACTCCCAGCGTCCGTTTTGGTCGGGAGCCGCTGCCGTGAGGGGCGCAATGTGCAGGTCGAAAGCCTCGTCACAATAGCTGCTGCGCGCCTTGGCGAGGCTCTGCTCGGTGAAGACGGTCTTGCCGTCTGCGATGAAGTCGTCCATTAAGGAAGTGAAGAGTTCTGTGCCGTGGTGCGACATGGTGACGCCCGGATGATCATGGAGGTTGCCCCCCACGCCGGGCAGATCGAGCCGCGTGGGAATGCCTAACGCGGCGAGTTCGTCCGCCGGGCCGATGCCGGAGCGCAGCAGCACGGCGGGCGAGCCGTACGCGCCGGCGCACAAGAAGATCCGGCCCGCCGCGACGGTTGCCTCTTGTCCGTCACGAATAAAACTAACCGAAACCGCCTGCGAGCCGCGCAGGTTTATTCTGTCTACGAGGGCGTCGCCCACTATGGTGAAATTGCTCCGCGCCCGCACCGGGTCGAGATAGGCGAGCGCCGCGCTCCAGCGGATGCCCTGGTGGTTGTTCACCGGCGCCAGCGCCGCGCCCACGTCTTCGTCCAAGTCGTTCAGGTCCGCCGTTCTGGGAATACCGGTGGCAATCATGGCTTCCAGGCATGCGCCGTGGAAGGGCGTGACCTCTTCCGACGCATACTCGCGCACGCGCAGCCGTGCCATCGCCCGCTCGAAGTAGAGGACAACCTCCGCCGTCGACCAGCCATCATTGCCGGCGCTTGCCCAGCCGTCGTAGTCAATGCCGCTGCCCCAAATGGCAATACAGCCGTTGTGCGCCGAACAGCCGCCGATGACTTTGGCGCGCTGGAGTTCGTGGTTCGGCTGACCGTGCGCCGCCGCGCTGGTGAACGACCAGTCGTGCGTGCTGGCAAGCACGCGACCGTCCAGCAAATCGCCCGGCCAGCGGCCTTCGCGCAGGTGGCCGTAATCGGGGCCGGCCTCGAGGAGCAAGACTGATTGGTCGCCGCGCTCGGCAAGCAGTCCCGCCACGGCGGCTCCGGCCGTGCCGCCGCCGATGACGACGGTGTCTGCGTAACGGGGAATCTGCGTGATAGGCATGGGTGAAAAGGAACCTCTTAGATTCTGACGCGGCCCAGTTGCTCACTACGGATGAGAGAGATGTCGGAGACAAGATGGCACCATCATAATTCTGCCTCCGAAATTCGGTCAACCCTCAGCGAATATATGAGGTAGGCACGGCCGGGACCTTTTATGGGGTATGGAAGACTCCTTAGAGCAGTAAGCATGCGCTCCCTAACTCGGCTGCACGCCTTCTTTGGCCGCACGACTTCATGTCATTCCGAGCGGAGCGAGGAATCTCGTGTGCCGCCGAGCGAGATTCTTCGTCGCTGCGCTCCTCAGAATGACAACATCAAAGAGTCCCCCCAAGGGACGACCTTGCGGGGTACGTCCTTTGGGTGCCGACTCGGCCCGTGTCTCCTAGCGTTGGGTTGCGCCGTTGTGCGTCTGTGCCATTGGGTATATCATCGCAGCAGAATGTAAGTGGCATCGAGGAGGTGGCTATGGGACAGCGGCACAGCCAAGGGGGAGTTGCGACAGAACCAAAACCGGCAGCTTCTTCCCAAGCGAACGGGACCGCCAAGCTATTCGAGGAGTCGTCACGCTACATGCCGGGCGGTACGTCGCGGCTCCACTACTACTATCAGCCGTATCCAATCTACGCCGAGAGTGGTAACGGCTGCTATTTGACTGACGTTGAGGGCGTGGAGCGCATCGACTATCTCAACAACATGACCGCTCTCATCCACGGCCACGCCAACCCCGGCATAAACGAGGCCGTCATCGCTCAACTGCAACGCGGCACGGCCTTCTCCGAACCGGCCGAGCCGGAACTGAGGCTTGCCCGCTTGCTCGTTGAACGGGTGCCGTCCCTGGAGAAGATTCGTTTCGCCAATTCCGGCACCGAGGCGGTGATGCTGGCGGTCAAGCTGGCCCGCGCCTTCACCGGCCGCAGCCGCATCGCCAAGTTCGAGGGCTTCTATCACGGCTACTACGACTACGTGCAGGTGAGTTATTCTTCCCAGCCGGATAGATGGGGTCCCGCAACAGCGCCCCATAGCGTGGCCAGCAGCGGCGGCCTGGCCGATTCAGTTGAGTCCGACGTGCTTACGCTGCCGTTCAACGACAAAGAATCCGTAATCCGCTTGCTCGAACAACACGGTTCCGAGATTGCGGGGTTACTCTATGATCCACTCTGCAACCGTGCCGGCTTTCCGCTGCCGCAGGATGACTTTCTGTCTTTCCTGCGCGAAATCACCCGCGACTACGGCATCGTGCTCATTTCGGATGAGGTAATCAGCTTTCGGGTAAGTTACGCAGGCGGGGCGGCCCGCTTTGGCGGCGATCCCGATCTGACAGTCTTTGGCAAGATCATCGGCGGCGGGCTGCCGATTGGCGCCGTGGGCGGGCGCGCCGAGATCATGGCGCTGCTCGATCCCACCGAGGGTCCGCCTGCCCTCGCTTCCGGCGGCACGTACAGCGGCAACCCGCTCTCGGCTACTGCGGGCTACGCCGCCCTCACGCAGATCCCGCCTGACGAATACGCGCGCCTGGAGGTGCTTGGCGACGACCTGCGAACCCGCGCCAAAACGGTCTTTGCCGCTGCGGGCGTGCCGGGTCAGGTCAGCGGCGCCGGTTCCCTCATCCTCGTTGTGCCAACCGACGCGCCGATCGTGAACTACCGCAGCATTCCCAAGGATCCGGCAACCGAAGCGCGTATGCGGGGCCTCCATCGCGGCTTGATGGATGCGGGGATTATTGTCTCAAAAGAAGGACTTGGGGCGCTTTCTACCCCTATGGGACAGGTAGAGGTTGACCGCTTTATTGTTGCTTTGGAACACGCGGTCCAGCAGGTGGCTGATGCTTAGCTATCGGTTCGAGTGCGCGTGATGCCTGCGTCGCCGCGGTACACCGCCGTGCTTACCGACATCGACGGCACGCTCGCCCCTTATGGCGTGCCCCCTCCGGCTCCGGTGGTCGCAGGGCTAGCCGCCGTGGCAGAGCGCTGTCACGTGGGCCTCATCTCCAGCCGGGACTTCCACTACGTCAACGCTATGGCCGGGCGCTTCAGTTTCACAGGACCGCAAGTTGCCGACGGCGGCGCCCGCATCTTTCGTGCCGAGACCCTGAAGACCCTCGACTGCCTCTACCTGAAACCGGAAGACGCACGCACGGTGCTGGATGCCGTAGCGCAGACCGACTACACCTTTTCGGCTGTTGACGACACGAGCGTAGTAGAAGCCGTTGCAGACATTCGCCACTGGCGCATTACGCGCATAACCGTCTTGCCGGTACCTACCGCTGACCTGCCGCGCTTTGAGCAACTCTTTGGTCACGAGCGGCCCGTGCACGTGACGCGCTTTCCGTATGAGCCCGGTAAAACGTGGGGCGTGGATATCACCCACAAGCGCGGCACCAAGGCTACCGCCGTCCACCGCTACGCGCGCCTGCTCGGCATCACGCCCGCTGAGATCATTGGCATTGGCGATGGCCCCAACGACGTGGAGTTCCTCCAGGAGTGCGGTCTGCGCATCGCCATGGGCAACGCCCACCCCGACCTCAAGGCCATCGCCCACTGGATCGCGCCGGACGTCACAGAGCACGGCATCCTGGCGGCGCTGGAGCGCTACCGTGAGAGTTTGGGGTAGGGCCATCATAAATGTCGTCTTAGCTGTTCCTCGACATGTTGTAGTATTTAACATGAGATGAAGGGAATCCTATTGGGACTGAATCCGACCCCAGACTATAGACGCACAGAATCGGTGTGACTAAAGGAGCGATTGGTGACCGCAGAGATTGCCATAATGAACCAGGAAGCAGTAGCCCTAGCTGCCGACAGCGCTGTCACATTGACGGACAGCGAATATGGGGAAGTCGCAAAGATTTTTACTTCGGCCAACAAGCTCTTCGCACTCTCCCAGTTTCATCCAGTTGGCATAATGATCTATGGCAATGCTCGGCTTGGAGAAGTTCCCTGGGAAACCGTAATCAAGTTGTATAGAGACCACCTAAAGGAAGAAGAACTGGGCTCAATTGAGGACTACACCTTGGATTTTATACGGTTCATAAATGTCCAGGCTAGCTCTTTTCGGATTGACAAGGAAGGAGATAGGTGGCCGCGCTCAGGTATTGTGATTGCCGGTTTTGGAGCGAGAGAAATCTTCCCTGCGATCGTTTCAATTGAAGTCATCGGCTTCAGTGGACAACTCCTCTACCGCTTGGACAAACCAAGCATTAGAATTCGAGGAATTGAGGCATTGATCCTCCCGTATGCTCAAAAGGAAGTTGTTCAAGGGTTTATTGAAGGGGCAGAACCCTCATACAGAAGAAAGCTGTTGTGGATTATTGAATCCATTCTTTCAAGACTATTGACTGATACGCTAGATGAGTCTGATGCAGATATAGCGCGAGCTTTGCAGGATGCAATGGGTATACTCTACAAGGAACTTGACCGAATTGAGTGGGAAGAGTATGCGTTGCCAGTATTGCGAACTATCGCAGAAATGCCAAAAAGCGAATTGCCAGCAGTTGCAGAGGCATTGGTTGGATTACAATCACTAAAGAGGAGGGTATCTGATGAACATGAAACTGTCGGTGGGCCGATTGATGTGGCTTTGATCTCTAAGGGTGACGGATTCATTTGGATTAAGCGCAAGCATTACTTCAACCCTGAAATTAACCCTCAATACTTCCAACGATTTAGAGGAGGCCATGATGGAAGATCAGCTACCGGAAGAACCGAATAAAGCTGGGGAGCAACAGAAACCTATAGATTCCTCTAGCAAGCTAGAGAGTGACCCAGAATCGATAGCGAATCGTGTTGTTGACGTCTTTTGGGAGAGCTTGCACGCTAGTCAAGAGGACGAATCCTAGCTTGCTTCCAACCCATAGACTCAGCGATTAAGCCTTCCTAGAGGCTTAGAGGGCGTGTGCTCAAGTTGGTCGATTCGAGGAGAGTCCGGTGTCAAGAGTCATTCAGATCTTCTCAACCTGCTGCCCCTCCACTTGGCTAAGTGTTTTGGTAGCACGCTTGATTTTCGCCGCTATCTCAGCCGCGCCCTTCTTACGCATGCGCTTTGCCGTTGTGACTGGTGTGTTGCCTTTGGCGTTTCGTGCGACTGGGTTGGCGCCTTTTTCGAGCAGTAGGGACACCGCCTCCAACCGACCGGCGCGGACGGCATCGCAGAGCGGCGTCTCGCCTTTTTCGTCGGCAGCATCGATGGCTGCGCCGTGAGCCAGCAGCACCTCCATGCTGGCAAGAAAACCGGCGGTGGCGGCGCGGTGGAGGGCGGTCTTGCCCTTATAGTCACGGACGTTCACGTCTGCCCCGAGATCAAGCAGTGCCTGGATCTTCTCCGGATGCTCACCCTTGTCGCCCCGGCTTGCACCCACCAGCAGCGGCCACCCGTTGCGGACGGCATTCACGTCGTAGCCGTGAGCAATCGCCAGCTCTGCCAAGGCGCGGTTCCGGGAGGGGTCTGCCAGCGGGAGTTGGCCGGCATCTGCGCCGTGCTGCAAGAGCAATTGGACCACGTCAGTGCGGTTGCGCCCTACCGCGATGCCGAGCAGACGGCCGCTGTGCCGGCGCACCTCCGCCCCGCGCGCCAGCAGCAACGCCGCCGTCTCAGCAGAGCCGCCGCTGACCGCATACACGAGCGGTGTGGCCCAGTCGTTGGGCATGGGATCGAAGACCAACCGCGATCCCTCCGTCTTTTGCATGTCGTGCTGCGGCTTGGTGCGCTCCAGCAGTGAGGGATCGGCGTCAAGGAACTCGGCAACCGCCGCCGTACCGCCCAGATAGGCCGCCGTGTGTATGCCCACGCTCGCGCCTCGCGATAGCAAGTACTCCGCAATAGCATCCCGCTGCTTGGCTTTGGCGACGCAGTAGCAGCTAATCTCCACGTAATGTTCGCTGTAGTGGCAGGCGCTGGCATTCACGTCGGCGCCGCGTTCAACCAAGAATTCGGCAACCGCGAGCTTGCCCCGGTACGCCGCCTCCCACAGCATCGTGCGTCCATGGGAGCCGACAGTTTGCAGCCAGCGTGGGTTGGCGTCAATAAACGCCCGTACCGCGTTCAAATCGCCGCGCCCGGCGGCTGCCACCACGATCTTGAGGAAGTCGCTCTGTTTGCCCGTGAGGGTAATGTTTCCCATCTGATCTCTCCCTAGCGGTGTGCCGAGCGCCGCGCCCAAAGCAAACGGCCTAGCAGTCCAACGACCAGAAGTGCGCAGAGCCCGGCAAACCAGTCGCCCGCGCGCGTGTAGAGCGAACCGGAAGAAGCCGGCACGGGAACCGCGGCGCGGAGCACCGTGCGCTCCGGCGCCAATGCGGACGTACTGGCAATGATCTCGCCGCTGGGCAGTATTACCGCGCTGCCGTAACGCCAGTCCGCTTTCACCACGGTCACGTTGTTCTCAGCGGCGCGCTGGGCGCTCGCCGCTACCTGAAACGGGCTCATTTCCACCCAATCGTGGCTCGTGACGGCGATAAGCTGGGCGCCATTGGCAGTGAGCTTGCGGGCAACATCGGGAAAGTCGGAATCGTACGCCATCATCGTCGCGAACGTCCCCAGCGAGGTGGCAAACACCGGATGCTCGCCGCCGGTGACGCTCTGCTCGCCTACGTAGATGATAGGGTAATTCTTGGCGTACATACCGAGGAACTCTCCCTGCGGAGAAATCAGCACCGCCTCATTGCGAAAGCCGCGGGGATCGGTGTCAACGAAGTAAGGCGCAAAGAGGTAGGCGTTCATCTCGCGGGCGAACTGCGCCAGCCGCGCGCGGGCCTCGTCGTCTGCCTGTACGTCGCGCCAAACGGTCGCTTCCGGCCAGACGATGAGGTCTGCTCCCTGCGCTTGCTCCCGCGTGAGTTGTTCCACATCGCTCCACGCCAAGCCATAGTAGTCGCGGGCGCCTTGCTCCACCCCACGGTCAAAGTAGTCGGACATGTCCAGGCCGGTCTGCACGAGCGCCACCTCGATTGTCTGCGGCTCGCTCTGTTCCTGTGCGGCAGGCGACTGCGCCGCGGTCATGAGCAGCGCACCGCCCAAGATGAGCGGTATCGCCAGTGCGGTCGCTGCGGCAGCGGGACTCGTTCGTCCAGCCAAGACGCGGGCGAGGACTGCCGCGATGAGAACGTTGGTCAGGACGATGCAAAACGTGAGCAACCACGGCCCGCCCAGCCGCGTGATCGCCATAGCTGCCGGTGCCGTATGCTGCGTCGTGAAGAGATTTCCCCAAATGTGGCCGAGTTGCAAACGGTAGCGCACGTACTCGGTTAGCGTCCAAACGGCCGGCGGCAGGAGCCAGAAGTAGGGTCTCGCCTGCGCCAGCGCGACCGGCGGACCGCACGGCACACGCGCAAAGTAGAAGAGCACGAAGAGCGTAGGCAGCAGGATCACGCTCACGAAGAGCGCCGGCGAATCCAGAAAGAGGATGGGAGGAAAATCGCTGCCCCGCCACGCGCGGGAGGTAAGCCCGGGCGGGAACGCCTGCCACAGCAGTACGCCCATGTAGAGCACAAACGTCAGAGCGGCCGCGGCACGTGCGGCGCGCGGTCGCGGCGTGGGCAGCGCCATGACCGCAAACATCGGCACCAGCGCTACCCACGCCAAGAACCAATAGTCATACGGCGGAAACGCCAGCACCAACAAGACCGCCGAAGCCACGGCGCTGGCAAGTATACCTAGCAGGCCAAAGAGTTTTGTCTGGTTTTTCATATATCGCTTTCGTCTTCCGCGCAACGCATCCGTTCACTCACCTTATGCGCCATTGCACAATCCGATACACTCTGCCCCCACCACCTATCTATCTTAACCTGCTGACCTTTTCCATGCGACGCTGCCCAGGGAGGTCGGCAAGGTTTGAGGGCACATAACTACGGTACACGGCAGCCCCCCTGAGACTGACCCCGCAGGAAAGACGCGCACAGTGATGGCGTAGTATCCTTAGAGAAGAGTGCCTCCGGTGGAGAGCCATCGAGGACCTCAATGACGAAGAACCCATTCCCTAGTAGGGGTAAACGGAGAAAGTGCATTTAGGGAATCTGTTTTTACGGACTCCGATCAAGCATAGACCAACGGCAAAGACCCTAGCGTAGTTCGACTTTGCATCCCCGTTCGACAGAGAGGAATAGTGCATGGGTGCGCAGGGCCCATCGTCCCGCGACCGGTTCGATGAACTCTATCTGGCGACGTACGCCGATCTTACCGGCGACCGCTATACGGTGCCGGAGGTAGAGGCCATTGAGCGGTTGCTGGAACTGCGGCCGGGTTCGACATTGCTTGACTTGGCTTGCGGGCAGGGCCGCCACCTCATTCACCTTGGAATCCAGGGCTACTCGGTGATCGGGCTGGACCGCTCGGACGTGCTCATGCGCCAGGCGTACAAGGACGCGCGGGTGCGCGGCTTGGACGTCAACCTCGTGCAGGGCGACATGCGCGCGTTGCCGTTCGACCGCGCCTTCGATGGGGTTGTGAACTGGTTCACTGCGCTCGGCTATCTGGAGAGCGAAGAAGAAGACCAGAAAGTGCTGAACGGCGTGGCTGCCGTGCTGCGCCCCGGCGGGCGTCTCGTCATGGAGATGCCGAACCCAATACAGACGTACCAGCAGCAGACCTGGGAGGACTCGGAGATGGCGTCCACTGGCTACGCCATGGTGAATAGAAACCGCATGGACTACGAGACGGGATATCAGCATACGAGCCGGGTCATCATTACGCCTGAGGGCGAGCGCATCGAACGCGAACTGAAGATGCGCGTCTACTTGCCGCATGAACTGGACCGCATGCTGAATCTGGCCGGCATGGAACGGCTTGGCTTCTTCGGCGGCTTGGAGGGAGAACCGCTTGCCCCTGAGAGCAGCCGGCTCATCCTTACTGCCAGGCGATCAGACTAAGAGAACCGATTGAGCGCGGGATAGGCAATGCAGCGATTCATGGTGTGGAAGGCGTTGGCGAGCAGTGCCGGCATGGGGCTGGTGGTTCTGCTGCTGGTGGGTATTCCCAGCGGCGTGATCCCAAACCCGTTCTTCGTGCGTCCGCTGGAGGCGCGCCCGACGGACTTCATTTTCCTCGGCGTCATAACGGCCTTGGCGGTAGCGCTCGGAGCGACGTACGGCGTGCCAAAGAGTTGCTCGCCCCAAGATTCAAAAGCGCTCGGCAGCGGCCTGCTTCTCTTCATCGGCATTGGCTGTCCGGTGTGCAACAAAGTGGTGCTTACTCTCGCCGGCGCCAGCGGCGCGCTGACGTATTTCGAGCCAATCCAGCCGCTCTTCTCACTTGCCGCTATAGCCGTGATGGGCGTTGCGCTGGCCTTGCGCGTGCGCGACATCAGGCGCGCGCCGGCAATTGGACAGCCTGCGACTTCACTGGCGCAGACTTTGCCGCCTACCCCGCAATAGCATTGCCTCCACCCCGCTCGCTGTGATGGAGCATGCCGGTGCGCATACGTCGGTTCCACTACGGTAAGGAGACTTTATGACACCCGGACGCTCTCGGCGCGCGACCCCCTTTACGCTTGTTCTCGCGCTTCTGCTGACTTTCGCATTGTCGGCGTGTGCGATTGCCGAATCACCAACTACGCCAAGCGCTCCCGCAGTAGCGACCACAGCGCCGCCTGCAAAACCAACACCTGCGCCGCAGGCGTTTCGTCTCACGATTTTGCACAACAATGACGGTGAGTCGCAGTTGATCGATGCCGGAAGAAACCGGGAAGACTTCGGCGGTGTGGCGCGCTTTGCTACGCTGGTGGCGAAGCTGCGTCAGGAAGCGCAGGAGAGCGGCAGTGGTGTGCTGGTACTTTCCGCCGGTGACAACTACCTGGCGGGCCCGGAATTCAGCGCGAGCCTGGCGCGCAGACCGGAGCCCTTCTACGACATTATCGCATTGGACCTCATTGGCTATGACGCAATCGCGCTGGGCAACCATGAGTTCGACTTTGGGCCGGACGTCCTGGCGGATGCAATTAGCGGCTCATCGTCGTCTGCCCCCTTTCTCAGCGCCAACCTGGACTTCAGCGGTGAGCCGCGGCTGGCCGAGCTTGCGGCCTCAGGCCGCCTCGCCCGCAGCGTTGTCTTGGAGGTGAGCGGTGAGCGCGTCGGTGTTATCGGCGCCACGACGCCGGGGCTGCCTTTCCTCTCCAGTCCGCGCAACGTGCGGGTAGCGAAAGACGTTGCGGCAATGGTCCAGCAGGAGATCGATGCGCTCCAAACGGCGGGCGTGAACAAGATCATCGTTGTAAGCCATCTGCAGGGCGTTGCCGGTGATATTGCGCTTGCCGCCGCGCTGCGCGGGGTTGACGTGTTGATTGCCGGCGGCGGCGATGAGTTGCTGGCGAATGAAAGCGACCTGCTCCTGCCCGGCGATGCGGAGAAGGTATTCGGCCCGTACCCGTTGCTTGCCTCGGATGCCGATGGGAACGACGTGCCGGTGGTGGTTGCGCCCGGTCAATACCGGTATGCGGGTCGTTTGATCATTGAATTCAACGCGGCGGGAACTGTGACCGCGATTGATCCGGCCAGCGGGCCGGTCCGCGTGGCCGGGGGTGACTACCCGGACGCCGTGGAACCGCATCCGGCGGTGCAGGAGCAGGTGGTGGCGCCGGTTGCAGACTATGTCAGTACCCTGGCACGTACGGCAATTGGCGTCACAGAGGTGGGCCTCGACGGTCAGCGGCGCGCGGTGCGCCTGCGCGAGACCAATCAAGGCAACCTTATCGCCGACGCGCTATTGTGGCAAGCAAACGCGCTGGCCGCGCGCTTCGGCGCGGCGGGGGCGCACGTTGCAATCCTAAACGGCGGGGGTATTCGCAACGACGGCGTAATTCCAACGGGAACGCTCTATGAGTTCGACATCTTTGCGATGGCGCCTTTTCCGAATTTCATTGCAATCGTCCCTGGCATCCCGGCGGCGCAGTTCAAAGAAACCCTGGAGAACGCCGTTTCGCAGGCTGAGCATGGCGCTGGACGCTTTCCGCAGATCGCCGGCTTCACGATGGTGTGGGATCCCAACGGGACGGCGCAGGTGCTCGATGACGACGGCCGGGTAGTGACGCCGGGTACCCGCATTCGCAGCGTGCGGCTTGCCGACGGCACGTGGCTTGTGCGCGATGGCGACGTCGTGGGTGGTGCTGTCCCCGTGCACGTGGCGACACTCGACTTCCTCGCACGCGGCGGCGATGAGTACCCCTTCCGTGCTGCATCGTTCGTTTCCATCGGGGTCACGTACCAACAGGCTATCGCCAACTACATTGCGCGCGAACTTGACGGCGTGGTGACGGCTGAGCGCTATCCCGAGGGCGGCGAGGGCCGGATTGTTGCCACTGGCGACTCTTCTCAGTAGGAGATGCTGTTGCGGTTCCGATAGCTCTGTGGCGCTCTTCGCGATCTCTCTCTGTGTGCATATCTCGAAACTGGACTAGGGGGTGTTTACACTGTGCCGTCATTACCATGAAAATAGACCGCCAATCTCCGTCATTCCCTTGCAGATGTCAGGCAATTCATTGACAGTTCTGGTAGAAAGAGCGATGGTCTAGCTTCGCATATGTCCATTACACATGTCATTCCGAACGGAGCGTATCGGAGTGTCGCTAAGAGCGCGGAATCTCGTGTGCTGAGGCTATGAGTTGCGTGGAACCTGGACACTAGATTCCGCGAACCCTGTTCGACGCTTCGCTCGGAATGACATTAAATGTGAACACGCCCTAGACGCAACGCAGGCCTCTTACGCTAAAGAGACCTGCGTTGCGTTCTTCTGGAAACTGTGCTGGCGTGGGCTTTCACCCTTCCCTGAGCGGTTCAGGGCGTTGCCGGAAGCTATTCGATGGTGATGCGCTCCGCCTTGTTCTTGCTGTCTTTGGCGCCGGTCTCGACGCGAATGTCTATGCCGCGACGGATGAAATCGAGCACCGCATTCGCCTTTTGGCTCAGCTTCTCCTGCAAGTTCTCCAACCCCTCACCGGGTGAACTGCGCAACTCGATAGTGACGCGGAAGAACGGCTGCTCCGCCGGGTCCTTGCGGACATCACCTTTATGGGCATCACCGTTGCCGGTATTCTGTGTGTTCTCCATGATGACGAATCCCTTTCATGTGAGTGCTGCCGGATGGCGCATGTCGCACAACGGCGCAGGTTTCTTTGGCACTTCCTGCACGCTGCCCCCTAACCGACCGGCTGCCGCTGGTAATCGAACCTCTGATTTCAATTATAAACACATCTAATGAGGTGATGCAAGAGAATTCAAAGATATTCTTTAAAGAAATGTATCTTTCCTAGTGTCAGTGCGGTGGATGGCGCTTATTGTGCAGTCATTTCGCCTCGTATTGCTTCGATTCTGGATAGGACGATTGCCGCTTCCTGCTCCAGGGAAAGCTGTGAAGTATCGAGGGCGATAGCATCGGGAGGCTGAGCAAGCGGGGCAGTATCCCTACTGCTGTCAAGGCGGTCGCGGGCAGCAAGATTCTCTGCGATCGCGGCGGAAGAAATGTCAGCGCCTCGTTCCGCGAGTTCCTGCCGGCGGCGCCGCGTGCGGGTTTCCAGATCAGCGATAAGGAAAACTTTCACCTCGGCTTCCGGGCAAACCACGGTGCCAATGTCGCGGCCGGCCATCACCACCCCCTTTTGTCGCGCCAATTGCCGTTGCAACGGGAGCATGGCGGCGCGCGCTTCCGGCTGTGCCGCCACCGGCGAGACACCCGCGTCAACGGACTGACTGCGGATTTCCCAGGTAACGTCTTCGGTACCCAGCTGGAGCGTATATTGACGGCCATCACTAGCGGTTGGCGGCTCGATGCGGATATCCAGAGTCTGCGCGAGCGCGGCCAAAGCAGGACCGTCCTCCAGAGACACCTGAGCGCGCAAGGCGGCCAGGGTCAAAGCGCGATAGAAGGCGCCGGTGTCTACGAAGAGGTAGCCGAGGCGCGCGGCAAGGAGGCTGCCGAGGGCGCTCTTACCCGAGCCCGCGGTGCCGTCGATGGTGATGGTGAGGCGAGGATCAGCCTTGGTCACAGTTGCTCTTTCCTGCAGGAGTATCGGCAAGCGGTGTGCCATCCCCGCCTTTTCCTATCGCGTCGGAGAGCCGCGGTCTGCTCCGAGGTAGTACGGGTGTGGGTGCTTTGCGTTCTGGGTCTTGACTTTGCAGTGGCGCGCGCCACTGCGAGATCTCGTTCTCTGTAAGCGGCCGTAGCTTTTCCGGTGCGAGATTGCCTAGGCGCACCGGGCCGATGCGGGTGCGAATCAACCGCACGGCGTGCTTGCCGATCGCCGCGAGCATCCGGCGAATCTGCCGCTTCCGTCCCTCGGTAAGGGTCATGCTGATCCACGTGCCACTCTTGCTTGGGCGATCCATCATCTCCATCGTGACGGGATTGAGCGTGTATCCCTCCAATGTCATCGGACCGCGCAGCGTTTCCCACTGCCATGCGGTAAGCGAACCGTTCACCAAGACCGCGTACTCCTTCTCGCCGCCGTAGCGCGGATGCGCGACGCGGTTTGCCCAGGCGCCGTCATTGGTGAGCAAGAGCAGTCCTTCACTCTGATTATCAAGTCGTCCCACGGTTCTCAGGTGCGCATTCTCGTTCGTAAGCAGGTCGTACACGGTAGGCCGGTCATAAGGATCATCACGTGTGGTGAGATAGCCGGCCGGCTTGTGCAAGGCGAGGTAGGTGTTCGTGGCAGGAAGCGAGACTCTCTCTCCGTCCACTGCTACGGTGTCATGGACAGGATCGACCTTCGTGCCCAAGACGGTTACAATCTCCCCGTTGACGGCCACCTTGCCTTGGGATATCAAGACCTCCGCCCGGCGGCGGGATGCCACGCCACAGCGCGCCAGGTACTTTTGCAGACGCTCTTCCATGTGCACAAGTATACAGGGTCTCAGTCCGGTGACGGAGGTAAGCAAGGACTGCCTAGAGGCTATCTCATAAGTCGTCTCGACATGTGTTTCGCGCTTCGACCCTTCGGCAAAGCTCAGGACTGGCTCACGGCGCCTCTCTTCCCCGGTAGCGCAGATTTGCAACCTGCGTCTGCTGGACGGTCAATCCTTATGTGCCCTGTGCTGCTTACTCCGGCGGTGACCTTTGCATAACTCCGTCATTCCGGCGCAGGCCGGAAACCAAAGGCTCGTTTGCACTTCTAAATGGATTGTCGTCAATCCTTTTCACTCCCATCCCGACCTTCTCCCATCGAGGAGGAAGGAGTTTCGCAAAAGTCTCGGCGGGGGACAAGCCCCCGCGCTACGTTAAGTGCGACAACATTGGCACCCATTGATCTCCGCGTTGACAGCGCGCGTAACCTCATGCTACGTTCTGCCCGTCAGCTTTAAGAGATTGCGATGACGCAAGAGGCAAGAGAGGATTCCTATGAAGGTGCACCTTGGGTGTTTCAGCCGGCCTTGGACCGATTATCCGTTAGAGGTATCAATGGAAGGCACGGCGCAGGCGGGCTTCCGAAATTTTGGGTTCATGACCGCGGGGGACGGTTTGCCCTTGCCGCCCAATGCCTCGGCAGATCAGGTCAGCAATCTTGCCGGATTGCTAGAGAAGTACAACCTGAAGAACCTGGAGAATTACACGAGCATCCCCTGGGGCGTGGAAGCCGATGCGCGCTCGGCCCTGCATAGCTACGTGGACAACAGCCACACGCTGGGCGC
Source organism: Chloroflexota bacterium (assembly GCA_028874195.1). Lineage (GTDB taxonomy): Bacteria > Chloroflexota > UBA11872 > VXOZ01 > VXOZ01 > VXOZ01. Next base: position 47,880 of record JAPPLM010000065.1, read on the forward strand.
GACCTTCATGCACAATAGCGGCACCAATGACGAGGCGCTCTACGACCAGTTCTTGCAACTCATGGAAGAGGCTGCCGAATACGCCAAGAACAAAGGCATCGTGGTGATGATGAAGCCCCACGGCGGCGTGACGGCGACGGCGCGCGGACTGGTGGCGCTGATGCAACGCATTAGTTCCGATAACTTGAAGGTCTTCTACGATCCCGGCAACGTCCTCTTCTACACCGGCGAACGGCCGGAAGACGACTTTGAGGAGCTTGCGCCCTACGTGGCCGGCATGTCCATCAAAGATGAGACCGGCGGCGTCCAGGGCTCTGTGGATGTGATCCCGGGAGATGGTGACGTAGACTTCAAGGCGCTCTTTACGATTCTGCGCGACCATGATTTTGACGGTCCGTGCATGATCGAGCAACTCGGGAAAGGCACCATCGAGGAAGTCCACCATGAGGCCACGCGCGCCCGCCGGTATCTGCACGATCTCCTGGACGAGCTTGGCGCTGACGTGGACTAGGGGCAGATTCATTCGCCGACATTTGAACTCGACAGAAGCGCAGCTTTTGCGTGCTACGAAGGGAGTAGAGGGACGCGTGGGAAGACTGAATGACATGGTTGCCGTCATCGGCGGCGCGAGCACGGGCATGGGTGCGGCGACGGCCCGGCTCTTCGCGCAAGAAGGCGCGAACGTTGTACTGGCGGCGCGCAGCGCAGATAAGCTGACAGCGCTGGTAGATGAGATTACTGAGGATGGCGGTACGGCTCTGGCAGTGCCAACAGATGCAAACGACCGCGCTGCCGTGGCCGCCATGGCTGAACGCACCCGTGAGCAGTTTGGCAAGATCGACGTCTTGGTCAACAGCGTGGGCACGAATATTAAGAACCGTGCCTTCACCGAGATGCGGCCTGCGGACTGGGATATGATGATCGCGCACAATCTTACAGTGGCCTACAACCTGGTGGATGCGGTCCTGCCGGTGATGCGTGAGCAGGGCGCCGGCACAATCATCCACTATTCGTCGGATGCCGTGCAGAAGCCCAACGTCGTCTCCGGCATTGCCTATCAAGCGACGAAGCACGGCGTGCGGGGCTTAGCCCACGGCACCATGATGGAAGAGCGCGAGCGCGGTATTCGCGTCTCGGTGGTATTCCCCGGCCCGTGCGAGACGCCGCTGCTGGAAAAACGGCCGGAGCCGCCGCCGCCCGATGCCTTTCCCAAGATGCTGCAACCGGAGGACGTGGCCGAGGCGGCGCTTTTCATTGCGTCACTGCCGCCCCGGGCCTACGTGCCGGAAATCGTGCTGGCCGCAAGTTTGATGTAACCGGCGTGGCAGGTAGACGCTGCACAGTGAGGATTCAGGCAGCTTCAGCGCTTGATGCTGTCTGTCGTTAGAGGTTGAACTCTTGCCGTAGCACTCACGTAGACCAAATGGACCGAGCACGATACCGCCACCGTTTCTCACTCTCAGCACGCCATGAGCGCCGCCAATTCACCTGAAGCCCTGGTCGCAATCGTGGGCCCAACAGCCACGGGGAAGACGGGACTTGCCGTTGCGCTGGCAGCGGAATTCAACGCTGAGATTATCAGCGCCGACTCACGCCAGGTCTATCGCGGTCCGGATATCGGCACGGCCAAGCCAACTATGGCAGAACGCGGGCAGGCGCCGCACCATGTTTTGGACGTCGTTGCCGCGGATAACACCTCGTTCTCTGTTGCGGTTTGGCGCGACCATGCTGAGCGAGCATTTGAGGACATCGCTGCGCGGGGCAAACAGCCCTGGCTCGTGGGTGGCACTGGTTTATATGTACAGTCGCTCGTAGACGGTCTGACGTTCCCTGATGTGCCGCCCCAGCCAGAGTTGCGCGCCGAGTTGGAGCGCACGTTGCAAGAGGAAGGCCTAGAACCGCTGGTAGCGCGTCTGCAACGGCTCGATCCGGTTGGGGCGTCCCAAATCGACCTACACAACCCTCGGCGGCTCATCCGCGCCCTGGAGGTCTGCCTTGTTACTGGTAGGCCGTTCTCCGATCAGCGTACCCGGCAACCGCCGGCGTATCCCGTCTTGCAGATCGGTCTGCGCACCGACCGAAAAAACCTCTACCAACGCATTGACGAGCGCGTTGACAAGATGGTAGCAGATGGCTTCGTGGAGGAGGTCAAGTGCCTCCTCGACCAGGGGGTAACGACCGAATTACCGAGCATGCAAAGCGCCGGTTACCGGCAGCTTGCCGCCTACCTGCAAGGATGTTGTACACTGGCGGAGGCGATCCAGAAGACCAAGTACGCCACGCACCAACTCGCGAAGCGCCAGGAGACTTGGTTCCGCAAGCAAAAGGGCATACAATGGATTGAGATAGGCGCTGATGCCGTAGAATCTGCAAAGGTGCGGATAGAAGGATTCTACAGGAAGAACGGGCGGCGACACGGAGAATTCGCTAATAGAGGAGAAGCGAACGGTGGCCGTGAAGGATACGCATAAGGCGTTCGAGCGTCTCATAGGTGCGGGTTACAGCAAGGAAATGGCGGAAGTCTTGCTGGAAACCTTAGATGACTCATGGGATGCCTTGGCTACCAAATCGGACATAGAAGCAGTGAAAGGCGACATAAAGGCATTGGAGAAAGAGACCAAGGCCGACCTAAGGAGTTTGGAAACAGCCAACAGAACCGAATTGCGCGAACTGGAGTTGCGCATGCGGTTGCACCTGTACGCGGTAGCGATTATGGTCATTGGCGTCCTTGCCGCGCTGGAACTGATACCGCGCTAGGGCTATGATTTGGCGAGATGCGTATCACCGCACGTATACAGTGTAGGAAACAATGGACGATTTGGAAGCTCGCCAACTCCAGCGATGAACGGGAAACGAGTGTCTAGTTGCAGCGAGTCGCGCGTTGGACGGCCTTAGTTGGGACGAGACCGGTGTGGGTACACCTAATCAGCGAAGGCCGAAACTGAGCTAGTTGCAATACGCTTGCACTAGGTTGATTGAGAAAGTCACGTCACAGACGGAGAGCTAAAGAGAACGATGGCACAAGACTTAGAATTCATCAAAATGCATGGCACGGGCAACGACTTCGTCGTAGTGGATGCCCGCGCGAACGGCGCACGAGCGTGGGCGGATTTGGCCGCAGAGCTCTGCGACCGGAACTTTGGAGTCGGCAGTGACGGGCTGCTCCTCATCGATACGGATGATAGCCAAGGCTACCAGTTCCGCATGTTCAATCCCGATGGCAGCGAGGCCGAAATGTGCGGCAACGGCATCCGCTGCTTTGCCAAGTATCTCTATGACACCGGGGAGATTGGTGAAGGCTGGCTGGAAGTCGATACGCTCGCGGGCATGCTCAAAGTAAACGTGCATCCGGGTGACAACGACCACTTCTCCGTTTCCGTGGATATGGGCCCGCCATTCCTTGCACCGGCGGAGATTCCGGTGCTGGCCGACTCCACTCCGGTGAAAGACATGCCGCTAAGCGTAAGCGGTACGGATCTCAAGATAACGGCGGTCTCAATGGGCAACCCCCATGCCATCGTATTTCTTGACGACATCGAGTCCTTCCCGCTCACCACCATCGGCCCGGAAGTAGAGCACCATCCGGCGTTTCCGAAGCGCACGAATTTCGAGATTGCCCAAGTGGTGGCGCGTGACCGGATCGAGGTCAAGGTGTGGGAACGCGGCGCCGGCCCCACACTGGCATGCGGGACGGGCGCGTGCGCCACGGCGGTGGCCGCCCGGTTGCACGGACTCACCGACGAGACCGTCACTATCGGTCTCCCCGGGGGCGACCTGACCATCTCGTGGGACGGGGAAGGCCATGTTCTCATGCGGGGCGCCGCCCAGACCGTGTTCTCCGGCAGTTGGCTGCAAGGGGACTAGCGATGTCCGACGGTACCAAGCGCACGCTCATCATTATCCTTGCCCTGGTGCTCGGCATCGTTTCCATTGCTCCCTTCGGCAGGATCAACCGCAGCGAACGGGCCGGCGTGCTTGCCGCTGTGGCAACCGCAATCGTCGGTCTTGTCGCATTCATGCGCCGCGAGACGGAGGGAGAACTGCTCGGCATTCCCTATAGCTTCAGCCCTCCGACGTTCGACCGGCTGAAGGGCCGGCTGTGGAATGCCGATGACCCGCGCACCTTTACGCCCCACATCTTCGGTTGGGGTTGGAGCATTAATTTCTACCAGATCTGTAAGCGCCTCGGCCTTATTTCCTAAACGCTTTACTCTACAATACGGTATAAACATCTTTGCCATAGAGGTCATTGCGCATGGGCACGCTCGTTGGTGTAGACGTTGGCGGCACGTTTACGGACGTGGTCGTGCTCGATGAAACGCGCGGCAATCTGCAAATCGGCAAAGTCGGCACCACGCCCGACGATCAGTCGATCGGCTTCATTACTGCCCTGGACGGTCTGCGCGTCTCGTACCCCGACATCGATCTCGTCACGCATGGCACCACCGTAGCCACCAATGCCGTCCTGGAACGCGACGGCGGCCGCTGCGGCTTGATCGCCACGCGGGGATTCCGGGACATTCTGGAGTTGCGCCGCCGCGACCGTCCTCACATGTACGGTCTCACCGGGTCGTTCGAGCCATTAATCCCCCGTGACCGCCGCCTCGAGGTGACCGAACGCATCGCCGCCGAGGGCACCGTGCTTACTCCTCTGTGCGAGGAAGAGGTCTTGGAGGCGGGCAGACTTCTATTGGCGCAATGGGCTGAGGCGATTGTCGTCAGCTTCATGAATTCCTACGCGAACCCCGCACACGAGTTGCGCGCCAAAGAAATCCTGCAGGCCGAGTGGCCCCATCTCTACGTGGTCACGTCCAGCGAGACGCTGCCGGTGTTCCGCGAGTTCGAACGCACAAGCACGGCGGTTGTGAATGCCTACGTGCAGCCGAATGTCGGTCAGTACCTGGAACAGCTGGAAGAGCGGCTGAGCGAGCGCGGGTATGGGAGCGATCTCTTCATCATGCAGTCGAACGGCGGCATGATGTCGGCCGCCTCCGTACGCAACTTGCCGCTCAACACCGTGCTCTCCGGCCCCGCGGCCGGCGTCATTGCCGCTACCAGGATCGCCGCTGAGAGCGGCTTTTCCAATCTCATTACCTACGACATGGGCGGCACGAGCCTCGACGTATCGCTCGTGCAGGAAGGCAAGCCGCTACCGTCAAGCGGGATGGACTTGGAATTTGGCATTCCGCTCATGGTTTCGATGATTGATATTCACACCATTGGCGCGGGAGGCGGCAGCATTGCGCGGATCGATCAAGGGGGCTTGCTGCAAGTGGGTCCGCAGAGCGCGGGCGCGGAACCGGGACCGGTCTGCTATGGCAAGAACGGCGCGGCGCCGACGCTGACCGACGCCAATCTGATCCTCGGCAGAATCAACTCTAACTACCCGATTGCCGGTGTGGCTGGCGATAAATTCGACGTGGCGGGCGCTCGTTCCGTCATAACAGAGACTATCGGCAAACCGCTGGGGCTCTCCACCGAGCAGGCGGCGCAAGCAATCGTAACGGTTGCCAACAACCGCATTGCCGGCAGCCTGCGGCGCGTTTCCATCGACAAAGGCCATGACCCGCGAGAATTCGCCCTCTTCTCCTTTGGCGGCAGCGGGCCGTTGCACGTGGGCTACCTTCTCCGGGAGTTGAGCATCGGACAGGGCATCGTGCCGTACTATCCGGGCATTGCCTCAGCGTGGGGCTGTGTGATTGCTGACCGCCAGCATGACTTCGTGACAATGCAGAACTGTCTCCTGAGCGAGCTTGACCTGGCTGCGGTGGAGCAAATCTTCGCGGACCATCTTGCGGTAGGGGAGGAAATGCTCGCGGGTGAAAACGTCCCCTTGGAGCGCGTGACCGTGGTGCGGGAAGCGGACATTTCGTATGAGGGGCAGACCCACGTCATTCGCACCGCCTTGCCGGCAGGCAGACTCAGCCACGAGAACATCGCCGCGAGTTTCCGCAGCGCTTACCTGCAGCACTACGGCCGCGTGGAAGAGGGCTTTAGCGGACTGGAAGAGCTGCTGGCGCAGATCCCGATTCGCCTGCTTAATCTCCGTACCGCCGTGATCGGCGTGCGGACGGACGTACGCCTTAAGGACTTCGTAAGAGCACCCGAGACGACGCTGGCAGAAGCGCGCAAAGAGGAACGGAAAGTCTTCGTGGACGACGGATTTCTCACCTGTCCGGTATTTGACCGCGCCAAACTCCCGTGGGACGCGGTATTGTCCGGCCCGGCGCTCATCGAACAACCGGATACGACCATCTGGCTGGAACCGTGGTGCCGCGCTACCGTGGCCGAAGGCGGCAGCTTGCTAGTCGAGGTGACGTGAAATGGCCTTGGACCCCATCACATTAGCAGTCATACGCGGCGGCCTGGAGCAGATTGCCGACGAGATGGACGCTACCCTGGAGCGAATGGCGTTCTCGCCGGTCATCTCCGACGGGTTCGACCGCGCCAGCGGCATCTACCACGTGCGCGACGGCGAGGTCATCATGCAGGGCCCGCGCGGCCTGCCGAACTTCATCTGCGTCATGGAGTTCACCGTGCGCTCCGTGATCGAGCGGGTCAAGGACATCGCGGACGGCGACGTCTACATTGTCAACGATCCCTATCTCGGCGGCACCCACCTGATGGACGTGAAGATGGTGCGGCCGTTCTTCTACAAGGGCAAGCTCACGGCGTTCCTGGCGAACAGCGGCCACTGGCCCGACATCGGCGGGCGGGTCCCAGGCGGGTTCTCGACAAGGGCGACAGAGATTTACCAGGAAGGGTTGCGCCTGCCGCCGGTGCGCATCATGGACAAGGGCAAGCTGAACCAGGATGTGCTGGATATAATCCTGCACAACGTGCGCGTTTCAGCCGAGCGCCAGGGAGACATCATCGCGAAGATCACGGCGCTCAACCTGGGCGCCGACCGCCTGACAAAGCTCCTCGACCGTTACGGTGAAGCAACCGTTTTCGAGGCCGTGGATGAAATGAAGGCGCGCTCGGAGCGGCTGATGCGCAGCCACATCGAGACCATTCCCGACGGCACGTACGAATTCACCGATTACATAGACAGCGACGGCGTGGAATGGGAGCCGCTGGAGCTAAAGCTGAAGTTGACGGTGAGCGGCAGCGAGGTCCACGTGGACTTCTCGGAGAGCAGCCCACCCTGCCGCGGGCCGCTCAACAGTGTCTTCAGCACGACGTTGGCCGGCGTTTTTATCACCTTCAAGCACATCTTCCCCGACGTGCCCATCAACGCGGGGTGTTTTGTGCCGATCAAGGTGAACATACCCACGACGACGTTCCTGCACGCGCAGCCACCGCGTCCCGTGGCCGGCTGTGCCGCGGAAGTCTGCCAGCGGGTGATTGACGTCATGCTCGGCGCGCTGAGCCAGGCGATCCCGGATCACGCATACGCCGCACCCATGGGCACGGTAACGAACCTCTCGGTCGGCGGCGAGAATCCGGGGAAAGGCTACTACGTCTTCTATTCGTTCATCGGCGGCGGCTACGGCGGCAACTTCCTCACCGACGGACTGATCAACGGCAATCCTACGATTGCCGTCGCGCGCACGCAGGCGCTGGAGATTTTCGAGTTTCGCTACCCGGTGCTGTTTAACCGCTATACCATTCGCGAAGGCTCCGGCGGCGCGGGCAAGCGGCGGGGCGGTTACGGCGTCATCTTCGAGTTTCAGATACGGGACGGCAACGCCAGCGCGTCATTGCTCGGTGAACGGGGACGGTTTGCGCCCTTCGGCATCCTGGGTGGTCAGTCGGCGCAGTCGGCGGAGCACGTGTTCACGTTACGGGGCGAAGAATATAGACCGGAGCACGTCACGAAAGACGAGAATGTCCACATGGAACCGGGCGATGTGCTCAGCTTGCGGACACCGGGTGGCGGTGGCTTTGGCGATCCTTTCGAGCGGCCTGTCGAGTTGGTGCTCCAAGACGTGCGGCGCGGCTACTACGACCGCGCCACGGCCTTGCGGGAGTACGGCGTGCGCATCCAGCCGGATGCATGGGTGGTGGACGTGGACTCGACGCGTATGCTGCGCAGGCGTCAACGCAGCTAATCCTCGGTATGTCTTTGCTCTACGTCATACTCGTTCTGCTGATGCGTTAGCGACAAGCTCAGCGCGTCGGGTGTTGCCGCGCAGGCAGGGTGTTGCCGGACGCGCTGATGGTCTTTTTCAAACCCTAGAGACCCACAGGCACGACCAGAAATGCGTAGTGTCAAGGCCCTCGTGCCACGTTCAAACGCTCACTGAGACGGCATCGGTCCAGAAGACTCCCGGCACTTGCGGACTATGGCAGCGCACGCCAGATTTCGCTACAGTATAGGCAGGCACGAGCAGGTTAGCGATGGGTGCCGGAACTGTGGCTGGAGAGGAGCGAGCGCGCGTGAGGTTTTGGGGCAAGGCTCTTGCGGTTTGCATACTTGCGTTTGCCTTGATTGGTTGCGGTGGGCAGGGTGAGGACGCGCCCACGCCAATGCCGACAGTTGCGGCAACGGCACAACCTGCGCCTACGGCGACACCTGTCGCCGCAGCCGATCCAACCGCAACGCCAGCGCCTGAAGCCGCGTCTTCATCTGCAACGGAGGCAGTGGCCGAGGACCCTACACCCGTGCCACCAACGCAGGCCCAGAGCATCATCTTCTATGACCTTACGCAGATCGAAAAGACTTGCCCGGGGTATCAGGAGTTTTCCGGTTTTCGCCAAACCGTCTCCCAGGTCAAGATAACGTGCACCGGACCCGGCGTCGAGACGGTGTATTTCGTGGACCTGGATAACCTTGTCGTGACGGGCATACGCGTGCCGCTGCTCGAGCCGGAGATACCGTAATAGTCCAACATGGGTGCGTTGATGACTTTGTGCAAGCACTATGAATAGGAGCACGGTAGCGTAGGTTTGCAACCTGCGCCATCTTCGGGTGTTGTGGGCAACCGCGCCGCTCTGGATGGCTCCTTAGGACTAAGCTGTCCAATGGCTAGATACACACCACACCTGCCTGGGCACGGTCGCGCGCGCACAATACGGGGCGTGTCGTGAAGCTGCTGTGCAGCCTCCTTCTCTTGGTTCTTGCCGCGGCGTTGACCGGCTGTAGCCGCCAGCCGGCAGCGGAAGCGACGCCTTTGCCCGCTCCCTCGCAGGCGCAACAGCCCACGCCCTCGCCGGCGCTGGCGCTTGGTTTGCGGAAGCAGGGCATCGTCTTTCACGACCTTACCCAGAGCGAACAGGTGTGCCCCGGCTTTGCGGAGTTCTTGGCCCCGGTAGAGGTCTCCCCTGAGCAAATTGGCGATAGGGATAAGGAGATTGTGCGACAGGTGCGCCTGATCTGCACGAACGAGGAGAAGGGTACGGTCTACTTTGTAGACTTGGAAAATCAGACCATTACCGTAACCCGCAAGCTGGCCCCAGTCCCAGGGATGCCGTAATTCGATGGCCATGCTCTACCGACAGGCAATCGTGCTGCTCAGTCTCGCGCTCGTATTGGCCGGTTGCCGGGGAGCGCCGTCGGCGCCAACGCCCTCGCCTCCTCCGACTGCGGTGGCAGCCGCGCCATCTGCGCCAACGCCATCACCCCAGCCCTGGCCGGAAGGCGTGCTCTTCTACGAAATAGAGGAACCGGAACAGACCTGCCTGGGCTACCAGGAATACCTCTCGCTCCGCGAGACCATCACGCAGATCAAGATCGTCTGCACGCAAGAAGGCGTCGAGACCGTCTACTTCATCGATACGGAGAAACAGACCGTAGTCGTCGTGCGCATACCCATTCCCCTGACGAACAAACCGGCGGAGTAGGACTGTCTTCCAGGCTGGATGGAGTTCGCTGCACCCGCGCTTTACACAAGGGTCTCCGGGAGGGGCTGATCTCACTGTAACCTGCCGCTGGCCGTGCCGACCACGACCGGCGTGCCATCCTGGTTTTCGCACCAGACGTCGAGCGAAATCTGAATGCCTGAGTCTGTTTTCTCTACCTCGGTCACGCGGGCTTTGGACACGATGTCGTCGCCGGCGTCGACGATGCCGATGAATTTAGAGGTGAGCTCGCCGTGGCTCAGCCACGCCTCGCCAAAGAGATCAACCAGGAGTTCCGTCAGGTAGCCGAGGCACATGGCGCCGGAGGCCGCTCTGGCAGGCAGGCCGCTCTGCTGCGCGGCGGCAAGATCGGTATGCACGTTCTTGGCGGGCCAGCCGTCGAAACGCGGCCAGCCGCCGGAAAAGAGCCACGTGCGGTACGACGTGACCTTCTTCGTGCGGCCCGTTACGGTGTGGCCGACGGATGTCTTATGCGTTAGTGGTAGCACTATTCGGTCCTTCTTAATTTGACACCAACAGAGTTGCATTTTCATCAATTCGTCACCTCAACTCTTCGTCCAGCTCAGGACAGGCAGGCTCAGTGCAAACGGAAAAGCCGAAAACTTCCCAGAATACTTGTCGTACTTATGGTGCGTTAGCGATGAGTTTTCTCGGCCATTGCTAGTTTGAAATGACACTGGTTCCGTCATTCCCGCGAAAGCGGGAATCCATCTTCTCTGATTCTGTACACTCCTGTCCTTTCTCCAGCACGGGGCGTGAATCCATCTTCGGGCCGGCCCTGGACTCCGGCTTTCGCCGGAGTGACGGTTCTCGAGCATGCTTTGCGTTCAATCGACAATCAACCTTCTCCCATGTAGATATTCGTCGAGACGCGGCGGAGCACCTTTGTGCCGGAGTCCGTCGTGATGAGCGCTTCCACGACCTGGTACAGCCGTTCCCGCTTTTCATAGGTATCAAGGATCTTCCAGAAGACGGTAATTGTGCTCCCAACAGGCGCCGGTTCATAGAACGTGGCTTCTTCGTGGGTGTGAATGGCTGCAACCCCGGCGGGCAGAGAAAACGTCGGGCTCCGCGTCAGGTTACTGAAGTTGAAGAGCAGGCCGGCGTGGATGATGGGCTGCGCGCCACCCTCGCCTGTCATATAGCGCGGGTGAAAGTCCTCCACTGAATGCAGGTAGTTTTCGTTGAATTCTTCCGTTACCTGAAAGGTAAACGGTTCTAGTTCTTCGCCGGCGACGAGCCGGTCGGTGCGTTTCGGTGCTGTCAAAACCTTCAAACTCTCCTTGGGTAAATGGGAAAGGGATTCCCAGCGAACACTGTCAGGCGGTATCTGCTCTTTCGTCTACAAAGCGCTTGAACTTGTAGCCGCCCGCAATCTCGCCAAAGCCGTCCGCCGGCAGGAACTCGATTTCCGGCGTGATCTCCGTTTCGGCACGCACGGTAGCCGCGATCTCTTGTTGCAAGCGCGCCTGATCTTCCTCGGCGCACGCCGCGCGCACGCGCAGCGCGTCCGCGGAGAGCGGGTCGCTGGGCGTTTCATGGCTAATCACGACCTGGTACTCCTTAACCCCGCGGCTGAGCAGACTGGAAAGTCCTTCCAGCAGCACCGCGGGATTCACCAGCGTGCCCTTGACCTTCGTCAGGCCGTCCACGCGGTACGGACTGCCCAGAAAGCGCGGCTCCCAGCGTCCGCAGTGGGGGCATTGCTCGTGCGTCAGCGCCACCACGTCGCCGGCCACATAGCGCAAGAGCACCGTGCCCCGGCGATTGAGGTGCGTGAGAACCAGCAGGCCCCGCGCGCCGTCGGGCACGGGTGTGTAGTTCTGCGGGTCGACCACCTCAAAGAAGAACTGTGCGGGCGCGGGCAGGTGAGCGCCGCCGTTTTCCCGGCACTCGGTGGACGGGCCCATGAGTTCCGTCATGCCGTAGCCGTTGTTGACCGTGACGCGCGGGCTGCCCAGGCGCGTGAGCCGCTCGCGCATGTCGTCGCGCATGGCCGTAGGGCAGGGTTCGCCCATTGCCATCACGAGCCGCACGGCGCTGAAATCCTTGCCGAGCGTTTCCGCGCGCAGGATCACGCGCCTCACGTACGATGTGATGCCCCACAACACCGTGGCACTTTGGCTCTCTATAAGTTCGATGGCTTCGTCCATGCGCCGGTGCACCGGAAAGTCGGCATAAGCGCGGCCGGTGAGGGCGCTGAGCAGCTTGCTGCCGGTCGCCATGGCGCCCCACGTGGCGCTGAGAAAACCCTGATGCGGCACGGCGCTGAGAGGAAAGAGGTTCATCACCGTATCATCAGGCCCCACGCCCGCGATGCGCGCGCCGCGCTCTAGGATCTGAATACGCGCGAAGCGGTCGTGCACCGTATCGTAAAACGGCGTCGGGTCGCCGGTCGATCCCGCCGTGTAGATGATGTCGGCAATCGTCCTCTCTTCCAGGGAAAAGCCGGGCGCGCGGCTGTGGTCGAGCCGAAACAATTCCGGGTCGCTGATGTAGTCCTGCTTGGTCATGGGCGGCAGCTTGGGGATGTCGTCCACGGTGCGGAAGTCGTCAGGTGTCAGTCCACGTTCCGCCAACACACGCCGCGCATAGGGATGCGCCTGCGCCCACAGCGGCGCCATGCGCGCCAAGTACGCGTTCTGCCGGTCACGCAATTGCTGAACGTACGTGCCGGAATCCGCTTCCGCAGCCCGCTTCTGTCTTTCTCGGCTCTCTGTCGGCACACTCTTCGTCGCCATGCTCAGCCGTCGTCCCCGCAAGTCGGTGAAATGCGTGAATTCTCCGTTCACTGGGCTTCGTTGGAAGTAAGACAGCGAAGCTCAGCAATACGCTTGGATTTTCCGATTCTAGCGCGGCGGGTGGGTGGATTCAAGAATTGGTGATGAAAGCCAGGAATAAGCGAGTTGCGGTGGTGTAGAATGTCATCAGCGGTGGGGGCCCGGAGATGCCCTTTGGCGGTCGGAAAGGGTACTGGCTGCAGCGATATCTAGCGTGGCAAGTCCCGCCTAGATGCAAGAGGCGGGGGACAAGCCCCCGCGCTACTGCCCTAGACCAAGCGCAGGTTTCCCCTGTAGAAAGTGAGCGTATTGACTGAGCTAGGACCAGCACCCAGGGGTGCCCTTCTATTGATACAGGAGGCGATAAGCGATGGCAACCACACAGATGCTATCGGATGTGATTACCGATTCGCGAGCCTGGACCGCAGAATCGATCGACGACGGCGCTTCGTGGCGGTATACCTTAACGCCGGCATGCTTTGCGGAACTGGACGCCTTTCTCGCACAGCGGCGGGGGCAGTCCCTGCCGACTACCGAAGTTCGCATCGAGAGCGCGGACTTTCCCGCCTGCGCCGCGCTTTTGGCAGACGCGCTCACCGCGCTGGAGAGCGGCCGGGGCTTTGCCATCGTCGAACACGTTTCGCTGGACCGGTACTCGCGTGAAGAAGCGCAGGAGATCTACTGGGTGGTCGGCCAGCTTCTTGGCGCGCCGTTTGCGCAGGACGTGAAAGGCACGCTGCTCTACGACGTGCGCGATATGGGGCAGGATGTGTCCAAAGGGGCGCGCTTCTCCGTCAGCAACCTGGAGAGCAGCTTCCACATGGACCACTGCTTCGGCGATCCCATTCCCGACATTCTCGGCCTGCTCAGCTTGCACGGGGCGAAATCCGGCGGCAGGAGCCAGTTCCTGAGCGCGTATACGCTGCACAACGAACTGCTGACCCAGCATCCGGAAGCCTTGGCATCGCTCTACGATACTTGGTACTTCGACCGGCGGGGGCAGTTCAAAGAAGGCGAAAAGCCGGTGTTCGAAGCGCCGATCTTCCGGTGGGATGCACAAGGCTTGCACATCCGCTATCTGTATTACTACATCCAGGTCGGGCAGGAAAAGATGGGCGAGCCGTTCAGTGCAGCGCAAGCGCAGGCGCTGGAGGCGGTGGAGGCCACCCTTGCCCGACAAGACCTGCACGTAGAGATGCTGCTGGAGCCGGGCCAGATGCTCTTCACGAGCAACCACTGGCTGCTGCACAACCGCACCTCGTTCGAGGACTACCCCGAACCGGAACGACGGCGGCACCTGGTGCGCCTGTGGCTGAGCAACCGCAACGGTGACGCGGCGCATCATTAGGCAGTCAGATGCGAAGCAGCAGAAAGCCCTGGCCGCCTACGCAATGACCTGGTAACGCCCTCGCCAAGGCGAGTCTTTCCCCTCTCCCTTGCTGGGAGAGGGCCGGGGTGAGGGTGAAATTCCTGTATAAACTGCTCGCGTGTAGGGGCACGATATATCGTGCCCCTACGGGCTAGATTTCCTAACCGTGATCCTCTTTCGATCAACAGCCCGAAATTCGGCGCGATCCGTCCTGTTACGCTAACTAGGACTTAGACCCGCAAAGTTCCTACCTGCAAAGGAGAAACACCATGGCCGCCACCGAAGCACTACGGGAGAGCGTCCGCCGGAGTTTTCCGGAATTAGCCGAGATTGCGAATGAAACCTTGCGGGAGCAGGTGGTGGAGGCGTGGGCGTTTGCGCTATCCGAAACCGAATTCACCGCCATCGAGCAAATCCGCGCCTCTGGCAATCCGACCACGCCCGCCATGAAGGTGGGCACCCAGGCGGAGCATTTGCGCGGCGTCGCCCGCATCGCGTTAGCCATGGCCGACTCCTTGCAGCAGGTGGTGGGAGCGTTGAGCATAGACCGCGACCTACTATGCGCCGCCGCGCTCTGCCACGATCTCGGTAAGCCGTTCGAGTTCAGCCCCGCCAACCAAGCCCGCTGGCAGGCCGACCCCCGCAAAGTCGGCTACCCGTCGGTACGCCATCCGGCCTACGGCGTTTACGTGGCGCTGACGGTGGGACTGCCGGAAGCCATCGTGCACACGGCCGGGGCGCACTCCGCCGAGGGCGAGAACGTGGAGCGCAGCCTGGAAAACACCATCGTCCACCTGGCCGACCATGCCTATTGGACAATCCTGCGGCGCGCGGGGGCCTTGGAGGACGGATAGGCGGGTAAGCGGCCACATGGCAGGGCGCACGCCCCTCTTCCATGGGTGCAAGTGTATGGTAGGGGCACGATATATCGTGCCCCTACGATCGCGGTGTCTCTCCAAGGCGTTCGGGCTTAGGCTAATTCAGTTCTACGCGTGCAGGCTCAGGCATTTAGGCTACTATATCCATACTGTGATCGAAACTGATTCATGTGGCTAAGAGTTCAAGGAAGGAATAAGCCCAATGACAAACATGGCGCAACGCACTTTGCCCCAGCGACTGCTGCTTGGCCCGGGACCGGCCAACGTGCATCCGCAGATCATGGCGGCGCTCCAGCAGCCCGTGCTCGGCCATCTGGACCCGGTGTTCCAGGAGATTCTGGTGGAAACCGCGGGCCAGTTGCGACGCCTCTTCGGCACCGAGAATGAAGTTACGCTTGCCGTCACCGGCACCGGTTTTTCCGGCATGGAGTCGTGTCTGGCGAACCTCATCGAGCCTGGCGACACGATGCTCGTCGGCGTGAATGGCTTCTTCGGCACGCGCATGGTCGACTTCGCCAAGCGCTTTGGCGCCGAGGTGGTTGAGGTCAACGGCGAATGGGGCCGGCCGCTCGCCGCTGACGACATAGACGACGCGCTGCACCAGAACCCGGGCGTGAAAATTGTCGGCTTCGTGCATGGCGAGACGTCTACCGGTGTGCGCCAGCCTATTCCGGAGATCGCCAATGTGGCCCATGCCCACGGCGCGCTGGTGCTCATGGATGCCGTGACCTCGCTGGGCGGGTTGCCGGTCATGGTTGACGAGTGGGGCGTGGACGCGGCCTACAGCGCCAGCCAGAAGTGCGTCGGCACGATCTCGGGTCTCGCGCCGCTCACGTTCAGCGCCCGCGCCCGCGAGCGCATCGCGCAGCGCCAGGGGCCGCTGCCGACGTGGTACCACGACATCGAGGCGCTGCACCAGTACTGGTCGGCGCAGGGTTTCTATCACCACACGTGCTCCAGCACACTGGTCTACGGCCTGAAAGCCGCCCTCGACCTTATGGATGAAGAGGGTATCGACAACCGCTTCGCCCGCCACCAGCGCTGCGGCGACGCCCTGAAGAACGGTCTGGAGGCCATGGGACTTTCCCTGGTAGCCGCCGCGGGCCACCGCCTGCCGATGTTGACGACGGTCAGAATCCCGGAAGGCGTGGAAGACCTGGACGTGCGCAAAGCCCTCCTTGCCGAGCACGGCATCGAGATTGCGGGCGGCCTGGGACCGTTGATGGGCCAGATCTGGCGCATCGGCCTGATGGGCTACGTGGCGCAACCGGACAACGTACGCACGTTCCTGGGTGCGCTATCCGACATCCTGAACGCCCAGGGTTGCAGTGTGGACGGCGACGCCGGCCAGGCCGCCGCGGAGGCGGTTCTTTCCCGCTAAGAGCGCAACTCTTCATCCCCTTTCCCAGGCAGGGTGCGTGGGGGCTCCGAGCGCTAAGAATTGAAGTCATTAAGAATCGCGGCATACAGAAGAGATAAAAGAAAGCTGGGCGGGTCGTATGACCCGCCCAGTCTCTTTACCTATGCTAAACAGCAAATGGAAGAGCTGACTAGGTGCCCAGTTCCTCCAGTACGCCGTTAAGCAGTTTCACGGCCTGAGGCAGGGCCTCCTGCACGGTGAGTTCCTGATTATTCAGGGCGTCCCACACCGGCTTGGTCGCTTCGTTGCCCGCGGACGTGTGGATCCACGGATAGGGGCCGGACGTGTCAGCGATCGTCTCGATGTCCTTCAACACCGGACGTTCGGCGACAATTTTCTGCCACGGCTCACTCTGGTAGAACTCCTTGCGACCGGCGTTCCGGGAGAGGATGCCGGCGAAGTACTTCTCAAGCGTGGCTTCACTGTTCACCCAGGCAATCCACGACCAGGCGAGGTCGGGATCCGGCGAAACGCCGAAGAGGCACCACTGGTTCGTCCAGGTCAGGCTGCCCGGCGCCGAGCCGTCGGGGCCCTGGGGATACGGCGTGAAGTCGAACTCCAAATCGGGATTCTCGCCTAGGAGGTACCCGACCCGCCACGAGCCTTGAATGTCCATCACTATCTGCTCGTTTTGGAAGGTCGCGCCTTCCGGCACGGGGTCGAACTTGTGCTTTAACTTGAGGTCTTGCATGAACTCGCCACCTGCGATGGCCTGCGGCGAATCGAAGACGGCCTCCGAATTATCCTCGCTATAGAGCCTGCCGCCATTGACGTAGACCCACCGCCCGAGATGGTAAATGGAGAAACTGCCCGGTCTGTACCCCATGCGTACGATGTTATCGCCCGACACTTCGTGCGCCTGCTGCGCGTACTCCAGGAACGTGTCCCAATCCCAATTCCAGGTTACTTCGCGATCGGGATCGAGGCCGGCGTCCGTCAGCAGCCGCGTGTTAAGCCCAACCACGGTGGTGGAGGGGCCGTCGTACGGGATGCCGTAGGTCTGGCCGCCGTGCTGGTTGAAGAACCGGCCGGAGTCCACGAACTTATCCGGCGCCATGGAGGGATCCGCAGCCTGGTATGGGTCCAGCGGCGCCAGGAAGTCCTTGAGCAACCAGTTGAGGATGAAAGCCACCGAGACTTGCGAGGAGTCCACCTGCTCGCCGGCGGCAATCATCGTGGTCACGTGGTCCTGCAAGCCGATAGTGCCGCGCACGTGCACCGATTCCACGGTGATGCCGGGGTTGAGCTCCATGAAGTCGCCCTTGATGCCGTCGAAGTACTCCTGAATGGTGGGTGCGCCACCGGGCCGCCACCAGTCAGTGTGCACGATAAGACGGGGCTCCATCTCTTTCGTGTCGGCCTGCTCAGCCTTGGGGGCCTCTTCTTCCTTGGCCTCCATCTCGCCTTCGCCCTCCATAGCGCCGGTCTGCGCGCCGCAGGCTGCGAGCAATACGCCGCCGCCTACCACGCCACCCCAGCCGAGGAGAGAGCGACGACTAAAACGTCCTGTGCTTCTCATGGTATGAAAACCTCCTGAGCACTACCTACCTACCTTCTCTCGGCACGCTCAACGTAGAACAGTACCGTAGCACTTACGGTACTAGGCGGCCTATTTGCTGTCAACAAGCTGACAAGACTCTGCTTTGCGATGGTTCTAGACATGAAGTACCACTCTCCCCTGCGAGAGCATGTAGGGCGCGGTCATAGCAAAAGAAAACTGGGCGGGTTGTGCAACCCGCCCAGTCTTTACTGCTGTACAAACGAGCAGAGGAAAGAGCTTGCTTAGGTGCCCAACTCCTCCAAAACGCCATTGATCAGCTGCGCAGCCTGCGGGAAGGCCTCTTGCACGGTGAGTTCCTGATTATTCAGGGCGTCCCACACCGGCTTGGTCGCCTCGTTGCCTGCGGACGTGTGGAGCCACGGGTACGGGCCGGAATTGTCGGCGATTATCTCCAGGTCCTTCAGCACCGGCCGCTCGTCAGTGCGTGCCTTCCAAGCTTCGCTCTGGTAGAACTCCTTGCGGCCAGCGTTGCGGGACAGGACTCCGGCGAAGTACTTCTCAAGCGTGGGCTCACTATTGACCCAACTCATCCAGCTCCACGCCAGTTCGGGGTCCGGGGAGACACTGAAGAGGCACCACTGGTTCGTCCAGGTCATGCTACCCGGCGTCGTGCCGTCGGGACCCTTGGGTATGGGCGCAAAGTCAAACTCAAGGGTTTCATTGTTGCCGAAGATGTAGCCGACACTCCAGGAACCCTGCTGGGAAATGACAACTTGCTCGTTGACGAAGGTCGCGCCTTCCGGCAAGGGGTCGAACTTGTGCTTTATTTTCAAGTCTTCCTTGAACTGTCCCGCGGCAATGCCCTGTGGGGAATCGAAGGCCGCTGCCTTATTGTCCGCAGTATACAGGGTAGCGCCGTTGGGATAGAGCCACCGCCCGATGCCAGACAGGCTGAAGCCGCTGGTGCGATAGCCCATGCGCGTAATATTCTCTCCATCCGTCTCGTGCGCCTTCTGCGCATATTCCAGGAACTGGTCCCAATCCCAATTCCAGGTGACTTCGCGATCGGTATCGAGGCCGGCGTCCGTCAATATGCGCGTGTTAAGCCCCATCACAACGGTTGAGGGGCCGTCGTACGGAAGGCCGTAGGTCATGCCGTTGTGCACATTGAAGAAGCGGCCGGAGTCCACGAACTTGTCCGGCGCCGATTCCGGGTCCTTGGCCTGGAACGGATCGAGTGGCTGCAGAAAGTCTTTCAGCAACCAGTTAAGGATGAAGGCCACCGATACCTGCGAGGTGTCCACCTGCTCGCCGGCGGCAATCATCGTGGTGACGTGATCCTGCAAGCCGATCGTGCCGCGCACGTGTACAGTCTCGACGGTCACGCCGGGATTGAGCTCCGCGAAGTCGGTCTTGATGCCGGTGAAGTACTCTTCCAGTGTCGGCGCATTGCCGGGCCCCCACCAGTCGGTGTGCACGACCTTGCGCGCCTCTACCGGCGCTTCCTTCATTTCGGCCTTGGGAGCTTCCTTCTCCTCCATCTCGCCTTCGCCCTCCATGGCGGCGGGCGCCGCGCCGCAGGCTGCCAGCAGTACGCCGCCGCCTACCACGCCACTCCAACCGAGGAGAGAGCGTCGACTAAATCTTCCTGTGCTTCTCATGGTATGAAAACCTCCTGAGCACTACCAATCTACCTTCACCTGTCCACGCCAAAAATAGAGCAAGATCGCCTGCGCTGTCAAGTTAGCGGTGCGCGGCATTCCTCGCTTAAGCGTGGCGGCAGTTATTCTGGTGACATGCCGCTTGGTTGTAACACTAGTGTCGCTTGATTGTAGCCGGGCCGTTGCAGTGCGGCGTCTGTCACGGTTGCGGAGAGTCCAAACGGTAGCCACGTGACCGTAGCTCCAGCTAGAAGCATCGGCCTTCGTCTACCATTCAAACACTATGCCCAGCCAGTCCGACCCGCCCCGCGCGATCATGTCGTACGTTTCCGGCGCTTGCTCCGGCGCCATGCGGTGGGTGATGAGGTGGTCCACTTTCAGCGCCCGCCGCGCCAGCAGGTCGAGTATCTCGAACCGGTTGCGCTCCTGCGTCCAGGGATAGTAAGCATGCGTTACCATCGGCGAGCGCGGCTGCAGCACGCCGATGATGGTGAGCTCCTTGGTCTGTAGGGGATCGAAGAGCGGAATCTCCACGATGCGCGGGATGCTGCCCACCAGCAAGATCTTGCCGCTTTGCGCGGCCATATCCATGAGTGTGCGGATGGCAGTGCCGCTGCGGGTGGCGTCGAAGCCGTAGGTGACGCCCGCACCGTGCGTTTCTGCCATTACGCGCTGCACGACGTCCTCATCGGCTCCGTTGACCAAAACATGGGTGCCGCTCTGGGCTCCCATTTCCAGTCGAACCGGAAAGACATCGATGCCGATCACGGGATGGACGCCGTTCAGCCGCAGAAGCTGGCAGAGGAGTTGTCCGACGACGCCTTGGCCCACCACGGCGGCGCTTTGCCCAATCTTGGGCTCCGCCTTGCGGATGCCGTGCATGGCTACCGCGCCCAGGGTCGTGAACGTGGCGTCGGCCGGGTCGACACCATCCGGCACGCGCAGCAAGGTCTGCGGCGCGCCGGTGCGGTCGATTGCGCGGCTGATGATGTGATGCGAGGCATGCTTGCCATTGCTCAGCACCCGGTCGCCTACGGCGAATTCGGTGACCTCGTCACCCACTTGCTCGACGACGCCCACGTTTGAGTAGCCCGGGTACTTGGGAAAGGATTGGCGCTCCATATCGCCAAGGAGATTTGTTAGCTCGGTGCCGGCGCTGATGCCGCTGACCTCGGTGCACACCAGCACGTCGTAGGGTCCGAGCGGCGGCAGCGCAGCGGTCTCCAGAGCTACTTTGCCTCGTTCAGGAAAGAGAATCTGGGTTGTTTGCATGGGAATTGCTCCTCAGGGACTGGAGAGGTTCAAGCCTGACCTCTGCTATCTTCGCTTTGCATGACTCTTGCTAAGTATCTACTTTATGCCACCCTCACTTCCTGGATTCCGGCTTTCGCCGGAATGACGGAACTTTGCGTAAGCGTCTGGCGGGAGACAAGCCCCCGCGCTACTGCGCGCACATTCCGCCATTCCCCGCGCAAGCCTGACCCGAATCTGATACGGGTCGGAAATCCATCTTCTCACCGCAGATGGACTCCCTAGACTCACAAACGAAGTGCAACACTTTGCTAAGGTGTTGCCATGGGAAAA
>JAPPLM010000007.1 GCA_028874195.1 Chloroflexota bacterium
TGCCACGCCTGCTCTCATTTTATCTCCCTTTCCCTAAGATATAAGGGCGAACGGTCTCTGCGCACCCCTATTGAGAACCAAGTAGTCGACTCGGCTCCAACCGACCTAGTCTTTGCGCTAGAATCTCTAGAGAACTACCCAATGCACACGGAAGTTCGCTCATGAATCCACTCACACCCACGATCCTCCCGCCGCACATTGCCGACGAATACGCCCTGGAAGAGCTGCTTTCGCGTCCCAGCCAGGCACTGATTGACGACCTGCAGCGGCTCTTTAGCCACTCCAGCGTACCCTTGGAGACGATGATCGACTGGACCGCCGACTGGATCGAGCGCGACCAGCCGGCCTACACGAAACCAACGCGCTTCGAAGTCTGCGACGGGCGCTCCTAAACGGCTCCAGTTAGCCTCATGGCCCCATTTAGCCTCCCAATTCTCCCTCTCCCAAGACTGGGAGAGGGCCGGGGTGAGGGTTGACTACGCCTCCGTCTCAGGCAAGAAGCAGGGGCACGATATATCGTGCCCCTACACCGTGAATATCGCGCGGATCGAGCAATTGTCGAAATGGCGGCTCCAGGAGCATCTGCAGGCAGTTTGGCGTAAGATGTTTCATAGTTGCGCCACACAGCCGGTCGCATTCTCCGTTGTGGACAGCAGTGAGCGGTTGCGCGCCAAGATCAGCTTTAGCGAGAGTTCACAACACGCACACCGAGATTGGAGTTTATCAATGGCGGAAACAACCCCACCAAAGCGAATCCTCGTAGTTGGCGGCCCTAATTTGAACCTCTTCGGCCGCCGCCAACCGGAAATCTATGGCACTGTGACGCTGAATCAGATCCATGAACAGGTGACGAAAGAGGCCGAAAGGCTTGGTTTCGACTGCATCTGCTTTCAGTCCAACCACGAGGGCGCGGTGCTCGACTTCCTCCACGAGAACATCGACAACGCCCAAGGCGCTCTGCTGAATCCCGCCGGGCTGACCCAGTACAGCCCTTCCCTCTTCGATGCGCTGAAGGCCATGCCCTTTCCCGTGATCGAGGTGCACCTCTCCAACCTGTACGCGCGCGAGGCCTGGCGCGGCCACTCCATCATCTCCGCAGCCGCCCGCGGCGTGGTGCAGGGCTTCGGCTGGTACGGCTACATCGTGGCTCTGTACGGCCTGGTGGGGTTGATCAATGAGGTCAAGCCCGAGGTGTGAGGGTGGGTTCATGTTCGCTATTTCGCGCTTCTTTTCATTGCCGCTCCCTCTTCGACAGGCTCAGAGCGAACGGCGGGTGAGGGTCGGCCTCAGCAGCCCTTTTCCGTCACTCCGGCGTAGGCCGGAGTCCAGGGTGAGGAAGACAGGAAAGAAGCCGGTTTCACGGGAATGACGAATGCTACCCTGCTATTCCCAAAGTAGCGCGGGGGCTTGTCCCCCGCTCCGTTACTCTGGCTTTCGCCGGAGTCCAGGGTGGCGTGAAACCTGTCTGCTAGAGTTCGCGAAGCAGGGGCCCAAGATGAAGATGGATTCCCGCTTGCGCGGGAATGACGCCCCTAGCCGTCGCTGAATGTCGGTTGGAAAGGAACGACATGTAGTGCCCCTACGGCAATACATCTCACATCATTTACATTGAGGCTTACCGCCACACCGGACCCTTCTCGAATATGCCGGGTTGCTGCTGGGCGCCGTCTACGGAGACGTTCGTGCCGTTGATCCAACTGCCGGCGGGTGACGCGACGAACACAATGGCCCGCGCCACTTCCTCGGGTTTGCCCAAGCGACCCAGCGGGAATTCTTCCGTCTCGAATGCGCCGAACCCCTCCGGGTCCTCCTGCTGTCGCTTACCCCAGCCGCCGCCCGGAAAGAGAATCGAGCCGGGGCTGACGGTGTTCACGCGAATGTTGTCCGGACCCAATTCCATAGCCAGCGCGCCGCTCACGAAGATTTCCGCCGCTTTGGCCGCGCCATACTGGCTGCCGGGGGCCGGTTTTGCGCCCGAGATGGACGAAATGACCACGATCGAACCGCCGCCGCGCTGCCGCATGTGGGGCACCGCCGCGCGAGACGTGCGTACGGCGTGGAAGAGGTTCAGGTCGAAGGTGTCGAACCACTCTTCGTCGGTGGATCCCATCAGGCCCTTGCCGACCGAGCCGCCGACGTTATTGATGAGGATGTCAATGCCGCCCAGCGCGTCGGCGCTCGCCTCTATGAACGCTTCTACTTCATCTCGCTTGGTCACGTCCACGGCCATACCGAAGGCATTGACGCCATGTGCGCGAATCTCAGCTAGGGTCTTCTCCAAAGTCTCACTGCCGCGGGCGCAGATGGCGACGTCCGCGCCTTCCTCCGCGAACGTGAGCGCCGTTGCCCGACCAATCCCGCGACTGCCGCCGGTGACGACGGCTACTTTGCCTGTTAGGCCAAGATCCATGGGCGTCCATTCCTTTCCGCAATCCTTTGGATTTTCGTAGGGGCACGATACATCGTGCCCCTACGAGCCGAAAACAGTGCCGTCACTCCCTTCATTCCCGAGCACGCTCGCCCCCGCACGGGGGCGCGGAATCCATCTTCTCCTGCACATTCGTCCTCATTGGACCGAGGAGGCGGGGGACAAGCCCCCGCGCTACGGCGGAGAGACGTAGCCGCTTCCCGCAAAAGAAAGTAACACTGCGCGATGGAACCGCTACCCTACCCAATCCGCTCCAATACGGCCTCACCCATTGCTTCCGTGCCGACCGCGCGCTCGCCGGTCGCGCCGCGCGCCAGGTCGGGCGTGCGGTATCCGGCGGCCAACACGTCTTCCACCGCAACCTCCACTGCCCGCGCTTCCTGCTCCAGTCCCAGAGAGTGGCGCAGGAGCATGGCGACGGAGAGGATTGCGGCCACGGGGTTTGCTTTGTCCTGGCCGACGATGTCCGGCGCGGTACCGTGCACCGGCTCGTAGAGGCCGCGCCGGCCGCGGCCCAGGCTGGCGCTCGGCAGCATGCCCAAGCTGCCCGCCAACACCGACGCCTCGTCGGACAGGATATCGCCAAACATGTTTTCGGTCACCAGCACGTCGAACCGGCGGGGATCGTTGACGAGGTGCATGGCGCAGGCGTCCACCAGGATATGCTCGACCTGCACGTCTGGGTAATCGTCAGCCACCTGCTCTGCGATCTCCCGCCACAAGCCGCTGCTCGCCAGCACGTTGGCTTTATCCACCGACGCCAGTTGCTTGCGGCGTTGGCGGGCGAGGTCGAAGCCCAGGCGGATGATGCGTTCCATCTCGCTGCTGGTGTAGGTCAGCGTGTCCTTGACGCGAATGCCCTGCTTGTTGGCGCTGCGCCCGCGCGGGCGGCCGAAATAGAGCCCGCCGGTGAGTTCGCGCAGCACCAGCAGGTCGGTGCCTTCCACGATCTCGCGCCGCAGCGGCGATGAATCCACCAGTG
This sequence comes from Chloroflexota bacterium, assembly GCA_028874195.1. Taxonomy (GTDB): domain Bacteria; phylum Chloroflexota; class UBA11872; order VXOZ01; family VXOZ01; genus VXOZ01. Next base: position 3,411 of record JAPPLM010000007.1, read on the forward strand.
CGTCTATTGCCTTCACCGGACGCAGGTTGGCGTAGAGGCGCAACTCTTTGCGCAAGCGCAGCAGGCCGTATTCCGGACGCGCTTCCGGCGGTCCGACGTCCCACTTGGGACCGCCCACTGCGCCGACGAAGGTGGCGTCGGCCTGCTTGCAAAGTGCGAGCGAGGCATCCGGCAAGGGCGAGCCGGTCGCGTCAATGGCGTTGCCGCCGATACTCCCTTCAGACACACGAAACGTGTGTCCATACGCATCCGCTACGTGCTGGAGCACCCGCGCGCCCCACGCTACGACTTCCACGCCGATCCCGTCACCGGGCAAAACCGCAATATGCGCTCTCATGTATCTCTCCACTTTGTGCTTGTTGGCGGGGCAACGCGCCCCACGCTATGGCTATAACGGGCAATCAGTATCGGCAGGGACCGTCATTCCCGCGCACGCAGGAATCCATCTGCTCCCTGTTCACCCTATCTGTCGCTCTAAAGGCAAAAAGCCAGGCCTCTGGACTCCGGCATCCGCCGGAGAGACGGATCGGCCAACGTCCTTCAGTCTCCCGCCGGAAGATGAGCGGGGGACAAGCCCCCGCGCTACTACTTGTTGACGAGGCTCGACCGCACTCCCGTAAGTCTACCTACCCATAGTATACGAACCCCGCGCGGATTGAGGCGATTCTCTCTTCTTGACGCACCGCACGTGCAAGTTCATCATGATGGTGGACGTTGTGACGAATTCAATCGAACAAACCCGAACCTCGGCTTCCCCAAGAGTAACCTCGACACACATACCCCCACCTTATGTCAGAAGACAAGAAACTCCGCATCATCCCTTTGGGCGGCTTGGGCGAAATTGCCAAGAACTGCATGGTGCTGGAGTACGGCGACGATATCGTCCTCATCGACGCCGGCGTGATGTTTCCCGAAGACGAGATGCTGGGCATCGACCTGGTCATTCCCGATATCTCCTATCTGGAAGACAAGCGGGACCGCATCCGGGCCATCATCATCACCCACGGGCACGAGGACCACACCGGTGCCCTGCCCTACTTCCTGCGCTCGATCAACGCGCCCATATATGGTACCCGCCTCACGCTCGGCCTGCTGGAGGTGAAGCTCAAAGAGCACGGCCTCAATGAAAAAGTGAGCATGCGGGAAATTGCGCCCGGCGACCAGATTACGCTGGGGCCCTTCCGCTTCGAGTTCTTCCACATGTGCCACAGCATCCCCGACGGCGTCGGCATGGCGATCTATACCCCGGTCGGCCTGGTAGTGCACTCCGGCGACTTCAAGTTCGACTACACGCCCGTAGACGGCGAACTCTCCGACATCTGGCGGTTGGCGAAATACGCGCAGGAGGGCGTGCGGCTGCTGCTCTCCGACAGCACCCGCGCCGACCGGCCCGGGTACACGCCCTCCGAGCGCGTGATCTACGATTGCTTCGCGGAAGTTTTCTCGGAAGCGCGTGGGCGCATCATCGTGACCACATTTGCCTCTCTAATCTCCCGCGTGCAGCAGGTGGTGGACATTGCCGACGAATTCAACCGCAGCGTCTGCGTGACCGGCCGCAGCATGGTGCAGAACGTGAATATGGCGATGCAGTTGGGCTACCTGGACGTGCCGGCAAACATGCTCGTGCGCCCGGACCGCTTGCATGAATTCAACACCGATGAGGTCGTCATCATCACCACCGGCAGCCAGGGCGAGCCGACTTCGGCGCTGGGCCGCATCGCCAACCGCGACCATCGCCAAATCAACGTGGAGACCGACGACACGGTCATCATCTCCGCCAGTCCCATTCCGGGCAACGAGGCGCTGGTGGGAAAGACCATCGATAAGCTCTTCCGTCAAGGGGCCGACGTGCTCTACGACCGAGTGGCCAACGTCCACGTTTCCGGGCATGGCGCCCAGGAAGAACTCAAGACACTCCTGAGCATCTTGCGTCCGGAGGCCTTCATTCCCATTCACGGCGGCTACCAGCATCTCATGCACCACGCGCGCTTGGCCGGCGAACTCGGCGTAGACACAGAGAACATCATCGTCGCCGAAGACGGCGACATCATCGAGTTGACCACAGACGAGATTCGCAAAGTCGACCGGGTGCAAGCCGGCTACGTGTTCGTCGACGGCCTCGGCGTGGGCGACGTGAGCGAGAGCGTCCTGCGCGACCGCCAGCATCTCTCCCAGGGCGGCATCTTCATCGTGGTCGTCGCCATCGACCGGGAGACCGGGCACGTGCTCTCGGGTCCCGACATCATTGCGCGGGGCTTCATGCAAGAGGGCCTGGAGATGCTGATTGAAAAAGCCCGCCACCGCTTGTATAATAACTTGGAAGCCGATCTTGGCCCCCGCGCCGAGATTCGCCAAGTGCAAGAACGTATCCGCGACGTGGTTTCCACGTTCCTCTACGCGGAAACCCGCCGCCGGCCGATGATCCTCCCCGTTGTGACCGAAGTCTGAGCTATTTCTGATGTCTGCCCTATTTCTGAATTCCGAGCGGATATCTGCGCAGTGTGCAGAAACCGTTCGTGCTGAGGGCTGCGCGAAGCCCTTGTCGAAGCATGAATGGTTTCGGGTTTGGGTTACCGTATCCCTTCACCCTTCGACAAGCTCAGGGCGAACGGATATGGGTCGCCGCATCGTCTCGCTTCGGGGTGAACGTATAAACAGCGCCTGACAGCACCTTTGCGAACACTCTACAGTACGGGATTCTTGCCTGTCGGTTTTGCGTCCGCCGCTCTGTCTCCTCTTTCGACACAGGTATAGGCTCATCCTAATTCTCAATCATCGTCCCTTCCCTTAATCGCGTTCCCGCCGTTAGCCACGAGGAGTCTATCCATGGCAGCCCGTCGTAGCACCACACAACAAAAGTCGTCTTCGCGTCAGTCCGGCCTGCCGCTCCCTTTCTTTCGCCTGCCCTCGCCATTGCGGCGGGAGGTCTTTGGCGTCCTGAGCATTGTGATCGGCTTGCTTTCGGGCATCGCGCTGCTTTCGCCGAGCGGCACGGTGAGCGGCTTGTGGCATGAACTGCTCGTCGTTCTCTTCGGTTGGATGGCGCCGCTGCCCGCGCTGGCTTCAGTCGTGCTTGGCATACAGCTCATCCGCGACGGCATCACGCAAGAACGCTACGTGCGCTGGGAAACGCTCACGGCGCTGACGGTGCTCGTGCTCGCCGCCACGGCCTTTGGGCAAGCGATAGCGGGTCCGCCGGAGATGGCGTTAGCGTACCCCGTGGGTGGCGCCATCGGGCTGCAAATCCTCGCGCCGTTAACTACCGCCCTCGGCTTTGCAGGCGCGGTCATCGTCCTCTTCGCCTTGCTGCTCATTACGACCATCATCACGTTCTCGATCTCTTTAGGACGCATTCGCAGCGCGTTGGGCGGTATATGGTTCCTGGTGCGGCTGATTGGCAAAGGCATCGGGGTACTGTTCCGAGCGGCAGGCGGCGCGTACCGTCGCATGGGTGACCGTACCAGGGAACCTGAGCAGACAGAGCCTCCACAGCCGCGGGCGCTCAACGTGCGTGTCGCTTCGAACGTCAACGCTTCCAACGGCAGCGCGGCGCCCGCCTTGCCCGCCATGGAGGTCGTTGCGCCGAATCCGGTCGCTGCTGATGATCCCACAGAATCGCAAGACGCTGCCGCGGACCCGGATTCCGAAACGGCTATGGAGACAGAAGCCGACGAACCCAACGCCCCGCCGCGCTGGCAACTGCCGCCGCCCGATCTGCTTACGCCCGCCGCACAAACAGAAGACGCGGCAGAAGCCACCGAGGAGATCGAGCAGCGGGCCCTCATCATCGAGGAGGCGTTGCGGAGCTTCAAGGTGGTGGCGGAGGTGGCCGAAGCCATTCGCGGCCCGGCCGTTACGCAATACCGTCTGACGTTGGGACAGGGCATCAAGGTGAGCCGGGTCATAAATCTCGCCAACGACCTGGCGCTCGCCCTCGCCGCCACGAGCGTACGTATCGAAGCGCCGGTGCCCGGCTTCCCGTTCGTCGGGATCGAGATTCCCAACCAAAGCACCACCATCGTCACCATGCGCGAGTTCATGAACGACCCCGCCTTTGCGGAGCACGCAGGCATGCTGCCGCTGGCGCTGGGGCGTGACGTCGCCAACGACGCGCGGGTCACGGACCTCGCCACCATGCCCCACCTGCTGATTGCCGGCGCGACCGGTTCGGGCAAGTCGGCGTGCGTGAACGCCATCATCTGCTCGCTGCTCATGCAGCACACGCCGGAGACCCTGCGCTTTCTGGTCGTTGACCCCAAGATGGTGGAGATGATCGGCTACAGCGACATTCCGCACTTGCTGCGGCCCGTCATCACCGACCTGGACGAAGTCGTGCCGACCCTCATGTGGGCCGCCGACGAGATGACGCGGCGCTACAAAGTGCTGGCACAAGAGGGCTTCCGCAACATCCAGACCTACAATACCGCCAAGCGTGAGGCCGGCGAGGAGCCCATGCACTATCTCGTTATCTTGATCGACGAGTTGGCCGACCTGATGATGACGGCGGCCGGCGACGTGGAGAAATACCTCTGCCGCCTGGCGCAGATGGCCCGCGCCGTGGGCATCCATCTCGTGGTTTCGACCCAGCGTCCCTCGGTGGACGTGCTCACGGGTCTCATCAAGGCCAACTTCCCCTGCCGCATCGCCTTTGCGGTCAGTTCGCAAGCCGACTCGCGCACCATTCTCGACGGCGCCGGCGCGGAGAAGCTCATCGGCCAGGGCGACATGCTCTTCGCGCCGAAAGAGGCCACCCGCCTCACCCGCATCCAAGGCACCTATCTCGCCGATGACGAGATTAGCCGCATCGTGCAGTTTTGGCGGGAACAGGGCGCGCCGGAGTACATCCCGGAGAAGTCCTTCGAGGAGGCCGCGGCCAACCACCAGGAGAACAAGGACGACGACCTGGTGCGCCAAGCGATCCGCCTGGTCTCGCAATACGAAAATGCCTCAGCCTCGTTCCTCCAACGCCAACTCGGCATCGGCGCTACCAAGGCTAACCGCATCCTGGACGCCCTGGAGGAACGCGGCATCGTGACCCCGCCGGAAGGCCTGGGCCGCGTGCGCCACGTGCTCGTCACCGCCGGCGACCTGCTGGATGACGACGACGAAGACCCGCCCTTCGACCTGGACGACAAAGAGACCGCCGACGAGAAAGACGAGGAATTCTCACGTTTTCCTGTATAGTTTGTGAGTCTGCGACAAAACTGCGTTGGCGCGTATAATACAGGTAGCACTCAGTGAGTTGAAAGCTTTAGCTTGACGGCGAGCGACAATCCTTCATTGTGTGCAGAGGGGTTGTTGCGCGACCAAGTAATTTATGAACGATAGATCGGTGAGTTATTCCCGCATTGCGGTGACAGGCATCGGGGCGGTGACCCCGTTGGGAAATAGCGTGGCGGAGTCGTGGCAGAACCTCTGCGCGGGCGTTTCCGGTATTGATCACACCGCCGGCTACAATGCTGCTGACTTCCCGGTGCAAATCTCCGGTGAGGTAGGCGGGTTTGATCCGAACGTAGTCTTCAAAGGGCTGCCCCGCCGCATCTACAACGACGCGCGCCGCCAGGACCGGACGCACCAGTACGCGCTGGCCGCGGCCCTGGAAGCCCTGGCCCAGTCGGGCTTTCCGCTGCCGTTGCCGGAAGAACTGCAATTCCGTTGCGGCGTGGTCTCCGGCAACTGCCTGGGCGGCGTTACCAGCGTGGAGCAGGCCTCCCAACGAACGGGCCGGGGCGAACTCAGTTCCTTCCTGCCCAGCGAGGTGCTGCGCATTATGCCCAACGCCGCCACCGCGCTCATTGCGGCGGCGTTTCGCGCCCGCGGCCCGAACTTCACCCCCTCCGTGGCCTGCGCCACCGGCACGATTGCCATGGGCGAGGCTATGTGGATGTTGCAGACGGACCGCGCCGACGTGGTCGTGGCCTGCGGCTCCGACGGCGTGGTGGTGCCGACGGTAACGGCCGTATTCGCCGCCCGCGGCGGGCCTATGAGCCGCCGCAACGACGATCCTAAACACGCCAGCCGCCCGGCCGACGTGGACCGCGACGGATTTGTAATGGGCGAAGGCGGCGCCGCCATGATCCTGGAACGTGAAGCCGACGCCAAGGCTCGCGGCGCGCCCATCCTGGCATATCTCGTCGGCTACGGCTGCACCAACGGCACCGGCGGGCGCACCGAGCCGGACGGCGACGGCCAGGTGCAGACCATGAAGATCGCGCTGGAGATGGCAGGCATGGCGCCAACGGACGTTGACGCCATCAACCCGCACATGACCTCAACGGTGATTGGCGATCGCGTGGAGGCGGTGGCCCTGCGCGAGATGTTTGGCGATAAGCCGTTCGTCTCGGCCACGAAGTCCAGCACCGGCCACATGCTCGCGGCCGCGGGCTCGTTCGAAGCGGTCGCCTGCGTCAAGATGCTGGCAGAGCAGAAAGTGCCGGCGACCACCAACACCGAGACCATCGACCCCGACTGCGCCGGCATCAACTACGTGCTCGGCGAGACCATTGAAGCCCCCCTTGCGTTCGTGCTCTCCAACTCCTTCGGCTTCGGCGACCACAACGCGACGCTCGTCTTCCAACGCGCGGGCTGACTGGCTAGTCAATATCTCTTCTAATTGCAGGCCCTCCGACTCTTCATAGGCAACTGTGCCCCTTGCTTGCCACAGGAGGGGAGGGAAAGCGCATACCGCTATTTAGCGCGGGTCTTGCGGGCCGATGTCGCCTTCCGCCAGCAGGCCGTAGAGTTCCGGCCGTCGGAAGCGGGGATGGAAGACGCCTTGCGAGCGGCGTTCCGCCAAGATCTGCCTATCGAGATCGGCAGTCACCATCACCTCATCATCGGCGTTGTCCGGTGAGGCCGCGACCAACTGTCCCAGCGGGTTATAGATCACCACCATGGGATTGCCGTAGTGCGTGCTACGACCGGTGGGAGGAGGCCCGCAGGCGTTGATTGCGACAAGGAAGACCCCGTTATCGATGGCGCGGGCAGGAAAGGTGCGGCCGGCATAATCTTTCCACGCGCGGTTGCGGCTGGCGTGGTCCGGCGGTTCGCCCCAGTCCCCTACCGACCAGACGTAGGGCGCCAGAATGACCTCTGCCCCTTGCAGCGCCACCATGCGGCTCGATTCCGGCAGCCAGTTGTCGAAGCAGATGTTCACACCGACCTTGGCGACGCCGACGTCAATCACCGGCGGAATGCCGCCGCCGCGCCAGTAGCCGACTTCAGCGGGCGGGATATGAATCTTCCGCGATTTGCCAATGTACCCCTCCGGCCCGACGATGACATAGGTGTTGTAGACGATGTCGCGGTCGTTCTCGGCAATACCAACGGCCAGCATCACGTTGTGCGCCCGCGCCAGATCGACGAGCGCCTGCGTGGAAGGCCCCGGCACCGGCTCAGACTCTTCCCAAATGGCCCCAGTAATGGAATACCCGGTCAGGCCGAGCTCCGGAAAGCAAATGAGGTCAGGCTCTTCCGCCATGGCACGCTCGATCCACGCGGCGTGATGGTCGAGGTTCTCCCGCGGTGACGCCGGCCGGCTGCACAATGAAACCGCTGTAACACGAAAGCTATCCATGGACTATACCTCGCTCGTAGTCGGCCAATTGGAGTCCGACCCGTCGATTTGAGATTGATTGGAGTAAGTCTTCTCTAGCAATCAGCATGGCACACCGCTACACTCCGCGCAATCTGAGTTTCAAGTGTGCTGGGTACGAAAACGTGCTGGGTCGGTTCGGCAAAGTTGGAGCTCATCGATGGCCCACGGCGCACGCTGCCGCCTCATAAATGAGTTCATTATCCCTTACCTCGTCTACAGTGCGGATAGGCCGAGGGTTTAGGAACTGGTGACATGACTGCCTGTTTAGTTTGCCCAAGAGTAAAGACCACAAGCGCAAGACTAGGCTACTCGGTCGTTGGGGAAATCTGACCGAAAGCGTAACCCATCCAACATAAGGGAGACCCATCCTCGCGCAGCGCGCAGGTGTGAATGGCGCCGCTGGACACTGCCCTAAAGTTTTCTCCTGGTAGAGTTGAAATTATGTTCCTGTCCCAGCAAACGAGGGAACCATCATCGCGGAGTGCACAGGAGTGCCAAATTCCAGTCGTGATGGCTGTGAACCGCTCGCCCAGGGGCGGCGACGGTGTCCCACCTTGCTCCTCTCCACCCCAGCAGACGGCAGTGCCGTCCTCCCGCAGTGCACAGGCATGGCTGACAGAACTGCTGATTTTGGCGAAGTGCTCCCCCTCTGGCGGCGAAGTACGGCCCAATCCTTCATCCAAGCCCCAGCAGACGGGCGTGCCATCCAGCCGTAGCCCGCATACGTATATGCGACTGCTACTAATTGCCGAGAAGCGCTCAGTCTCATTGGGAGGTAAAAGGCCACCCGAACAGAACACAGCGCCATTTGAATGAAGGGCACAAGTAATTAGGGTGCCGCTGCTGATGTCCGTAATGTCTGTTTCGTCAAAGGGTGACGTTACACCAGTGGACGGAGCGCGAGAGGCGTTGCTCTCCTTAGTATTCCCACCGTCAACCGGCGCTGGCCGGCCCTCAAATTCGCCCCAACAGAGCACCTTGCCGTCTTCACGCAAACCGCACGTGTGCGCGGCTCCGCTGCTTATTTTCACGAAGTGCTCGCCTTCAGGCGGCGCGGCCTGGCCTAATTCATTGTCGCCCCAACAGGCCGTGGTGCCGTCTTCACGCAAGGCACAAGTGTGAAAGTCGCCACTCGATATGGCGGCAAACCGCTCGTTTTCTGGTGGTGATGTCATGCCGAATTCGTCGCCACCCCAGCAGACTAGTGAACCATCATTGCCTATCCCACATGTATTCCAATAGCCGCTACTGATTGCCAGGAAGCGCCGTCCCTCCGGCGGCGATGATTGCCCCTCAATGTCCCTACCCCAGCAAAGAGGAGTGGCATCTTGACGTAACGCGCACGTGTGACCAAAGCCGCTGCTGATCAACGTAAAGCGCTCGCCTGCAGGAGGCGATGATTCCCCCTCAGCATCCTTACCCCAGCAGACGGCGGTCCCATCTCCGCGCAGTCCGCATGTGTGTTCAAATCCACTGCTAATGGCCACTAAGCGCTCTCCTTCTGGAGGAGATGCCTCGCCGAATTCATCTTCGCCCCAGCAGATGGCGGTACCGTCACCGCGTAGGGCGCAAAGGTGTTTCACTCCAACGCTAATCGCCGATAGCTCCCTATTACCCTCTAGCGGGTCATTCTGTCCGATAGCAGGCCAGCACATGAGAGTGCCATTTTCCCGCAATCCGCAAGTGCCGCCAGGCCCGCTGCTTATTGCAACAAAACGCTCATCTTTGGGCGGAGACGCTTGGCCAAACGTATCTTCGCCCCAACAGACGGCGCTGCCATCCTCACGTAGTCCACAAGAATGCGTGAATCCACTGCTAATGGTTTTGAAACGCTCACCCTTTGGTGGTGAAATCTGAGAGTGCAACAACATCTGAGGGATACCAAGAAAAATCGGTAGATTCGTGTTGCTTTCACTAGCTGCCAGAGTTATCCAGCAGACAGCCCTACCGTCCGTACGCAGCGCGCAGGTGTGTAAGTAGCCACTGCTGATTGCCGTGAAGTTAGGCGCGGGAGAAGGAACCGATGTAGGTGTCGGAGCTGCCACCTGTGTTGGCGTAGGCGTGCGATCTAGCGCCAATTCCACAGTTGGCGTAGGGGGTTGTTGCGTTGGTGTCTCCATCGGTACAAACGCAACTTGCGCGCCCTGCTGCCCTTCAGCGCATGCCGCCAGCAGCGCCGCGATCAACAGGCAGAACAGGCCAAATCCCACCCACGGGCGCGCACCCATTTGTACGTTGAAGCGTGTGCGGAATGAAAGTAGCCGCATAACTGTCCGCTGTACCTTGTGCCGGACCCATGAAATCACAGTATGCTCATAGTAGCGCAATTGCTGTGAGATTGACAAAAGGCGTCTCAGCCGCTCACAGCAAACACAGGGCTATAGTCAAAGAGGTTCTCAACAAAAAGCCAACAGTTTTGGTTCTTTCTATAGATTGATATGGACTTTCTCCCAGAGCATGCACTCAAAGCTGAGAGAGACTGCGACTTTGCACACAAGGTACAGGTGATCCTGGCTCCTTTCCGTCTACTTGCGGGATTGACGGGAAGCTGCTAGAGTATCTGACAAAATGGTCAGTATTCGCATTCTCAGAGAGGAGCATGTCATGCGACCGGTATCCTGGAAAAAGCTTATTCTACTCGCGGCACTGGCGCTGCTAGCGTCGCTCGTGATTGCCTGCGGCGGCGATGGCGCCGCGGACGCGGAAAAGGAGATGGAAGAGGCGGCAAAGCCGCCTTTCAGAATTGGCGTGATGGAGTCGCTCACCGGCCCGGGTGAGACCTATGGCAGCGTGGCCGTGCAAGCGAAGCAGATGGCCGTGGACGAGATCAACGCGGCCGGCGGCATCAACGGCCGCATGTTGGAGCTCGTGGTGGAGGACTCGAAGTGCTCCGCCCAGGACGCTATTACCGCGTATAACAAGCTCACCGACGTGGACGGGGTCAAGATCATTCTCGGTACCTCGTGCAGCGGCGCGATGCTGGGCGCGGCACCGCTGGCTGAAGCCGACGGCGTGATCATGTTCTCCGGCTTGGCAACCAACCCGGACATCGCCAACGCCGGCGACTACATCTTCCGCACTTCGATCAGCGATGCCCTGTTGGGCGTTGACGTCGGCAACACCATGTGGGCGGACGGCGTGCGCAACCTGGCGACCATCTCCGAGACCACCGATTACGCCGAGGGTGTGCGGCGCACTTCCGTGGCGCAATTCGAGAAGCGCGGCGGCACGGTGGTGGCGGAAGAACGCTACGGTTCCGATACCACTGACTTCAGGACCCAACTCACAAAGCTGCTCGGCGAGAATCCCGACGCTTTGCTTGTTGCCGCCCAGTCTGAGTTCACCGGCGGCACCATCATCAAGCAGGTGCGCGAGTTGGGCTACGAGGGGCCGATATACGCAGACATCGTGCCCGTCGGGTTCACGGCCCTGGAGATCGCCGGGGAAGCTGCTACCGGCACCAAGGCCATCCTGGCGGACATCTCACCCACCAACACCAAAGGCCAGGAAGTGCTGGCCAATTTCCGGGCGCGTTACGATTACCTCACGCTGTCTTGGTATCTGGGCTCGGCCTATGACACCGTCTACATTGCCGCCGAGTGCCTGAAGCAGACTGACGACGATCAGGACGCCGACGGCATGCGCGACTGCCTGTATGCCATAACCTGGACCGGCGCCATCGGCGCAAATTATAGCTTCGATGAAAACGGCGAGGTCGTCGGCCTGACCAACGTGGTGGTGGAAGTCCTGCCCCTAGCCGAGCGGAATGAAGATAACCATGGCTACAAGGTCTTGGGCAGCGCGCCGACCGAATAGGGTATAGCGGAACACCCCAGGCGGATGTTTGCGTGCGGTTGCTCATGACCGGCCCGCCAAGCCGTTCGCGCTGAGCTAGTCTAAGCGCGAACGGTTTGGCTCACATCCAATGGTTTGTCCTGCCTGTAGCAACTCTATCGTCCCTTCTTCCGCGTAATTGTCGGATTGACGCTAAGGGTGGTAGAGTAACTACCGGCATAGAGACCCCGGAGCATTCTCACCGAGAGGAGCGCAATGCGGCCCGTATCGTGGCAACGGATCATTTGGCTCTTGGCGCCGTGGCTGCTGGTCGCGCTTGTCAGCGGCTGCGGCGTTGCCGCGGACACCGAGCAAGCTGCACCAGGCACTGAGCAGCCGCCCTTTAGGATTGGCGTGATGGAGTCGCTCACCGGCCCTGGCGAGACGTATGGCAACGTGGCCGTGCGCGCCAAGCAGATGGCTCTGGACGAGATCAATGCCGCCGGCGGTGTGAACGGCCGCAGGCTTGAATTCGTCGTGGAGGACTCCCAGTGCAGCGCCAAGGAAGCGGTCGCCGCGTACCGCAAGCTGACCGACGTAGACGGCGTGAAGATCATCCTGGGCACCTCTTGCAGCGGCGCCATGCTCGGGGTCGCACCCCTGGCGGAGGCCGACGGCGTCATTCTGTTTTCGGGGCTGGCGAGCAACCCTGATATCGCCAACGCGGGCGACTACATCTTTCGCACCCAGATCAGCGATATCGAGGTCGGCATCGCCACCGGCAACGTGATGTGGGCGGACGGCGTGCGCACGCTGGCCACCATTACCGAGGCCACTGACTACGCCGAGGGCGTGCGCCGCACCACGGTGGCCCAGTTCACGAAACGGGGCGGACAGGTGGTGGCCCAGGAGTCGTACGCCTCCGACGTAACCGACTTTCGCACCCAACTGAGCAAACTGTTCGACGCCGAGCCGGACGCGCTCCATCTGGCCCCGCAGTCCGAGTTTGCCGCCGGGGTCATCATCAAGCAGGCGCGGGAGTTGGGCTACCAAGGCCCCATCTACGCCGAGACGATCTCCGTGGGCACGACGGCCCTAGAGATTGCCGGCGACAGCGCCACCGGCATGAAAGCGATCACGGCGGACCTGCACCCCGACAACGCGAAAGCCCAGGAGGTCCTGGCCAACTTCCGTGAGCGCTATGACTACGTCACGCTGCCATGGCATCTCGGTTCGGCCTATGACAACGTATACATTGCCGCCGAGTGCCTTAGACGGACCGGCGACGATCAGGATGCCGATGGCTTCCGCGACTGCATGTACGAGATCACGTGGAGCGGCGCCATCGGCGACAACTACAGTTTCGACGCTGACGGAGAGGTGGTGGGCCTATCCAGATTAGTCGTGGAGGTCCTGCCCGTTGCCGAGAGAACGGCGGAGAATCACGGCTACAAGGTGTTGGGCAACGCGCCCAGGGAGTAGAGCCGTGGCAACGCCCCAAGAGGGTGGTTCGTAGGAGTTGAGGAGTTGCTTGGGGTTGAGTGCATAAGATTGCTCACGGTCAACCCCGCAAACCGCTCACTCTTCGACAAGGACTTTGCAAAGCCCTGGGCTGCGCGAAGCCCATTCGGCGCGAGCGATTTGGTTACGCTCCGTTTCGGCATCCACGTGGTAGCGTGCGTGTGTCGCGCGCGGAAGGGCCTGCGCTACCGGGGATGTGGGCACGGTGTGCGTCGCCACTATGTTTTCGGCGCGTCTTCGCGCCGCTGCGACAACATTGGCATTACGGCCTGCCTCTCGGGGATTCTGGCGCCGGCGCTCGTTGACCGGTCTGTCTGTTTGCAGTCGATTGTAGGGAACAGGAACGCGCTTGATTGCCCAACGTCCCAACCTGAACAACACCCTCGCAATCGCGTTGACCGCGGCGGCTGCGGTGTACGTCGGTTGGAAAATCAGCCAGTCGCCGGAACAGGCCGTGCAATTCGCCTTTAACGGCCTATCGGTCGGGGCTGTCTACGCCCTGCTGGCGATCGGGTTTACCCTCGTCTATAGCACCGTATGGTTCTTCGACCTCTACTATGGCGCGGCCGCGGCAATCGGCGCATATGGCGTCTTCTATCTGCGGTCCCAAGAGACTCTCGGCGGCTTGTACGCGGTGAACAGTATAGTCGTCAATGTGATCTTCGCCGCGGTAACCGCCGGCGTCGTGGCTTGGGCGCTTTACGAGAGCGTCTACCCCCGCTTCCGCGCGCGGGTCGATCGATCCGTCCTGTTTGGCATAGGCGGTGTGCTGGCTGCGGGTACAGGAGTCTATACGGGCTTCTTGCTCACTAACCCTAAAGACCTGCACATTAATCTCAGCCCCGTAATCGCTCTCGGCTTCGCTGTGCTTGTGACCTGGCTACTGTACCAGGCCTATCAGGGGGTCGTTGCGGCCCGCGTCTTGCAGGGGCTTGTTGTTATTACCGGCGCGGCAGCAGCAGCCCTAGGGGTGTACTTCGCCTATCTTATCGCCAACGCTCCCGATGCGAAGCTCTACCTGAGCTGGGGCGTCTCCTGCATGCTTGCGGGAGTGGTTGGCCTTGCCTTCTATCGGGGCTTATACGTGTATATGCGGGCGCGGTCGCAGTCGCCATTGATCATGCTGGTGGCATCCCTGGGCATTCTGTTGGCTATCACCGCTCTTACAAGTATTGTCTTCGAGAGCACCCCGCGCCCGCTGCCGGAGGCGCTCGGAAACGATCCTTGGACCTTTGCCGGGGCAACCATCAAAGGCTTCAACGTCTTTACCGTCGGCGTGGCGCTGGTGGGCTTCCTATTCTTGTTGTATCTGCTCAAATTCACGTCGTTCGGCAAGTCAGTGCGGGCAATCGGCGATGATGAAGAGGTCTCCAAAGTGGTGGGCATCAACACCACCACCGTAATCGCCGTCGTTTTCTTCATCGGCGCAGTCTACGCCGCCATGGCGGGACTCTTGAGCGGCCACGATACGGCCATTCAGCCCAGGATGGGTCTCTTGCTTCTGCTGAAAGGCTGGATCGCCTCCGTAGTCGGTGGGATTGGCAACCTGTACGGCGCCATCGTTGGCGGATTCGTACTGGGCATGATCGAACAGTTCGGTATCTGGGACCTGGCGGGTGAATGGCGCGACGTCATCTCGTTCGTGCTTCTCATACTTTTCTTATCGTTTTGGCCGAAAGGCCTCTTGCCGAGGAAGTAGCGGCACATGCAGGCAGAAACAGAGCACGACAGATCGTTCACGCAGATAGTGCGCAAGCCACAGGCGCTCGTGGCAGCCGCCAGGAACAACGTGGAACTGTGGGCAAATCTGCTCATCATCGGATGGGCGCTCGGCTTCATGCTGTGGCAGGGCGTGGGTTTTGCCATCACGGTGGGTACCGTCTTCGCCATCTGGGCAATCTTGAGCGTCAGCCTGAACCTTGTCGTGGGGTTTACGGGCCTGCTCTCGGTGGGCCACGTCGGCTTCTTTGGCATCGGCGCGTACACGGTGGCGATTCTTACCTCGGACGCTAAGTACGAGCAACTGCGCACCGAGGCCATTCCTACCTTTGGCTGGCCCTTCTTTGCCGCGCTACCCTTGGGGGTGCTCCTGGCCGGGATCGTTGCCATTGCGGTGGGCGTGGTCTTCAACCGCTTCCGGGACGATATCTACGTTCTCGTCTCCTTTGGCTTCGCCATCATCAGCTTCAACGTCTTCTTGAACTGGCGCAATCTTACGCGGGGCGCATTTGGCATACACGAGATACCCCGGCCGGCGGTAGGGAGCTGGGTGCTCGACCGCGAATTAGAGTTCCTCATCTTCGCCCTGGCGCTGCTTGGCCTCATCATGCTCCTTTCCTGGCTCATCGTGACCTCCTCTTTCGGGCGCGTGCTGACCGCCATTCGCGAGGACGAGCAAGCCATCGCGGTCTTTGGCTACCGGACCACCCACTACAAGCTGGCGGTATGGACTATATCGGCTATGATGGCCGGTCTGGCCGGCGGCTTGTTCGCAAGCTGGACGAGGTTCGTAGACCCGAATTCTTTCATTCTCTTGGAGTCTATGCTCCTCGTCGCTATCGTGATTCTCGGTGGACTGGCCACCATCTGGGGTTCGCTGCTGGGCGCCATGGCTTTCGTGCTGCTGGAAGAGGGCATGCGCTTCCTGCCGTTTCTGCCCGCGATTCACATCGGCCAAGCCAGACTTGTAGTATTGGGGATACTCTTGGTACTGCTTATGCTCTTCAGGCCCCAGGGACTAGTGGGGAGGTATAGGCTGTGAGACCCGGCGCTGAGAAGATAGACGATCCTTTCGCTATACAGACGGAGGATATCTCCAAGAACTTTGGCGCGGTGCGGGCTGTGCGGAGACTCTCCATCTCCATCCCCAAGCGGGGCTTGACCAGCATCGTGGGGCCGAATGGATCGGGAAAGTCCACGTTGGTGAACCTCTTGAGCGGCGTGCTGCCACTTGACGGCGGCATTGTGATTCTCGAAGGCAACAGCCTGAAAGTGTTGAAAGCCCACGAGAATCCGTCACACGGACTGACCCGCACGTTTCAGGAAGTACGGCTCTTCGACCAGGTCAGCGTGTGGGACAACATCATGGTGGTGCTTACCAAGCGAGGGCTCTTTCCCGCGCTGCTGGAGCGCGTAAACCCCATGCAAAGGGACCGGGCGCGGGGAATTCTGGAAAACGTCGGCCTCTGGGACAAGCGGGATGCCCTGGCGGAGAACCTATCCTACGGTCAGCGCAAGCTGCTGGAAATCGGCCGCGCCATGGCCATGGAGGCAAATATCTATCTCTTCGACGAGCCGTTCGCCGGCCTTTTTCCCGAAATGGTGGTGAAGGTGAAAGAGATTCTGAACCGCATGCGGGAACAGGGCGATACCATCGTCTTCATCTCCCACAACATGGATATCGTACGCGAGCTTTCCGATCACCTCATCGTTTTGGATAGTGGTAGCTTGCTCGCGGAAGGCCAGGTGGATGAGGTTCTGAGCCAACCGAAGGTGATTAAGGCCTACTTGGGGGCCTAGCATTCAGAGTCTCACATACGATGGCACATACGTGGTCAGCAAAGTTGCTTGAAGTGAGTGAAGATTGACGCGGTAAAGGTCGCACCGCCCAGGTCCAGGACACATGCCCAGGGAGTGAGCTTGACGCAGAGGATGGGCAGATACGCGAACACCCGCAAGCAACTAGTCCTGTTCCCTCTCCCCGAGGGAGAGGGCTAGGGTGAGGGGATACGGTATAGCAAAGCCGAACTGAGAACGCAATGGCCACTCGCGCCGGCCGCGAGCAAATCAGCGCAGAACAACCCGATGGACACACCGCAAGAGTCAAATCAACCGCAAATTCCAAATCCACCTCCTGTCGCGGACACACAAGGGAAGGCTGTCCACGACGGGCCGATCCTCGAGCTCTCCGGCATTTCCGTACATTACGGAGCGGTGATCGCTCTGAATGACGTCTCGCTGGGCGTGCGCAGAGGCGAGGTGGTGGCCGTGATGGGTCCCAACGGCGCCGGCAAGTCCACGGTGCTCAAAGCCATCATGGGGTTGGCGCCCGTCGTCGCCGGAGAAGTCTTCTGGCGCAAGGCGCCCTTGGCCGCCGCCACCCACGAGATCGTGAAGGAAGGCATCGCGTTCGTGCCGCAGGGTAGGCGCGTCTTCACCCACCTCACCATCGAAGAGAACCTGGAGATGGGCTGCTTGCACCTGAAAGACAAAGCGGAGAAGCAGCGCCGCCTCGACGGCGTGATGCGCATCTTCCCCATCCTCCAGAGCAAACGCGGCGACCTGGCCAGCGCAATGTCCGGCGGGCAGCAACAGATGCTTGCCCTGGGCCGGGGCCTCATGGCCGCTCCCGACGTGCTCCTGCTCGATGAACCGACCCTGGGCCTCGCGCCCATTGTGGTGAAAGAGGTCTTCGACAAGGTCTCCGAGATCAGCGACGAACTCAAGACGACCATCATGATCGTCGAGCACAACATCAAAGGTGTGCTCGACATCGTCGACCGCGCCCACGTCCTCGACAAAGGCCGCATCGTCTTCACCGGCACCCCCAACGCCATCCGCTCCTCCGACATCCTCACCCACGTCTTCCTCGGCAAGTCCGGCGCGAGCTAGCCGGGAAAGCCAACGATTCTCAGGACGTTTCGCTACAGGTAGGGTGTATAATTGTCTCTAAAAGGGAGAATTGTACTCTCGCTGTGCGCATAATCGCCAAGAGAACCCTTAGGGAATTCTGGGAACGTCACTCTAATGCTGAGGGTCCTTTACGTGCTTGGTACGATAGGGTCAAAAAGCAAGATTGGGATACGCCAGCGAGAGTGAAGGAGCATTTCCCAGACGCCAGCATTCTTCCCAACTATCGCGTTGTCTTTAGGATCAAACACAACGACTATCGGCTGGTGGTAAGAGTATTCTATCCCGGGCGCGCGGTGTACATACGGTTTGTCGGCACCCATGCCGAATACAACCGCATACACGCAGAGGAAGTATAGCGATGACGAGAATCGAGCAAATCCGCAACGAGGCTGAATACGATGCAGCCTTGGCCCGGATCTCCGAACTCATGGACGCCCTGTCCGGACCGCAAGGGCAAGTGACGGATGAAAGTCATCCCGACAGAGTCGAATTGGAGTTCTTAGTCAGTAAAGTCGAGCTATACGAGGACGAACACTACCCAATCGACCCTCCCAGCCTCAGTGCGGCTATCGAATTCCATATAGACCAAACCGGCACGATCCCGACCGACCTGGATCACCTGACCGAAAAGCACGACAAGGTCTCCTAGCCCTCGTCGAGTAGACGCTACCACGTGACGAGCGCATGGGGCAGAGGCAATGAGCTTAGATCCCAACTTTGCGAACAGAACTATCTGGACGGGGGATAACCTCGACATTCTCCGGGGGTTGAATAGCAATTGCGTTGACCTCATCTACCTTGATCCGCCTTTCAACTCCAACCGCAATTACGCCGCGCCGGTAGGTTCCAAAGCCGCGGGTGCGGCGTTCAAGGACACGTGGACACTTTCCGATCTCGACGTGGCTTGGATGGGTCTCATTGCCGACGAGCAACCCGCTGTGTACAGGGTCATTGAGACTGCCGGCCTAACGCACGGCAAGGGAATGCAGTCTTATCTGTGCATGATGGCCGTGCGTCTGCTGGAAATGAAGCGCGTTCTGAAAGAGAGCGGCAGCGTCTACCTCCACTGTGACTCCACAGCAAGTCACTACTTGAAACTGCTGATGGATGCGGTTTTTGGGTCAGGACAGTTTCAGAATCACGTCACTTGGCGGCGAACCACCGCGCACAGCGATTCCGTGCGCTATGGTTCCAACGCTGACCACCTGCTTTACTACACCAATGGCGAGCAGTGGACATGGAATCCCCAGTATCAGGACTATGACGAAAAGTACAAGGCAAGATTCCGGCGCAAAGACCCTGATGGGCGGTTGTGGTCGGACGATAACATCACAGCTAAGGGTTTGAGCGGTGGCGGGTACGAGTATGAGTACAAGGGGGTATCGTCGCTTTGGCGAGTTCCCCTGAAGACAATGGAACGGCTTGATGCCGAGGGCCGACTACACTTTACGAGTAAGGGTGGCATCAGACTCAAGAGATACTTGGACGAAATGCAGGGGCGGGCGGTGCAAGCCTTGTGGGATGACATTGACGCCATCAACTCCCAGGCTAGAGAACGCACGGGCTATCCCACTCAGAAGCCAATCGCACTGCTGGAACGGATCATCAAGGCCAGCTCAAACGAGGGTGACGTAGTGCTCGACCCGTTCGCGGGTTGCGCTACTGCTTGCGTTGCCGCCGAATCGCTGGGGCGCAAGTGGATTGGCATAGACCTGTCCCCGAAAGCGGTTGAGCTTGTAAGACTTCGGCTTGCAGAATCGATGGGCGGTCTCTTTCACGACCGGCTGGTTACGTCGCGTTCCGATATCCCAAAACGCACGGACATCGACGCGCCAATTCACTATCGTCAGAACAAGCATGTTCTATTCGGACAGCAAGAAGGGCAGTGCAACGGCTGCAAGATGGAGTTTCCGTTCAAGGTCCTTGAAGTTGACCACGTCCTTCCACGCTCGCGCGGCGGCACGGACCACTTGGACAACCTCCAATTGCTGTGCAGTCACTGCAACCGCACGAAAGGCGATAGGCCTCAAGAGTATTTGATCAACGAATTGAGCAAAATGCGTAGTGCGGGTAGATTTGTCCAAAACGAATAAGGAAGTGCGTCCTTGCCGACCACGAACCTCACATCCCAGCAAAAGAGGGTCTATGACTGGCTACACGAAGAACGAGACTTGCCAGTGTTCGCCGAGGCCTATGTAGCGGCTGTCCACCTTCTGAACGTCAAGACGCCAGGTTACATCACGCTTGTCGCACATGTAGGCAGAGACTTTGCTAACGTTCTGGCACGGACTGTCTCAGGCACTGATGGAGGTCGAGTGCAATACGTGCAACTCACTGAATCCATAAAGAGTGAATGGAAAGACGAGTGGCGAGGCCGCGGCATCACTTCTAGCGAAGGCGGTTTTGGAGAAGGTGACCATTCGGAAGGGCACTTGGTTACTTACGAAGCCTGCGCGAAGGTGAGAGAGTTGCTTGAGGAACATGAGGCCGGTACCGAAAGGAGCAACCTAGCAAACGACCTGGTCTTCAGCACCTTCTTGGACTATGACGACATTGACAGAATCCCTAAGAATCTAGTGGACGAATGGAAAATAGCGAGAAGGTGGTTCCTGGCGCACGCTCATTGTCGAGAAGGCTGCTTTTCAGTAGATGAACAACGCGAGATCGAGCAGCACTTTCAAACGCTTCATTCGATGTTATACGTTGCAGCAAGCAGCGCATACGAGCGACTAAAGGGGATCGATGACATCCTGGAAGAAACCAACAAGAGAGATGGTAGAGAGAGGCCTAGGGTCGGCAAAGAATGAAACCGACCGCCGGTACTTCTTCTCTCGCCTCAAGAACCCACTATGGCTCCAACCCTTAGTGGAGCGCGGCTATTTTGCATCTCCCCCGCAGGTACTCCACCTGCCGAACGGCCACATGCAGTTCCCGTTTTGGCCGGAACTTCAATATCTAAAGAACGTCTGTAGGCTAGTGCCGGAAGAGGTTGTCAGCATACTGGCCGGCCTTCCCAGCGTTGACAACCCGCATGTCTATGTTGAACTCTTGGAGATTGCAATAGACCTCCCAGGCAGTCACTCCGCAAAGCTGAAGGGCAAGATGCTCGAGTACGCAGGGCTAAGTTTTCAGACCATGGCTCACGGATATCCAAGCCTGCTGGCGCATTGGGCTAAGGAAAGCGAAACTCTTGCAGCACTAGAACTTGCTGAAGTGCTGATCCAGTTCAAGCCCGACCCCAAAGCAAGAGAAAAGCGAAGGCAATTTAGGAAGAATCCAAGTGACTTTACGAGCTTCCTCGATCCCTCCCCTCGATTTGAGAAATGGGATTACCGTGAGATTCTCAATTCGGGTGTTCGTCCTCTTGCCGAAATAGAGCCCTACGGGACGGCTTGCATACTCATCGATGCCGTCGCAGCGATGATTGACCTAGGAGTGCATCCAGAACAACTAGATACAATTGGCGATAGAGATACTTCCGAATTCTGGTGCAGACGGCTTAACAGGGCAAGTACCGACTATGGCGATAATAAGGAGGATCTTGCCAATGCCCTGACTTTCGCTTGCGAGCAGGTTTACGAAAAGGCTCCAGCTTCTATCGCAGACCTTGACGAGCATCTCCGCAAGCAGCGCTGGAAGATCTTCAAGCGCCTACGCCAACACCTTTTTGCGCTCAATCCTAGTGAAGTAACAAAACCATGGATTCGGAACCTAGTCCTAGAACATCAAGATTATGGTCGTACAGAGCATCACTACGAGTTCCAAAAGATGGTGCGAAGCGCTTGCGCGCGCTTTGGAGAAGAATTACTCACTAAACAGGAGTGGAGTTTTATTTTCGATACTATTCTGGATGGTCCGCCGAAGGAGGAGTTCCTGAAGTTGCATGGTGAGAAGTTCACTGAAGAAAAGTTCGAGCTTCGTCAGTTGCGCTTCCATCGCATGCAGTTACGGCTCTTCGAAGATGTGCTCTTTGGTGACTATCTGGCTCGCTTCCAAGAAGCGGAGATGCAAGCCGATGAGCAGATATCAAATGATGACTACCTGCCATTTGGTGATGCTGTAATCGGATTCATGTCAGCTAGAAGTCCCAAGCCACCCGAACAGCTTGCCACCATGGGAGATGCGGACATACTGGGATTCATCAACGAGTGGGATGCAGAACACTACGACGATGACGATCCGTTGGTAGAGGTAATTATCGAAGCGCTCGCAAAGGCATTTCAAGAGTTCTTCACAGATTCGGTGCTCCCTAACGCTGATAGATTCCAGTTCTGGATTGAGAACCGCAGAGAGATAGCGCGGCCCATCTATGTGAGAGCAATTGTAGATGGGATGAAAGATGCCATTGCGGGTAGGAACTTTGAAAGACTAGAGGAGTCACTGGAATTCTGCGAGTGGGTGCTTTCACATCCCGATCAAGAGCGCGAGACCGATTTCGGAAACGGGGATCAGTCCAGAAACAATCCCTTGTGGGCTAGTTCGCGCCGAGCTGTTGTTGACCTCATTGGCGCATGCCTTGAGAAAGATGTCGATGTGCCGTATTCCCACCGAGAACATCTGACTAAGCTACTCGATATGCTTTGCACACAATTCGATTGGCGGCTTGACCGGAACCGGCCTGTGCTCGTGACTGGTGGCGACCAATATACCGAGGCCATCAACAATACTCGGAGTCGCGCGTTAGAGCGCCTAATAGAACTCGGCTTTTGGATACGAAGAAGAGACGCGAACGCCGATCTTGATGCGGTTACCGCGATTCTAGAGAAGCGTTTTGCTCCAAAGACAGAGTTCGCTTTGACCCTGCCGGAGCGCGCAATCTTGGGCGCATCCTACGCCCGACTGCTGTACCTCGAAAGAGCGTGGGCCACAGCGCATAGAACTGGCTTTTTCCCTCAGACCTCAGTTCCCTTGTGGCGGGAAGCATTTGGCAGTTTTCTGCAGTACACTCGCCCAAGTAAGCCGTCATTTGAGGTTCTCCAGGACGACTATGACTATGCGGTTCAGCATTTGGCCGACTACCGGGGTCAGGACGACTCAGATACAGACTTCCCGGACTACCTTGCGCAACACCTGTTCTTCTATTACCTTTGGGGTCTGATTCCACTCAGAGGTGATGCTAGTCTTCTAGAAGGCTTCTACCGGCGCACGAACGAGGATCGCAAACGCTGGTCGAACCTAATCGACCATCTTGGCCGAAAGCTCGAGAACACCAAGGAGCACTTGGATGGGGATTTGAAACGCGGCCTAGTTGAATTCTTCGGATGGCGGCTGGACGCAGGAGACGCTGAAGAGTTAGGCTATTTCGCCTCTTGGCTTAAGGCCGAATGCCTAGAAGCCGATTGGCGTTTGGACGCATTCTCTAGAGTATTGGACGCAACCAATGGATCGACTTCCCGGGCGGTGTCGATAGCGGCAAAGGCTCTAGAGGAGATGCTCCCCGATCACACGAACAAGGTAGTCGAGTGTTTCGTTAAGCTAACGGACACGCCTCAAGACTCTACCTTTTACGTTAATGTAGAGACGGCAAAGCGCATCATACAGGCGGGTCTTCAGAGCAATGACGAAGGTGCGCAGGAGAACGCCAAGCGCGCCCGCGAAAACCTATTGCGCAGGGGTTTTTTTGATCTTCGGAATGTAGAGGATTGACGGCAATGCGCCCTAGTTGATCACGATGCCCTCTTGGCCGGCGATGCTGATCTGTTGGGCCACTGCGCCGGCGACTTCGCGGTAGATGGCGGCTAGGGATGAGTCGGGCTCGGTGGCGGTGATGGGTTTGCCGCTATCGCCGCCCTCGCGGATGGCGACGTTCAGGGGCACTTCGCCGAGGAAGGGCACGCCCATGGCTTCCGCCGCTTGGCGCGCGCCGCCGTGGCTGAAGATCTCCGTGCGCTCGTCGCAGTGGGGGCAGAGGAAGTAGCTCATGTTCTCCACGATGCCCAGGATCGGCACGCGCAGTTGCTGGAACATGCCGATGGCTTTGCGGGCATCGGACAGAGCTACGTCCTGCGGCGTGCAGACGATTACGGCCCCCGCGCCGGGGATAGATTGCGCCAGGCTGAGGGGCGCGTCGCCGGTGCCGGGCGGCAGGTCGACCACCAGGTAGTCGCGCTCGCCCCAGTGCACGTCGCCGAGGAACTGCGTGAGCAAGCGGTGCACGATAGGCCCGCGCCAGATCATAGCCTGTTCCGGCTTGATGACGAATCCCGCAGACATGAGCGTAATCCCGTACGCCTCGGCGGGAATCACCTTATTGCCCGCGCCGCGCAGTTGCGCCTGCGACCCCATCATCATGGGGATATTCGGGCCGTAGACGTCGGCATCGAGCAGTCCCACTTCCGCGCCGGACTGCGCCAAGGCGATGGCGAGATTCACGGCGGTGGTGGACTTGCCCACGCCGCCCTTGCCGCTGGCAACGAAGAGCACATTCTTCACGTCCATCAGGACTTCCGCCGCTTCCGGCGCCATGCGCTTGGCCACTTCCGCGGTTGTATCAATCTCCACGGCCTGCACGCCGGGCACCGCGAGCAGCGCTTTGCGGCACTCGTTCTCCAGGTGCTCTTTCATCGGGCAGGCGGGTGTAGTCAGCACGAGTTGAAACGCCGCCGTGCCTTTCTCGAACGTCATTTCCCGCACCATGTTCAGCGTGACGATATCCTTGTGCAGGTCGGGGTCCTGCACCACCCGAAGCGCGTTTACTAGATCGTCAGTCTGCGGAGTTCCATTCACTGCCATGCCGTACAACCTCTCTCAGTCTTTGTGTATTGCCGCAAGTCCTCTGTGGAGAAAAGCAACCCTTGTGAAGAACGTCGCCAAACTCTGCCAACTGTTCGGCTGCTCGCCGCTGAGCAACAATCTCCCCTCATCCCGGCCCTCTCCCACGGTGAGAGGGGGTCAAGACACTCTCTGTCCCTAAATTTGTGCGATCTTGACTTCTCGGTCAACCCAAAGTGGCTGCACCTGCAATGCGCCGCAAGGATCAGGCACGATAGCGCGGTTGCTTTACTTCATTAATTGCAGCATCGCTCAGCTTCAACGATAGCACTTTTGAAAACGCAGTGTAAAGCATGCATGTATGCAGAGTACGGCATCGCTGGCGGCACGAAACCGCGTGCCGTTGGCAACACGTGCAGATCAACTGTGTAGAGTACAATGAGAGTTGACTGCAAGCGAAACACTGTGCACATTCGTACGCAATTTCAATTGGAGAGTCTGGTACAAAAGGGGTAGCCCATTCATGTTTGAGAAGACCGCGTTAGCAAATGGAATGCGGGTTGTCACCGCCACGCTGCCGCACACGCGCTCGGTGTCGGTAATCGTGCTCGTGCGCGCCGGTTCGCGCTACGAAAACGATCCGGAGGCCGGCATCGCCCATGTCTTTGAGCACATGCTCTTCAAGGGCAGCACGGACTTTCCTTCGGCGCAGATCGTGAGCGAGTCGATTGAGGGCGTGGGCGGCTCCATGAACGCGAGCACCGACAAAGAAATCGTCGACTACTGGTGCCGCGTCGCCCAGCCGCACTACGGGCTGGCAATGGAATTGCTTGCCGATATCTTCTTGAACCCACTCTTGGATCATGAAGAGCTGAAGCGCGAGCAGGGTGTCATTCTTGAAGAGCTGCGCATGTACCATGACGATCCCCGCAGTTGGGTAAGCATCCTGAGCGACCAGATCTGCTGGCCGGGGCATCCGCTGGGGCGGGATATCGGCGGCAGTCCTGAGACCGTGCAGGCTATCACGCCGGAGATGATCCATGACTACCGCGGCCGCATGTATAGTCCGCAGAACACGGTGCTGGCGGTAGCGGGCAACATTACTCACGACCAAGTCGTGGGCGACGCCGACCGTCTCTACAGCGCCTGGGAGAACGGCGCGCCCGGTGATTATCTGCCCTGGAATGGGGCCGTTACCAAACCGGAAGCAATTGGCGAAGGGCGGGAATCCGTGGAGCAGATGAGTTTGCTGGTGTCTTTCCCGGGCCTCTCCATGTTCGATGAAGACCGGTACGCACAGGGCCTCATGAATACCGTGCTTGGAGAAGGCATGAGTTCGCGGCTCTTCCTGGAAGTCCGCGAGAAGCGCGGCTTGGCCTATAGTGTCGGTTCCTACCCACGCCACCACCTTGATACCGGCATATTCACGATCTACAGCGGCGTCGATCCGGATAATGCGGCAGATGCACTGCGCTGCATAATGGAGCAAGTCGGCGGCCTGCAGGAACCCGTACCGGAAGCAGAGCTACGCAAAGCAAAGGAATTCACCAAAGGGCACCTCTTGCTCGGCTTGGAGAGCACGCAGAGCGTGGCCGGCTGGGGCGGCGTGCGCGAGCTTCTGCATGGAGAACTCATCACGCCCGACGAAGCCGTAGCCCGCATCGAGGCGGTGACGGCAAACGACATTCAGCGTGTTGCGGGACGCATCTTTTCAACGAGCGCCGCAAAGCTCGCCGTCATCGGACCCCGCGACCTCAGCCAGGAGTTGTTGCCTCTGGTGACGCACTGACGTGAAACGAACCGCAGCCGGTTGGCCGACTGCATGCCGAACCAAAAGGAAAGACACACGCAGTGCCTCTTAGACGCTACTTCAGGATATTTCCTACGTTATTGGGTGTCATCTTCTGTACCCTTCTCCTCCTCGCTGGGTGTTCGCTTGGTGAGGATGCGGGCCAACGCTTGACATTCAGGAGCAGCGTGCGCCTCGACACCGATGAGAACACGCATATTTCTATTGTGGTGCGGAACGTGGGAGATCGGCTCTACACCGATGAGGAGGAAATAGACGGCCGCGGCGAGGTCTTCAATAGCGCGCAGCAACTGCTCGCGCGCTTCGCGCAACAACCGGTAGAGCGACTTTCCGTTGACGAAGAGGCAACGCTCGCTACCTGGCAAGGCACGCTGGCGCCAGGCACGTATCTCATGCGCTGGACCACACCCCGCTATGGCGGCGTGGAGTTGGAATTCACCTTGCTCAAGCGCTTTGGGAAACTCGAAGTCGGCGAGGTGCGCACACAGCGGCTGGCGCCTGATCTTGCCTCGAATCCCTCGTAGTGTTGCCAAAGCGCGCACGTGCTTCAAGGCGTAGCGATACACGCCGGTTAGTAGTAGCATACATACTGTCTATCGCAAGCGGTTTATCCTACGCAGTTTTCCGCTTAATCTCACGCTCATTTGCAGCATTTCACTTTGCGCGACGCGCGACCCAATCTGCTGCCCAATTGCGTATCCCGCCCTTAGACTTCACGTTTGTTGCAAACATGGATCGTGAGCCGATCCCGTCGTAGCAAAAACGCGATGCGAATCCTGTACCTCACAACATACTATCTGCCCCACAGCAGCGGCATAACCGCTTACCTGCACTGCGTAGCCCGGGCTCTCGTGCAGCGCGGCCACACGGTTACCGTGCTGACCTCCCGCCACGACCCGGCGCTGAGCGACGATGAATCCCTGGATGGTGTACGCATCATACGGCTCCCGGTGCTCTTTCGCGTCAGCAAAGGGCCGGTGATGCCCACCTTCTTTTGGGATCTGCGTCAGTACCTGCAGACCCACGACGTGGTGCACGTCCACCTCCCTTTCCTGGAATCGGCGTACGCGGCCCTTTTGAATCGCGGGCGCATACCCCTCATCCTCACCGTTCATGCCGATCTCCACTTGCCGGCTGGGTTCAGCAACCGGCTTGCGAGCGCCGCAGTCAACGTAATGCAACGCTTTGCGGCGCGACGGGCTGATTGGCTGTGCTCCTTCACATGGGACTTCGCCCAGCACTCAGATCTCCTTGCCGACTATCTTGACAAGACTCTGGTTATTCACCCCCCGGTGACGGTAGCCGCTTCAAATCCGGCAGACGTGGCTGCCTTTCGCAAGAGGCACGCACTGGAGGGAACGCTGATTGGTTTTTCCGGCAGATTCGCCGAGCAAAAGGGGCTCCACGTCCTCTTTGACGCCCTCGCGCATGTCTTGCAGCGGATGCCGCACGCCCGCCTCGCGCTGGCCGGAGAGTATCGCAACGTCGTTGGCGAAGACTATTACGAACGTCTGCGACCACGACTCGAAAAGTTCGGGGATCGCGTTGCACTCCTGGGGCATCTTGATGGGAAGGATCTTGCAAGCTTCTATGCGGCGTGCGACGTCCTTGTCTTGCCAAGCATCAATCCGATGGAGACGTTCGGCCTTGTGCAGGTTGAAGCTATGCTCTGCGACACGCCGGTCGTCGCCACCGACTTCCCCGGCGGTCGCCAGGCCGTGCGCCTGACCGGTATGGGGCGCATAGCGCCGCCCCGCGATAGCACGGCACTGGCTGCGGCATTGCTCGCCGTTCTTCAGAACCCCGGCCATTACACCAAGCCGCGTGAGGAAATCGAACGCGTCTTCAACTATGAACGCGCTATAGACCTGCACGAGGAACTCTATCGCTCCAACCGGATAGTCAAAGACGACCGCGCTTTTGAGCGAGCGAACGCTTCTCATGAAGCTGGACAAGAGCTGAAGGTGGTATGAGTCTTCCTGACACTTCCGGAGCGACGGCAGAGGGTCTGCAACGCTCCGGCCAATCGGGGAAAGAGTTTGCGTCGCTCTTGAGCTTCACTGCGATTCGCACACATGGACCGTGGCTGCTTTTGGGACTGGCGCTGCTCGTCGGCGCGTGGTTTCGCTTTACGGGACTGGACTGGGATTCCAGTACCCATCTCCATCCGGATGAGCGCCATATCACCATAACGACGGCGCAAATCCAGTGGCCGGAATCCCTTTCACAGTACTTCGATACGGAGTCCTCCCCGCTCAATCCGTACAATCAGGGCATCGGCTCCTTCGTCTACGGCACGCTGCCGGTCTTGATCACCAAGGCTGCGGCCGGCATCGTCGATAAGGATGCTTACGACGGCATACATCTCGTCGGTCGCTTTCTGACGGCCTCGCTGGATACGCTGACTATTCTGCTCGTCTTCCTCATAGCGCGCCGATTGAGCGGCCGCTGGGGTGGCGCGCTGGCCGCCGCTCTCTACGCGTGCGCGGTGCAGGCAATCCAGCAGGCGCACTTCTATACTAGCGACACCTGGGTGACGTTCTTTGCCACACTAGCGCTTTGGTGGGCGCTCCGCTGGCAGGAAGAAGGCCGTTGGTACAATCTTGTTGGAGTAAGTATCATTGCCGGTCTCGCCTTGGCCAGCAAGCTGGGCGTAGTCACGCTGGCCCTGCCTATCGGCGTCGCGTTCTTGCTGCGCGCTTGGCGGGGTACGCAACCACCGGACTTGACGGTTAACGGCCGTCTCCTGGTTCGCCTGGGCAGCCACCTAATCCTCAGCACAGCGCTGGTGTATGCCACTCTCCGTCTTTGCCTGCCCTACGTCTTTGCGTCCGCTTCCCCATGGGACCCACGACTCAACCCGCGCTATACGCAAGACATCGAGAGCTTGCGCTATTTGGCCGTAGGCGACGCGGACTTTCCTCCTTCGTACAGTTGGGCTACGGCCAACTATGCGCTGTTCCCCCTCGAACAGATGTTCCGCTGGGAGATGGGTTGGGCGCTAGCAGCCGTGGCCTGGCTGGGGTTGCTCTGGGGAATCTGGCGCGTGGTGCGGCATAGCAACCTCGTCTTTGCGCCGGTCGTCATGTGGGTGCTTGTTCACTTTGGATATCAGGCCGCCCAGTTTGCGAAACCCGGCCGCTACTTCCTGCCCATTTACCCGGCCTTCGCCGTGCTTGGCGGGGTCTTTCTCTGCTGGTTGGCGTATCAACTCTACAAAGGGGGTGTCATCGCTTGGCTACGGCGCATTGGACAACAGTCACGTCATTCCCGCGAAAGCTCGCCCCCGCAGGAGGCGCGGAATCCATCCCTTGGCGGCTTGCTGCGTCTCGCCGGGCCGACCCTCGCAGCCCTCGTGCTGCTGAGCACGTGCGTGTGGGCCTTCTCCTACACGCGCATCTACACAGAGCCAGTAGCCCGCGTGCGCGCGAGCGAATGGATCTACCAGAACGTCCCGGCCGGCGCCGTGCTGACGGCAGAGCTCTGGGACGATGCGCTGCCGCTACGATTACCTGCGCATGTCCACGCCCCGGAACGCTATCAGTACGTGCAGCTTCCTGTCTTTGGCGCCGATACGCCCGGCAAGCTAGAAGAGATGGTTCAAGCCCTCACGCAGGCCGACTACATCGTCGTCAGCAGCAGCCGCACCCACGGCGTGATCCGGCAACTTCCTTTGCGTTACCCCATGACGTCCCAGTACTACCGTCACCTCTTTGCGGGTGCGCTTGGTTTCGCGCCACTGCGCACGTTTACTCACTTTCCCCGCCTCTTCGGTTGGGAGATCGACGACAGCCGGGCGGAAGAGCAATTCATCGTCTTCGATCACCCCACTGTCTATCTTTTCGTCAAGACCGCCGACTTTAGCCCGGAGAAAGTGCGGGCCCTGTTAGAGCCGCACCTGACGACATTGCCCCAGACGCTTACGCCGAAGCAACTGGCCTACAACGGTCTCCTGCTCACTGGGGAACAGCAAGAGGGTCTCAAGGATAGCGGCTCTTGGTCGGCGTACTTCAACCGCAACAGCATCACCAACGCCGCGCCGTGGCTGGTCTGGTGGCTCGCCATTCTATTGCTCGGCTGGCTTACGTGGCCGCTGCTGTGGCGCATCTTGCCTATGGTGCCCGACCACGGCTATCTGCTGGCGAAGAGCATCAGTCTTCTCTTGCTCGGGTACATTCCTTGGGTGCTGGCGAGTGCCGGGGTGTTCGCCGCGGGCCGTCTCAGCACGTGGCTTGCCATTGCGCTGATCGCCCTTGCGAGTGCCTTTGTACTTAGCCGCACGTGGCAGCGGTTCGCGCACTTTCTCAAAGAGCGGCGGTCGGAACTCATACTCAGTGAAACGGTCTTCACCGTGTGCTTCTTTTTTTTCCTGTGGGTGCGCCTGACGAATCCCGACCTCTGGCATCCCTATTACGGCGGCGAGAAGCCGATGGACTTCGCCCACATGAATGCGCTCATCAAGGCTGTCCGCTATCCCCCGTTCGACCCGTGGTTCGCGGGTGGCTACGTCAACTACTACTACATGGGACATCAGGTGTTCGCTACGCTCATTCGCCTGCTGGGCATTGTGCCGTCGGTGGCCTACAACCTCGTGGTGCCGCTGGTGGCCGCCTTGCTCGCGGCGAATGTCTACACGTTTGGGAGCACGTTTTGGCGTCAAGCGCCGCGCGGCATGCGGCTGCTCGCAGGCGTTGGTGGAATTGTCCTCGTAGCGGTTCTTGGCAATTTAGACGCCGCCACGCAATGGTTCTTACGGCTGACGGCAGATGCGGCCCCCGATCGCTTGCCCGCCGGTGGCGCTTGGTTCGGACAAGCCCTCGGCAATATCCTGCGAGGAGCACCGCCGCCGGGTTTCGATTACTGGCACAGCACGCGCTTGATCAAGGGCGCTATCCACGAGTTCCCATTCTTCAGCTTTCTCTACGGCGATCTCCATCCTCATGTGTTGGCGTTGCCCTTTACCATGGTGGCGCCAGTGCTCGCCTTGGCGTTTGTTTTGAGCTACCGGACTAGCGACCACGGTGAAGCGCAAGAAGCCAAACCCTCACTGCTGGTGTGGTTGCGTCCGCTGCTGCGCTCTCCCACACTTCCGCTCTTGCTGCTTGCCGGCTTTGTGCTGGGCTTCCTGCGCACCGCCAATACGTGGGACTACCCCACGTACGCACTGCTCATGGGTGGAGCGGTAGTCCTCGTGGAGCGCCGCAGTCTGGCCCGCCTGGAGATTCCGGCATTGGTGCGCCTGGGTGCGGCGGCGATAGGATTGTACTTAATCGGACGCGTCGCCTTCGGACCTTACATCGCCCACTACCAGCCGTTCTTCTTCGGCGCGCGCGGCATAGACGATCAAACGCCGCTCTGGCAATATCTCGTGATTCATGGCGTGCCGCTCTTCTTTATCGCTGTGTTCCTCGTGAGGGAACTTCTGCAAGCGCGAACTGCGTTTGATATCCGGCTCGTAGGCATCTTGGTTGTGCTGCAATTGGCGCTTGCCAGCGTGCTCTGGCAACGGCCAATCGTGCTCATGCTTCAGATCGGCATTGGATTGGCGCTCCTGGTGGCGCTGCTCCCCCATGCGTCGCGTTCCGTGCGCCTGCTCGCCGGCATGACTGCGCTGGCGATGCTGCTGGGAATCTTCCCCGAATTCTTTGCCATCGACGGCGACGTAGGGCGCATGAACACCATCTTCAAGTTCTATCTCCAAGCGTGGTGTCTCCTAGCATTGGTAGCTGCCGCCTCACTGCCCTACCTGTGGCAACAGGTGCGTTTGCGGCGCACGGTATTGCCTGTGGGATCGCTGCTCGTCCTGCTCGCGCTCCTCTACCCGCTGTCGGCGATACCCGACCGCGCCGAACAACGCTTAGTGCCGGGCCTCGTGACTTTGGACGGCACGGCGTTCATGGAACAGGGCGTGATCGTCGATCAGGACCGAGAAATCCCGCTGAAATGGGACCTGGAAGCGATCCGCTGGCTGCAGGACAACGTGGAGGGTACGCCCACGATGCTGGAGGCGACGATCCCGTATTTCCGCTGGGGCGCGCGCGTCGCCATCCACACCGGCCTGCCCACCGTGCTGGGCTGGGATTCCCATGAGTGGCTCCAGCGCTGGGAGTACCGACCCATGATCGAGCAACGCAAGCTGGACGTCCAGACAATCTATGAGACTGCCGATTACGACCTGGCCTTGCGGCTGCTGCGGCAGTACGACGTGGACTACATCTACCTGGGAGACCTGGAACGCGCCTACTACCAGGGGCCCGGCCTAAAGAAATTCGACCTGATGGGCGGCCTCGGGATCACGTCCGTCTACCGCAACGAGCGGGTGACGATATACCGCGTGGAGCGGGGGTAGGAACGGCGCATAGGGACATTGGCAGGCCCCACAATGTGGGTGCGAGGGAAACGTATGTCTCGTAGTCCGTCACTCCCGCGCAAAGCCTGCCCCATACTGGATATGGGGACAAGCAGTAACCTAAAACGAACTAAGGACAGCGAAGAACCTGGGGATTCCCGGCCTTTCTCAACTGAGCACCACGCCGTACCTGCCAATGTTTCCTGCTAGGTTCTGTGGACATTCAATGTCATTCCGAGCGCAAGCGTCGAACAGTGTTCGCGGAATCTCAAGCGTTTGTTCGGGATTCTCTCGCGCTTTGCTCCGCAAGGTGACAGTATGATCGATTGACAATGATAATACTTGCTTATTTGGCTCCTTACTACCTGGCGTAGCAACGCAGTCTGGGCCGCATGAAGATGGATTCCGCGCCCCCGTGCGGGGGCGAGCTTGCGCGGGAATGACGGCAAAATGTCCACACAGCCTAGTGCCCGGCAGCGCGCATAGCCGTACGCGCGACCTTGTCACGTTGACTCTCTCACGAAGTATCCAAGAAAGCGGCAACAGTTTCCCAGACTGCGGCGGCTACGTCATCAACCGAGCCTTGCGCGTCAACCAGCCGCCAGCGGTCGGGATCAGCTTGGGCTAAGGCGTGGTAGCCTTCGGCCACCTGCTGATGAAACGCCGTGTCAAAAAGGTCCATACGGTTGGTCGGTTCCTCTGCGTTTCTGGCGGCCCTAAACCGTCGCTGGAGACCGACCTCCGCGGGCAGGTCGAGCAGAATCGTCAGGTGCGGCACGAGGCCGCTGGTCGCAAATTGGTTGATTGCCCGCAAGGTTGCTAAGTCCTGACCGCGAGCATAGCCCTGATACGCAAAGGTCGAATCGCTGTAGCGGTCGCAAAGGACCACTTGCCCGGCATCAAGGGCTGGCCGGATAACCTCATGGACAAGCTGCGCGCGGGCGGCGCACATAAGCAGCGCCTCGGTATGGGGATGGATTTCGTTGTTTCGTTGATCCAGCACCACGGCGCGAATGCGGTCGCTGATAGGCGTGCCGCCGGGCTCGCGGGTGGTTACCACCGTACGTCCGGCGTACCGCAAACGGTCGGCCAGCCGCTCTACCTGCGTGGTCTTGCCGGAACCCTCAACGCCCTCGAGTGTTATGAAAGTGCCCTGTCGTGTGGTCGCCATGCGGTCTCCAACCCACATTCTCTTTGCATTGTCATTCCGAGCGTAGCGTCGAACGGTGTTCGCGGAATCTAGAATGCCAGCAATGGAGATTCCTCGTCGCCTTGCTCCTCGGAATGACATGAAACGGACGCCTTTCGCTACACCCCCGCCAGCGCCCGCGCGGCTTGGATGAGGGCTTGCACACGCGCTTCGCTATCCGCCTCGGCGTAGATGCGCATGATGGGCTCCGTGCCGGAGAAGCGCACGCAGACCCACGCGCCATCGTGCAGTGCATAGTAAAACCCATCCTGGGCGCGGCTTTCAACGACCTCGCTGTTCGCCAGTTTCGTCGGCTCGTGGGCCTGGATGCGCGCCGTGATGTTTGCGCGCTCTTCCTGCGGAAAGTCCAGGTCGAGCCGGTCGTAGTAATGCGGTCCTACTAGGCTGAAGAGGTGTTCCACCAGCTCCGAGGGCGTGCGTCCGGATTGCACCACGTAGTCCAGCAGGAAGAGTCCCGCCAGGATGCCGTCACGCTCGGGCACGTGGCCGCGAAAGGCGTAGCCGCCGCTTTCCTCACCACCCAAGAGCGCGTCGGTCTCCAGCATCTTGGGGGCCACGTATTTGAAGCCCACCGGCGTTTCGTGCACCGGCACGTTGAAGCGCTCGCCAAGGCGGGTGAGCATGGTGCTGGAGGTGAACGTCTTCACAATCGGCCCGCGCTGATTGCGCACTTCCAGCAGATAGAGCGCCAGCAGTGACATGACCGTGAGTTGGTTCAGGAAGCCGCCTTTTTCGTCGCATGCGCCGAGGCGGTCGGCGTCGCCATCGGTTGCAAGCCCCAACTGCGCCCCCATCCTGGGCACAAGGCCGCAGAGGTCCTGCAGGTTGGCGGGAATCGGCTCCGGGTTGTGCAAATCAGGAAACATGGGGTTGCGCTCGTTGTGGAGATCGTAGACCCGCAGCGAGCCGCCTTGGAGGATGTTGCTGAACCAGTCGCGGCCGGCCCCGTACATGACGTCTACCACCAGCGTGCCTTCCCACGCGCGCAGCCCTTCGAGATCGAGCAGCCGACCTATGTGCCTCAAGTACGAGAGGGCAGGGTCGAACCGTACGCATAAGCCCTGTTGCTCGGCTTGGGCGACGGGCAGCGAACGCACGTCACGCGGCTGCAGCGTGCCAAGGAGTTGCTCGATTTCGGCTAATTCCTCCGGTGGTGTGGCGCCGCCGTACCCCGACCGCACCTTGTATCCTTGATAATCAAACGGATTGTGGCTCGCCGTGAGCGTGATGCCGCCGCCGGCTTGGCGGTTGACGATGGCGTGGGCGAAGACCGGCGTGGGCGTAGGCACAGCGGTGAGCGCAACGGGAATGCCGTTGCCGGCCAGCACTTCCACTGCCGCCGTCGCGAACATCTCAGCGTTGAAGCGGGTGTCGTAGGCCACCACAAACCCGCGCTCGGCCTCCGCCGGATGCACTTTCTGCCAGTATTGCGCAACCGCCTGCGTAAGCAAGCGCACGTTGGCGACGGTATAGTCGGCGCCGATGATGGCGCGCCAGCCGTCGGTGCCGAACTTGATCGGTGCTGGTTCCATTGTGAACTGGTTGCTCCTTGTCAGTGGCGCAGTGCACTTTCCAGGGTGCTGCGGTAGTGCCCGCGAGTACCCTTTCACCTCAATGGTACACCGCTGAGGATTCGCCCTCACCTCCGTATCATGTCGCTACGCTGTATCGAGGACGGGGCAGACTCTAGTTCTCTCTCCTCCTGGAGACCTTTGCGAAACCCTCACCGAAGCGAGATTGTTCCCTCTCTCATCAAGGGAGAGGGCTAGGGTGAGGGTGAATCTGCTCTGGTCTAGCCCCATTTCGTTGGTTTGTCTCCCTAATTGGAAGCCTAATACGGGATTGGAACCTGATCTACAAGAATTCTCTTCACCCCGACGCTCTCCCCAGAAGAGGGAACAAGCACGGAACTCGGTAATTCGCCAAGACCAGGTTGCACAGTGCTAGGAAGCGGCACGCACCTGGTCCCGCCAGTAGTTGAGGGTGTCTTCCAGTGTCTGCTCCAGGGGAATGGCGGCGTGCCAGCCGGTCTGCTCCTGGAATGCGCGCGGGTCCGACTGCAACACCGGCAAGTCGCCCGGGCGCAAGAGCGCCGGATCGCTCTCCACCTGTATGTCTACGTGCGCCAGCTTTAGCATGATCTGCAGCATCTCATCTATCGACCGCGCCGTGCCGGAGCCGATGACATACACCGCGCCGGGTGTTCCCCTCTCCAGCGCGAGCCAATAGGCCCGGGCCACGTCGCGCACGTCGGTGAAATCGCGTTTTGCGCTCATGTTGCCCACTTGCAACACCGGCGGGGCCAGTCCCGCCTCCATGCGTGCAATCTCCCGCGCAAAGCGGGCGATGACGTAGTCCGGCGCTTGGCGGGGTCCGATGTGGTTGAACGGCCGCACCCGTATAATGGGAAACTCGTGACTCTGCCAGTACTGCAACGCCAGCATGTCCTGCCCCACCTTGCTCACCGCGTACGGGTCGGCGGGACGAAAAGGCGTTGATTCGTTTACGGGAAGGTCACGTTCTTCCACCATGCCATAGACGTGGCTTGAACTCACCACCAGCAGCCGCGCCTGGGGCGCGTGCTCCTGCATTGCCAGGATGACGTTCAGTTGACCCAGAATATTGGTGGAAAGAGTCTCGGCGGGATTACCCCACGCGGTCGGCACGTGCGCCTGGGCCGCCAGATGGAAGATCCAATCCGGCGCAATGTCGGCAAGAGCGCTCCGCGTGCCGGCCTCGTCGGTGATGTTTGCCGCGTAAAGCTGAATGCCCTCGCCAAGATGCGCAAGATGCGGATGGGGCGCTGGCGTGTGCGCCAGGCCCCACACCTCGGCCCCCTGTGCCAGGCACACATCCGCCAAGTGGCTGCCCGCAAAGCCGGTAATGCCAGTGATGAGTACGCGCATGGGGAGCGGTTTCTCGCATCGTCGCAGGTAGCGCAGGTTTGTAACCTGCGCCGCACGGTAAGTTCTAGCGGGGATTATACGCGGCTCTCCTCGGCCCCGGCAACCGCACAGTGAGTTACGGTGAGAGCGCATGGCACGAAGCGCACGTGACGGCCCGCCCTCATTCTGTGCGCAGGTTTGAAACCTGCTTCTGCTGGACGGTCAATCCTTGTGTGCTTTCTCTCTCATGCAGCGACGTTGGAGATATGCCCTGTGCTGCTCACCCGGCGGGGGACAAGCCCCCGCGCTACTTTAATGCGACAACATTGACCACAGGGGTTGCCTCTACCGTCAATGGATGAGATAGCGCTGCGCATCCGGATGGTCACAGCCGCTGTGCCTCGTAGAGGTCTTGGAAGAGGCCCGGTTGCGCCAGCAATTCTTGGGGAGTGCCCTCTTGGACCAGCCTCCCCTCGTCGAGGACCAGGATTTTGTCTGCCTTCATTACGGTGACTAACCGGTGCGCCACCACGAGGGTAGTACGCCCCTGCCGGGCGCGCTCTAGCGCGGCACGAATCTCGCGTTCGATTAGCGAGTCTAAGGCGGATGTTGCCTCATCCAATAAAAGGATGTGGGGTTCTTCGAGAATAGCCCGACACAGCGATAGTCGTTGGCGTTCGCCGCCGGAAAGCGCCAGGCCGCGTTCGCCCACCGGCGTCTCGTAGCCCTCCGGCAGCGACTCGACAAAGCCATGGAATTGCGCCGCTTTGGCCGCAGCAATTAACTGCTCGCGGGGCACTCTGCGGGAAGGGTAAACGAGATTGGCGTAGATGCTGTCGTTCCAGAGAAAGACATCCTGCGGCACGAGACCGATCATCTGGCGCAGGTGCGAGAGAGGCAGCGACTCTATGTCTTTGCCGTCCACGCGAATTTCACCGGAGCGCGGCTCGTAAAAGCGCAGCAACAGGTCGATTATGGTACTCTTGCCACCGCCGCTGGGCCCCACGACGCCGACGAACGCGCCGGGCTCGATCTGAAAGGAAACGTCCTCAAGACCGAAACCCTCCCGGCCGTAATCAAAAGAGACATTGGAAAACTCGATAGCGGCGCCCAAGCGACCGGCTTCATTCCTGGCTGCCGCGGGTGCGCTCGCGTCCGTTCGTGCTGAGCCTGTCGAAGCATGAACGGTTTGATCAACTTCGCGCGGCAGACCGAGCAGCGAGTCAATCCGCTCGGCGGCGGCTTTCGCTTGGCCGGTGGCAATGTAACCGTCCAAAATGGTCTCCAGCGCGACATAGGCACGCGGTACATAGATGATAAAGGCTACCAAGCCGCCAATACTCAAGCGGCCGCTGATGACCTCATATGCTCCAAAGCCGTACACTAGTCCGACCCCGAAATGCTGAATGAGGTCCATTGGCAACGTCCGAACCAGGTTGTGAAAGGTGACGGTTCTTGCCTTGATTTGCCAGTCGGCCTTGATCCATGCCAACCACCGTGCACTTTCATAGGGCTCGGCAGTGTGGGCGCGCACAGTGCGCATGCCGGGCATCACATCTTGCAGGTAGGTCATGGCTTTATCCCTGCTCTGATGCAGTTCTCCATCCAGCCCTTCGGCATAGGCATACATGCGGCGCGCAAACAAATAAGAGATAGGAAAGATGACAAGACTGACCAACAGCAAGCGGCTATTGAGATAAAGCATCACACCCAGCGTACCCAGCAGGAGCAGTGCGTTCGTGAACATGGGTAACAACTCATTGCTCACGTACACCTCGCCAATCTCGCCGCAAATTTTCGTGACCGCACGGATGATGCGTCCGCTTGCGACCTGTTCCAGGTCTTTCATCCGCACGTACAGGACGTGGTTGAAGAGGGCCTGCCGCAGGGATTGCGAAACCGCTTCTCCAATGCCGGCGCGTAGGTAATTCTGCGCCGCCACGAGCGCCATCGCTAAGAGCGGAAAGACAATGATACCGACAAGCAGCGGAACGATGAGCGCAATGTCCCCTGCGGGAATGGCCTCATCGAAAAGGCGTTTCAAGAGCAGCGGCGAGATGAGGCTTACGCCGGTACTTACGACGACAAGCGCGACAATGCCCGCAATGAGGTGCCAATGCGCGCGTAACTGCCGCGTAACGACGTGGTAGGTCTTTTGACTAACTGCGATAGTGCATCCTCCTGAAGTTGCTATGGTTGCTCAGGTTAGGGAGTCCTCCTCTCTGCTAAGTTGCGTGGCCGCGAACGTGGAACGGCGACAACTCCGGCTCCGATTAGGGTGGGATCAAGGACCCAGTATTTCCATCCTCCACCGTTTTATCCCACCTCTTCCGCCTAGATTCTCTACTTCGGTCGATCTTCTCTCCCCCGATCTATTCCGTCTTCTCCTCTTCACAACAACATAGTGCCTAGAGCGCGCCCGCCATTAATGCCCCTCTTTCACCCTCTCCCTTGATGGGAAGGGCCAGGGTGAGGGTGACTCCGCTTCTCCGGCATCTTCACACCCCACTTCCCCGCCTCTGGATTCCGGCTTCCGCCGGAATGACGGACTCTCGCGCTTGTCCCTCTAAAGCTGCGCTTTCCCTCTCTCCCTTGATGGGTGAGGGTGATCCGCGATGGGCAGGTCCTATAGACTACCCAGAAATTGAGAGCGTACTGGCTGCACGGACAGGTGCGTCGTCCACAAAACAGCTAGTATACGCGCCACAGAAACTTCGTAAAGAATCTGCCAAGATCACCCCCTTTGGGCGGCAAATGTGCCCGCGTACCGTCAAGGTGGTATACTATTAACACGAATGAGACAGGCTTCCTTGGCGTTTGCTACTGAGATGAAATAGAAAGACACCCGGGTCCGTAGCCCGGGTGTCTTTTCGTTCAACTTGAGACAGCGTGTCCGGAAGTCAATTATCAATCAGGAACGGGAGCCAGCTGCCACCTCTTCCCGCAATTCAGCATACACGGCGTCGGCCAGCACGCGGTCTCTCATGTGGGGCTTGATGCTGCGAAAGGTCGTAACGTCCACCTTGCGCCCAAAGAGATCCTCCAAGTAGAAGCAGAGGTCCATGTAGCCTTCCAGCGTCAGGAACGAGTCGGCCAGTTCTACCAGCACGTCCACATCACTCTGCGGCGTGGCTTCATCCCGCGCCACCGATCCATAGAGTGCAATCTTCTTGACGCCGAGACGCCTTAGCTGCCGACCATTCTTTTCAAGCGTGTGTAACGCGCTTTCTCGTGTAAGTCTTTTTGAAGACTCCATTGTAAAATCCCATATCCTGCACCGTGGAAAGAAGGGCGCAAGTCTGTCCTTCATTACTCTGAAAACAGCGCGAACAAGCCGTTCGCCCCCGTATCGAGTACGGGGCAGGCTCTGAGCATCGTCGAAGGGTGAACGGCGGAGGTAGCGGGTAGCAACTCCGCACTCTATTCTCTCCGTTCATGCTTCGACCAGGGCTTCATGAAGCCCAGGCTTCGTGAAGCCCACTCAGCACGAACGGAGAGATGTGCTATTACTTTCATTCTCTTGTATAGCCGGCAGACGACCATGGTGAATCCTGCGCAGTGTCTCGAACGCAGTTCGGAACAGGAATCCATCTTATCCGCCAAAGATAGACTCCCGCTTTCGCGGGAGTGACGATTCTGCAGTCAGCCTGCGCTAGCCTTACGTCCCCACCAGCACCTTTGATTCCAGCAACATATCCAGCAAACTATCCAGGCCGTCGCGCCATTGCTCTTCCCGGCGGCCAATGTGCCAGCGCACGACATTGCGGGTCAGGCGCACGTCGGTGCCAAACTCCTTGAAGACGCGCATGCGGTCGAACACGCGCTCCTCGCGGAAACGAATGACGAGCACGTCATCCTCGAAGGCCAGTGAGAGTATGCCGTTCTCCGCCGCACGCGCGCGCAGCCGCAACAGCATAAGGATATTCTTCACTGCTGGCGGCGGCGGGCCGAACCGGTCGCGGAGTTCCTCGGCAAAGGCCTCGGTCCCCTGCCGCCCTTTCAGCGCAGCCGCCCGCTGGTAGAGCTTCATCTTGGTTCCCACGCCGCCCACGTACTCATCCGGAATATAGGCGGCCAGCGGCAGGTCCACCACGGTTTCCAGCGCCTGCTCCGGCGGTAGGTCTTCTTTCGGTTTCTGGCCCAACATGGATTGCACCGTCTGCTGGAGCATCCTGGTGTAGAGATTCAGGCCCACCGCGTTCACGAAGCCGTGCTGCTCGGATCCCAGCAGGTTGCCCGCGCCGCGAATTTCCAAGTCCCGCAGCGCGATCTTGAAGCCTGCCCCCAACTCCGTAGCTTCCATGATGGCATCCAGCCGTTTCTCGGCCTCTTCGGAGAGCGTCTTCATCGGATTGTAGAGAAAATACGAATACGCCTGCACGTCGGCGCGGCCGACGCGCCCGCGCAGTTGGTAGAGCTGCGCCAGCCCGAAGCGCCAGGCGTCATTGACGATGAGGGTATTCACGCGGGGAATGTCCAAGCCGTTCTCGATGATGGTGGTGCTCACCAGAATGTCGAATTCGCCCTGCACAAACGCGTGCATGACCTTTTCCAGGCGGTCGGACTCCATCTGGCCGTGCCCCACCGTGACCCGCGCCGTCGGCACCAACTCCCGCACGTGATACGCCAAAGAGTAAATCGTCTCGATATCGTTATGCACCATGAAGATTTGCCCGCCGCGATTGAGTTCGCGCTGGATGGCGTCGCGGACAAGGTCGTCATTGAACGCCGTGACGTACGTCTTCACGGCCAGGCGGTTGGGCGGCGGCGTCTCGATGACGCTCAGATCGCGAATGCCCGCCAGCGCCATGTGCAGAGTGCGCGGAATGGGCGTGGCGGAGAGCGCCAGCACGTCCACCTGCTTGCGCAGTTGCTTGAAGTGCTCTTTCTGGGCCACGCCGAAGCGCTGCTCTTCATCGACGATGACAAGCCCCAGGTCCTTGAATTCTACGTCTTTGGAAAGCAAACGATGCGTGCCGACGGCGATATCAAGCCTGCCGGCGCCGAGGTCTGCCAGATGCTTCTTGATCTCTTTCGGCGTGCGGAATCGGCTCACCAGACCCACCCGCACCGGAAACGGCCGCAGGCGGCTGCTCAGCGTCTCGTAGTGCTGTAACGCCAGCACGGTCGTGGGCACGAGCACAGCGACCTGTTTGCCGTCCATCACCGCCTTGAAGGCGGCGCGGATGGCTACCTCGGTCTTGCCGAAGCCAACGTCCCCGCAAATAAGCCGGTCCGTGGGTTTCGGCTGCTCCATGTCGCCTTTAACTTCCGTAATCGCTTTCTCCTGGTCGGGCGTTTCCGCGTAGGGGAAGGCCTGTTCGAGCTGCCGCTGCCAGTCGGTGTCGGCGGCAAAAGCGTGGCCGGGTTCGGACTCGCGGGCAACGGCCACGTCCACAAGGTCGTGCGCCATGTCCACCACCGACTGTTGCGCCCGCTGCTTGGCGCGTTGCCACTCCTGGGTGCCCAGGCGCGAGAGATTCGGCACACGTTCGCCCATGCCGACGTACTTCTCCACGCGGTCCATGTGGTCGGTGGGCACATAGATGCGGTCGTCGCGGGCAAACTCCAGCACCAGGTATTCGCGTTCGCCGGAGGGTCCGGGCATGCGGCTGATGCCGGCAAAGCGTCCGATGCCGTGGTCTACGTGCACGACATGATCGCCGACCTGGAGTTCGTCCAACAGCCGCTGGCCGCGCACGGATGGCCGCAGGCGGGCCGCTGTAGGAGGCCGCTTCCAGCCGAATATCTCGGCGTCGGAGAGCACGATCAGTCCCGCTTGCTCGCAGCGGAGACCTTCCGCCAGGGAAAGCGGCACGACGCTAATGCTGCCCGCAGGGGGAGCCGTTTGCAGTGTATCGAGCACGGTGGGCGCGAGATCGTATTCCAGGAGGATTTCCGTCACACGCTCCACCTGGGTGGTTGCCAGCACCACGCGCAGACCTTGCTCCCTGAAGCTCGCCACGCCTTTGGCGAGCCGTCCCGGGCGGCCGGCGAACGTAGGCAGCGTGTCGAGGCCGTCGCTGTTGTCCTCGCTCTGGTCGCCCACGTCCAACATTGCGTAGGCGCTCATTTGCTCCTGTACGCTAATAACCGCATGGTAGGACTCCGGCCAGTCGGCGGAGAGTTCGCCGCCCGCAATGAGTCTCCTCTTCCGTTCAGCGGTTTGGGCTTCCAGGGCGTAAGCAACGTCCTGCAAGTTCGCGGCATCCTCCGCCAGCAGGATGCCCTCTGGTAGGTAGTGCAGCAGATTGTGGTCAAGAAAGGGCATGGTGTAGAAGGAAGCATGCTCGAAGTACACGCCTTCTTCCAATAAGCGCAGGTGGCGTTGCCATTGCTCACGCACTTCCGGCCGCAGGCCGCCGCTGTCGAGGCCGCGCACTTCAGCCGCAAAGTCCCCGCTGCGCCACGTCGGCACTTCATTGGCCGGCAGGATGGAGAGCGCCGTGTGCTGGGCCGTGCTGCGCTGCGTGGAGACATTGAACGGCCGCACCGATTCGATTTCGTCGCCAAAAAACTCAATGCGGATTGGCTGGTCTTCCGACGGTGGGAAGATGTCCACAATGCCGCCGCGGCCGGTGAACGTGCCGGGGTCTTCCACCTGCGGCATCGGTTCGTAGCCAAAGCGAATGAGCCGGTTCTTGAGCGCCGCCGGGTCGGTGCGCTGGCCCGGCGCCAGCATGAGGACGTGCTCGCCCAACTCCGCCGGGGAGGGTACCCGCTCAAGCAAAGCGCGGACAGAGGTCACAATAACGGGATGGCTTCCCACCGGCCGGTTCGCGCTCTGCCCTGCGAGCAAGGCGCCAAGCACAGAAATGCGCGCGCTCAATGTGCTGGAGAAGTGGGGCAGGTTTTCGTAGGGCAGGTAGTCGAGCTCCGGGTAGAAGAGCACGTTGGCGGCGTCCGGCGACCACGAGCAGAGCTCCTCGTAGAATCGGTGGGCGCGGTCACGGTCGGCACAGAGAATCAGCAGCGGCCGCGTGGCATGCTGCTGCGCAAGCGCAGCCAGAACCGGCCGCGCGCCTGCACGGACGGCTGCCTGCTGAGATTGTCGCGTGGTTATCCAATTCCGCGCCGCTTCCGCCCAGGGCAAAGAGCCGACGAGCGCGCGGATTCCGTCAAGATTCATCGACGACAACTCTTGGTTTCATGTGCTCTTCTCTTGGGCGCTATTGAAGCGTGCCGATGCCGAATGAAGCTCCGCATGAACCGTTTTCGTGTCATTTCGAGCGAAGCGAGAAATCTAGTGCCAGTCGTCCTCTATTCAACGTCACTCGGCTGCGCGGGACGATTGACAATGGGACGTTCGATTATAGAAGACTCACAACGGAAGTTCCACACCATACTCACCGTTACCGCAGGGAGCGATGTTACTCCTTCGGTGAAGCCACCGGCTCCGGTTCCTCACAGACGCTTGGCTCAACGGCTGCCTTCGTGCGGCTATTGAAGAGCGTCATCGTCTTAGCGAGCCCTGCCGTCACAAGGCTCAGGGCAGCTTCTACAGCCTGATCTATTGTCTTTTCGATCTCCGGTTGCTCTGCCGGCGCAAAGTCGCTGAGCACGTGCGCGATCGGGTCAACACCGGCTGGCGGACGCCCCACGCCAATGCGCACGCGCGGGAAGTCACGGGTGCCCAAGGCCGCAATCACCGATTCTACCCCGCGATGGCCGCCGTGGCTACCCCCCGCGCGCAGGCGCAGCCGCGGAAACTCCAGATCTATGTCGTCGTAGACCACTGCGACTTGCCTGGTGGGAACTTTGTAGAAGTTTGCAGCCTTGGCAACCGCCTCACCGCTGGCGTTCATAAACGTCGTCGGCTTGAGGAGCAACAGTGAATGCGGCCCCACCGCCGCCTTGCCGAACCAACCCTGGAAGCGTCTATCGGTAATGGACACACCGGTCTTGGCCGCGAGCCGGTCAAGCACGTGAAAGCCCACGTTGTGACGGTTGGCGGCGTATTTCTTCTCTGGATTGCCCAGCCCGACGACGAGCCAGCGGGTGGGTTCTTCCGATGTTTGTGACATGTTACTGCCTGGACGAATCGATACAGTTACCGGTTTTCTTGTTTTACCCTCACCCTAACCCTCTCCCACGGGGAGAGGGGATCGGAGACTGTTGCGCGGGGGCTTGTCCCCCGCTCTTTCGTACTGAATATTTAGGTCATCTAATCCAATGGGTCTAACTTCCAATCAGCAGGCCGTCGGCCTTTACCGCCTGATACAGCGCGAACCATTCACCTAGGGAAAGCTCCTGCGGGCGGCACTGCGGCGCTATTCCGGCTTCTTTCAATAGCCAGCGCATATGTTCGTCATCTATGCGCAGCAGCGAGCGCACGGAATTGT
This sequence comes from Chloroflexota bacterium, assembly GCA_028874195.1. GTDB lineage: Bacteria > Chloroflexota > UBA11872 > VXOZ01 > VXOZ01 > VXOZ01. Next base: position 48,242 of record JAPPLM010000007.1, read on the forward strand.
GCACCTGTTTGCGCCGCTGGGCGAAGCCCGACTGCGCCAAGCGTAAGACGTCGTCTACCGCTTCCGCAGGATAATACGGCTCTGCGCGCCTCCTCAATTCAACCACGGCGGAATCCACCTGCGGCGGTGGAAAGAACGCCTGGGCCGGTACGCCAAAGAGGACTTCTGGTTTCGCGTAGGTCTGCACCAGCAAAGAAAGATAGCTCATCTCACCCGGCGCCGCGCAGACACGCTCAGCGACCTCGCGTTGCAGCATGACCACCATGCGTTGCGGTCCGGCCGGATGCGCCGCAAGCTGCCTGATCACCGGCGTCGCGACGCTGTACGGCAGGTTCGCAGCCAGCATGTACGGTTCCGCGCCAAAGTATGGCTGTGGATCGAACGACACCGCGTCCTGGTGCACTGTCTCGACGTTCGGATAGAAGGCGAGCGTGGCGTCCAGCAACGCCAACATGCGGGCATCGATTTCCACGGTCACCACACGCTGCGCCACCTCCGCCAGGCAGACGGTCAGGCTGCCGAGACCGGGCCCAATCTCCAGGACCTGGTCGTGGTCGCCTTGTCGGACACGGCGCATGATAGCGCGCAACACGCCCGCATCGGCCAGCATATGCTGGCCGAGCTTCCGGCTCAGACGCAAGTCCACCTGGCGCAACAGCATCCGCATGGTGCGCGGCCGGCACAGGTCGCGCGCTTGCGCGGGGATGTCAGAAACCTTGGAATCAAGCATCTATCAAATCTATACGTGGTAAACAGCGCCCGGTAGCGCAGGCCCTTCGACAGAGCCTGTGCTGAGCCTGCCGAAGTGCTCAGGACACGTTTTCAACCTGCGTCGCTCTGGCCATATTGCGGTGCCTGTAGTGCGGATCGGCCTCAGTTCTTATAATACCGTAGAGAAGGCTAGGACATTCCAATACGAGAAGGAGCGAAAACCATGCGGGTGCAGGCAATCGGCGCGCATCCTGACGACATTGAGCTGCTCTGCGCGGGCACGCTGGCGAAATACGCGCAGCAGGGGCACCACGTGACCATGTGCTACGTGTGCAACGGCGGCTTGGGCCACGTGGAAATCATGCCGCCGGAATTGAAAGAAGTGCGTAAGCAGGAGTCCATTAACAGCGCAAACGTGATCGGCGCGGATTTCCAATGGCTTGACATCGACGACGCCGACGTGCGCCAGAGTACCAACGAGGCGCTCGCCGGATTGGTCGACGCCGTGCGCGCGGCCCAGCCGGACGTGATCATCACCCACTCGCCCAACGATTACATGGACGATCACCGCTTGGTCAGCGAACTGGTGCTGAAGGCGAGCTTCGACGCCACCATTCCCCACCTTGAATCGGAACAGCAGAATCCTGCACAACTTGTGCCCATCTTCCACATGGATACACTATTGGGCGTGGACTTTCTGCCGGAAATGTGGGTGGACATCAGCGAAACCATCGAGACCAAGCGCCAGATGCTCGCGTGCCACGAGAGCCAGTATGCCTGGCTGATGGAACACGACAACATAGACTACATCGATTCCATGGTCACCGTGGCCAAGTACCGCGGCCTGCAGGTCGGCACGCCCTACGCGGAAGGCTTCCGCCAGGTGCGCGTCTGGGGCCGCACGACCACTGTGCCGCTGCTGCCAACCGACATAGCGCGGGGGTAGCAATCATGTAAGTGCCCGACTATCAGATAAGAAGGTGGAGTCTAGCCTGACTCAATTGGTGAATCGACAACAGCGAGTAACTCTCGAAAGATATACAGTCTTGGCCACGAATCTGGACGATATTCGACAATCTTCAGACCAGCGAACCGGTCAAGTATCCGCCTGGCGCCCGCGGGTGAAATCTCTAACAGCCGTGCTGCTGTTGGCGCAGTCATGAACGGCCTCTCAAACAGCGTTTCGAGCAGCATGAGGGCATTCGCAGACTCGCGGTTGTTTTGCAATAGGTCTCTCATGTTGTCGTGAAGGTCTCTCAAGCGCCGAGCTCGGTGCAGGGCATCATGGGCCTGTTCAACTACTCCATCTAGAAAATACCCAATCCAAGTTTGCCAGTCTCCGGTTGCGCTTACTCGGAATAGGTGGTCGTAGTAGGCGTGCCTGTCTCGTTCAAAATAGGCGCTGAGATAGAGGAGCGGTAGCGTTAGGACCTCCTTAGCGCAGAGAAATAGGATTATAAGAAGCCGCCCAAGTCGACCGTTGCCATCTACATAGGGGTGTATAGCCTCAAACTGGTAGTGCATCAACGCGCACTGAACTAAAGGGGGCAACGCCGAATCGAGGTTTGCGAACTCTTCCCAGTCTTGCAGTAAGTCACGCACTAGACTGGCTGGCGGTGGGACATACGTAGCATCTGAAAGCGGGCTTCCTTGCGAGCCAATCCACACCTGGTGCTGCCGTAGTTTGCCTGTATACGCGCCAGCTCCTCTTACTCCTTCGAGCAGTACTGCGTGCATCTCGTTCGTCAAGCGTACACAGAGCGGCAGCTTGTCCAACTGTCCGAGACCGTGTTCTAGTGCCCTCACATAATTAGCTACTTCGGCTACGTCTCCCTTGGGACGTCCGACCGTCGTCGCCTCGTATAGGAATAGGTCGGAGAGCGACGCTTGCGTGCCCTCGATTCTAGACGAGAGGACAGCTTCCCGACGCACGAATGGCCTAATGAGCAAGTACGGGTTTGGAATCGTCTCTCCAACACCGGCGAGCGTGGCTACTGCTCGTGACGCCTCGTCAAGTCGATAAATCAACTGCGGATTTAGGTCTACATGGCGAGGAAGATTTTCCGGTACGAACGCCTGATTCCCATCCGCGATCGGAACCAGACTCCCGCATGGACTAGCAGCGAGATCTCTGACGGCCATTGCGTACTCCAGTTTCAATTCTTGGACTAATCGATACTTTTCACTCGAATAGTATCGATTGTATCACAAATCGCAACCAAAGTATCGAATTCAACTAGCGTATGACAAGGAGGATTTGCCAGGAGACACGCGAAGGCAACCTACAGTTGCAATTGACTAGGGTGGGAAAAGAGGAGTGACCTGTAGAATCGCTCTAGTGGAACTGAATATGAGGCAGATCCGAGGCTAGATCCTAACTGTCCACCAGATTAGTCAAGGTTTCGATCCTTTTTGCGATGTCGCAGTCGAAAATGGCAGACGGGAGGGGCTTACCGTCTACTCGATAGAGATGGATCGCTTCGTCTACGACCTGGCAAAGCTCTGCAAACACTTGCCTTTCTTCGTCGCCATGGCACCCACCGTATACCAGGCCCGGCGCGCTCCCGACATAGCACTGGTCTTCCTCGGTCCATTCTACGACTTTGGCATATCTAGCGCTGTCTTTCATTCCTGGCCTTCTTGATAGTGATTCTCACGGTGCGGCCTGGTAGTTCCTTGCATCGCTACCAAGCTTGCCGTGCACTAGTAATATGCTCGGTACTTGAAGTAGCACCCTTCCTCTTTGCATCTGTTTGGATAGAAACATTCCCTTTCTGGATTGTGCGGACACATTACCTTTTCCGCTTCTGCCACACAGTGAGGACATTCCCTATCACCGTCGTAGTCAAAGAATTCGCCGTGGGTCAAGCAAATCCGTGTTGCGCATTTGTCGCAGGGACCGTATGACTCTTTTTCCGCCTGAGGCAGGTTAAACCTGTCATGGTAAGGGTCCTGGTATAGAAACCAGTTCCCTTGTATCTGGTCACAACTGGTACAGACGTTGGCCAAGTACTTTGCTCCGACAGTGGCACTGAATCTTCGTTCAAGGATCACGCCACTGTCTCGGACAAATTCCAACTCCTCTTTGGTGAATTCATCCTGCTCTAGGGCTTGGCCGTCTTTGTAGCCCGTAGCGACACTGACGTTCTGGCCACACTTCCAACAGTCCTTGACACTGACAACTATCGTGCGCAGCGGTAGCGGAGTTGAGCAGTCTTCGCATTTAGGTCGCTGGCAAAGCAAGTTGTGCGCGTCTATCTCCAACCGCTTTGCGACAAGATCCTCAAGCCTTGCCTTTACGGTCAGCGAGGCATCAAGAGCGGGGTTGCGTCGATACCCAACGAATTCTCGTGGTGCATTCAAATGGAACTCTACGACTTCAATGTCGTTCCCCACTGCATATTCGTGGACATTACTTTCGGGGGCGTGCTTGTCCACGACTTCTATGAATCTGATAGGATTCCCTTCTGTGTCAAATGCAGTTAGGTCGGGGCGAACTGTTCCAACTCTTATATTCCTTGCGACGGTCGCCGCGTCTTTCACTAGGTTGATAGGAAGTGCTTCGCTACATTCATTGCAGATTGCGGTAGCCGACAGGTCTCCGCCAAGGCCCTCCCTGATATGGGTCTCCAGAATGGAGACTGCACGCTCGTGTGGCGTCTCTTTCGCTTGCGTCTTGTTGGTGGGCACTCTGTCTCCAGCGGTTCAGCCGCTTTGCGATTGTTTGGAATCGATCAACTGGAAGCGTCTTCCATGTCCACGCCTGTAATTGAGCCGTCCCTTTTCCAAACTGGAAACTGGTTCACGAATCCTAGGCGGCAAGTTTGGGGCCCAAGTAAACGGCAAATCCGAAGTAGTGAGAGCCGGGAGAAGGAGTGATGTCTGCTCCGCGCTGCGCTAGGCGTAAGAATTAGGAATTTGGCTGGGGAACCAGGATTCGAACCTGGACTTATGGATCCAGAATCCACTGTCCTACCATTAGACGATTCCCCAAGACGGCCACCGCAAGCGCGACCAATTTCATGGTACTAAGCGGCTTTGGCTCGCGTCAACAAGGCAGGCACTTGGGTTAATGACCTAGGTCAAATGAAGGCGGATTCAGATTGAGACCGTCTTCTTTTTGGGGCAGTTAATGGCCATTTGTGTCGCGCGACATTTGGCCGTCATTCCCGCGCACGCGGGAATCCATCTTCCTTTTCGATTGAGGCGCCTACCCAACCACACGCCTCAACGACTCCTCCTGCACGCCATCCCTGGACTCCGGCCTCCGCCGGAGTGACGGAACGGTGGCGCGGCCTCAGCAACGTAACGTGTAGGGGCACGATATATCGTGCCCCCTTCCGGTACAATAGTGGACGCACAAGAAATGCATAGATAAATAGCTGGAACTGTCAGCCTAAAGCGTGAAGCGAGTTCGGTCCTTCACGAAAAGGATGTGGCGTGCGTCGCTTTGAGAACCAGGTAGCCATTGTCACCGGCGCGGGCAGCGGCATCGGATTGGGCATTGCCGAGCGGCTGGGGAACGAGGGCGCGCGGCTGCTCATTACCGATATTGACGGTGCGGTGGCAGATCAAGCCGTGGCAGAACTTGCGGCGCAAGGCCATGCTGTGCTGGCTGTTGCCGGCGACTCCGCCGAGGAGACAACCGCGGAGCGCGCGATTGCGCAGACCCTGGACGCATGGGGCCGCATCGACGTGCTAATCAACAACACCGGCATCATCGGAAACACCGCGCCGCTGTGGGAATTGCCGGTGAGCGAACTTGACCGTGTTTACCAGGTGAACCTGCGCGGCACGTACCTCTTCTGCCAGCAGGCCATTCCCTACATGCTGGACCGTGACTACGGCCGCATCGTCAACATGGCGTCCATCGCGGGCAAAGAGGGCAACCCGAACATGGTGCCGTATTCCGCCACGAAAGCCGCCATCATCGGCCTGACAAAATCACTCGGCAAAGAACTAGCAGAGACCGGCATCCGCGTGAACTGCCTCACACCCGCGGTGGTGCGTACGCCCATCTGGGAGCAGACTACAGCGACGCAGATGGACATGCTGCTGGCGCGCATCCCTATGAAGCGCAGCGGCGAGATCAGCGAGGTAGCGGCAATGGTGGCGTGGCTGGCGTCGGCTGAGTGCTCCTTCAGCACCGGCGCGGTTTTCGATCTCAGCGGCGGCCGGGCGACCTACTAGAACTGGTTCCACCGCACTAAACTGCCAGGCTCATCCAAGCGAGTAGAAGGCATGAAATCAGATCCACCTGAGACAGTAAGCGCTAAAGTGCAGAGTTACCTCGATGAGGCACTCTCTTTGCAGGAGCTATCCGCGTGGCTGTTGTCTAAGACTGCGTATTTTGCCAATGAGTCGCAAGGCGCGGCGCAGTCCTATGATGCCAAACTTTGGGCGCGAGCATGTAACCTTATCTCCCTCTTTGGTGACAATGCTCTATCGGAAGATGAGGTGAGGGGCGCGCTTCGAGACTGGCTGGCGGAGCATCCAACCGCATTTGCACACACGTCCGCCCCCCGTTAAGGCGAACCATTCCCTAACCGCACGCAGACTCAAGCTCTTTCTCGTCCGTGCAGTCAATTTAGATAAACGCTGCTGAGCCATCGGGACCCACGTCGAACGGCCGGTGCCAGGAGCGTATCGGCTGGCCGCGCACGTAGTCCTCGTTCAGTTCGATGCCCCAGCCGGGCTTCTCGGGAATCTCCAGGTATCCGTCATTGAGTTTGACCGGCTCATCCAGAATGTCCTTGCGCGGCGACTCGTCGTCGGCGTGGTACTCCAGGATGATGAAGTTGTGGGTTGCGGCGGCAAAGTGCACGTTCACGGCGGTTGCCACGGGCCCCAGCGGATTATGGGGCGCGACCTTGACGTAGTGCGCCTCGGCCAGCGCCGCGATCTTGCGCATTTCGGTCAGGCCGCCGCAGACACAAATATCCGGCTGGATAATAGTCGCCGCCTGCTTCTCCAGCAGCTCGCGAAAGCCGAACGACGTGTAGAGCATCTCGCCGGTGGCGACCGCCACGGGCGATTTCTGCGCGAACCAAGCCATGGCGTCGATGTTCTCCGGCCGCAGCGGCTCCTCGAAGAAGAACGGCTGCGAGGGCGCCACCGCCGCCGCCATTTCCAGGGCGCGGGCCGGTTCAAAGATCTTCGCGTGGGGATCTAGGCCGATATCCACGTCCGGGCCCACCGCTTCGCGCACCGCCGCGATGCGCTCGCCGGCCGCGGCTACCACGGCGTTCCACGACATCTGGCTGGCGTTGGGCGGATGCGGCGCCATCTTTAGCGCGGTGTAGCCGTACTTTGCTACGAGCGTCTTCGCGTTCTCCGCGCAGTCTTCCGGTGTCGCCCCACCGCATCCCTGATAAACCCGAATGCGGTCGCGGCACTTGCCGCCCAGCATGCGATACACCGGCTGCCCCGCCGCCTTGCCGCTGATGTCCCACAGGGCATGGTCGATGCCGCTGATGGCGGCGTTAATCACCGAGCCACCGGGAAAGCGCGAGTGTACGTACATGTGATACCAGATGGCGTTAATGTCGCGCGGGTCTTTGCCCACGATCCAGTCGGCAAAGTCGTCAATGGCCGCCGCCACCGCCCGGTTGGGCCCCACCGGGTACGCCTCGCCAATGCCGCTGATGCCTTCTGACGTGTTGATTCTTACGATGAGCACGTCGCGCGATGTGATCGGCGCGGCAAAAGTCTCGACTGACGTGATCTTCATGGTGGAATACTCCTGTGGTGTGAGAGATCGTCTTATTTGGGAAAAAGAACAGCGATCAATAATAAAGAGATACTCCATTTCTCCTGAGTGCACAAGGCAATACTGCCGACATGAGTGAGCCTTCGAGTGAGTAGAAGGACTGGCATCCCTTTAACAGAGCGGTCCAATCAGAGCGGCGGCGGCACCATTCAGTCCTCATTCTGCCAGTCGATGAGAAGATGGCGGCTGCTACCCGCAGCGTGTGTCTCGATAACGACCGGCACGCGCAATGCTTCGCTGCTCTCGTACAGTTCCCGCCGCTCGGCGAAGGCTGCATCCGTCATTGCCAAAGCGGCAGTGCGGTCAAGCAGAGCGGTGTCGGCTTTTGTCACATCCCTGTTATTCTTCAAGTGCATTCCCCACCAGTCATCAGAGAGCATCTCAAAGCCATTGAGGGCCGCGAAGTCGCTCACCAGGATGCCGCGAACTTTGGCTAATCCTTGCCCGCGGGGATGGCGGCCAAAGCCGAAAAGGGCGCCGTTACTCTGATCCTCGCGGCACATCTGCCAGGCTCGCCCCGCAGTAATGAACTGATCCGGCGGCACGTCGTGCAGCTTCAGGTCGGGGTCTTCCAAAACCCAGCGACCCTCTGCGACGCTCCAGTATTCGCAGAGACAGTGGTTTTGATAGTGCGTCGTTTCAAGATAGGTGGCGAACCCCCAGCGGCTGCGCGCCGGTATCCCTCTCTGACGCAGGATTGCACAGAGCAGCGCGGCGAAGTGGCGGCAATCGACAATGAGGCGGCGCGACTCAGCGCGAGTAGTGCTGAGCGGGCGGTCATCAAGAGCGAGTAGTGACCCGACCATGCGCTGGACATGACGGATCTTGATTTCTCCAGACCGTTTCGCTAGGAGATCCGGGTGATGCTTTTGCACTTTCCAAATGTGTATCAGCAGGCCGCCAAGCGCCGCGTGCAGTGCGTCCATATCTGCCGGCAGAGCAGCGAGATGATTGGCATATTCGCTCGGATCGGTGAAGCGCGTGTGTTTTGTGTAGTAATACAGAACGTCCGACTTCACAGGGTAAACCCTTATTGTGGAGTACCGCCCGTAGTGGGAGTACCTTTGGCTATCGTGATTCCCACGCGAAACCTGCCCCACACGCGATACGGCGCGGGAATCCATCTTCATGCGTGAGGCAAACAGATCACGGAGCGGGGGACAAGCCCCCGCGCTACGACCAGAGTGGGCAAGAAAAGGCGGTGCACGGCTTTCAGGGTTTACCTGCGCCAATATCGTCATTCCCGCGCAAGCGGGAATCCATCCTTTCCGCGTACCCTAGACTCCGGCCTTCGCCGGAGTGACGGATAGACCGCCCCCACTGCTCTCGGGGCAATTTCCCAGCGGGGGACAAGCCCCCGCGCTACGGGAAGATGAAGGATGTCTACCCGCTTGGTCAAGGGAACTACTGCCAACCTACCGTATGTTCGGCTTATTTAGCAGAAACTGTTCGTCAGGCGCACACTGGATGATCCGACGACCAGCGGTTGAAGTTCTTGGTGGTGGAGGCGGCCAGTTTCGGGCGGGCGTCTTCCCACATTTGGGTCCACGTGTCGGCATCGCGCAGTTCCGACTCCGGATTGGCGCGGCTGCGGGCCACGAAATCCGGGAACACCGGGCGGCCGGTGGGTTGGCCGACGGGCTGGTAGCGCAAGTCGAAGCTCCAACGCACTTGATCTTTGGTCTTGTTGTCGTAGGAGCAGTGCATAGTCTTGCGGTGCATAAGCAGGATGCTGCCCGCCTTCATGGGCAGGGGAATGGCGTTTTCAACGTCTATGAGCTTTTCCGGAATCCAGACGCCGCCAACGCCCGGGCAGTGTACGGCGAGTTCCTCTTCGCGGTGAGAGTAGGGCACGGCGTACATGCAGCTATTCTCGATGGTGGCGTCGTTCAAGGGCAGCCACACCGTCAGCATCTCGGTCTCGTCGGCCTCTTCCACCACCACGCCGTTGTCCTGGTGCCAGGGCACGGCCACGGAGAGGTTGCTCGGATTCTCCACGTGGACGACGTGCCGCGGTAGCTTCATGCGGACATGCTGCACGGGATTGGAGAGAATCTCAGGCCCCACTATACTCTCTGCGCAATCGAGGAGACGGGGGTTCGTGAGCAGATTGAAGACGGCCGGTCCGGTGTGCATGGGCGCATCGGCTCCCTCGGCTTTCTGCGGCAGTGAGATGTCGAACGGCTGGGCGAAAATCTGGCCGCTCTCATCGCACACCTGAATAAGGCGCTGGTCGAACGGCAGGTCGGCGTACGTCGAGGAAAGAACACCCTCCGCGTAGAGTTCGTGGGCGATGCCGTCCAGCACCTCGCCGTATTCCGCCATCACCGGCGCCAGATCTTCCTCGGGATCGAGGACGTTTTCTACGACGACGTAACCCTTTTCACTCAATTGATCGAGTTGTGCTTGCGTCAGGCCGGCCATTTCTTGCTGCTCCTAGACTTCCCACGTGAACCGTTTGCACATTTCCTTGCGTTTGCTGCCAGGATTCTCTACTCTTGGCCTTCTACTCCTTGTCTTGTACCAAAGTAATACAACCGGAGTACTTTAGGCAAGCCCTCAAGGGACAATTCGGAGCAGGGAAAAGACCCGCACTGCGGCTAAAGGCAGAGGCCGTAAGTTGTAAGCAATAACCGGGAAACTGACTGAGATGGCAGTATGGTAAATCTGGAAAAGAGCCTGCCCCACTTTTGGTATGGAACGGGAATCCTTCTTCGTTGATCGCACGCCTTGGACTCCGGCGAAAGCCGGAGTGACGGATCGGCTGCCTATTCGTTCAAACAGCGGTGGTTTTGCGGGGGACAAGCCCCCGCGCTACGGGAAAGGAAGAGCGAATCCGACCGCCGTCATTCGGAACGGATCTACCCTGTCCCGCACTTTGGCGCGTTAGGCGCACACGGGATGATCGGCGGACCAACGGTTGAACTTCTGTTTGGCGGAAGCGGCCAGCCGAACACGCGCTTCTTCCCAAAGCTGGACCCAAGCGGCCGGGTCGCGGACTTCTGTCTCCGGGTTGGCGCGGCTGCGGACCACGAAATCGGGAAAGACCGGACGGCCGGAGGGTTGGCCGGTGGGCTGGTAGCGCAGGTCGAAACTCCAGCGCACCTCGTCTTCTGTCTTATTGTCATATGAGCAGTGCATGGTCCTGCGGTGCATGAAGAGCACACTGCCGGCCTGCATAGGCAGCGGCACGGCCTTTGCCACGTCCATCTGCGTTTCCGGTATGCTCAGGCCGCCTGTGCCCGGGCAGTGCACGGCGAGGCCGTCCCGGTGGGAGTAGGGCACCACGTTCAGGCAGCTATTCTCGATGGTGGCATCGTTCAAGGGCAGCCACACCGTCAGCATCTCGGTCTCGTCCGCCGCCTCCACCACCACGCCGTTATCCTGGTGCCAGGGCGTGGGACCGGCCAGACCGGACCGCCCCTCGGTGTGCACCGCGTGGAGGGGCAACTTCATGCGCACATGCTGTATCGGGTTGGAGTTGATTTCGGGCCCCATGATGCTCTCCACGCAATCGAGCAGACGTGAGTTAATGAGCAAGCCAAAAACGGCCGGGCCCGTGTGCATGGGCGCGTCGGCGCGCTCGGCGCTTTGGGGCAGCGAAATGTCGAACGGCTGGGTGAAGAGTTGGCGGCTTTCGTCGCAGATCTGGATGAGCCGCTGGTCGAACGGCAGGTCGGCATAGATGGAAGAAATGACGCCATCGGCGTGGAGATCGCGGGCGATGCCGTCCAGCACCTCGCCGTACTCCGCCATCACCGGCGCCAGGTCTTCCTCGGGGTCGAGGACATTGTCTGCGACGACGTATCCCTGCTCCGCGAATTGTTCGAGTTGCGCTTGCGTCAGACCGGCCATGGGGTAGTGCTCCTCTGCTTTATGAATGAACCTCTTGTGTATGTAATTGCAATTGTCACAGAGTCTGAGGATCCTCCATTCCTACGTCCCGTTTCTATCATATCCGAGCGTACATGTCATCACGAGTCCGGTAGGCAGTACAATACGGGAAGGAGGAATAGATGGAGAAGCGTGATGCATGAAGCCGCTTGCCACTCTTACCGTGCGCTGGCTTGTATTCTGCTTGTCCTGCTGCTGGCTGCGTGCGGCAATGGAATGGAATTCCAGGGGAGCGAGACAGCGCGCCAACGTGACGTGCAGGCCCAGGCAGGGAGTCCTGTCAATAGCAAAGAAGCGGCACTTGCGGCAGTGCACGCGCACCTCTCTCAGATCACCTCTTGCCGGGCGGCGCGTATCCGGCTGGATGAAGACTTTTCCGCAGGCAAATTCGCTGCGCGTTTGACCTCGGCGTACTCGATCCGCAGGCAGAATCCGGTGTGGGAGGTTGACTTTGCAGGCGATCTCCACATCCCGTATGTCAACTGGTTTGTGGAACAGGGCGACGGTACGGTGCTGGCGAGCATCAGCGCGGCGACGTATTACGAGTCTCCGCTGCTGCACATGTGCCGCTAGGACTTCGCCCTCAGCAAGAACTGGTTTCAGCAATAAGCAAGGGCGGGATTCTGGCTAGCCCAGCGCTTCCCGAACCGTTGCCAGCGCTTCGGGTAGTGTGAACGCCCCGCGATAGAGCGCCACATCGACGATTGCCCCCTCGATAAACCCTCGTTTTGCAGGCGTATCTACCGGGCCACGGCTATTTCCAGCTATTTGGCTTTCTGATTGTGCCATGCGCATCGGCCAGCGAATGCGGAAACTGACTTTGCCGCAGATGACTCTTCCAAAGCCTCTTGACATATGTTGCCGCGTTCTTAAGGTCCTTGTGCGTCCTGTTCTTTCGGTCAGGATTAACAACTGTTACACGAAGATGCAGGCTATCCCGCACGTAGCGTATGGCGCTGGCAAAGTCTGAATCGTTTGAAATCACGACTGCCTGTTCATATTCGCCATTGAACCCGTCAACCAATAGTCTGGTTACGAGGTTCACGTCAGATCCCTCTTCCTCCGAATCTCTCACTTCAACTATTTCTGGCAATCCCACTATTGGCTTGACCAGCGGCCGATGTTTGGTGCGGGAACGAAACGTGCCGTAATACACCTCAAGATTCGGCAGAGTAGCCAGCGCCCTAAGGTAAACTTGCTGGCGCTGAGGCTGGGCCGGGTCGCTTGGCCGTGCATCAAGCAATGCCGTGAAATAACACACTTGCTTGATAGTGTCTCGCGGAAAAAGCACCTCTGAGAGTTTGCATAAGTCCAGCCATCTGAAAGGTCTGCCTTTTAGCGCACGGTAATAGAGATTGAAGCCGTCGACATATACGTTTGTCGTCATGCTACACTCCATTCGACCAATTAAAGACAGAAACCGCTCTTTGAGCGGTTTCCACCCTACCGCCTAAGCGGATAAGGGCTGTATCTACATACTAGCAATTCTCAGAAAAGGTGTCAAGCGATTGTAAGCAGAAACCCAAGTGCCCACTTGTCTGACACTGCTGGTCACTAACGTTAATGGCTCCAAAAGCGATCGAACATCAAAGCTGCTGCCCTGTCATCACAAGAATTATGAAGAAGTTTCCCTTATTCGCCGCCTGCTACCCCAAGTTGCATAGCGCTGCCAATGCCTCCGGCAGCGTAAACGCCCCGCGATAGAGGGCCACGCCGACGATAGCTCCTTCCACGCCGAGCGTCGTCAACCGTGTGAGGTGCTCCAGGCTGGCAACGCCGCCGGATGCAATCACCGGCACGCTCACGGCCCGCGCCAGCGCGCCCGTAGCCGCAAAATTGGGTTGGCTAAGGGTGCCGTCGCGTTCCACGTCAGTATACAGGAACCGGCTCACGCCCGCCTCCACCATCCGGTGCGCCAGGTCGAACATGTCAACGGCGCTTTCCTGCTGCCAGCCGTGGGTCACCACCTTGCCGTTGCGGGCGTCCAGCGCGACGACCACCCGACCCGGGTACCGCGCGCACGCCTCGGCCACCAGTTCAGGCTGTTCCAGCGCCGCCGTGCCCAAGACAATGCGCGCCACACCGGCTGCCACTACGCTCTCTATGGCGGCGAGGTCGCGCAAGCCGCCGCCCATCTGCACTGGAATATCGAGCGCCTTCGCCACGGCGGCCACCACCGGCAGATTGCGGCTGTTGCCGCGTTCGGTGCCGTCCAGGTCGACCACGTGGAGCAGCGCCGCGCCCTGCTCCTGCCAGCCGCGGGCGGTCTCCACCGGATCGTGGGAAAAGACGGTGTGCTGCGCGAAATCGCCCTTGAAGAGACGCACTACCGCGCCGTCTTTGATGTCAATCGCGGGAATGACTTGCATGTCTTTCTTCGCTCACTATGTGCGCCGCTGGTGTGGTGAAGTGCAGAGAGTGTAACCTCCCACAGAAATTCAGCGTCCACCTACGAGCGCACGTTCACTTCACATGGGTTCCTCGTAGCGCGGGGGATTGTCCCCCGCCTCTTTAGTTCAAGTAACTGCGCCCGGCTCGGACAAGGCTCTTAGACGTCACCTATGGCCCAACGCTAACGCCGCTTGCCATGCCGGGCCTTGCGCCCGTCGCCCAAGCCACGAAGTTTTCATACAGCCGCAACCCCATGCCGGCGCTCTTTTCCGGGTGAAACTGGGTCGCAAAGACGTTCTCCTGCGCGAGCACGCTGGGGAAGGTGATGCCATAGTCGGTGGCGCCGGCCGTCAGCGCGGCGTCTGCCGGATCGGTGTAGTACGAGTGCACAAAGTAAAAATAGGCGTCGTCCGGGATACCGGCGAACATGGGGTGCTCCTGAGTCTGCCGCACCTGGTTCCAGCCCATGTGCGGCACGGTAAGTCCCTTGGGGAACCGCCGCACGATGCCGGAGTAGATATCCAGGCAGGGCGTGCCGCCGTCTTCCTCGCTCTCTGTGAGCAAGACCTGCAGGCCCATGCAGATGCCGAAATACGGCTTGCCGGAGGCAATCGTCGCCTGCACCGCGTCGATCATGCCGTGCCACTCCAGCCCGCGAATGGTATCGCCCGCCGCGCCCACGCCGGGCAGTATCACCGCCGCGGCGCGCTCCACCTCCGCCGGGTCCTGCGTCACCACAAAGTCCGGCGTGTACAACGCCACCGCCCGGCTCACACTGCGCAGATTCCCCGCGCCGTAGTCAATAATCGCGATCATGCTAAGTCTCTCTACCGGAATTCGACACCCTACCTCTGTATTCTATCGTTTCGCCCGTGGAGACAACAACGGAGGCTACCTCGCTCGTGGCATGAGCCACTTGCTTCTTGAGCGTAGTTCTGGCAACAGCAGATGTGAGTCACGAGTGAAATGTACTTCGACTCAGGTCAGCCAAGGTCTTCAATCTTAGCAATATAGCAGTTCCGGTTGGATTCGGAATCGTAGCCGGTGAATCGCAAACCAGCCTTGACGAGGACCCGATTCGATGCCCGGTTTTCGGGCATGGCTGTGGCGATAACGCGCTTAATTGTCGTGTGTTTAAGCATGTAGGCGGTGGCGGCGCGGGCGAACTCCGTTGCATAGCCTTGGCCCCAATGGGATTTTCGTACGACGAAGATCAAGTCACCTTCTTCAGACGTTGGATCGTGCTGCATGTACGTGAGGACACCAAGCCCCACTACCGCTCCGTCCACCTTGCGAACCAGCATACCGGGACCCCAGCCATGCCGCTGGCAATGACGGATACAAGAGTCCAGCCACGCTTCTGCTTCGGCAGATGAGAGTGGTTTCCCCTGACCAAAGAATCGCATTGTCTCCGCGTCACCAAGCATCTCTTCGAAGAATGCGAGATCCTCTGGCGTGCACTTCCGAAGCGTGAGTCTCTTCGTCTCGAAAATCACATTCGCATCCATATCCATAGCATGCCCTCGTGTGTTGCAAGGTGCGGTGCATACCTTAACGGTAACACTGCGTCCGGCGTCGCGGCTGGCCTTGCATCCTTACCGCATACCGTTCCGCTGGCGGCGTAGGGTCGGCGGCACGGGGAAGGCTGCCGATTGCGCGGGGAGGCGCTCCAGCATGAGCCAACCGAGCTTGGTGCGTATCTGCGCCCGTTCCCAGCCGGCTTGGAGCGCGAGGCGTTGGAGTTCAGACGCGGTGTACGAGGCGCTGATGGACGCCGACGGCTCGTCGTTCTCGCAGAGTTGCAGATGTTCGCCGAAGGTCTGACCCACCTTGAGCGCCGTCCAGAGCCAGGAGTGAATGTCGCGCCGCGTGTCGAAGACGATGATCCGGCCCGCGGGCTGCGCGACGCGCTGCAACTCCTTCAGCACGGCCACCGGGTCTTGCCAGTGATGGAGGGCGAGGGTGCTCACGACGCAGTCGAACACGCCGTCGGCGAACGGCAAGACCTCGCCGCGCGCCTAGGTGAAGGCCACACTGTCCGCTTGGTCAGCGGCTTGGGTATGCCTGGCCGCCACTACCGTCATGGGATGGGAGAGGTCCGCGCCGACGATCACGGCGTCCGGCAGGAGTTCGGCAATTTCGAGCGGAAACCATCCCGGCCCGCACCCGACGTCGAGAATGCGCCAGTGGGGAGAAGCGGTGACATAGCGGGCCAGGGACGCCCGCGTGAGCCGCATGGGGAGCGTGCCCATGAAGCGGCTGTAGCGTTCCACCAATTCCGGCGGCTCGATTGCCTCCTTATGCGAGGCGCGCTGTACCGGCGGGTCGCCGGCCCACTGCCGCACCCAGCGCAGGAGCAGGATGCCACCGCCAAAAACAAGCCCAAACAGCCCAAGCCGCCGCGCGTTCACGAGCACTACTCCTTCGTATCAAGTACGGGACAAGCCATAGCCTCTCCCACTAGGAGACCTTTGCGAAACCTCTTCCCCCTCGACGGGGAAGGCTGGGATGGGGGTGAAAAAATTGATGTCACGCTATTTTCAGCCATACAAGCACCTCTGGATTCCTCGCCCCCGCGCGGGGGCGCGCTTTCGCCGGAATGACGGAAGGTCTCCACTAGGAGAGAATATTCGCCTGGCCAGACGCGGCATCCCGTACTTCCACGGTTAGCACAGCCGCCGCGGAACTTGGGGGCGCTCACCCACAGACCTGCCGGAAGACGCGCAGATGGTTGAGGCCCAGCATTTTGCGCAGGTCGTCCTCTTTCCATCCGCGTTGCAGCAAGCCCTCGGTGATCTGCGGCACCACGGTGGCGTCTTTCACCACGTCCCCGCCGCCGTCGAAGTCCGAACCCAGACCGACGCAGTCCGTGCCGCCCACTTGGGCGATGTGGTCGAAATGGTCGAGTAACCGCTCCACTGTGTGCTTGCTTTCGTCCGCATCCATGAATGACGGCACATAGGTCACGCCGATCACCCCGCCGTTGTCCGCCACGGCCCGGATCTGGTCGTCGGTGAGATTGCGCGGGTGCTCGCAGAGCGCTCGGCAGGCGTTGTGGGAGCCGATTATCGGCGCGGTCGTCACCCCCATCACGTCCCAGAAGCCCTGGTCGCTGATATGAGAGATGTCCACGATCATGCCGAGTTCGTTCATGGAGCGCACGAGATCGCGCCCAAAGTGGGTCAGGCCGCCGCGAGTCACGTTTTCAAAGGCGCCGTCTGCTGCGTGGGCGCGGTAGCTCCACGTGAGCGTCATGGAACGCACGCCGAGACGGTGCAGCACCGGCAGCACCCAGAGGCTGCGCTCCAGCACCTCGGAGTTCTCTATAGTGAGCACGGCGGCAATCCTGCCGCTGGCAACAATGGACTCAATCTCGTCCGCCGTGGTGGCAATGGCAATTTGGTCGGCATGAGCGTCCACCTCCGCCAAGAACCAGCCGAAAGCATCCATGGCGTACAGCAGGTGATTGCCCCAGGCGCGGGTAACGTCGACCGCGCAATAGACCACGTCGATGCCGCCGGCGCGCAGCTTGGGCAGGTTGACCTGCATCTCGTGCCCTCTGGGTATCGACAGGTTCCGTAAGAACGCCACCACGCTCTCCGGCTCCGAGCGCGCCGGCGCCTCCGGCCCGGCGATGCTTTCCCCATTGCGCAGCAGATAGGCGACGATGGCGTCGTTGTGGGAGTCGATGACGAGGGACGAGTTGTGCAGTTGAGAGGCGGTGGATTCCGTGGACATGTTCTCTCCTTACCCCTTTAGTTGAAAGATAGGCGCTCCTAAGAAACCACTAGAAAACCGGAATTGGGTTGTGCTTTCAACACCGTGTACGCTCGAATCATGTTCGACATTCGTAGCGCGGGGGCTTGTCCCCCGCTTCACGGCGTCTAGGACGGCGCTGCGATGCGCTCGCGAAGATTAGGAACCACCATCTCGTGACGCAATCAGCGCTGGTCTGGAATGTAGTTCCAGATAGCGGACTATACACATTAGGTGCACATATGCTGTACTACGAACATATAAACCCTCGGCGGCGCTAAAGTAACCCATTTGGGCAGTCGCCGATAGCTTTGATTTTAGGTAGGCATGCGGTCAGCAACAGTGTCTCTGCGGATTGCATCTCGTTTTCCGAATCAACGACACTGCGGCTGACGCGGTTGGTGCGGGCAATTCGCTGTTGTGATTGTGCACGGCGCCTGGAAGCGACGCAAGGCATGTAGGCGATGAACCTTGAATTCCTGGCTACACTAGCGACGGTGGTTATTGCGGCGGTAGCCGTCGGCGGACTTGTGATCCGCTTGCAGGGACAGGTGGCCGACCTTGGGCAGCGGGTAGCACGTATTGAAGGTTTGCTCGAGGGTTACTTCATGCGCGACCGCTCCGACGCCGACACTCCGCCTTCGCTACGATAGTACGCGTAACCTACACCTTCCAAGACCTGTAGACGGTTGCCTCCAGGGCGCACCCTACCGCTAATCCCCCTCTTTCGTCACCACGTCAATCAGCGCTTGGATGTAGCCGTTGGCGAAGGCGCGGCCGCGGTGGCCCCAGGCGGAATCGCCGTCGGTTTGCGGCACATGATCGTCGATGAAGAAGCCGTCAAAGCCCACCTCGTGGTAAATCTGCATCGTCTTGTGCATATCAACGTAGCCGGTATTGATGAACTCCTCCTGGAACTTCGGCACGGGGCTCGAGACGTTGCGGAAGTGGACGTAGAGGATCTTCTTGCGCTCGCCAAAGTAGCGGATCATCTCGTAGATGTCCTCACCCTGCATCTCGGCAAACGTGCCCTGGCAAAACTCGATCGCGTTGTAGTCGGAAGGATAGATCTCGATCAGGCGTTTGTAGGAAGCGAAGTTTCTGAAAAGCAAGGGAATGCCGCCGAGCCGCTCCATGGGCGGGTCGCAGGGGTGAATGCCTAAGCGGATGCCCTCTTCCTCGGCGATGGGCGTGATGAGCTTGATCCAGTATTCCAGGTTTTCCCAGACTTCCTCTTCGGTATACTCGCGGCCGTGAGAGATCGGCCTCTGCTGCGCCTCCGCATAGTCAAACGCCGTAGCCACAGCCCCGCAGCGGATAGTGGCAGGCGTGGTGCGCCAGACATGCGACGGCATCCAATGGTAGCCAAAGATGGGGATGCCCGCCCGCGCCATGTTGCGAATGGTGGCGACCATGTTCTCGATCTGCTCGTCCCGGCGCGGACCGCCCAGCATCACGTGGTCGTAGAACTCAACCGGCACGTTCTCCAGGGCCGTGAGCTTCAAGCCGTACTGCTCGATCTCCTTGCGGAGTTTGACGAGGTCGTCGAGCTCCCAGCGCCCGTTTTCGCCCGGCAGATTCGCCGTGTTGAGCAGCACGTCGGTCGCACCGTACTGCGCGGCGAATTGCAGATACTCCGGCGACGGGTCTTTGAACTGACCAAAGCCTACTCTCATGTGAATCCCTCCTTACAGTTAGGCAATTTGACGCGTCAGATTGCAATGGACGCATTGCCAATTGAATTCCCCCACCTAGCGGAGTCCTGAGCACCCCATATAGGCGCAAGCAGTTCCGTTGGGATACTGGCTGCACACTTGAAGAGACCCCTCACCCCCGTATCAAGTACGGGGCAGGCTCTAACCCTCTCCCACGGAGGCTGTCTCAAAAATAGCATGTACGGATGTATACTGTCGTAGAGAGGAGCAG